>CAZYEV010000027.1:0-171183 GCA_964646615.1 uncultured Saprospiraceae bacterium
GTACGCGTTACGCACCCGTGCGCCACTAACTCTGATCGCTCAGAGCCCGTTCGACTTGCATGTATTAGGCCTGCCGCTAGCGTTCATCCTGAGCCAGGATCAAACTCTCCATAGTAAACTCTTACGTCAGCGATCTCTCGCCAACTTCGCTCTTCAGTACACCTTACCTGAAAGACTGCGATAACTCGCAATCCTCCCAAGCGTATCCAGGCTACTCGTCCAATCTTGTCAATGAACTTGCTCTTTTTAACCCCTCGTTTGGGGTGTTTCTTGTGTTCTCATCGAAATGGGCTGCAAAGGTAATAGCGTCTCTTTCAGCCGTGCAAGATGTTTTCAAAAAAATTTAAAAAAATTTTTCGAGGTGTCCCGCAGCATGCTTTTGAGCCGCTTTTTGAGGCGTAGTTCACGTATTGCAGCCTGGCGGATACTTGTTTGGCTTGCCATAGCTGCCCTGTAGGGGGCCGCTGAGGCATGGGGTATTGCGGTTTATGCTTCCACAAAGCGTTTTAGGGCACGGGAACTACTTTCTTGAAGTACTCGTAGGTGAGTTTTAGTCCAGTAGCGCGGTCAATTTTGGGTTCCCAGCCCAGTATTTGGCGGGCCTTTGTGATGTCGGGGCGGCGTTGTTTGGGGTCATCCACTGGTAGTGGTCGGTAATCAATATAGGCTTTCGGGTTTTGCACCAGATCGAGGATTTCCTGTGCGAACTGGAGTACGGTAATTTCCGAAGGGTTTCCGAGGTTGACGGGGAGGTGGTAGTCGCTCATCAGGAGGCGATAGATGCCTTCGACGAGGTCGTCCACGTAGCAGAAGGAGCGCGTTTGCGAGCCGTCGCCGAATACCGTAAGACCTTCGCCGCGGATGGCCTGGCTAAAAAAGGCGGGCAGCACACGCCCATCGTTGACGCGCATGCGAGGGCCGTAGGTGTTGAAGATGCGCACGATGCGCGTTTCGACGCCGTGCACGTTGTGGTAGGCCATCGTGATGGCTTCCAGGAAACGCTTGGCCTCGTCATACACGCCGCGCGGTCCTACAGGGTTTACATTGCCCCAGTACTCTTCGGGTTGCGGATGCACCAATGGGTCGCCATACACTTCGGAGGTGGAGGCCACCAGGATACGTGCGCCTTTTTCGCGAGCCAGACCTAAGCAATTGTGTGTGCCCAATGCACCCACTTTTAACGTCTGGATGGGCATTTGCAGGTAGTCAATGGGGCTGGCCGGCGAAGCGAAGTGGAGGATGTAGTCCAACGGGCCGGGCACGTGGACGAACTTGGTTACGTCGTGATGATAGTACTCAAAATCCTTTTCCTTGAAAAGGTGGGCGATGTTGTCCAGGCTTCCGGTCAGAAGGTTGTCCATGCCAATGACCTGATAGCCCTCGGCCAAAAAGCGGTCGCACAAATGCGAACCGATAAAGCCCGCAGCGCCTGTGATGAGTACGCGTTTTTTTGTCGTCATATATTAAAATTAGGTGTGCCAACGGCGGGCAAAGATAGGGGTGCACGAGCCTCGTATCTGCCGGGTAGGATTAAAAAGACGTGCTTGCAATACGTGGTAAAAAAGGGCTTTCAAACGCCCTCTGCTGCGCCGTTTCCAAACATCTTTGCGGGCTTTTAGAAAAGATAGCCTGGCGTGCTGAACGTTAAGCGCTAAGAATGGTTTTTTTAAACACATAAACGCAACAGCTATGAAGACCCTGTTTTCCATTCTATTCCTGAGTGTCGTAACCTGGTGGGCCTGCAAAAGCGATAGCAACTCTGGTGTACGCGAAATACGCGGTGGTGGCCCCAACAGCGAGCTGATTCGGAACCCGGTATCGGCCGATTTGCCTTTAGACACGAATGCGCTGGCGCGGATTGTCTTCGAGGAGCCGGAATACGACTTCGGCGAGGTGCGCGAGGGCGACATCGTGGAACACGCATTTGCCTTCCGAAATACAGGCAAGGTGCCCCTTTCCATCCTGAACGCGCGCTCCTCCTGTGGGTGCACGGTGCCGGATTGGCCCAAAGATCCCATTCCACCCGGCGGTAAAGGTGTTATCAAGGCCCGTTTCAACACGGAAGGCAAGACACAGGAGCAGAAAAAGGCCATCGTAGTTACGGCCAACACCTACCCGAATGAGACCATTGTTATTCTGAAGGGGAAGGTGCGGCCAGCGCGATAGGGCATGCTGGCCGCGAGGAAACGAAAGGCTTTTGGGAGCGCCCTGGCGTTAGCTTCGCTGCCACTGCGGAGATGTCTGGACGCCGGGATGCTGACGCTTTCATAATTAGTTATCTTTCAGTAAAAAAGAAGTGAAAATGGCAACTGAAAAAGCGGCGATTGTCCGCGAGCAATATGCAGTAACAGGTATGACCTGCGCCTCCTGTGCGCGGAGTGTAGAGACGGGGCTGTGTCGCGTGCCGGGTGTGCGCTTGGCGTCGGTTAATTTGGCCAACAACTCGGTACAGGTAGAATATGCGCCCTCGGAGGCATCGCCCGAAGATTTAAAGAAAGCACTTCAGGGTATTGGATACGACCTGATTATTGAGGAGAAAGGCGGAGCGACGGCTGAGGAGTATCAGGAACGCCGCCACGACGCTCTGCGCCGGCGTGTCATGGGCGCCCTGCTGTTGGCCGTTCCATTGGTTTTGCTGGGCATGTTCTTCATGAACGCGCCTGGTGTCAATTACTTAATGTGGGCCTTAGCCACGCCGTTGGTGTTCTGGTTTGGTCGTTCGTTTTTCATCAACGCCTGGAAACAGGCCCGCCACGGCGCGGCAACCATGGACACGCTGGTAGCTCTGAGCACCGGTATTGCCTACGCCTTTAGCGTTTTCAACACGCTAAATCCAGCCTTTTGGCAGAGCCGCGGGCTGGAAGCACACGTTTATTTCGAGGCTGCTGGAGTAGTCATTGCCTTCGTTTTATTAGGCAAATGGCTGGAAGAGCGCGCGAAGGCTCAGACGTCCTCTTCCATCAAAAAGCTGATGGGCCTGCAACCGCAGACGGTCATGCGCCTGCTCCCCGACGGGCAAACGGAAGAGGTGCCCACGGCGACGGTAGTAGTGGGCGACCTTTTGCTGGTGCGCCCGGGCGAAAAAGTGCCGGTGGACGGGGTGGTGCACAGCGGGCAATCGCACGTGGACGAAAGTATGCTCAGCGGCGAGCCTATACCCGTGGCGAAAGGTCCTGGCGACCGCCTGTGGGCGGGTACGGTGGTGCAGCATTCGCCGCTGCAGCTGCGCGCCGAACAGGTAGGCGCCGATACGCTGCTGGCCCAGATCATCCACACGGTGGAAGAAGCGCAAGGCAGTAAAGCGCCTGTGCAGCGCATGGTGGATCGGGTAGCGGCGGTGTTTGTGCCAATAGTCATTTTGATTGCACTGGCTTCGCTGGCAGCCTGGTGGCTTTGGGGGGGCAACGATGGGTTGGTGCGCGGCCTGTTAGCCATGGTTACCGTACTGGTTATTGCCTGCCCATGCGCATTGGGATTGGCCACACCTACGGCTATTATGGTGGGAATCGGAAAAGGGGCCGAAAAAGGCATCCTCATCAAAAACGCTGAAAGCCTGGAACTGGCCCACCGCATCCAGGTGCTGGCCTTAGATAAAACCGGCACGCTCACCGCAGGCAAGCCCACGGTAGAGGCCATTCTTTGGGCGGATGACCTGCCGGCTGGCCCCTGGGCCGATGTATTCTACTCTTTAGAGCGGCAGACCCAGCACCCTTTAGCCGAAGCCATTGCTGCGCATTTGGAAAGTGAGGCCATGCCTGTGCCCATAACGGAGGTGGAACAGTTGCCAGGGCTGGGCGTTCGTGCGCGCTTCCGCAATGAGCGGATACTGGCCGGCAATCGCTCCCTGTTAGCAGCGGAAGGACTGATGCTGCCTGCCGCCTTTGTGCAAGCTGCCGAACGCTGGGAAAGCGAAGCCAAAACGGTCGTGTTCTTCGCCTACGCAGACCGCGTGCTGGCTGCAGCGGCCATTGCAGACCCCGTCCAGACCTCGGCAGCACCGGCCATACGCCAGTTGCGCGAATTGGGCATTGACGTGTGGCTGCTCACGGGCGATAACGCGCAGAGTGCTCAAGCGGTCGCTCAGGCATTGGGCATCGAGCATGTGAAGGCCGGTCTGATGCCTGCCGACAAGGAAGCTTTTGTCCGCGAACAGCAAGCCCAGGGCAAAGTAGTGGCTATGGTCGGCGACGGTATCAACGACAGCCAGGCACTCGCCCGTGCCGACGTGAGCATTGCCATGGGGCGCGGCACCGATATTGCCATGGATGTAGCGCATATGACGCTCATGAGCAGCGACTTACGCAAGATACCCGAAGCCATACGCCTGTCGCGCCAGACGGTGCGCACGCTGCGGCAGAACCTGTTTTGGGCATTCGTTTACAATGTGATTGGCATTCCCATTGCCGCCGGAGTGTTGTATCCGACTTACGGGTTTATGCTTAACCCCATGTTTGCCGGCGCTGCCATGGCGCTCAGTTCGGTCAGCGTCGTTACCAACAGTCTTCGGCTCAAATGGGCCATCTAAGCCTTGCGTTCCAAAAGTGGCGTTTGGCGCACTTCTTCTATATTCTTACAGCCCGCCAGCGCCATAGTCAGTTCAAAATCGGCCATCCAGTTGGTCAGCAGCTCCTCTACGCCGGTTTGGCCAGCGATGACCAGCGCGTAGCAATAAGGCCGCCCAATGCCGACAGCCGTAGCCCCCAGCGCCAATGCTTTGAATACGTCGGCACCGCCGCGAAAGCCGCTGTCTATCAGAATGGGAACCTTGTCCTGAACGACGGAGGCGATGGCCGGCAGGGCTTCTATGGCCGAAATGGCGCCATCCACCTGGCGGCCTCCGTGGTTGGAAATGTAGATGCCGTCCACACCGTAGTCCAGTGCTTTACGCGCATCGTCAGGGTGCAGAATACCTTTGAGAATGATGGGCAGATCGGTGTGCTGGCGCAAAAAGGGCAGGTCTTTCCAGGTGATGTTGGGCCGTGAATAAATGCGTACAAACGTACGCACTGCGCGCAGGCCGGCGCCTGTGCGAAGGTTCTTCCAGAAAGAGCCTGGAAACCGGCGGTTGGCCGCTATCAGGGTACGAATCGCCTCTAACGTAGGGCGTGGCCGGGCCGTCGGCGCCGGGTCGGGTTCTTCCATGATTTTTCGGAAAATCGGGTCAGAAGTGTACTGCGCAATGCCCATACCGCGCAGAAAAGGCAGGAATGCCAGGTCTAAATCACGGGTGCGCCAGCCCAGCAAAGTAGTGTCGAGCGTAACTACGATGCCCGCACAACCACAGGCTTTAGCGCGTTTCAGAAAATGAGCGACCAACTCCTCGGAGCGACTCCAGTACAGCTGAAAAAAACGCGGTGTTTCTCCCATAGCTGCGGCACACGCCTCCATAGGCACCGACGCTTGATTGGAAAAAATGAATGGAATGCCCAGAGCGCTGGCAGCGCGCGCCACCGCCAGATCGGCCTCCGGGTGCGCCATTTCCAAAACGCCAATGGGCGCCAGAAAAAAAGGCGCTGGCAAGACACGGCCCAGCAGGGAAGTGGAAATATCGCGCTCTTCTACGTTGCGCAACATCCGCGGTATTATCGCCCAGCGGTCGAATGCGCTCACATTGGAAGCCATAGTGCGCTCTCGCCCTGCTCCCCCGGCGATGTAGGCCCAGGCTTCAGCACTCATGCGCTCACAGGCAACGGCTTCTAAGCGCGCCAGGTCAACGGGTATTTTGAGGCGTTGTCCGGCTGCTCCTCCAATATAAACAGAACGCTGGCGGTCGAGGGCATACGTCTTTGGCATAGGCTACTGACTGAAAAAGTATTGAAAAGAAAGGTATGTTCTCCGTTTTTGCACTATTATCAGGCACTGCTAACCTCCCCGTGCACCTCTTCGACGCGCTCGATGGTGTAGCCGATGACCACCCAAAGATACGCCACAAAGTCGCCCTGCGCCACCACCTCCGGGTGCGACAGGTAGCGCCGCAACTGCGCACGCCCTTCTTCCACCACTTCCTCCAGACGATGCGCCTCGCTCTTCTTGAGGTACTTCAACTCAAACACATACTGCCGCTTCGGCTCCAAAATCGGCGGACGCCGCAGCAGCACAATGTCCGGGTAACCCTCGCCCAGCGCTGGCTCGCTGCGCACCATGTACACCCCCGTGGGCGACATCAGGGCTATCAGCGCCGTCTTCAGGTGCTTTTCGTCCATCCGGCGCGCGTCGCGGTTGTCCAGATGACTCAACACCTGCTGAAACGCCTCGCGCAACGGCTCAATGTCATTGTCGCGCGCCAGCGTAAGCATCCGCTCGCCTACACGCAGGTCGGCATCTGCCAACTTGCTGCGGTGCAGCAAGACGTGCTGAAAAAACTTGTAGTACAACTCAGCGATGACGTGGTTCGGTATTTGCAAAACCCACTGACCGTACGAAGCCGTCTGCACCGTCAATAGCCCCAAATAAAACAACAGGCTCACAAAGTCTTCGCGCGTCCAGTTTCGCTCGAAACTGAATTGCACCGTGAGGCCCGACACCACAGAGCCGTTTTCGATGACTTCCTCCAGCACGGCTGTGTTCATGGTTTCGTTCCCAATCCTCAGCATGCTCTCGATTTTGCCATAGTCGCTCATCACGTTGGTATCTACCATGCTCTTGGGATACTTGCGCTGCTGCCGATAGTTCGAGGCGAAGTACAACACCATATCTGGGTTGTACAGTTGGTGCGGGCATTCGTCCGAAAAGCGATAGCCGTTGTACCACGCGCGCACGTCGGCCAGCACGCGCTCGAATTCGCCGTCGGGCACGTCGGCTAAGCGCAGGATGTCGGCCACTTCCGCCTCGGTGAAGCCCATGAAGTCGTGCATGTCGGGCTGCAGCGACAGGTTGGTGCCGATGTTGAAACCGCTCGTGAGGCTATCTAACGTTACGGGCGAAACACCGGTAGCGAAAATGCGGTCAATGATGCCGCTCTGGGTGCCCTTTTTGACCACCTCGAAGAACTTGCGCACAATGCCGTTGCGGCTGACGATGGTCTTGAAATCGTTGAACGAAAAGGCAATGATCTCGTTGGTGAAATGGTCATACTCGTCTATCAGCAGGTAAATCTTCTCACCTGGGCATTTAGTCCTGATGAGCGTTAGCAGAGCGCTCAGAGAGTCATTTGCGGCGAGGTTTTCACGGATTTGGGCGAAGTCCTGCTGACTAAAAAAATCGCGATATTCCCCCATAAATTGCAGGATGCTTTGCTTTACCTCGAAGGCAAAGCTCTGTTCAATAGCTTTCGGGCTATTGGTTCGAATTCCGCTAAAATCAAACTTCAATACTAAGTAGGCATTGGCTCCCTCCGTCGGGTGCTGCCCGATATAGTAGCGCCCAAATAACTCTTCAAACTTTGCCCGGTGTTGCTTGCCGTAATAGTACTCCATGACCGACACGGCCAGGCTCTTACCAAAACGACGCGGACGCAAGAAGAAATGGTAGCGCGCGTCCATGTCTTCCATCTTGGCCAGGTACATGGTTCTGTCCACGTAGTGCTTGCCCGTCCGGACTAAGGTCTCGAAGTTGCTGATGCCGTATGGAAAGCCGATGCGTTTCATGCGCAGCGCAAAAATTTGGTCAAAAATAGGATGGCTTTTGCAGAATGGTTAAAATAGCATGGAGGTAGCACTCGTGTCCAGCGATATTCTTTATTTTTGAGCGTCGAAGCAGCGCCGAGAAAACCCTGCGAACTCTTCACTCTAAAAATGCTTTGTGTATGCTCAGAAATGTACTCTTTGTGCTATGTGCCCTGTGGTGGCAGGGTGTTTTGTGGGCGCAGCAAGCCCAGCCATGTTCCGGTTTGCCGATAGAAGGCGCTTCGATATGCTCGCAGGCATGTCTTGTTTGTTCGTTGAATGGTCTGACAGGCCAGACGGGAGCGCCGGCCTCAGGTACTGCTCCTGGGTTCTGTGGAGATTTGGACAATGGCCGCTGGTATAGCTTTACCGCGCGTACGAGCTCGATATTGGTGCGCATTAAGCCATCCAAGTGCATCCAGGGTGATGGCATTGAGGCTGCTATCTACGAAGACTGTCAGCAGGCTCCCTTGTCGTGTGTAGTCGGCTCGGTGGGTGGGGGCGACACCGAGCGGCTTTTAGGGGCATCCACCGTGGTTCCTGGGCGTACTTATCGCCTTTTGGTGGATGGTTACAACGGCGATCAGTGCCATTTTACCATAACGACAACTCCTGAAGACGCGGTGCTGGCTCCTGTGCCAGGGACGGTCTCTTCTATTGCCGGCCCTACTGTTGTGCCTGCTGGTGCAACGCTTCGATACGTCATTAGCCCGGTGCCCGGCGCTGGTGCGTATCGGTGGAGCGGTACTGGCGGAATACGCATCAATGGCGCGCTTTCTCCGGTGGTACTGCCCGCTTCGGGAGGAACAAGCGTGGAGGTAACTTTTGGCAGCCAGAGTGGCCAGCTGTGTGTAACGCCGCTAAATGCGTGCTCAGAGGGTGTGTCAACGTGCATAGACTTTCGCATTGTGCCAGTAGATAAATCTTTAGACCCGCCTTGCCCAGGGAGTGCGTTCCCCCCTCCCAACCTTTGTGAGGATGTGTGCATTTACTGCGACCTCAGCACCTTCAATGGCTCCAACCTCGGGTATTCGGCTTCGATAGGCACAGGCCTTTTCTGCGGTACTATTGAAAACGACCAATGGTTGGGCTTTATCGCCGGGGATACGATGGTTCAATTTACGTTGCAGCCCTCCAATTGTACGAATGGCGATGGCATGCAGATGGCCTTATATCGCGCGGGTTGCGGCGCTCAGGAGCAGCCGCTGGCCTGCGAGGCCGGTGGAAAAGGAAAGGGCAACACGCCCATCAGCATTGGTGCAAGGGTTATACCGGGCCAGTCGTACTACCTGAGGTTAGACGGCTATGCGGGTGATATGTGCCATTTTACGCTGTCGGTTTCTCCTCCCGGTGCGGCTAAGGCGAAGCCGATAGCCAGTCCGGGCCCTGTACAGGGGCCAGCCTCTGTTTGCCCGGGCAGCGTGCTCAATTATTTTGTGCCGCCGGTAGCGAATGCCAGCGCATACACGTGGTCGGTTCCGCCAGGTTGGCACATACAGGGGCAGGACAAAGAGACCGTTGTGCTCGAGGCGCCCGGGGGCAATTTTGTGCAGGTCGTCGTTGGCAATACGCCTGGCTTAGCGCAGATATGCGTAACACCTATCAACAGTTGCGAGGCCGGCATATCCTCATGTCGCACGTTGCAGGTAGCGCCAATACCACCTACCGTATTGCCTCCGGTAACTGTATGCCATGAGGCAACGCCCTACACATTGCCCTGGGGACAGCAGGTGAGCAGCACCGGCATTTATCAGCACACTTACAAGTCGCAGCTGGGTTGCGACAGCGTGGTGCGGCAACAAGTAATCGTGCGCACGCCCATCATCACTAACCTCGGAGTGCAGAGCATTTGCGCCGGCGAGTGTATAACGGTGTGCGGGCAGTCGTTTTGCAACTCGGGTACCTACTCCTATACCTGCCAGTCGTATCAGGGTTGCGACTCGGTGATTAACTTCAGTATCGCCGTCGTTGAACCTAAAGCCGAAATTTTCCCCAAAGCAGAGCCGCTTTGCGCTACGTTTCCGCTGACCTTGAGGGCATTGCAGAGTGTGGGCACTTTTACCTGGACGAGTCTGGCAGGTACTTTCTTAGGCTCAGGCAATCAGTTGATAGTCAGCACTCCGGGCACTTACATCCTCACCGTTGAGGCGCAGGCTGGAGGTAAGCTATGCACCGATCGGGACACCGTAGTGGTTGTGGAGGGCATTCCGCCGGCGACGCCATTGGCTTTGGGGGGCGTCATCACTTGCGCCCAACCGCAGGTGCAGTTGGTGGGCCATTCCAGCCAGCCGGGCTTGCTGACGGAATGGTTCGGGCCAGATGGCTTTTATTCCACTGACCCTGCACCGCTGACCGATGTGCCAGGACCTTACACGTTCGTCGTTACTGACCCCGCCACGGGCTGCAAAGCCTCGGCTACAGCGCTGGTAACCACCGACGTGGAGGCTCCGCCGGTAACGTTGTCTGATGCTGAAATCAACTGCAACACGCCCTCGATAACCCTGTTGTGCCCAGCGTCTTTGGGCGCCCAATGCCGTTGGGAGAAGGACGGCACGCCCATTCCGGGAGCCAACCCGCTTGCAACGAGCGGTGGCCTTTATACACTTACGGTTACATACCCCAACGGCTGCACGACAACGGCCTCCATGACGGTGGTAGAAGATTTCCGCATTCCGCAAATCACCTTGCCGCCGGTGGTTATCAACTGTTACAACCCAACAGCGCAAATCATGTGCGATGTGGACATTCCGCTGTCCACCTGCGAATGCGCCCTGGAAGTGAATGGCAAATGCCTGCGCGTGGTGGCCACGGCGCCCAACGGTTGCCAGAACACCAAAGAGGTCGTTTATCAAATAGATATTGACCCGCCCACAGTCATCGTCAGCAACGACACGCTCACATGTGCTCAGCCCTCCGTACAGCTGACGATGGGAACTTCCGCCTCAAATTTTGCCGCCCAGTGGGTCGGCCCTTCGGGCTTCATCAGCTCAGAGCCGAACCCTGTGGTTACCATGCCCGGCGTGTACGAAGTTACCGTAACCAATCTGGACAACGGCTGCTCAACCAACGCTGCGCTGACCATTTCGACAGAACAGGACTTTATCCTGCCGCCCATACCGCCGGTAGGGCCATTGACGTGCAAGGACCCCGCTGTGCGGCTGCGGGTCATTCCTGACCCCACGGGGTTGCTCTTTTCGTGGACAGGTCCTGGCGGCTTTGCCTCAACGGAGCCAGCGCCCTTAGTCTCGCAGCCAGGTGCTTATCAGGTAGTAGTCGTCAACCCGGTTACTGCATGCTCTGCTACAGCAACGATTGTCCTGGGCATAGACACCTCTGCCGTCCAGCTGACGCAGCAAATAGACACCTTGACCTGTTTGCAGCCCGCCGTAACGGTGCTCTTACCGCAAGTGCCGGGCTGGACGCCTCAAACCATTACGGCGGGCGGAGTGTATCGCTACGACGTGGTCAACCCCGTCAACGGCTGCATCAGCAAGGTAACCCTGGTAGCGCCTGAAGATAAAAGCCAGCCGCAGATCACCATCGTCAGTCTGGTGCCGGATACTCTCGGCCGTTCGGTGGGCAGCATCACCATCCAGGTGGCGCATACGGGCGGTTATGCCGTGAATTGGTACCGGGATGGACAATCGGTGGGACAAGGACCATCGCTAAGCGGGATATCCGGCGGCAACTACGAAGTGGTGGTCGTCGGCTCGAACGGCTGTACTAACACCGCCAGCATCTTCCTCCCCGATGTGGGCGTGTGGACGCGCGAACCCGCTGAAGAAAGCCTGTGGCGCCTCTACCCCAACCCCACGGGCGACTGGGCGCAGGTGCGCTATCTGGGCCAGTCGGTCCCTGAAGGCCGCCTGCTGCTCCTTGACGCTACCGGGCGCTTAGCCGCCGAAGAGCGCCTGTCGAATACGGGTCAGACGACTCTGGCGTGTGCTCATCTGCCCTCGGGCACGTACACGGCGCTCATACTTACCCGGCAGGGGGCCGTCCGCCTGCGCTTAGTGGTGCAGCGTTAGTGCCGACCTTTTGAACCGTCAGCATTGCCGACCCGGGTTTTCCCAGGTCGGCAATGCTTTTTTTCTGCCTGAAACGATCTACGGACAGAGCCTTTCCGTAAGGCCGGCCAATGAGTCCTAAAATTTTTCACGAACCATTGCTCCAAGTACAGTGGCCTTTTTCAAAAGGCCCGTCTGCTTTTTGCAGAAAAAACGCCAACAGCGCCGGATGTTTATGGCTCATTTTTTGGAAAAGACGGGTTTTCAAACGAAAAGGGCGCAAGCTGCCCCTCTGAACATTAGCATGAAAAAAGCGCGCAACATTGGCCCGACAACTGTCGGGCGCCCATCTCAGCATCTGTCCACCCCCTTCTTTTCGGTGGTTTGGGCAGGGCTGGTTTTAGCGCTCACTGCAAGCCTGTGGGTGGCGTGCGGGTCGCGGCAATCCAAACCCAAGGTCGAGCAAGAGGCCGTAGTTGTCCCGGAACTGGCCACGCCTCCCGAGCCGCCCAAACCGCTGTACACCTATGTATTTCATCAGGAGGTAGCGCTCAAGGACTATTTCAAGACTATGGACCGCTTGGTGGCCTGGCTGGATAGCCTGACGCCCTACCCGCTGACGGAGCACCTGCTGGTGCATGCCAATCCGTGGCTTATAGACACGCTGGCCGAAACGGACTACTACCGCCGCATGGAGCGCGGCGAGTTTGTGTTTGACCAGAGGAACTTGGTCGTCCTGCGCCCAGGCGATGCCCTGCAAGTGCCAGATACCGCTACGGCTCGCCGGCTGCAGGAGCGCATAGACAGCCTGTGGTTAGACCTGAACATTCCGGAGTACCGTCTGCGCATCGTTTGCGGTAGCGATACGCTCTTCAGCGTGCTGGTGCGCGTGGGCCAGAACAAGAAGCGCTTCCAACAGATACCCGGTCGGGTCGAAGACTTGCGCACCCGCACCGGCCGCGGGCATATCGTGCGCATCAACCGCACGCCTTCTTTCTTTGTGGACCCGCACACGGGCCGACGCCTGCACACCACGCGCCGCGATGACGGGCGCCGCACCCGAATGCCGCAAATTCCGTGGATAGAAACCGAAATCAACGGCGTGCGCCACGGCCAAATGCTGCACCCTACCACCAACCCGGCCTCTTTGGGCAAGGCCAGCTCCAACGGCTGCATCGGATACAGTGAGGCCGACGCCTGGCGTGTGTACTACCACGCCCCGCTGGGCACCCCCATCGTCATTCGATACGACTTGGACGTGCCCCAGCCCAATGGCGATACACTGCACTTGGCCGATATTTACGGCCTGCGAAAGCGCAAACGCTGACCTCGCGCGCGTTCGCAGGCAAAACGCCCTCATCTATCTTCGTTACCCTCACATCTCTTTTGTCATGATTCGTCTGCTCATCAAAATTGGCCTCTTGCTCGTTGTGGGCATCCTGGTGTACAACCGCTTCTTTGGCACCGATACCGAAAAGGAGCAAGCCAAAGAGATTTTCCGAAAAACAGGCGACCTCCTGGGGGACACCTGGAGCCTGCTGCGGTCGGAAAAGGAAAAACTTGACGCCGGCAAATACGACCGCGCATTAGAACAGTTGGGCCAGGCCTACCAGTCACTGCGCCAGGGCGCCAAGTATCTGGATGAAAACGTTCTGCGCCGGCTGGGCGAATTGGAGCGGCACAAAGCCAGTTTAGAGCGCCAGCTGAGCGAATTGGAAGCCGCCGAACAGGCCCTGCGCAACACCCCGCCGCCGGTGCCTAAGAAGGGGCAAAAGAGCACGGCCGCCGACGATACGGCTGCCCGCAAAGCCGAGCTGGAGCGCCAGCGCCAGTCGCTCATGAAGGAGCTGGAGCAGCTGATGCGCGACTCGGAGGCGTTAGTGAAGCAGGCCCAACAGCAGTAAAATCAGGTCGTAGCGGAAGGCCCTTTGTAAGCCAGTTCGCACAATGCCAGCCAGGCCATGAGGGCCACGCCGGTTTCGAGCGCCGTTTCGTCAATATCGAAGCGGTTGGTGTGCACCGGTGCGGTGATGCCGCGCTCGGCATTGCCCGTGCCTAAGCGATAGAAGCAGGCGGGCAGCATTTGGGAATAATAGGCAAAGTCTTCAGCCGTCATGCGAATGGGTAGGTCCACGACGTGGTCTTTGCCCAGCAGATCGACGGCCCAGGCGCGGGCGCGACGCGTGAGCTGGACGTGGTTGTGCAGCACCGGATACCCTTTGACAATGTTGAACTCGCAGGCGCCGCCCATGCTTTTGGCGATGGCTTCAGCCATCTTTTTCATACGGCGGTGGGCTTCGGCGCGCCACTGTTCGTTCATGGTGCGGAAGGTGCCTTCCAGTTGCACGGCATTGGGGATGACGTTGGTGGCGCCGCCGTCGGAGGTGATTTTCCCGAACGTCAGCACGGTAGGTATGGCCGGGTCGGCGTAGCGGCTGGCGATTTGCTGGAGGGCCAGCACAATTTGGGCACTGATGACGATGGGGTCAATGCACTCGTGGGGCATGGCAGCATGGCCGCCGCGGCCTTTAACGGTTACGTAGATTTCGTCGGCGGAAGCCATGTAGTCGCCCACGCGGAAGCCGACGACGCCGGCGGGCAGGGCGGTGTAGACGTGCTCGCCAAAGATGGCTGCCGGGCGTGGGTTTTCCAAGGCACCCGCCTGGATGAGGAGGCTGGCGCCGCCGGGCAGTTTTTCCTCGCCGGGTTGGAACAGACATTTGACCGTACCGGAGAACTGGTGGCGCAGGGCGTGCAGGATGCGCACAGCGCCCAGCAGGGTGGCGGTGTGTACGTCGTGCCCACAGGCGTGCATGACGCCGTCGTTTTGCGAGCGGTAAGGCGTCTGGTTGGCCTCCTGTATGGGCAGCGCGTCCATGTCGGCGCGCAGGGCAACGGTGCGCTTACGCGGATTTTTACCGCGCACCAGAGCGACAATACCCGTACCTGCGACGCCGGTGCGGTGTTCTACGCCCCATTCCTGAAGGAGGGATGCGATGTATTGGGCCGTTTTTTCTTCCTGGAAAGACAGCTCAGGGTGTTGGTGCAGATGCCGCCGGTATCCGACGACGTCGGCATGGTAGCGCCGGGCGAGTTCCAGTACGGTTTCCTTCATGGGTGGCGCTATCCGACGGCGATTTGTTCGCTGATTTTGCCGAAGCGGCGCTCGCGTTGCTGATAGCTGGCGATGGCCTCGATGAGCTCTTCCCGGCCAAAGTCGGGCCAGAACACCGGAGTAAAATACAGCTCGGTGTATGCAGCCTGCCACAGCAGGAAGTTGGACAGGCGCGTTTCGCCGCCGGTTCGGATGAGCAGGTCAGGGTCGGGGATGCCGGCAGTGCACAACGCTCCCTCGAAGATGGCGCTGTCTATGTCGTCGGGATGCAGCTGGCCGAAAGCCGCTTTTTCTGCCAATTGGCGGGCGGCGCGCACGATTTCCCAGCGGGCTGAATAGTTGAGCGCCAGCACAAGGGTAAGGCGGGTGTTGTGCCGGGTTTGTTCGATGCCGTCCAGCAGGGCCTTGCGGCTGGCCGCCGGCAGGGCGCTCAAATCGCCGATGGTGGTCAGGCGCACGCCGTTGCGGTGCAGGTCTTGAATTTCGGAACGCACGGTTTCGACTAAGAGGTTCATCAGGGCCGACACTTCGGCCGGGGGGCGACCCCAGTTTTCGGTGCTGAACGTGTAGAGGGTCAGGTATTGGACACCGATTTCGGCAGCGGCTTCGGTGATTTCGCGAACGCTCTTGACGCCGCTGCGGTGGCCCAGCACACGGGGCAGGCCTTTGCGCTTTGCCCAGCGGCCGTTGCCGTCCATGATGATGGCGATGTGGTTCGGTATTGGGCCGGCAGAAATGCGCGCTTTCAGGTCAGACATAGCATGGGTGCGGATTGAGTCGGAGTGAAAATATAGCCGGCAAAGATACTGCGAGGCAGTACGCCGCAGTGGCCCCTCAGGAGGCTATTTCGGCGGTTGAAGGCGCCTTTTTTCGCGACTTCTTTTTGTCCACACCATTGGCGCTGCTTTGTCGGGCGGGGTTGGGTATGCCCAGCGCGATTTCAAGCACTTCGGCCATCGTGTCCACGTAGTGGAACTGCAAGCCCTTGATGTACTCTGGCTCTATTTCGGCCACGTGTTTCTGGTTGTCTTTGCACAGCAATACTTCGCGAAGGCCGGCGCGCTTGGCGGCGAGGATTTTTTCCTTGATGCCGCCAACGGGCAGCACCTTGCCGCGCAGGGTGATTTCGCCGGTCATGGCTAAGAAGGGCTTCACGGGTCGCTTCATGAAGGCCGACGTCAGGGCCGTGAGCATCGTTACACCTGCCGAAGGGCCGTCTTTAGGTATGGCGCCTTCGGGCACGTGGATGTGGATGTCAGTTTTATCGAAGACCTCGGGGTCAATGGAGAGTTCCTCAGCGTGTGCTTTGATGAAGCTGAGGGCGGTGGTGGCGCTTTCTTTCATGACGTCGCCGAGGTTGCCGGTCATCTGCAGGCGTCCGTTGCCTTTGTTAAGGCTGGCTTCGATGAAGAGGATGTCGCCGCCGAAGCTCGTCCAGGCCAGCCCGATAGCGACGCCGGGCACTTGCTGCTCTTGATAGACTTCGGCGTCGTATTTTGTAGGTCCCAGAATTTCCTGGATGTGTTCGGGCCGGATGACGGGGTCGTATGGCTCTTCCATGGCTACTTTTTTGGCCACATAGCGCATGACGGAGCCGATTTCGCGGTTGAGGTTACGCACGCCGCTTTCGGCGGTGTAGTGGCGGATGATGTGCGTGAGCGCGCGATCGGTGATTTTGACCTGTTCGGGTTTCAGCCCGTGCTCTTTGCGCTGCTGCGGGATGAGGTGGCGCTTGGCGATTTCCATTTTCTCCTCTTGCGAGTAGCCGGAAATTTCGATGATTTCCATGCGGTCAAGCAGGGCGGGCTGGATGGTCGAGAGTGTGTTGGCCGTAGCGATGAACAGCACCTTCGACAGGTCATACTCCAGTTCTAAGTAGTTGTCGTAGAAGGTGGTGTTTTGCTCTGGGTCGAGCACTTCGAGCAGGGCGGAGGAGGGGTCGCCGCGGAAGTCTTTGCCTACCTTGTCTATTTCGTCGAGGATGAAGACTGGGTTGCTGCTTTTGCACTTCTTGAGCGACTGAATGATGCGGCCCGGCATGGCGCCAATGTAGGTGCGCCGGTGACCGCGGATTTCGGCTTCGTCGTGCAGGCCGCCGAGGCTCATGCGCACGTACTTGCGGCGGAGGGCTTTGCCGATGCTCTGGCCCAGAGAGGTTTTACCCACACCTGGCGGGCCTACCAGGCACAGGATGGGTGCTTTCATGTCGCCCTTCAGCTTCAGCACGGCTAAGTGCTCCAGGATGCGCTCTTTGACCTTGGTCAGGCCATAGTGGTCTTTGTCCAGAACGGCTTTGACGCGCTTGAGGTCGAAGTTGTCCTTCGTGTACTCCTGCCACGGCAGGTCGAGCAGCGTTTCTAAGTAGGTCAGGCCGATGGAGTATTCGGCAATCTGCGGGTTGACGCGGCGCAGTTTGTTGATTTCGCGGTGGAAGGCTTCCTCGACGTTCTTGGGCCACTTTTTCTTTTTGGCGCGCTCCAGCAAGGCGTTGATTTCCTCTTCCTGGGGGTTTTGACCCAGTTCTTCCTGGATGGTTTTGAGCTGCTGGCTCAGGAAGTAGTCGCGCTGTTGCTTTTCGATGTCGTGGCGAACTTTGGCCTCTATCTGGTCTTTGAGCTCGAGCAGTTGCAGCTCGGCATCCATGTGCTGCAGGATGCGACTGGCCTTTTCCTTGAGGTTGTTGATTTCCAGGATGGCCTGCTTCTCCTCCAGTTTGATGTTGAGGTTGGAGGCGATGAAGTTGAGCAGGAAGTTGTCGCTGGTGATGTTTTTGAGCATGACCACCGCTTCGGAGGGGATGTGCGGCGACAGCTCAATGATCTGGCGCGCCGTATCGCGGATGCTGCTGATGAGGGCGCGAAACTCCAGTTTGTTTTTGGGCGGTATGTACTCCAGCGGTCGGACGGATGCCGTCAGATAGGGTTCTTCGCTCAGGGCCTCCCGCACTTCGAAGCGCGTGCGGCCCTGCAGGATAGCGGTGGTGGAGCCGTCGGGCATGCGCAGCATTTTGAGGATGCGCGCCACGGTACCGATGGTGTACAGGTCGCGAAACGTGGGGTTTTCTATCTTGATGTCGCGCTGCGAAAGCACTCCGATGTAGCGATGTTCATCGTAGGCGCGCTGCACGGCCCGAATACTCTTATCGCGCCCAATGGTGATGGGCGTAACGATACCCGGAAAGAGCACCGTATTTTTCAAAGGCAAAATCGGTAGCACTTCCGGAAAAGCCTCATCCTGCCCTAAATCTTCGTCTTCCTCCAAAGAAAAAATCGGAGATATTTCCGGTTCATCTTCCGACTGAACAGCTAATAACCAATTTTCAAACATATGTATAGCCAAAAAGCATTTTGTTAGAGAATAAGACCCAGTACAGGCTTATGACATTTTCCCCGCTTTCGGCGAGGGTATTTCTTGCCTTGAGATGGGTCATTTCGTGGATACCTTAGTCAGGACAAATAACGCGCAAACGTTGCAAGTTTTTCGCAAACCCGATGAGGAAAAACGCTTTTTGTCTCGCGTTGACTTTATTCTTTGTGCTATGCCAAACTACATTTTTATTCAAAACGCTTGCCAGTGGCAAAAATCGACTCATCTGGCAGGATTTGCGCCATTTATCCGCCAAAAAGGCAGCCCTTTGGCGCATATAGCGTTTCTTGCCGCATCCATTATGCCGGGTTCGGGCATAAGTTTGCGCCGGACATGGAGTCTTTGCGCGATTTTCTGGAACAGGCCGTTCGGCGCTACAACACAGTGGCGTTTATCGGAGAGCGACCCCATCGGCGTGCCGCACCGCTTTGAGCGCTTGCAAGACCGGGAGATTGCCGGCTTTTGGGCGGCCGTGCTGGCATGGGGCCAGCGCAAAACCATCATCCAGAGCGCATTGCGCGCCATGGAGCTGATGGACTGGGCGCCTTACGAATTTGCTTTGGAACACCGCGAGGCAGACCGCGAGCGCTTTGCGCGCTTTTACCACCGCACCTTTCAGCCCACCGACGCGCTGTACTTCCTGGAATTTTTTCAGAACTATTACCGTCAGCATACTTCTCTGGAAACGGCTTTTGCGCGGCATTTGCTGCCCGGCGATGCCTCTGTTGAGCGCGCGCTGGTGGGGTTTCACCGCGACTTTTTCGACCATGCCTGGGCACCGGAGCGCACGCGCAAGCACATTCCCACGCCTGAGCGCGGCTCTACGTGCAAGCGGCTCAATATGTTTTTGCGCTGGATGGTGCGCCGAGACCCGGCAGGCGTGGACTTTGGCCTGTGGCAGCAGATCCGGCCTGCGCAGCTGCTGCTGCCCTTAGATGTGCATGTGGACCGCGTGGCGCGCCAGCTGGGGCTACTGCAACGCCGCCAGACGGATTGGCGGGCCGTGTTGGAACTGACGGAAGCACTGCGGGCTTTCGATGCGGATGACCCGGCCAAATACGATTTTGCGCTCTTCGGGCTGAGCGCCGCATTGGAGGCGAAGTGAATGCCACGCCCGTACCTTTGATGCGCAAAACCCGTTGCGTATGTCTGCTCATTTCTTGCGCTTTCGAGGGCGTCTTACCCCTGCGCACCTGACCGTGTTTTCGGCATGTGTGGTGGTGGTCAGTATGCCGGTGTCGCCCTTTTTGCTTTCGCTGGGCATGTGGGGGCTGGTTTTCGGTGCGTTGTGGCACCGCGCCCAGCTAACTGCTGCTGCCGATGCGTCTCTTCGGGGCCTGTCGTTGGTGGGGCGGTCGTTGGTGGAGTCGTTTCGGGCGTTCTTTAAGTGCAGGCCATTGGTGCTGCTGGGCTTGCTGCTGCTGATACCTTTTGTCAGCGGCTTATGGTCGGAAGACCAGGCGTTCTGGCTGGAGCGCGTGCGGGTACGGGTGCCGTTTGTGGTGTTGCCCTGGGCCTTTGCCAATCTGCCGACGCTGAGCCAGCGGCAATACGATGTGGTGCTGTATCTGCTGGTCTGGACGATGACGCTGCTGGGCATCGGTGTTTGCTTCAACTATGCGCTGCATGAGGAGCAAATTCTGGACGCCATGGAGCACGGTAAGCCTATACCGGTGCCGCGCAACCACATTCGCTTCAGCCTGATGGTGGCAACGGCCATTCTGTCAGGCGCCTGGTTGTGGGCGCGCGGCTTTGTGTTGCGTTATGCCTGGGAGCGGCTGCTTTTAGCCATAGCCCTCGTTTTTTTGGTGGGTTTCATCCATTTCCTGTCAGTGCGCAGCGGCTTAGCGGTGCTCTATGCCGGTATCCTGTTTGCGCTGGCACGCTGGACCTGGAGCACGCGCCGCTGGGGGGTGGCGCTGGCCGCGGTAGCGGGCGTCGTCTTGTTGGCCGGCATATCCTTTTTGGTTTTTCCCAGCATGCAGGAGAAATGGGGCTACACTGCGCACGATTGGGAGCACTACCAGCACGAGGATGGTGCGAATTACTCCGACTCGGAGCGCTGGGTTTCGCTGGAGGCGGGCTGGATGCTGTGGCAGGCTAATCCGTGGTTAGGCGTAGGCACGGGCGACCTGCCTGCAGAAATGAAGCGCACCGTAGAAGAGCACTTTCCGGAGCACGCCCAGACATTTAAGCTGCCGCACAATCAGTTTGTCTATCTGATGGCGGGCACAGGGCTGCTCGGACTGCTGGGGAGCTTGCTGGCCTGGAGTGGGCTGTTGTTCAGCTGCCGGCGGCGCTGCTGGCTGTTTGGCATCTTTCAGGTCATGCTGTTGGCCTCCTGTATGGTCGAATACACCATCGAAACCTCTGCCGGGGTAGCCTGGAGCCTGTTTTACTCGCTGTGGTTTTGGGCCGCGGCGCAGAAGACGCAGGATGCCGGAGATATTTTTTGAGCCCGTAAAGAGGCACGTATTTGGGAGATGCTTTTACATTTGCTCGGACATCTAAATTTTATGGCCGATGGAACGCCACATTTCAGAAATAAAAATTTTATTTTTTGAGCGAAATAGAAAAAGGTTTTGAGGGCCTTACAAATCAAGTGCTTTATCCAAATTTTAAACTAAAAGAATGGGCGTAGCCTCTGAAAATCTGGGAAGCGGTTTGCGGTAATCCTTTTTTTGTGTGGAGGTCGCCTTGTTTGCGCCTCTATCCGTTTGCCGGGCTAAAGTACTTACAGGCTATGCGCTACCTGTCCGTAGATTTTTATCGGGGTCTTACGATTGCTTTCATGTTGGTGGTCAACACACCGGGCACGTGGGAGCATGTTTACGGGCCGTTGTTGCATGCCGACTGGCACGGATGCACGCCGACCGACCTGGTGTTCCCTTCGTTTTTGTTCATTGTGGGCGTCTCGATGCAGTTTTCGTTTTCTAAGCATGGCCCGGCCGGTCGGGCGTTTCTGCTGCGGAAGGCGTTGCGGCGCTCGGCGCTGTTGTTTGTGCTGGGTTTGTTGTTGGCGTGGTATCCGTTTTGGAACAAGAGCCTGTCGGAGTTGCGCGTGTTGGGCGTGCTTCAGCGCATTGGGTTGTGCTATGGACTGGCCTCTTTGCTGGTGCTCTATTTGCCGCCGCGCGGGGTGTTCTGGGCTGCGACGGGTATCCTTTGGGGCTATTGGAGCCTTTTGGTGTGGGGGGCTACCCCCGGGGTTGACCCTTTTTCGCTGGAGCACAGTGTGGTGCGGAGGGTTGACCTGGCAGTGCTGGGAGCGGCGCACCTGTGGAAGGGCAAGGGGATACCTTTTGACCCGGAAGGTTTGCTCAGCACCTTGCCGGCGGTGGTAACCGTCCTGATAGGCTGGCACTCAGGCCGGGTCATGCAGCGGTTGGGCGAAGAGAAAATCAGGACAGTAAAAGCGTTAGCACTGACTGGTGCTGTGCTGACGGCGTTGGGAGGGTTGTGGCATATGGTTTTTCCCCTCAACAAGAGCCTGTGGACGAGTTCGTTTGTGCTTTACACGGGAGGCCTTTCGATGTTGTTGCTGGCGGCAAGTGTGTGGGTGATTGATGTGCTTGGCTGGCGGCGTGGCGTTCGTTTTTTTCTGGTTTTTGGGGCTAACCCGCTGTTTGCCTACGTGCTGTCGGGCCTGTTGGTCAAGACCTTGCTCAACATCCGCTGGACGGTAGGTGAGGAGAAGTGGAATGCGTATCGCTGGCTTTACCAGACTGTTTTTGTGCCCATAGAGCCGTACAAAGCAGGGTCGCTGTTGTTTGCCCTGGCCTTTCTGATGGCATGTTGGGCCGTGTGTTGGGTGCTGTATCGGCGAGGTATTTACATCAAAATTTGAAAAATCACTCAAACTCATCATCGTTATGAAGCAGTACATGTACCTCTGTGTGCGGGCGATGCTCTTGTGGCTCATGCCCGCGATGCTGGCAGCGCAGTCTGTCAGTTTCAGTATCAAGGGCACGGTTACCGACGAGCGGGGCGAGCCGTTAGTGGGGGCTGTGGTCAGTCTGGCCGAGCGGCGGGTGGGCACGTCCACCGACTTGCGCGGCTTTTACGCGCTGGAGGGGGTGGCCCCCGAAGGCACGTACACCCTGACGGTCTCGTATGTGGGCTACACCACCTACCGCATGCCGGTAACCATTCGCCAGGGGCAACCGCTGACGCAGGACATCAGCCTGAACAGTGACATTCTGAACCTCGACGAGGTGATTGTTACGGGCAACTCGCCCACCGCCACGCGCAAGCAACTGGGCAACGCCATCGGCGTGGTGGATGGGCGCAGCCTGGAAAAGGCCGGCTCTAACAACACCTTGGGCGCTCTGGCGGGCAAGGTAGCCGGAGCGCAAATCAGCCAGAACTCGGGCGACCCCGGTGGCGGTTTCACCATCCGCCTGCGCGGCGTTAGCTCCGTCAAAGGCAGCTCTGACCCGTTATACATCGTGGATGGCGTCATTGTGGACAACTCTTCGCAAAACGTCATCAACCGCAGCGCCGACGCCATGACGGTAGGCCTGGCGGCCGGCCAGAACCGCCTGATTGACATCAACCCCAACGATATCGAGCGCATCGAAGTGCTTAATGGCGCCTCTGCGGCAGCCCTATACGGGTCGCGCGCTTCGAACGGTGTGGTGCAAATTTTTACCAAACGCGGCCGCTCGGGTAAGCCGGTTATCGAGTTCAGCACCTCGGCCAGCATGAGCCAGCTGCGTAAACGGGTATTCGTTACGAAATACCCCAAGCGCTTCGGTGTCAAGGGCAACGACCGCTTGGAGACCAACCAGGACCGCCTGACCATTCTGCTCACGCTGGGCTTCACCGAGCAGCAGCTCATCAACCAGAATATCGGCTACGTCAAGGTCGGCTCGGCCAACCGCATTCTCATCGCCGACCAGTACGACGTGAAGCGCTACGACTACCAGGACAACATCTTCCGCAACGCTTTCGGTACCGACAATCACCTCTCGGTGCGCGGCGGCACCGACCGCAGCAACTACTTCGTCTCCTTCGGCTACTCGAACAACGACGGCATTATCCCCAATACCAACTTCACGCGCTACTCCGCGCGCCTGCGCCTCAACCAGGAACTTACCTCGTGGGCTACGCTCAGCGCCGGCCTCAGCTATGCCCGAAGCGGCAGCCGCGACATGCCCAACGGCAACAACTTCTTCAACCCCATCAGTTGCATGTTCATCATTGACAACGTGTGGGACATCACCGAGCGCAACGCCGACGGCACGCTCAAGCAGGTGGAACTGGTGCGCGTCAACCCTCTGTCGGTCATCGAAACCTTCGACATCACGCAGCTGACCAACCGCATCATCAGCGACGTCAACCTCAAGTTGTTCCCCTTCAAGGGCTTCCGGGTGGACTATACGCTGGGCTTAGATAACTACGGCCTTCAGGGCAACGAACTCTATCCGCGCCTGCCCTACGCCGGCGTAGCCGCCACGTTCTTCCCCGACGGCTATGTGGCCTTTGCCAACAGCAATGTTTTTCAGCTGAACAGTGACCTGCTGCTCTCCTATGAAACCCAAATAGGCGAACACATCACCTCCACGACCACAGCAGGCCATCAGTACCAATACGGCAAAAACCAGTTCACGGGCATGGAAGGGCGCGATCTGGCACCGCTCATCAAGAACATCGCCGGCGCCTCCAACCTCTTCAGCCTGCCGGCGCAATCCATCGGCGAATTTGCCCTCAACGGTTATTTTTTGCAACAGACTTTCGGCGTTAAAGACCAGCTGTTCCTCACGCTGGCCGGGCGCATTGACGGCTCTTCATACTTCTCGGAAGACAACCAAAACAACTTTTACCCTAAAGCCAGCCTCAGCTGGGTAGCTTCGGAGCTCTTCCGCAACAGCGGCCTTTCCAACAGCATCAGCACGCTCAAATTGCGCAGCTCCTACGGCAAGGCGGGCAACCTGACGGGTATCGGCTTCTACGACCGCTTCAACAACTTCCCGGGCAGCAACCTCACCGGCTTCCCAGCTCTGTTGCCGCCGTCGCTGCTGAACAACCCGAATGTAGCGCCTGAGGTAATGACAGAAGTAGAAGGCGGCTTCGACCTGGCCGTATGGAAGAACCGCATCGGCCTGAGCCTGACGCTCTACCAGCAGCAGATTGACAACCTGGCCCTCAACCGCCCTTTACCGCCCTCCATAGGCGGCAGCAGCGTGGTGACGAATGTGGGCAGCATGACCAACCGCGGCATTGAGCTGTTGCTCAACGCGCAGCCGGTGCGCACCAACAACTTCGCCTGGAACGTGGGTTTCAACTTCTCGCGCAACATCAACGAAGTCTCCGGTGTAACGGGCATCCTTAGCCTGCGCGGCTCCGACGGCACGCAGTCGGTGCTCAATGGGCAGCCCTTCGGCGTGTTCTTCGGGCGCTACTATGCGCGCAACGACGACGGCTCGCTGCTGCTGACCCCACAGGGGCTGGCGCAACCCGAGCGCGGATTGGTCATACCGGAGGCACAGTTTAACGAGGCCAGCCTGCCTACCGGGGCACTCAAAAACCGCATCTATCGCTACGGCGGCAGCGTGTTTGTGCCCATGCGCGACGCCAACGGCCAACCGCTGGCTGCCGGCACACAGGAGCTCCGAAAAGTGCTGGGCAATCCCTTCCCTGATTGGGTAGGTACGTTCATCACCTCCGTAGGCTTTAAAAAATTGACCTTCAACTTGCAGCTGGACATCTCGCGCGGCAACGACGTCTATAACTGGAACCGCATCACCAGCAACAACGTGGGCTTTGGCCCGCTGGCCGAAAAAGAGCTCAAAGGCGAGGTGCCGCGCGGCTATGTGGCCTCTATTGCCGGCGGCGTCACGGGGCAGCGCATCCAGGAAGAACACGTCGAGGACGGTTCCTATGTGAAAGTGCGCGAAATCGGCCTCACCTACGACCTGGGCCGCGTCGGCCGCGGCCTGGAAAACCTCTCCATCAGCCTGTGGGGCCGCAACCTCCACTCGTGGGACAACTACCAGGGCTTCGACCCGGAAACCAACTCGGCAGGCCAAAACGACCGCGTGCGCGGCGACGACTTCGGCAACGTACCCATCCCGCGCATGTTCGGCATCCGACTGGCCGGAAGGTTTTAAATGGCATAGCATGCCGCCTCATTGGGGCTAAGTACCTTAACCATCAAACATGTTCAACGTCATGAAAAAATACCTCCTTTTGCTTTTGCTGCCGGCTTTGTGGTTGGCGCCGGCATGCCAGAAAGAATTTCTCAACCCCAACGCTGCCGACGGCAGCCAGGTCGTCAAGACGGCCGAAGGCCTCACGGCCCTCATCGTGGGCATCAAGCGCGACTTCAGCGTAGGCGCCACCAGCGGACTGTACAATGCCATTTCGAGCAACGGCCTGACGACCAAAGAACTCTACGTGATTAACACCGGCAACGGCGAGCTCACCGCTCTGGAGTCGGGCGGCGGCACGGTGGGCGGCAACAACGCCTTTATCAATAACATCTGGGCCAACTGCCACCGCGTTAAGGCCAATGCCCAACTGCTTATTGACAACGCCGCAAATGTGCGCGAAACGGGCACTACGGAGATGATTCGCGTGTATGGCCATGTCTTCAAAGCACTGGCCATAGGCACGCTGGCCAACTTCTGGGAGCAAATTCCTACGGAAGTAGTGCCGGTCAACGAGTATCTGGCCGGCCGGCGCCCAACGTTTAAAAACCGCATTGACGCCTTGCGCGAAGCCATTGCCCTACTTGAGGCAGCCCAGCCACTGGTCGAAAGCGTAACACCCTCAGCCTTTTTCAATACGAAGGTGGGCACTGACATTGACATCAAAAACCTAGTCTATGCCCTTCAGGCGCGCTACAACCTGATGGTGGGCGACTACACCAAAGCGCTGGCTGCCGCCAACAAGGTGGACCTGAGCAAGCGCTCCGTATTCCGGTACGATGCCGTGAGCCAGAACCCGGTGTTCCGCGTTTCGTTAGTCAACAACAACACCTATAACGGTGTGGTCAACTTTGGCCTGACGGGCGCCTTAGCCCCCGAAGCCGGCGATGGGCGCATACCTTTTTATTTGGGCAACAACACCGCTCCGGTGCGCGTGCAGGGGTTCTTCAAAAACGACGCTGACCCCATACCGCTCTACCTGCCTGGCGAAATCACCCTCATTAAGGCGGAATGCCACGCGCGTCTGGATCAACTGCCTGAAGCCATCGCGGAGCTGAACAAGGTGCGCACCAAGACGACAGACCCCTTCGGCGTAACGGCCAAACTGGGCGCCTACGCGGGAAGCCCTAGCGACAAGGATGCCATCCTGCTCGATATCTACAAACAGCGCTGCATCGAGCTATACATGAGCGGCCTCAAGCTCGAAGACTCGCGCCGCTTCGGACGCCCCGGCCCCGGCCAACCGGGTGCAGAGCGCAGCCGCAACTTCTACCCTTACCCGACCGTCGAGCGCGATAACAATCCGAACACACCGCCTGACCCGCCCGTGTAAGCTGAGGCAGGTATGTGAGAGTCTAATGGGGGTACCCGACAGCTCGGGTACTCCCATTGCATTTTCAGACCTGGCGCTCCGGTGCGCTCATCGTTCCACTTTGCCCGCGGAGGCTGCCGATGCGTTGATGAGGCGCTCTTGCTGATGGATGCTTTCCTGGTGAATGGCCTCCAGAAGCAGGGTGATAAATTCCTGGCTGAGTTCGTTTTTCTGGCCGCGCAACAGCAGCGCCTCGCGCAGGGCGCGGAAGCGTTCGGGCTGTAAAACAGCCACATTCTTTTCCTTTTTGATGAGGCCAATGTCGCGTACCAGTTCCATGCGGCGAGCGATGAGGGCGATGATTTCCTCATCAATTTCGTCAATGGCGCGGCGGTAGTTTTCGATAGAGGCCAGGAAATCGGGGTCGTCGGCAGTCAGGGAACGGCGCACCAGAGCGCGGGTCATCTGCTCGAATTGTGCCGGAGTGATTTGCTGGGCAGCGTCGCTCCAGGCCTCATCGGGCACGGGGTGCACTTCGACCATGAGGCCGTCGTAGTTGAGGTCGTAGGCCATTTGGGCCGTTTCGGCCAGGGTGTCGCGGCGTCCGCAGATGTGGCTGATGTCGCAGAGCACTTCCAGGTCGGGGAAGGTCTGCATCAGGTCAATGGCGATTTGCCAGCGCGGAGCATTTCGGTAAGTGGAGTCACCATAGCTGGAAAAGCCGCGGTGTATGGCGGCTAATCGGCGTATGCCAGCGCTGCGCAGGCGCTCGAAAGCGCCTATCCAGAGTTTGAGGTCAGGATTGATGGGGTTTTTGACCAGTACGGGAATGTCCACGCCTTGCAAGGCATCGGCAATTTCCTGCACGGAGAAGGGGTTAGCAGTAGTACGGGCGCCTATCCAGAGCACATCAATGCCGTGGGCCAGGCATTCTTCTACGTGCTGGGCATTGGCGACCTCCGTCGTTACCGGCAGGCCGGTTTCTTGCCGGACGCGCTGAAGCCACTTCAGGCCGGGCGTCCCGACACCTTCGAACGTTCCTGGGCGGGTACGCGGTTTCCAAATACCGGCTCGAAAGAGCGCGACACCACTGTGGCGCAAGGCATGTGCTGTGGCCAGCACTTGTTCCTCCGTTTCTGCGGAGCAGGGGCCAGCCATCAGGATGGGGCGCCGAGCAGAGAAGACAGGCTCAAAAGTCATGCAGGCGTAACGTGTCTGGGTTGGATGCCCATAACGGTTTGGCCGTCAAAAGGTTTTCCAGTAGTATTGGAAGCGTTTATTCAGCGGTTGCCTGCGGTTTTTCGTCCTCTTCTGCGGTAGGCGGCTCGTTTTCTTTGCGTTCCTTTTGTTGGCGCAGGCGCTCGCGGCGCGTGCGCTCTTCGGCCTCTATTTTGTCGTAGGCCCGAATGATTTCTTTGACCAGGCGGTGGCGTACCACGTCCTCGGAGGTCAGATTGAGCACAGCAATGCCGCTTACGCCTTCCAGGATGTCCATGGCCTGGCGGAGGCCCGATTTCTGGTGGCCGGGCAAGTCCACCTGGCTGAGGTCGCCAGTGATGATGCACTTGGCGCTGGGGCCAAGTCGGGTGAGGAACATTTTCAGCTGCAGCGGCGTAGCGTTTTGCGCTTCGTCGAGGATGATGTAGGCGTTGTCTAAGGTGCGCCCGCGCATGAAGGCCAGCGGAGCGATTTCGATGATGCGGTTGTCCATGAAAAACTGGAGCTTATCCATGGGCAGCATATCGTCTAAGGCGTCGTAGAGTGGGCGCAGGTAGGGGTCCACTTTTTCCTTGAGGTCGCCGGGCAGGAAGCCGAGGCTTTCGCCCGCTTCGACGGCGGGCCGGGTGAGGACGATTTTTTTGACCAGCCGGTTTTTGAGCGCACGCACGGCGATGGCGACGGCGGTATAGGTCTTGCCAGTGCCGGCCGGGCCGATGGCGAAGACGATGTCGTTGTGTTCGCACACTTCTACCAGCCGTTTTTGGTTGCGCGTTTTAGCCTTGATGGGCCGCCCGTCGCGCCCGAAGAGGATGACGTTGTCGGAGTCGCCGCTTTCGGGCAAGCGCACATCGAAAGGATTTTCGCCGCCCAGCAGGTCTTCCACCGTCTGGACGGGCAGTTCGCGGTGCTCGCGCAAATAGCGCACCATGAGCTCAAATTTGGCTTTGGCGGCCTGGGTGTGGCGTTTTTCGCCGGTGAGCTTGAGGCTATTGCCTCGGGAAGTGATGGTCAGCTCGGGAAAGGCTCTGCGGAGCAGGTTCAGTTTGGCGTTGTTCTCGCCGTAGAGCTCTACCGGGTCAACGCCCTCAATGGTCAGGATGATTTCGCTCAAGTTTTTCCTCATTAAAATTTTATAGCAGCGGGAGGGCTTCCAGCAGTTATCCGCCAGTTCATCCGATCTGTGCGAGACGCCTCCATGCTTTGTACATACATTTGCCGTACCGTTATCGCCCACAAATGTAGGGCAAGGCAACGGCTCAACTAACAGGATTTGCCCGCGAAAAGTTCTATGCTTGCTCGCCCTATTGTTTCGCTCACCACAGACTTTGGCCTCCGGGATTACTACGCCGGTGCCTTGAAGGGCGCCCTTTTGCGCGCCTGCTCGACGGCATACCTGGTGGATATTTCGCACGCTATTCGCCCGTTCGACATCGTACAGGCCGCTTTTGTGGTCCGAAATGCTTACGGCCTCTTTCCGGAGGGTTCTATACATGTAATAGGTGTGCATTGCGCTTACGCGCCAGACTCGCGCTTCATCGCTGTGCAGGAGAACGGGCACTATTTTGCAGCGCCGGATAATGGCGTGCTATCGCTCCTGTTCGAGAAGCCGCTGGAGGCCCGCACCCTGCCGGTATTGGCCGATAGCCCTTTTCCCGTTCTGGAGGCATTTGCGTTGGCGGTAGGGCATCTGGGCACCGGGCAGTCACTGGACACCTTAGGCGCCCCGGCGGGTACGCTCGTGGAGCGCGTCGGCTTGCGCCCCGTCACGACGCGCTCGCGCATCCGGGGCGTGGTGATGCACGTGGACAACTTCGACAACGTGCAGGTGAATATCCGGCGCGAAACCTTCGAGCGCATCGGGCAAGGGCGCCCTTTCGCGCTTTTTTTTAAGCGCCACGACCCCATCACCACGCTGTCGCGCCGCTATGCCGACGTGCCCGAGGGCGAACCGCTGTGCCTGTTCAACTCGGCGGGTTTTCTGGAAATTGCCGTCCATATGGGGCGCGCCGCCACGCTTTTTGGCCTCAAAGAGGAAGACGTAGTGGAGGTGGTCTTCGAGGATTGAAGCACCAAAGCCCAGCCGCGGGCTTGCCCCGCATTATTTTCACAAAAATTTTTTGTTAAGAAATTTCAGGGAGTTTGGCATTTTTGCCCTACGCTTTGATGTGATAATCAGCACATCAGGTGGCTTATCGCCTAAAGTTTTTGGAATACCAGACAGGTTTTCGGGTGAGTCAGATTAAAAATTGTGAGGCGAGGAATAGGGACGGGAAACAACCGGCCAATAAGTGGACAAATACGGAAGGCGATGGCATGAATGGGGCAAAATCATCTTTCACAAACTTAACTTTTATGTGTATGAAGAGGCTTTTACTCATGCTTTTACTGGCTGTGGCGGCTTCTGCAGTTTTTGCGCAGAAGGCCGTTAGCGGTAGGGTTACGACGGAGGAGGGCGAACCTCTTATCGGCGCAACGGTGGTCGTAAAAGGTACTACCGTTGGGGCCGTAACAGACGCCACGGGTTCGTTCCGCCTGAGCGCTCCTACCAATGCGACCACTTTAGTGGTGAGCTATTCGGGGTACCAGTCCACAGAAACGCCCATTGGCGAAGGCGGTGAAATCAACGTAACGCTGAAGGAGAGCATCATCCTTCAGGAAGCGGTGATAACTGCTTTTGGCGTGAAGAAGGACAAGAGCAACTTAGGCTACGCGGTTACGGAGATCAGTTCGGAGCAGCTGACGCTCGCACGGACGACCAACGTTACGAACGCCCTGGCCGCCAAGATACCCGGCGTGCGTTTGCAGGGTTCGGGTGGCTCGTTCAGCGGTTCGCACATCTTGATCCGCGGCTACACCACATTTACTGGAAACAACCAGCCTCTTTTTGTTGTAGATGGCATTCCGGTGGACAACAGCGGTGGTGGAACGCAGTTGCAGCGAGGCCCGGTTACCTCCAACCGCGCCATTGACTTCAACCAGGAAGATATCGAGAGTATCTCCGTTTTGAAGGGGGCTGCCGCTACGGCGCTCTACGGCTCGCGCGCAGCCGGTGGTGTTATCCTCATTAACACCCGCAAAGGCAAGGCCGGCCAGAAGAATGCCGTTACGTACAGCACCAACTACGCCTTCCAGGAGGTGAACCGCTTCCCGGACTTTCAAAATACGTATGGCCAGGGTACGGGCGGTAATTTCAACCCGACGGCCATTGGTTCGTGGGGCCCGCGCATGGACGGGCGCAATGTGGTGCTGCCACCGGGCTTCAGCAGCGTGGTGGGCAGAGACTCTGTACCCTTTGTTGCCTACCCGAACAATGTTCGCGACCTATTCCGCCGGGGCAGCAACATGCAGCATAACTTGACTTTCCAGGGCAGTACCAGCGCCACCAACCACTATCGCCTGTCGCTGGGCTATCTGGATGACCAGGGCGTATTGGACAAAAACCGCCTTCAGCGCTACAACATCGGCCTGAATGCCGGCTCTGCCATCACCCAAAAACTGGATGCGGGCATCTCCGTGAACTACATTTACAACAAGTCCGAACGCACGCAACAGGGCAACCAGTTGTCGAACCCACTCTTCCGCTCGTGGTTCACCCCCAGAAGCTGGGATCTCAAAGGGCTGCCTTACCAAAACGCCGTGGGCGCCCAACTGCACTACGACCCACAGGTAGACAACCCATTCTGGACCATTTACAACAACCTGTACGAGGACGAAATCAACCGCATCTTTGGTAACATCAACTTCCGCCTCCAGCTGACGGATTGGCTATCGGCCAACTATAAGGTCGGGGTGGACTACTTCAGCTTCTCCGAGCGCGGCTACGACCAGATCGGCGCTCGCGGCGGTGCGAATACGGCAGCGCAGGGCCTCGGCGGTCTGTTGGAAAGCCGCAACCTCAGCCGCATCCTGAACTCGTACCTCACCCTGAACGGCTCGCGGTCGGTGGGCCAATTCAACTTTGATTTTGTGCTGGGTCAGGAAACCGTGGACAACTACCTCAACAACACGCAGCTCATCGGCCGCACGCTCAACGTGCGCGACTTCCGAAACATGGCCAACGCCCTGTCGTACGTGCCTGCTTATGGTATCGAACGCTCCCGCATCATTGGTCTGTTCGGGAACCTGACTACGGTGTATCGCAACTTTGCAACCCTGGACCTGTCGGTGCGCAACGACTGGAACTCGACACTGCCGGCCAGCAACCGCTCCTATATCTACTACTCGATAGCCGGTACCCTCAATCTGACCGAGGCCATTCCGGGGATTAAGTCGGATTGGCTGAGCCTGCTGAAGATTCGCGCCAACCACGGTCGGACGGGCCGCGCAAGCTTGGTTTATGCCACGGATACGTACTACGCCCAGGCGAACCCTGCTGATGGTTTTGGCCCCAACATCCAGTTCCCGTTTGGCAACCGCCAGGGCTTTACATACTCAAACACGGCCGGCAACCCGGCACTGCGGCCCGAATTCACCACCTCGCAAGAAGTGGGTGTTGACATCTCCACGCTGAAGGATCGCCTGTCCATTGAGGTAACCCGTTATCGAATGCTGAGCACAGACGTCATTCTGGCGGTGCCGGTGTCTGCCGCATCTGGCGTTGCCAGCTTAGTAACGAACGCCGGTAAACTCGAAACCACGGGCTGGGAAGCAGGTGTAACCATCACACCCATCAAGACCCGCCACGGCAAGTGGTCCAGCACGTTCAACTTTACGCAGTTCAGGTCAATCGTCAAAGAACTGGCCCCGGGCGTGGAAAACATCTTCCTGGGCGGTTTCGTAACGCCTAACGTTCGCTTAGTGGCCGGCGACGAGTATGGTCAGCTGTACGGCAACAAGTATCAGCGCGATGCCAACGGCAACCTTCTGCTCAACGCCAACGGCTTGCCCTTGCCTTCGCCCAACGTAGAAAAAATTGGCAACCCTAACCCGCGCTGGCTGCTCGGCGTAGCGAATGAGATTTCGTATAAGGGATTCAACCTGAATGTACTGCTGGATATCCGCACAGGAGGCGACCAGTACTCTCGCAACCTGGCCGACCTGCGTCGCAACGGCGTTGTTGTGGAAACGGCCGAATTTGACCGCTTCAACACTGACGGCACGCTCGCTACGCCTTACAAGTTTGAAGGCGTGTTTGCGCCCGGCACGCCGAATGCCGGACAGCGCAACGAAGGCCAGATTGAGAAGCGCGTAACTGCTGAGCAATACTGGGGCAACAACGGCGTGCACGTGGCAGCCGAGGGCTTCATCTACGATATCTCGTGGTTCCGGGTGCGGGAAGCCCAACTGAGCTACACCTTCTCGAGAAGTGCTCTGAAGAATACGCCTCTGGGAGCACTGACCGTTGGCGTATTTGGCCGCAACCTCTTCCTGAGCGCGCCCAACTACCCACACCTCGACCCAGAGCAAAACGTGCTGGGCGTCTCCAACGCACAAGGTCTGGAGTTCAACGCCCTGCCTGCCATGCGCTCCTACGGAGCTCTGCTGACCGTAACCTTCTAAACATGAAGCACTACTTCATCTAAAAAAACACTCCTATGCGACAGATAAAATTCTTAAAAAGTACGGCACTGGTCATGGCCATCACCTTGTTGGCCTCCTGCAAGGACTACTTAGATATCAACGTAAGTCCGAACAACGTGCTGGACTCTCCGCTGGAGCTGATCCTTCCGTCCGCAACCGCTACGGTTGGTTTTATCTCCGGCTCCGATATGCACCGTTTCACATCGCTCATCTCGCAGCAGTTTTCGGGGCAGGGCCAGGGCATTGCCACGCAAACCCAGGAATTCGAGCGCTACAACATCCAGGGCTCAGACCTGAACAATGTGTGGAACATCCTCTACGCTGGCGCTCTTGCAGACCTTGAGCTCATCATCCGCAAGGCAGAAGCAGAGGGTAGCCCGCACTATGCCGGGGTGGCTAAGGTGCTGAAGGCCTATCTGTTCCAGATTATCGTGGATGCCTGGGGCGATGCACCTTATAGTGAAGCCTTCGGCTTTGCGCAAAATACCAAGCCCAAGTTCGACAGTGGGCAGGCTATCTATGCCGATCTGGAGCGCTTACTGGACGAGGCCATCACCAATTTGAATGCTACTACCTCCACGAAGTCGCCGGATGCTGCTGCCTCTACTATCTTCCCTGCGGCGTTTTCTACGTCGAGAACACGCTGGATCAAGACCGCCAACACGCTGAAGTTGCGCCTCTTGCTCCACCAACGCAAATTGCCCGGAGTGATGGACAAAATCAACGCCTTTCTGGCGACCAACCCTTCGTTCATTGATGCCAACGCCGATAATTTCCAGATGGCGTTTCTCAATGAAGCACGGCGCCAGAATCCGATCCACCAGTTCGAGGTGGACCGCGTCAATCAGTTCTTCCCGCACAAAACGCTGGTGGATCTGATGAACAACACCAGCGACCCGCGCCGCCGCTTTTACTTCACGCCTTTCCCATTCACGCGGGAGAATCCGCAGTATAAGGGTGCCGTAAGCGGCGATCCCCCTGCGATCACCTACTCCCGCATGCACGTGTATCTCAGAGGCGACACTACCAACACCACGCCGGTAACGCCCATGGCCAACGGCGCTATATCGCCTACGGCTTACACCTATAATGGCACAGCGCCCGTGCGAATGATTACTGCCGCTGAGTACAACTTCATGCGCGCCGAACTAGCCCTCTTTGGTGCTCCGGGCGATGCCGAAACGTTCTTCAGAAACGGCATCCGCCTCTCCATGCAAGCCGCCAACGTGCCCACGGCAGAAATAGATGCCTACCTGGCCGCCAACGGCACTTTGACCGGCTCCAACGATGCGAAATTGAAGAAAATCATCGAGGAGAAGTTTGTCGCCCTCTATGGCGTTGTTATGGAGCCCTGGAACGACTGGCGCCGCACGGGTTACCCGGCCATTACGGCACCAGGAAATGCCCTCTACCCGCAGCCGTTGCGTTCGCTGTTCTACCCGCAGTCCGAGATAGACCTCAACCCGAACGCTCCGCGCCAGAAGGAACCAAACACGCTGTCTCAGCCCTTCGTCTTCTGGGATAAGTAACGGATGCTGAGATAAAACACCTGTTGGGGCGGTCAGCTTTCGCTACGACCGCCCCAATTTTTTTGAAGCTACCCACCGCTCGTCTTTAACGAACAAGAGGCAAGTCCACGGGCTAAAGAAATTGCCCTAAGCGTACTCAGGCCGATGTCATAGCCCCCTCATCGGGCACTTCGAACGGCTAATGCTGGGTGCTATGTGGCCCGTATCGGCTGCCTGGCTTCGGCTGAGTATTATCGCAGCAAAAATTTTTTGTTAAGAAATCTCAAAGGAATTCGGCATTTTTGCCCTGCCCTTTAAAGGCGGTCTGAGAGCTACCCAGGCATTTAATCATTAGTTTCACTAACCAAATTTTCTGAGTATGAACAGGATTTTACTTGGGCTGGTCTTGCTGCTATGCAGCGCCAGCGTGGCTTTAGGCCAACGCACGGTCAGCGGTAAAGTGACCGACGACAACGGCGAAGGGCTGGTGGGCGTTACGGTAACGGCGCCCGGAACCCGAGCCGGCACGCAAACCGACGTAAACGGCGTGTTCTCTTTGGATGTGCCGGCCAACGCGACGGTGCTCAAGTTTTCGTACACGGGCTACGAGACGCAGGAGGTTCCGCTTACGGCTGCGAACGTGTACAACGTAACGCTGTCCACCAGTTCCAGCACCATCTCTGAGGTCGTGGTGGTAGGTTACGGCACCCAGCAGAAGCGCGCCATCACGGGCAACGTATCTACGATACGCGGCCAGGACATCGCCTCTTTGCCGGCGCAGAGCTTCGACCAGCTGCTGCAGGGCCGTGCAGTGGGCGTCAACGTCAACCTGCCCAACGGCGTGGTGAACAACCCGCCCGTTATCCGGGTGCGCGGCATCAACTCCATCAACCTCAGCTCCTTCCCGCTGGTGGTCATTGATGGTATCCCGACGTTCACGGGCGACCTGAGCGGTACGGCGGCGGCCAACAACGCCCTGTCGAGCCTGAACCCTAACGACATCGAGAGCATTGACATCTTGAAAGATGCTTCGGCGTCGGCTATCTACGGTTCGCGCGCAGCCGCAGGCGTAGTGCTCATCACGACCAAGCGCGGTAAAAAAGGCAAAACGCGCGTGCAATACGACGCATGGGCCGGTTGGACGCAGGTAACCCGCGAGCCGGAAATGATGAACGCCCTGCAGTACATCGAGGTGAAAAACGAAGCCGCTGCTAATGCCGGTCTGGCCACTCCGCGCTTCTTCTTGGACACCATTCCGGGCCGCAACACGCACATTGACACGCGCTGGGCTGACTACGTCTATCGCGTAGGCTTCTCGCACAACCACGCGCTGAGCTTCTCCGGCGGCAATGACCAGACGAACTTCTACCTCGCCCTGGGCTACACCAACCAGGAGGGTATGATCATCGGCAACGACTTCAACCGCCTGAACGGTCGCCTGAACTTAGACCACAACCTGAGTAACAAGATCAAAATCGGCGGTACGCTGGGCTACACCAACTCGAACAACCTCGGCCCGCAGTCCGGCTCGTTGCCCGGATCTGCCTTTGCCACTGCCGGCGCCGGTCGTCTGGCCTTCGTGGCAGCGCCCATCGTGGACCCGTATCGCTACGACGCTAGCGGCAACCGCCTGCCCGGCATCGCTGGTTACAACATCGCTCCTAACAACCAGCTGGGCCGCGGCAAAAACTTAGAGCAGACGGGCTTCTACAACCCGACGATCATCCTCGACCTGAATACGCACAGCTCGGAGTCCAACCAAATTCAGGGTGCTGTCTATGGACAGTGGGACATCCTCAAGGGCCTGGCGGTCAAGACCCAGTACGGCGTTGATAATATTAACGTGGAGGACATCACGTTCTGGAACCCCTACCACGGCGACGGCTTCGGTACGAACGGCTACGCTGCCAACACTAACCGCCGCCTGCGCCGCTGGAACTGGCAGAATATCCTGACCTACGACCTGACGCTGGCTGAAAAGCACAAAATCGGCTTATTGGCCGGTCATGAGGAACAGCACACGGTAGATGAGCGCTGGGGCGCCTCTCGTACGCAGATTGCCGACCCGTTCTTCACCAGCTTCCAGGGTAACTTCACGACCATCAACCCGCTGGGCAACTTCCAGGGTGAGAACTACCTGCTGTCGTACTTCGGTCGCGCCAACTACGAGTTCAACCGCATGGTGTACCTGACGGCTAACTGGCGTCAGGACGAATACTCGGCTTTCGCTCCGGGTCGCAAGCGTGGTACCTTCTGGGGTGCTTCGGCAGGCTTTACCATCTCCGAACTGGGCTTCTGGCAAGATGCCCTGGGTAGTGCCATAAACTTCTTCAAGATTCGCGGTAGCTACGGTACAGTGGGCAACAACCTCGGCATCAGCGACTTTGCTTCGCAAAGCCTGTATGGCTCCGGCCTGTATGGCGCCGCCGCTACGTTCGTGTACAGCCAGGCCGGTAACCCGCTGCTGTCGTGGGAGACGAGTGAGAAGACTGACGTTGGTGTCGTATTCGGTCTGTTTAACGACCGTATCCAGGGCGAATACACCTACTTCGTGAACAACATTGATGGCCTTATCCAGAACGCCCCGCAGGCACCGTCGAAGGGTATCCCGGGCAACGTTATTGCTATCAACATCGGTTCAATGGTCAACAAAGGCCATGAATTTGGCCTGAGCGGTACCATCGTGCGTCGCGGCAAGTTCTCGTGGTCGTCGAATGCCAACATTACGTTCATGACCAACGAGGTAACCTCGCTGTACGAAAACAGCGACGTGCTGGCCCAAACCTCCGGCTTAGAGACGACGAACATCACGCGCGTAGGCGAGTCGGTGGGTAGCATCTACGCCGTCGAAACGCGCGGCGTTAACCCGGAAAACGGTCGCCGCATCTTTGTGCTGGGCGACGGCACACTCGTGCAGTACAACCACGCCGCTCCGGCCGGTCAGCGCTGGACGAAAGTAGCCGACGGCACCACCTCCCGTGCTCCGTCGCTGGCTACCGACGGCAAGGTCTATGGCCCCGCCATTCCGAAGTGGTTCGGCGGCTGGGACAATACCTTCACCTTCGGTAATGTGGACCTGAACATCCAGATGAACTATGCCGGTGGCTATTTCGTGTACAACGGCAGCAAGGCCGGCCAGCGCGACCAGCGCTTCTGGAACAACTCCGTAGAGGTGTACGAAAAGCGCTGGACGGAAAACAACAAGAACGGCACCATCCCGCGCGTAGTCTTCAACGACAACATCTCCAACGGCTCTTTCTTAGCCATTTCGGAAAACGTCGAGAAGGGCGACTTCCTGCGTATCCGCAACATCACGCTGGGCTATCGCCTGCCCAATCGCCTGATTGACCGCGCTCGCATCAGCAGCCTGCGCGTGTATGCCAACTTGAATAACCCGTTCCTGTTCACGGCCTACACCGGCACCGACCCGGAGGTCTCCTCGAACGGCAACAGCAACACCACTCCGGGCGTGGACCGCAACACGGTACCCATGGCCCAAAGCTTCACTATTGGCGTCAACCTCGGCCTTTAATTCTTAAAAAAAAGCAAGCACAATTATGAACTATATTGCGCAAATACCGAAAAAAGCTGCAGTGCTGGCCGTAGCCGCACTCTTGCTTTTCCTTCCTCACTCCTGCCGGCGCGAACTGCTCGACCCGGTACCCATCAACACCCTGGCTGATGCTACGGCCTTCGCCACACCCGACCGCTTCCTGAGCAACCTCAACGGCATCTACGCCCAGCTCAAAAGCGGGCAGTTCTACGGCGGCCGTTTCTTAGTCTATAACGACGTGCGCGGTGAGGAATTCCTCAACGAAACGGGCAACGGTGTAACGGCGCTGCAAACGTGGAACCACACGGTGTTTGAGTCCTCCAACGAGGTCAATAACCTGTGGAACGCAGCCTACCAGACCATCAACAGCTGCAACATCTACATTGACCGCGCCGACAAAAACCGCAGCGTGGTGGGCAACGACGCTTTGGTGGACCAGTACATCGCCGAAGCGCGCTTCATCCGCGCGCTGTGCTATCACAGCCTGGCCCGTATGTACTGCCCGCCCTATGCTGATGTGGTGGCTAACCCGGGCCGCAACCAGTTCGGTCTGCCGCTCCGCCTGCGCCCGGAAACCACTTCGGAGAACAACGACCTGGCACGCAGCCCGGTAACGGAAGTGTACAGACAGATTCTGGAAGACCTGAACGCCGCCGAGCCGAAGTTGGCCGCCAACAACGGCAGTGCTCTCCTCAACGTTACGCGCGCTCACCGCAATACGGCTATCGCTCTCAAGGCTCGCGTGTACATGGGCATGCAGCGCTACAGCGACGCCCTGACGGAGCTGAACAAAATCGTACCTAACACAGCGCCCTTCAAAGCGCCCACCGGCGTAGCGCACGAACTGCAGACAAACGTTAAGAACGTATTTACCTCGCCGTTCACCACCACGGAGAGCATCTTCTCCATGCCGTTTACGCCGAACAACCTGCCCGGCACGCAAAACGGCTTAGGCAGCTACTACAACCCGGGGCCGCGCGGCATCGGCGACTTCTCGCTCAACCCCCAGGGCATTATCGGCAACACGAACGCCTTCCCGGCTAACGACGCCCGCCGTCAGTTTGTGCTGGTGGCCACCAACAACAAGCCGTACCTGAACAAATTCCCGCTCGGCCCCGAGCACTTAGACTATGCGCCTGTGCTGCGCTATGCCGAAATGCTGCTCCACGTAGCCGAAGCCGAGGCCCGCGTGAATGGGATCAACAATCGCGCGCTGGAGACGCTCAACGCTGTACGCAGCCGCTCCAACCCGGCGCCCCCTTACACGGCCGCTGACTTTGCTTCGGTCAACGACTTCATCGACGCCGTCCTGACTGAGCGCCGCATCGAGTTCCTGGGCGAAGGCCACCGCGCATTCGACATCCAGCGCCTGTTGCAGCCCTTCCCAGCCAAAGGTCCGGTAGGTGCCGTACCGCCCACGGTGTCGGAATACATCTGGCCCATCCCGTCGGGCGAACGCGCCACGAACAAAGCCATCATCCCGAACCCGTAAACGGACGGCGATGACATAAAGGACACAGGGCGGTATCCCGGGCGGATGCCGCTCTGTTTTTCTTTCAGCAATACGGCAAAGCACCTCGGTCTATAACCCAGGCCACCGTACAAGGTAAATTTTACTGTTCTCTCCCTCAAAAACAGCTCTCAAAGAACAACCTCTCCGCCAGGGAAAGAGGCGTGGATGAACCGACTGAGGCTACACCTGTTGGTACCTTCTGGCGCACGTCGCACTGCAGCCAACAGGCGCGAAATACCTATACTTGCGCCAGTGGCTCCCAAAAAAGGGAGCAAACCCGTTAGAATGCAGTTTCATCGTCTCCTCCGCTACATCACTACCCTCGTCGCTTTGCTGAACCTCTCCCATTTGTGCGCTCAGCAAACCTCGCCCCGCATCCAATTGGAAGAAACAGGCATCTGGAATGGCCTGTACATCAAAGCCAAAGTCTCCAGAAAAATCGGCTACTACGGCGAACACCACTACCGCGTGCGAAACCGCCTGGACGACCTCACCAGCTTCGTCGGACGCACTCGTCAGATTTACAACCGGGCCGGCATCAACCTGTTCTTCAACGAGTACTTCGAAGCCGTTATCGGCCCAACGTTGGTGTTCAATTACTCCCCGCAGCCCGGCGACGAAGCGTTTGAGCGCGTAACGCTTGAGCCGCGCGTCTGGCACCAATGGTTATTTATCATGCCTATGATGGGCCGTTTTCGGGTGTTCCACCAATTCCGCTTTGAACACCGCTGGCGCCGTAGCAACCGAAAAGGCGCTGAATATGAATACACCGACCGATACCGCTACAAGTTTTTCGCCTACATTCCTATCAACAAAAAGAAAATCGAGGAGGGCACGCTCTTCTTCTCTCCCAGCGCCGAAATCTTCCTGCAATCCGGCAAGTCTATTGTTTACCACCCTTTTGAAGACTTCCGCACCTACAATGGCTTTGGCTACATCCTCAACTCCAACGTTACCTTCTTCGCCGGCCACATGTGGACGCTGGGCCAGAAAGCGTCGGGCTTCGAATACCGCGCCAGCCATATCCTACGCTTCAACGTCCTGCTGGGCTTAGACCTGCGAAAAACAGACAAGAAGATACCGCCAATTAACTTAGGCTACTAAATACACCCGGCATGCAAAAGAACTATCGCCATATTGCCCTTGCCCTGCTCCTGTGCCTGGCCATAGCAGGCTATCAGTATGTGGAAAGAGAAAGGCAGGCCCGACAGGCCCGTACCGCCCAGGAGCAATTGGAAACCCTCGAACAAACTGCCCACCTCCTGCGGGAACAATTAGCCGCAAGCAGCCAGCAAATGGAGCGCTGTCGGGCCCTTCAGGCCTCGTTGCGCGATCTCCTGCGCACGCAGGGACATACTCCGGGCAAAGACTACTCCGACGAAGCGATGCTGGCCCGGCTGCACCGCCTGTTTCAGGACAAAACGCAAGAAGTAGGCGCTCTAACCCGCGAAAACGCACAAACGGAAGATAAACTGGAGCAATTGGAGCGCACATTAGAGCAAATAAACAAGCTGCGCTGGCAGGAGCAGCAGAGACAGGACTCGCTTCAGCGCCTGCTCCAGGCATCCCGGGGCCGCCAGGATAGCCTACAAAACGCCCTCGCCGAAGCCCTCCAACATCTGCAAAACACCCGCGTAGATACGCTCAGCTTCCTGTCGCCCAAAGGAGTGGAAGTGTCGTTTCTGGGCCGGCTGGCTTACGGCGAACCCTCAGGCTTCGGCATCGGCTTCTACAAAGAGCGCGGCTATTACATCGGCCACTGGCAGGGCAACAAGCGCCACGGCAAGGGCAGGCACGTGCATCTGAACGGCGACATCTACGAGGGCGAGTTCGTAGAGGACGTACGCCAGGGCTATGGAAAATATATCTTCGCCTCCGGCGAAACCTACGAGGGCGAATGGCAAAACGACCTGATGCACGGCAAAGGGCGCATCACCTTCAAAAACGGCAGTGCCAAAAGCGGCACCTGGGTGGAGGGAAAAATGAAAGAAAACAACTAAGCCTTCCGGCTGCCTTCGTACAGTTCAAATTTCTGAAACACGCACTCCAGCGCTCCGTTGTAGAGGATGCTCCTGGCAGCGGGTTGAAGCCCCAAGTGCTTGAGCGCCTCGCGGTTAGAGGAGATGATCCAGGCCGTCCAGCCCGTCCAGTGTTTTTTGAGGCGGTTGCCAATGGCTTTGTAGAACTGCGCGATGTCGTCGGTGCGCAGACGCTCGTCGTAGGGCGGGTTGGTGATGAGCACACCGGGCGGCTCGGGCGGTGTGAGTTTTTCAAAAGGTATTTTCTGCACCTGCACGAGGTTTTCCAGCCCGGCCGATAGCAGATTGATGGCCGTGGCGTTTCGGGCGCGCGTGTCTTTGTCGGAGGCGTAGAGGGTGAAGATGGGCTTTCGCGCGCGAGCATCTGCCTCGGCCTTGAGGCGTTCCCAGAGTTTGCGGTCGAAGTTTTTCCAGCGGAAGAAGCCGAACGAGGAGCGGGAGCGCTGCGGCGGAATGTTCGCTGCCAGCAGGGCGGCTTCGATGGCAATGGTACCGCTACCGCACATGGGGTCCACAAAAGGGCCGGAGTCGTTCCAGCCCGACAGGAGCACCAAACCGGCGGCCAACACCTCGTTGAGCGGCGCCTCCACGGTGTCGCGTCGGTAGCCGCGTTTGTGCAGGCTGTCGCCGCTGGCATCGAGCAGGAGCGTGCATTTGGAGCCGTGGATGCGCGCATGAATGCGCAGGTGCGGTGCTTCCGGATTCACATCGGGCCGGCGCGCATAGCGGTCGCGGTAGTAGTCCACGATGGCGTCCTTCGTCAGCAGGGCCATGTACTGCGAATGGCGGAAGATGCCCCCTGAGAGCACAGCGTCCACAGCCAGCGTGCCCGTTACGTCTAAGTATTGGTTCCATTCCACCTCCCGAACGGCGCGGTAGTAGGCCTTTTCGTTCGAGACCTCAAAGGTGTGTATCGGAATGAGCACGCGCAGTCCCGTGCGTAATTCGTAGTTGGCCCGATAGACAAGGGCCAGGTCGCCCGTGCACGAAACGGCTCGCTTTAGCACACGAATGTCGGCGGCGCCCAGGGCTTTCAGCTCTTCGGCCAGAACGGCCTCCAGGCCGTGGAAGGTCTTAATGATAATAGGTGTACTGCTGTCCATAACCTGCAAGCAGATGAGCACGGGAGGGTTCTTCAGAGCCTGCCGGCGCTGATCTTTTGCTCCAGGCGCGCCGAGGGCGCGATCTGTGCGGCTTTTCGCCAATATTCTACGGCTTTTGCCTGTTGCCCGGCCCAATAGAGGGCATCGCCGTAATGCTCCAGGATGCCTGGATGGCGGTCGCCGCCCTTGTTCAGGATTTGCTCGTAGTGCTTTTGGGCGGCGGTGTAGTCTTTTTTCAGCAACAAGGCCCGGCCGGTCTGGTCGGTGATGTCCAGCGTCAGGGCCGGGTTATTGACGGTCATCAGGTTGGCCTGTTCCAATGGAGGCAACGCATCGTCGGGGCGGCCTTTCTCGATGGCGGCCACACCATAGTAGTAATAGGCCAGCGGCTGGTTCGGAAAGTCGTCCATGGCCCGCTCAGACAGGCGCAGCAGTTCGTCGTAGTCGCCCTTGCCGTGCAGAATTTCCAGCGTATTGGCCCACACGGAGAACACACGCGGGTTGAGGCGAATGCACGTGCGGTAGCGCGCCAGCGCTTCGTCGTAGCGATTGGCGTGATAGTACAGGTCGCCCGAAAGGCTCCAGGCTTTGGCATCGTCGGGGTGCATCTTTTCGGCGATATCGCCCAGTTCGAGCAGCAGGGCTACCGCTTCGGCAGGCAACCCTTTGGCCATCTGGCCGAAGTAGGGCATCACCTGCTTGACTTTGCTGTCTATCGAAATTTTTGGGTCTTGAAAAACAGGCTTCAACGCCTGTAAATCGGCGACGACGGAACCACCACTGCTCTTGCGGTCGGCCAACAGCGCCATCTTAGCCGCCTCATCGTCGGGGGCAATGCGCAGGATTTCCTCATACACCTTGCGCGCAGCCGCCCTATCGCCCACAGACTCATACACCTGTGCAATGCGATGCCGATAAACCACGCGCGAAGGATAGGCATTGACCAATTTTTGCAGCTCGCCAACGGCTTTTTTGACATCGCCCATGCCTAAGTAGATCAAATGCTTCTTGTCGGCAGTAGCCTCCGTGATGCCCGTGATTTTCTCTATCTGCTCCAGCGTGTTCAGGGCGTCTTTAGGTTGGCCAGCCAGCACCTGAAGGTAGGCCAGCCGGTCGAGGAAATCCGTATTGCGCGGCGATTGCTTGCACAGAGCCTGATAGACCTTAACCGCATCGGAAGGCTGGCCAATTTTTTCAAAGATATCAGCCTGGAGAATCTTGTACCAGACATTGGCGGGGTCGAGTGCAGCCGCTTTTGCAGCAGCGTCTAAGGCGCCTCGTGGGTCGTTTTGTGCCTGCAGCGTACGCGCCAGTCCATACCACGCGGCGGCCTCGTCGCCGTAGGTATCCAGAAATTTGCGGTATTTCTCCACAGCCTTATCGTAGTGCCCCAGCTGGCGCTCCAGCTCCGCCTCAATAAAGGCACTCTGGCGAACGACTTCGCTCTCCGGGACGCGCTTTGCCGCCCCCTGAAAAGTGTTCTGAGCCGGAAGCACAGGGACGCTCGCCCACACGAGCAGCAGGAATATCCAAAAGCGTTGCAACACAGTCGTCGTATTTTATTGAATGGAAGATGGGTATTAACGGTAGAAGACGCCCTTTACTTTTCGCCCGCTTCAATCTTCGGCAAAGGTACGCCGGCCAGCCCATGCCGTTATCGGCTGCCCCTGCCCTACAACAGCGCAACCGGACAGACTATCATGAACAAAAGCCCTGGAAAAGCCCTTCCGAAAGGGCCATAAAAGGCCAAAGGAGGCCTTTGACCACTTTTTTTCAAAAAAAATAGACCCGCCAAAGAAGATTTTAGACAACAAAATGCCTATTTTTAAAAGAGAAAAGCATGTGCAAAAAGAAGCATTATCGCCCTATTTTAGGTCAATAATGTCTAAAAATGACTTTTTTGCTTGAAAGAGCCAGCCTGAAAACTCGTCAACAAATCGCTTTTTTTGTTCTTTGCGAGGGTGAGGGGTCGCTGCACTTTTGTATCGTCAATGACGTGGAAATGACAGCGCGACAAAATCGCACAGGTTGTTGACCAAGAGATTTGCGACTTTTCATGAGATTATACGGGAAACCGCCGCGGCGCAAACGAGCGTCGCGGTTTTTTTTTGTGGCCAAATAAATTTGGCCGTTACGGTGCCAAATAAATTTGGCGGTTACTGAGCCAAACAAGTTTGGCGGTTACGGGAGCGCCCCGTGTGGTTCACGGTGAACCATACGGGGCGCTTTTTTCTGAGAAGAGGCAGAGCCGATCAGCAGTAAGTATCGTAGGCCATCTTCAGGTTTTCCGCAATCATGTAAGCCGAACGGCCTTCGATGTGGCGGCGCTCTAAGAAATGCACCAATTTACCGTCCTTGAACAGGGCAATGCTGGGCGAAGAGGGCGGATACGGAGCCAGATACTCGCGCGCTTTAGCCGTGGCGTCCTTATCTACGCCAGCAAAGACCGTAACTAAGCGGTCGGGGCGCTTGCCGTGCTGAAGCGACATTTTGGCGCCCGGGCGGGCGTTGGCCGCAGCGCATCCGCAAACGCTATTGATGACTAACAACGTCGTACCGCTCTGATTTTCGAGCACTTGCGCCACCTCTTCTGGTGTTGACAGCGGCTCAAAGCCAACATCCGTCAGGTCGCGCGCCATGGGCGTTACCAATTCTATCGGGTACATATCGGGTAGGTGTGGTGTTGAATGATGAATTTTTGAATGCCTGTAAACAGGCAGAAGTAGCGATAGGTTCAATCCGAAGGCCCTTATTTTGTCTTCCAAAAGAGCATCACCCTATGGAGGATACCTTGCTGGAAGAAATTGCCGAGTCTTTAGACACAGGCTTCATTGTGTACGTACATCGGCGCACTTTTGAACTGTTGAGCTATCCCGATCCTGCGCATTGGAGCGAACTGGATGCCTTAGACCAATGGGTGGCTATAAAAGACCGTCTTGAAACGGAGGCGGCTGACTTTGTCGAGATTGGCCCTCCGCCATCCAAAGAGTCCTATCAGATGATGCAAGACTTTGCCCAACAGGTGCGGGATGCTCGTTTGCGCGAGCGCCTGCTGGAGGCGCTGCGCAGCCCCAAGCCTTTTCGTCATTTCAGGCACATGGTGGACGAGTCCGACGAAGCCGACGCCTGGGCAGCGTACCGGCTGGCCCGCATCAAAGCGTACGCCCTGGCGCGTTTAGCCGAGGCGTGGGATTAGCCAGCCGCCTTTTTCAGGATGACAAACACTTCGGTTCCCGCTCTGGGCGGGATGGAATTGTAGCAGGGTTCAAGGGTTTTGATATCAAAAAGTGGCTCAAAAAGCGCCCGGTACTCGTCGGCATGACCGCCAAAGGGCGGGCCGCCCTCAAAATCGCGGTCGAAGAGCACTCCGGCCAGCGTGCCTCCTGGGGCGAGCAGGCGGTGCATGTGCTGCACATACTGCGGGCGCAGCGCTGGGTCGAGGGCACAGAAGAACGTCTGCTCCAGGATGAGGTCGAACGTCTCGTCGAGGGCAAAAAAGTCGGTGCACAGCGCGCGCAGGCGGGTGCGCCAATGTGGATAACTGGCATCGAGGCGCTGCTCGAGGCGCCGGATGGCCGTTGGCGCAATGTCCACGACGGTGATGTTGCGGAAGCCCTGGTCGAGCAGGTAGGCGGCTTCGTAGGCGTTGCCGCAGCCCGGGATGAGCACGCGCAGGTGGCGCTGTTCGGGCAGTATTTGGTCAGCATAGCGGCACAGGGGCGGCGAGGCCTGGCCGATGTCCCAACCTGTCTGGCCCGTTTGCCAGCGGAGTTCCCAATCTGTTGCAGTAGGCATGTTTCAAAAGGAGACAGAAAGCTGCGGCGGAAGGCACATTCAGCCTTCCACCGCAGCACTCAGCTTTATTTCTCAAAATCGGACGGTAAGGCCGCCCAGGACGTTGATGCCGAGCATCGGATAGTCTAACCAGCGTTCGCGCCGATTGTTGAGGATGTTGTTGACGTCTAAGAAGATGCCGACGTTGTTGGTGATTTGCATAGCAAAGCCGGCGTTGAGGTCGAAGAGCAGGTCGGTGAAGCTGGGCTGGTCGGCCTGGTTGCGGAAGGCGATGTCATCGGCCAGATACAGTTCGCTTTTGAGGGTGATTTTGCCGTCGTAGGGTCGGAACAACACGCGCCCGTTGAGTTCCAGGTTGGGCAGCCCCCAGGCTTCGTTCTCGTTGTTGAGCTCGAAACCGCGGTAGCTGGCTGTGCCGGCCACGGTGAGCACGTCGCTGACCTGCACGTTGACGGTGCCCGAGACGCCGAAGATTTGTGCCGTGTCGTAGATGGTGCGGAAGCGCGTGATGCCCGGGCGCCCGATGGAGTCGTACTGCGTCTGGAACAGCGCCAGGTCGGCGGCGTTGCCGTACGAGATGCGCCCCTCGTAGCTGAGCCAGCCGAAGTTGCCCTTGACCCCACCGTAGAACTCGCGCCACACCGTGTTGCGGATACGCGAGGCGCGCATTTGCAGGAACGGGTTGTACTCGCTCATGGAGCGGTAGGTGTTCTTGCGCAGGTCGCCCGTGGCGCCGCCGAACACCTGGATGCCATCGCCCCACAGGCGCACCAACAGTTCGGCATCGGGGAAGATGGAGAACTCGTCGCGGTTGTTGACGAAGTTCCCGCCCAACTTGAGGCGCAGGATGTTGAAATGCAGCGTAAAACTGGGCTGCAGGTAGATGTTGTTCAGCTTCTGGTCGGCAGTGTCGCTGTAGGCGGTCAGGTCGGGCCGGATACCGATGCGCAGGGCGTGCTTTTGGGCAAACCATTTGGTGGCCTGCATGTCGAGCGCAAAGCCCGTTTCGCCGTTGGAGTAATAATCGCTCAGGCGATAGAAGCGCGGCGCAATGCTGAAGTTGAGGTCGAGGTCGTTGCGCTGGCTGTTGTAGAAGCGCCCGCCGAGTTCGAGTAGGTTGAACTCCTGGCGCACCTGCTCGGGGTCGAACTGCAGCGAGTCGTGGTCGTAACCGTAAAAAAAGACGCGGTCGGCCGAGTAGCTGCCCATGCCCTCGACGGCGAGGTTGTTTTCCAAATAATAGTTGAAGCGCAGATGGGCGTCGTTGTTGGCAAAGCGCTGATTTTCCAGTTTTTTGTTGTTGGCCTGGTGATGGCGAAACCACGCCTTGCCATCGAACTTGTCCTTAGATTTGAAAGCATATCCGGCCTCGCCCCAATACTGGTTGGGGGCGCCGGCACCGACTTTGACGAAGCCGTTGAAAGGCTTTTCGGGCCGCACGGTGCGCATGCTCAGAGGCCGCAGGGTGGGTGCCTCGTAAGCCACCGCCTGCGGGCGCTGAGGCACCAGATAGTCGAAGCGCTTCGAGGACGTATCCAATGGCGGCAGCGTGGGCGGTACGTTGATTTTGTTGGACTCCAGCAGGCGTGCGTCGAAGTCTTTGATGATGCTCACCTGCTCAGTAGGCAGGTCGCGCTGGGCCTGCACATGGGGAAGCAGAGCGGCAAGGCTGATAATGAGGGCAATAAGATTCTTCATGATAAAAAACGAAAGCTTGGGCAAATGTGTAACAATGTCTCTTATGTCTTGAAAAAGAACGTTCGCTTTCCGCGCAGGAGAAGAGGGGTTTAGCGCATAATCATGACTTTGGCTTGAGACACCTCTCCATTACACAACCACTGCATCAGGTACAAGCCGTTCAGCAGATCGCTCACAGGTATCTCTATTTCACTACCTGTTATCGGAAGCGAGTGCTCTCGATGCAGCCTGCCCTGCAGGTCGTACAAGCGCAGGGTCCCGCCCGAACAGCTGCCCGAATACACCACCCGGAGAATCTCCTTAGCTGGATTGGGATAAGCCCTTAACAAAGCAGGATGGTTTGCGTAAGCCTCTTCTTCTGCCTGATTTTCCACCGGCGCTGCCAAGGTTAATGCCGAACAGTCCGGGCCAGACACTATACCGTTAGCGCGCAGCACTGCTTCGGCCAGAAAGCCCGCCTCATCGCACTGATGCGTGTAAGCAGCCAATATCCTTAAAAGATCGTGAGGCAAAGTATACCAGCCCCCCCCTTGTTGCACGTGGGGGCGCAAGGCGTCGTAGATACCATTCAGGCGAGTCCATTCTCTGCGCTCTACTTCGCTAAGGGCATACTTCGTAGGGAGTTGCCCCCAAAGCCCGTCAAATGCCTCGAAAGTGCCGCTGAAAAAGTGGTGGCGCGCTAAGTGTAAATCAGTGGTGTACGTTTGCGCCAGGGCCAACCAGCGTACAATCGAGTCCGTTGCTACCTTCGTGGAGTCCAGGCTGTAGTGCATCAGAATTCGGTTGGCGTCCTGGTTCATACTGATGCGCAGAAGCGCAAGGGCTTCCTCTGCGGCTGCGGGTTGCCTGGCATCGCTCGAGGTGGAGCGCTCCATAGATTTGGCCAGCCACAGCTGGCGATTTTGGTAAAAACGAATCTTCCAGGTTTCCACATCCGGCTCTGGGCAGGTAGGACAGGGTTCGGGGTCCATGCAACGGCTATTCGGCTCGCCCAACGGCTTCCTTTCAAACCCGACAATCGGGCAGCGGTTGTTCGCATCACCCGGTACACCCGGATCCTGAGCAGGGTCATCGCTGTAGAAGTAGTAATCCACCGGCAGGCCATTATTGACTATGGTACACCAGTCCCCAGCGGTGGGTTGCCCTGAAAATACGTTCCCCGCCGCTCCTGATACCTGGCCGGCGAAGACCTCGCCCTGTATTTTCCGAATACGCCCATTGACTATTCGAAAGTCTCCTCCGTTAAGACCCCGATTATTCTTATTGACATTGCACAAATACACCAGCCCATCGCCAGCATAACCGTTGTCGCCGGAAGCCCGATTTCCAATGGTGAGACTCGAGTAGCTGTTTTTGAAAACAGTATTACCCAATCCCTCACCCAGATTAAGACAGTCTGTACCAATAAGTACTGCAGCGGAAGAGTCTGGGTCGTTGGAATAAAAGTGGTTCCGACTCAGCAAAAATCCTGGGGTCTTTCCCCGGATTTCAATGCCTTTCACTTCAGGAATAGTGGAGCAAGCCTCTGGTTTGTTTATAGAAAAATGATTTCCTCGTACAGCGAAACTTCCTGCAGAATTCAGCTCTATCCCTTTGTAACAATTTAAAAAGTAGGAGCCAGAGATATCCACCGACCCCAAAGCCGTTAGCTTATATGCTGTTATGCCACGAAAGAGTCGCTCGAAACGGCTGGATTGCGATACCCGAAAACCCGCATTTCGGGAGTCTATGCCAATGGCTCGGCCTCCGGGAGGACACTCAGAGCGCAGGTCAAGAAAACGCCCCATGCGGATATTTAGCCCGATGATGCCGTTGAGTTCCAGTAAAGTAGGCCGCTGACTTCCCCCTCGGTATTCATCGGTTATAGAAAATACAGGCCCTATAAAGCTACTGCGGTTGGGCATACTGTACATTCCGAAACGCACGCCTATGATGTTGTCTTTTATCCGGGCATTCATCCAGAGCCGCACAATGCCGCCTCCTGATGCTCCCCCCCCATGCAGGGGGTGAGCATCCTGCACATCAATACCACATTTAGCATGCTCGACGATACCACCGTTTATCACCTCTACCTGCCCTTGAGATTGAGGTAACTGCTGCAAGTCAAAAGCATCGCCTTCGACGACGATCCCCTGCCACATCTGGTGGCAGGCCCCACTGATAGCAGAGGCGACCACCAGCCTGGCGCCTTGCTTCACCCGAATAGTGGCTCCCGGTAGCATCTGCAACGGCGAGCGAACGACCCATTCTCCTGAAGTTACCACAATATTTCCGGAAACACTCGCAGGCGTTGACGCCGGGTATCGGGTCTCCCGCAAACGGATACCCTGAAGAGCCGGCGCAAGCGTCAGGTACGCCCACATGCGAGCTGCCTGCCCGGGCGTGAAACGGTCTCGGCACGCTCCCGGCTGAGTATCAGACATATAGTTTCGGAAGACAACTTCAGGAAGGTTGGGCGGAGAAATAGAAACTGCGCAACCCGGCGATGCGGTGATGTCTCGCGGAGATACGGGCGTATCGCAAACATAATCTCCGCAGCAAAAGCAACCGGGCTCACCGTCAGGACATGGGCCGCCATCTTCCAGGCATTCTCCAAGTCCCGTACCCGTGGAAATGTCTGAAAGCCCCAAACAGTGCCCCACTACGTGTATCAGCTCCGTCGAGTGGCTGGCCGGCAGGTCTCCTTCCCTACCCGAGACCTCACAATACGCATTAGGAATGAAAAAGGAAGTGGCGGTAGGGGGGCCGCTATCCCCGCGGTCAAATATGTTCAGCGCATCGGCGCGGAGCTGATGCGGCAGGTAGTTGGAGGCTGTGATGACCTCATAGGAGACCGTGCAAGGGTCTTCCGTTCCGATGAAATAAATGTGGTACGGATTGAACGCCGTGTTCAAGTTGTGGAGAATACCCGCCGTTCGGGCCGGCAAATCCGCTCCTTGCGTCCAGAGGTCATTGGGCGACTGAACGTAGTAGAGGAAGACCCGAATGTGATAAGGCCCCTCATACCTTTGATGAGGGCCCTGTATTTGAAAGATTGGCGCCTGCCCCAACAGCTCTTGACTGAAAAAGAGCGTGATCACGAGAGATAAAATCTGACCAAAAATGCGTCCCATGTTGTTTTATGTTTATTTTGGTGAAAAAATTAGATGAATTGTTGGGAACAACAAAGGGATTAACAGCCAGTAGCCTGAGATAGAGATGGGCGGACGCGATGAATTAAAAAGACGGGGAATGATTTGGGGAGGGCGCTTCAATTACCGCCCTCAAATTCAATAACATCCGGCGGTCGTACGCCGCGCGGTTGTTGGTTGGGCCTGAAGTTGATCTGATTGTATTTCGTGCGCGCCTCCTGGAGGATTTGCGGGTCGCCCTTGTAGTTGTCTAAGACGGCTTCCAGTGCTGCGGCGGCGCTGCTTTTGTCGTTTTGAGCCAGATACACATCCGACAGCAGGATGAGGTTACGGGCAATCCAGTCGTCGTAGCCGGCACTGGCCTGGTTGGCGTTGCTGATGAGGTCTTCGGCCTGCCGGTACTGGCGCTGTTTGTACAGGATTTGCGCCAGCAGGTGGTACGACTCCGCCATGATTTCGGTGGTCGAGGTCTGCGTTACGCGCTCCAGATAGGGCCGGGCGCGGGCCAGGTCGCCGTTGTCGTAAGCCATTTTGCCCAGGTAGTAATTGGCTGTAGCCACCTGCTCGCTCGAGGCCATCGAAGCGTTGGCCACTTTTTGGGCGTACTCGTTGAGCGTGGAGTAGTTCTTCGTGGCGTAGGCCGTACGCATGATGAGCACCTGAGCCTCGAAGCGCGAGGCCTCCGAGGTGGAAGACTCTTCCCATTTGCGAGCAAAATCCAGGGCCTCAGTGTAGCTTTGGGCATTATAGGCCAGCAAGGCTGCCTTTTCAGCAGCGCGCGTGTAGAAGCGGCTGGGGCCTTTACCTACCACATAGGCGTAGTCTTTGCGGGCCAGGTCGGGCTTGTTGATGCTCCGATGCGCGTAGCTTTCGGCGCGCAGGAAATACGCCTGCAGCGTGTAGCGACCGTTGGGAAACTGCGCCAGGTAATTCGTAAAGCCGTCAATGGCCTGCTGGTAGCGCCCGTTCTGATACTGCACTTCCGCCGATTGGAACGTTACGCTGTCTTTGGCGGCGGTAGTTACGTTGTAGCCCGGCACGGTGGCCAGGAAAGCAAAGTACTCGTCGGGGCGGTTCAGGTCGCGCACGTAGATTTCCTCCAGCGCGGCTAAGGCGTCTTTGGCTTCGTTGGGTTCGGGGTTGTTGGCCATCACCTGCTTGTAGTAGTTGATGGCTGCGGTGGTGTTGCCCTGGTTGTAGGAAATGAGGCCCAGTTTGAGCAGCGAGCGGTTGACTAAAGCAGAGCGGTTGCGGTAGTCCGTCACAATACGGCGGAAAGCCGAGATGGCCTGGTCAAAGCGGCCCAGCTCGATGTACGTGTCGCCGATGTGGAACAGGGCATCGTCGGCAAAGCGACTATTAGGATATTTCGACACGAGGTCTTCCAGTGCAATAATTTTGTCTAACGGCGCCCCGGTCAGACCCTTGATGATGGCTTTCTGGTAAAGAGCGTACTCGAAGCCGTCGTTTTTGCGCTCGATGGCTTCGTTGTAATAGGCTAAGGCTTCGCGGTACTGGTTGCGCTTGAAGTGGCAGTCGCCGGCGCGCAGGATGGCATCCGTCAGTACGGCCGTTTTTATCTGGTCGGACTGGATGTTGCGCAGGTCGCGTTTGATGCCGTCCACGGCGGCTTTGAAGTGCGTCAGGGCGCCGGGGAAGTCGTTCAGTTTCATCAGGTTGTAGCCCTGTATGTAGTTGGCCATGTAGAGGCTGCTTTCTTCGGGCAGGTCGTTGTAGATTTTAGCCTGCGTGAGGAAGGAAGCCAGGTGGTTTTTGCTGAAGTTGTACTCGCCTTTTTCGTTAGCGATGGCGCCCAGCCAAAAGGAGCACAACGCGGCCGTGCGCTTGTTGATGGGGTTCTCTAAGGACTTGTTGAACATGCGGCGCGCCTCTTCGGGCTGGTTGTTCTGGTACAGCTGCAGACCGCGCAGGTAGGTTACCTGCTGGTAAATCTCGTTGAGGCGGGCCGTGCGGTTGGGTATTTTTTCCAGCGTGGCGATGGCGCGCTCGTAGTCGCGCGTGCTGAGGAACATTTCGCCCAGCAATGCCTGCGCGTCTTCGTAGTGGCGTGAGCTGGGCGGTATGCTTTGCAGGGCCACCAAGGCGTCGCGGTCAAACTTCAGTTCGATGCTCAGTTTGGCGTAGTTAATCTGCGCGTCCTCCTTGATGGCCGGGTTGAAGTCGAGCACGGCTGCCTGCCCGAAGGCCGTGCGCGCAGCGAATTTATTGTTGGTGCGCAGGTAGCAATCGGCCAGGTGATACAGGCCGCTCTGGCCCATGGCGTTGTTGCGGTCGTGTTTCGTTTGCGCCTCAAAATTGGCGATGGCTTGCTGATAAAAGCCCGACTGGTATTGCGCATAGCCCAGCTGGTAAAAGTCGGCCGAGTTCATAGGGGCGCCCTCTTTAGCCGCAAACTCCAGATAAGGCAGGGCGCGCTTGAAGTCGCCTTTTTCAAAATAGGCGCGGCCCACCAGCTGGTTCAGTTCGGCGCGGTTGCGCACCTTGTCGTCTTGCGCTTTGGCGCTGCCGTACGAAATGACCTGGTCGTATTTCTTCTGGGCAAAAAAGATTTGCGTCAGGTGATAGGGTATGCTTTTGCCGTATTCGGGTGAGTCCTCGCAGCGGCGGAAGGCGGTAGCGGCTTCGTCGTAGCGGCCTTCCAGGTAGGCGGCCGAGCCGAAGTAGTAATTGGCGGCGTAGTACCAGGGGCTGCGTGGGTTTTCGCGCAAGGGCGCGAAGGCTGCCTTGGCCTGCGTGAAGCGCTTGGTAACGAAGTAGCTGTAGCCCTGCTTGAAGCGAATTTCGTCGCGCACAGGGCCAGAGGCCGCTTCTTTGGGCGCCATATCGTAGTAAGCGATGGCCTGGTCGTACTTGCGGCTATCGAAATAGTAGTTGCCAATTTCCAGAGCCGCCTGACTGGCTTCGGGCGAGGGGGCCTGGCTGCGCAGAATGTCGAAGACCAGTTTTTCGGCCTCAGGGTGTTCCATGCGCACGGCGCACTTGGCGAAGTGCAGCTCGGCGTCGGTTTTCAGGGCCGTCCATTCTGGCTCGTTGACCGGGCGCAGCAGCTCCATGGCTTCGCGAAACTCCTTTTGCGCCAGACCGTAGAGGCGCTGGTTGTAGAAGTCCAGCCCTCGTTTGTAGGCTGCATTGGCTTCGGTGTAAATTGTCGTTTGCTGCGCGCCCAGCAACCAGGGCAGCCCCAGCAACAGGAGGGTAAGGGTGCTTTTCCAGACAAATGCCATATCAGCAGGTGTTTTTTAAAAGAAAATCAAACCAAGAAGGCGTCCCTGAACGCCGGCCCGCACCTTTTCATTTTTGTTTTTCTATGAAAAAACGCAGATAACGCGGCGAAAATAAGGCAGCCCGCGTTAGGTTTGCCCCCTATTCTTTTTGCGCGCCGCGGCTAAATGCCGCCTCTCAGACAAACAAACTATGCCCCGCTGCGCTGCCTTATGCCGTCTGCTTTTCGCTTTGCCTCGCCTGCTGAAGCCCTTGCCTGGCGCCGCACCCTGTGGCTGGGCGTCTTCACTTACGGCGTCCTGGGCCTGCTGGCCGTGATGTTCTACCTGGAGCGCATGACCCTGCTGGACATGGCCTTTCAGGGCTTTCACATCCTGCGCACGGGTGAGCTGCAAATTCAGAGCGGGCGCTTTGGCGCTGCCGGAACGCAAGTGTTTCCCTGGGCCGCCCAGGCATTGGGCCTGCCTCTGCGGGGCGTGCTGCTCACCTATTCACTGGGTCATGTGCTTTATTACGCCGCCCTCTTTGCCGTCGTTATGTTCGGCTTTCGGCAGTGGCGCTGGGGGTTGGTTCTGCTGCTGCTGAGCACGCTGATGACCACCCACACCTTTTACTGGTTATCTGAAATGCCGCAAGGGCTGGCCTTTCTGGCTGCTCTGCTGGCCTGGACCCATGCGCGCCCATCGCCTCGAGACTTTCGCATCTGGCAATATCCCCTGCTGGCCGGCGCTGTGGTTACTGCTTTCTATTTCCACCCGTTGGTGTTGCACGCCTTTGCCTTCTGCGCCGCCTGGTTCTGGCTCGATGCCCACACGTCGCGCGGGCAGAAGCAGAATTATGCCCTGCTGGCTGGCCTCTTTGCCGCCTGTTTTGTGGTCAAGTACTTCGTGCTGCCGTTGGACTGGTACGACAACATGGCCATGGAACGCTCGCGGGCCTTCGCCGAGCTGTGGCCCCGGTGGTTCGACCTCAAAAGTCAGCGCGACTTCCTGCAATGGCTGATGGCCGACTACTACGTGCTGGCGATCGTCGTGGCGTTCAATGTCGCCAACTTCCTGTGGACTCGGCGCTGGTGGCTGGCGGCCCTTTCGGCCCTGGGCCCGGTGGCCTTTGTGTTCATGGTCAACGTGCCGCATCACTACGGCGCACCGCAGTTTTACATGGAAAACCTCTATCTGCCGTTAGGCGTCATGGCTGCCGTGCCCTGGGTGTTTGGCGTGTTGCCCAGCTTTTTGCCAGCCCATCGCCTCTGGATGCCCGTTGCCGTTGTGGTGCTGGCCGGGCTTGTGCGCATTATTCTGGCCCACTCCACCTGGACGGCGCGCGTGCAGTGGGAACGCCATTTTTTGCAAAAAACCGCCCAAACCGAACACCGTAAATGGATCGTGGCCGAAAGCCAGGTACCCATGGATACCCTCATCATGTCGTGGGGTTCGGCCTTCGAGTTTCTCATACTCTCCGCGCTGCAACACCCCGACAGCGCCCGCTGCCTGATCATTGACGAGACTCCCGAGCGCTTCGACTCGCTGCGCACCCAGCCAAGGCTGTTTCTGGGCGAATTTAAAAACTACCCCTTCGACGCCCTGCCCGTGCGCTACTTCCGCCCCCAAGACACCACCCAATACCACTACTGGCCCCCGTAACGGCCAAACTTGTTTGGCCCCAGTACCGCCCAAACTTGTTTGGGCTACTACAGGCAGACCTTCAGAAGTTTTTCGAGCGTGTAAGGAGTACCGCCCAAACTTGCTTGGGCTACTACCCCAGCCACGACTTGTAATAATCCGGATCCTCAATCCCCGCCGCGTACTCCGTCAGCAGCAGTGGTCGGAAGGTATCCACCATGACAGCCAGCTCGCGCGTCTCTTTGGCGCCGATACTGCGCTCCACCGTGCCCGGATGCGGGCCATGCGGGATGCCGCCCGGGTGCAGCGTGATCATACCTCGTTCCACGTGCTTGCGGCTCATGAAGTCGCCGTCCACGTAGTAGAGCACCTCATCGGAGTCAATGTTGGAGTGGTTGTAGGGTGCCGGGATGGCCAACGGGTGGTAATCGTACAGGCGTGGCACGAAGGAGCAGATGACGAAGTTGTGCCCGTCGAACGTCTGGTGTATGGGCGGTGGCAGGTGGACGCGCCCGGTGATGGGTTCAAAGTTGTGGATAGAGAAGGCGTATGGGTACAGGTAGCCGTCCCAGCCGATGAGGTCGAAGGGGTGATTGAGGTAGTGGTAGGGGTAGATGGTGTCTTGTTTTTTGATGAAAAACAGGAAGTCGCCGCGTTCGTCGTGGGTTTCGAGGTCCACCGGTTTGCGGATGTCGCGTTCGCAGAAGGGCGAGTGCTCCAGTAATTGCCCGAAGGCGTTGCGGTAGCGTTTGGGTGTAGTGACGGGGCCGGCGCTTTCCACGATGAACAGGCGGTTGTTAGGTCCGTCGAAGTGCATTTGATAGACTGTTCCGCGCGGCACGACTAAGTAGTCGCCGTACTCGAAGCGGAGGTTTCCGTACATGGTGCGCAGGGTACCCGAACCCTCGTGTACGAAGATGACCTCGTCGGCGTCGGCATTTTTGAAGAAATAGTCCGTCATGCTTTTGCGCGGGGCGGCCAGGATGATTTTGCAATCGTTGTTGACGAGCACAGGCTTGCGCGCCTGCAAGTAGTCATCTTCGGGATGTATCTGGAAGCCTTTGAGGCAGCGGTGTTTCAGCTGTCGGTCGTGCACCGTGCGCGGGGCGATGCTGAAGGGTTCACCTACCTGCACGATCTGTGTAGGCGGGTTGCAGTGGTAAAGGAGTGAATAGACGTCGCTGAAGCCCTCCGTGCTGAACAGCTCCTCATGGTAGAGCGAGCCGTCGGGTTTGCGAAACTGCGTATGGCGTTTGGGCGGTATTTGTCCGAGGCTGTAATAGTGCATAATGCAAAGATTTTGAATGATTTAGTTCTGGTTATGGCCATGTGTGCGGCAAATTTAGGGCGTTTGTAGCCTGGCGGCGAGCTGATAGTTGTCAGCCCACTGGCGGCATTGGCGAGCAATTTCGGCGGGGTCAGCATGCTCGAACGTCAGGGTTTTGATCACGGATGCCTGGCTGTTTTCCAATTCGTAGCGATAGGTTTTGTCGTAGTAGGCCAGCGCCATTTCGGCGGCGGTGGCGAAGTCCCGGCGCTGCAAGGCTTCTAAGGCCGTTTTCAGGCGCAGGCCGCCCAAGCGTTTTTCCAAACGGACGAAGGCGGCCCGAAGATCGTCTAAGGGAGCAGAAGCGTAGTCGTCTATGAGGTTTTGGATGCGGCGCTCGTGCGGAACTTCGATGTTGAGCAGTGGGGCGGTCTGCTTCTGGCTCCACAGGCCCATAGGCAGGTAAACGCGCCCGATGCTGCGGCTTTCGTTTTCCACCCAGACACGTCGGCAAGGGTCTAAGCGTTCGATAGCGTCGAAGAGGTCGTTTTCAAACTGTTCGGTGGTAGGCTGTGGCGTTTCACCGATGCTGCCGAACGAGGAGCCTTTGTGGTGGGCCAGCGCCTCTAAGTCCAGCACTTGTTCGCCCATGCGTTGCAGGGCGCGCAGCACCTTGGTTTTGCCCGCCCCCGTCTTGCCGCCGATGACAATGAGCGGGAGCCGACGCCGCTCAAAGCCCTCCAGCACGTGCTGGCGATACCGTTTATAGCCGCCCTCCAGCGTCGCCACCTCGAAGCCTGCCTGCCGAAACAACCACGCCATGCTCTGGCTGCGCTGCCCCCCACGCCAGCAGTGAACAGCCAAACGCCGATACGGCGCCACCTTGCGCGCTGCACGCACGAAATCCTCCAGCTTCGGCCCCACAAGCCGAAGGCCCAAAAGAAACGCCGGCTCTGGCCCTTGCTGCTTGTACAGCGTGCCCACCCGCGCGCGCTCCTCATCGGTGAACAACGGCAGATTGAGCGCACCTGGAATATGCCCCTGCGCATACTCCGCCGGCGAACGCACGTCGAGCATCATGCGCTCGGAACGCAACGCAAGAAAGGCATCCGGTGGCAAAACACTACTCATACACAACACCCAAAAACGCGGCAAAAATACGCGCCGTGATGGCGGGAATATTCGTTCCAGCGAGGTTCCCACCTCACATATCTTCTATTCCTGAGGTTTCACCCTGAACCTGTAGCAAAGCCTCTAAACAAAGGAAATCAGCCTGCAGCCAGCGCAAAATGCTGCAGTTCCGAGGCTCAAGGTGCTATCTTTGCCCGAAAGACGACGGAACGATGTACAAACTGCCCATTGGCATACAAGATTTTCGGACCATTCGGACGGAGGGCTACAAGTACGTGGACAAGACGGAGTATATACACCGTCTGGTGACTTCGGGGAAGTTCTACTTTCTTTCGCGTCCGCGCCGTTTTGGTAAGTCGCTGACGGTTTCGACGTTGCAGGAGTTGTACTCGGGCAGTCGGGAGTTGTTTGAGGGTTTGTGGATAGCGGATAAATGGGACTGGACGAAAACGCGACCGGTTATTCGTCTGTCGCTCAAGGATGTCAACTTTGAACAGTTGGGTTTGGAGGCGGCTCTGTTCAAGCGAGTGGAAGAATTGAGCCGCAGGATGGGGGTGCCCGTTACACAAGAAACAGCTCGAGATCAGTTTCGGGAGATTATCCAAGTACTTGGGACGGAGCAAAAAGTGGTGGTTTTGATAGACGAGTACGACGCCCCAATAGTCAGTTATTTGGGCAAAGACCTTGAGACGGCCTATGCCAACCGCGACTTGCTGCGTTCGTTTTACGTTGTTCTCAAGGAGTTGGATGCGCACTTGGAGTTGGTGTTCCTCACCGGCGTGAGTAAGTTCTCAAAGGTGGGCATTTTTTCGGGTCTGAACAATCTTCAGGACATCACCATGCACCCGCAGTATGCCACCATGCTGGGCTACACGCAGGCCGAACTGGAGACGAATTTCAAAGAAGAGATAGCCCAAACGGCAGCACACCTGCAGGTGACGCCCGAAGAACTGCTTGACCAACTGCGCACCTGGTACAACGGTTACAGGTTCCATGCAAAAGCGGAAACGGTCTATAATCCAGTGTCGATTAACTTGTTCTTTGATGTTCGGGAATTTGGCAACTACTGGTTTGCCACTGGTACGCCGACATTTCTCATAAATCTGCTCAAGGAGCAGGGCGTGTACGACGTGAGCGCCCAGCACGTGGATCCCAGTGGCTTTGATACGTTTGAATTAGACCGACTCAAGTTGTCAGCCATCCTGTACCAGACGGGCTATTTGACGATTACCGGCGCGGAGCCGGAAGGTTTGCTGACGCTGGACTATCCGAATAAGGAAGTGCGCGACTCGATGCTCAGGTACTTGCTCGAGGCCTTCACGGGTGTGGAAACCGAGCACGGCACGGCCTTGATGATAAAGTTGCAAAAGGCATTTGAGCGCGATGATTTGGAAGGGGTGTTTCGGTCGCTGGGCAGTGTGTTTCGCAGTGCGCCGTATCAGATGTACGAGCGTTGGCCGGAGCGGTTTTACCAGGCTGTCATTCACATTTTATTTCGGTTCATGGGCATTCGGGTGCATAGCGAGGTGTGCACGTCGGACGGTCGGATGGACTGCGCGGTGGAGACGTCGCATCGGGTGTACGTGCTGGAGTTCAAGTTGGATGAGCCGGCGGAGGTGGCGCTGGAGCAGATTCGTCGGAAGCGCTACTACGAGGCGTGGTGGCATTTGGGCAAGCCTGTGGTGGGTGTGGGTGTGGAGTTATCGAGCCAGACGCGCAACATTGAGCGGTGGGTGGCCGAGGAGATGAGTATGTAAAAGGATGCTCACAGAAGCTTTTTGGCCCATTCGATAAAAAACTGCATTGCCTCCGGGTTGCGCATCGAGTCGGGGTTGTAGGCTTTGTCCAATGGCTTCTTCTGGAGGATTTTCTTGACGGGAGTTTCCATCTTTTTGCCGGAGATGGTGTACGGGATATCGGGTGCGGCGATGATGTCATCGGGCACGTGTCGGGGGCTGCATTCGGTACGCAGGGTGTTTCGGATGCGTTGCTGTAGGGCGTCGTCGAGGATAGTGCCTGGTTCCAGCTGGACGAACAGAGGCATCCAGTCGGAGCCATCGGGGTGTTCGAGGTTGAGAATTAGGGCGTCGCGAATTTCAGGGATCTGGTCTAAGGCACGGTAAATTTCGGCGGTACCGATGCGTACGCCCTGTCGGTTGAGCGTAGCGTCGGAGCGGCCCAAGATGATGAGCGTTTGGCGCGGCGTGATGCACAGCCAGTCGCCGTGGCGCCACACACCCGGATAGTGCTCGAAGTAGCTGGAGCGGTATTTGGAGCCGTCGGGGTCGTTCCAGAAAAACACCGGCATAGAGGGCATAGGGCGCGTAACGACCATTTCACCCACTTCGCCGGGCGGCACGGGGTGCCCGTCTTCGTCCCAGCTTTCCATGGCGCAGCCTAAGCAGCGGCACTGGATTTCACCTTCATAGACAGGCAGCAGCGGGTTTCCGCCCACCCAGGCCGTGCACACGTCGGTACCGCCCGCCATCGAGGACAGCCATACATCGGGCTTAACGCGCTCATAGACCCACCGAAAGCCCTCCGGCGGCAGCGGCGACCCGGTGGAGCCGATGCTGCGCAGAGCCGATAGGTCGCAAGTGTCTTTGGGCGACAGGTCGGCCTTCCGGCAGCTCAGGATAAACGGTGCGCTCGTGCCGAAGTGGGTGATGCGCGTCTGCTCGGCCAGCTTCCATAAGACGTCTAAGGATGGATAGCCCGGGCTACCGTCGTAGAGCACCGCTGTGGCGCCAGCCAGCAAGGAGCCGATGGTGAAGTTCCACATCATCCAGCCTGTGGTGGAGTACCAGAAAAAGCGCTCGCCCGGGTGCACGTCGTTGTGAAAGTGCAGGTACTTGAGGTGTTCCAGCAAGTTGCCGCCGTGGCTATGCACGATGGCCTTGGGTACGCCGGTGGTGCCCGACGAGTAGAGCACCCATAGCGGGTGCTCAAAGGGCAACGGCTCGAAGGGTAGCGAACCGGCGGGTGTTTGCAGGGCTTCGTCCCAGAGCGCAGCGCTGGGCAGTCCTTCGGGGCGGGCATGCTCGTCCAGGTACGGCACCCACACGACGCGCTGGAGCGAGGTCAGCTGGCGGCAGATGTCGCGCACGGCCTCGCGCTTGTCGAAGGGCTTGCCGTTGTACGTATAGCCGTCCACGGCAATGAGGACTTTGGGTTCAATCTGGGCGAAGCGGTCCACCACACTGCTGACACCGAAGTCGGGCGAGCAGCTCGACCACACGGCACCGATGCTCATAGCGGCCAGCACGGCAATAGCTGCGTGTGGAGTGTTGGGCAAATAGGCAGCTACGCGGTCGCCGCGTTGCACACCGCTTTGGCGAAGGAATTGCGCTAGCGCCGCCACCTGTTGCTCCATTTCGGTCCAACTCAGTTGCCCGCGCTGGCCGCGTTCGTTTTGAAAAATAAGCGCAGGGCGTTCCGGGCTTTTACAGCGAAACACATGCTCGGCGTAGTTGAGCGTAGCGCCCTCGAACCAGCGCGCGCCCGGCATTTCGTAGCCCGACAGTGCCCGCTCGTAGGGAGTGTGGCTGATGACCTCAAAGTACTCCCAGGCCGTTTCCCAGAAGGCTTCCGGATGCTCGGCCGACCAGGCCCACAGTGCCGGATAGTGGTCGAGCGACAGGCGTCTGTGTTCCTTCAACCAGCGCATGTAGCGCGTCAGATGGGCGTGTTCACGCGTCTTGTCGTCAGGGTTCCAGAGGATGGCAGGTTCGCGGTCGAGCATGTTCGGGCGTGTTTGCAGTGGTGGTTGAGCGCTAAAATCCAAAGGCTCAGCCCGCCGCGCGCGGCTGATAGATGAGTACGGCGGCATTTTCGGGGCGGAAGAGGGCCTGAGCAACGCGGTGCATGTCTGCAGCGCTCACAGCGTTATAGGTGTCCACCTCCTGGTTGAGCAGCTCGGCGCGGTCGAGCAGTTCGTAGAAACCCAAATACTGGGCCTTGTTTAGCACACTGGTTTCCGAGTAGATGACCGTGCTCTCGAAGCGGTGGCGGATCTTGGCCAGCTCGCGTTCGCCAATAGGCGCGGTGGTCAGGTCGTGCAGGACGGCCCAAATGGCCTCGACGACCTCTTGGGGCGTTACGCCTTCGTTTAGTTTGGCCTCAATGAGCAAGATGCCCGGATCGAAACTGGCCGTTACGGCGGCATCCACCGAAGCCAATAGTGGTTGTTCTTTGACTAAGGCGCGGTACAGGCGCGAAGATTGGCCCATGCCCAGCACATCGGACAGCAGGTCGGCCGGGTAAAAATCGGGGTGTAGACGCGGCGGTGTTCGGATGGCCATGAACACGGCAGGCACAGGCACATCAGCCTCTACAGTGCGCTCCAACAGGGCCGTTTGCGGCGGCTCTTCAGGCATGGTATGCTCGGGTGCAGGCCCCGGCGGTATGGCGCCAAACCACTTTTCGGCCAGGGCAAAGGCCTCTTCGGCTCGAATTGGCCCGCAGATGCTCAGCACGGCATTGTTGGGCACGTACCAGCGTTCGTAAAAGGCGCGCACTTCCTCCAGGGTGGCACTGGCCACGTGTTCGGGGCTAAGCCCGATGACCGGCCAGCGATACGGGTGCACGCGGTAGAGCATCTCCGACAGGTGGTGCAGCATGTCGCCGTATGGCTCGCTCAGGCAAGTTTCTTTGAACTCTTCGATGACCACACGGCGCTGCGTCTCGAAGGCGCGGCGCGTAATGCGCAGGTCCAGCATGCGATCGCTTTCCAGAAAGAGCGCTGTTTCCACGTTTTGGGCCGGCAGTATTTCATAAAAAGTGGTGTAGTCGTTGGTGGTAAAGGCGTTGTTTTCGCCGCCAGCGCTTTGCAGTAGGTTGTCAAAATTAGGCGCATTGCGGCTGCCCGAAAACATCAGGTGCTCAAACAAGTGGGCAAAGCCCGTGCGGTCGGGGCGCTCATCGCGCGAGCCTACGAAATAGGCCACGTTCACCGCCGCCAGCGGCGTATTAGGGTCTTCGTGCACCAGCACGCGCAAACCGTTGGACAAAACCCTGCGCTCAAAAGAGACCATGCGCCTCGTGTGTTTTTTGAAGTGCAAAGAAAGGACGAGGGCCGTGGTTGAAGAAATACCGGGCCAGCGCGAAGTGCGTCAGTAATGGTACCCGCGCGAAGCTCTAACCCTGGCCCGAACAACTTCGTCGGCTCTTTTAGCCCTTTTTTATGCCTGATGAAAACCCGATAGCAGGATCCAATGAACTGTACCGCAAAGACTTACGCTTTCGTCGGCCATGAGTGCCACAAAAAAAACAAATTATTTTTTTAAAAAATTTTGTTTCACAAAAGAGTTTGCCGCACCTTTGTTGCGCTTTCCTGACGTTTTCGTTCACCTCTAAACCCGTATCAGGCAATGACGCGACTAACTTTTTCCATCCTCATTCATGCGCCGCGAGAGCGCGTGTGGCAGGTGCTGTGGAACGATGCAACTTACCGGCAATGGACAGCAGTGTTCAGCGACGAGTCGCACGCTGAAAGCGACTGGCAGGAAGGCAGCTTCGTGCGCTTTTTAGACGGCAAAGGCAACGGCATGTTGAGCCGGATTGCCCGACTCATTCCGAACGAATGGATGTCTTTCGAGCATTTGGGCCAGCTACGCGACGACGCCGAGGACCGGACGAAATGGTCGGGTTTTATGGAAAATTATCGGCTGACCCACATCGAACACGGCACCGTTCTGCAAGTCGAAGTAGATACGGAAGATGAGTATGCAGACGTATTTCGCGACCTTTTTCCCAAAGCCTTGCAAAAAGTAAAAGAACTGGCCGAATAGGCCACAAGCCTCACCGTATTTCTTCACCTTTTACCCTTTCTTAAAACATGGCAGACGTCAATATTTACCTGAATTTCCCGGGCAACGCCGAGGAGGCGCTGCATTTTTATCGTTCCGTATTCGGCAGCGACTTTGCCGGCGGGGGCATTATGCGTTTTAGCGACATCCCCCCTCAGGAGGGCATGCCTCCGCTGCCGGAGCGTTGTCGCAACATGGTCATGCATGCCTCCTTGCCTATTCTGGGCGGTGTGTTTACCCTGATGGCGAGCGACGCGCCGGAGGAAATGGGCTTCCACGTACAGTTTGGCAATCACGCCTACATCAACCTTAGCCCCGACACGCGCGAAGAAACCCGCCGGCTGTTCAACGCCCTATCGGAAGGCGGCCAGGTAGAGCAAGAGCTGCAAGACATGTTCTGGGGCGACTACTACGGCGCCTGCGTGGATAAGTTTGGCGTGCGCTGGATGTTCAATTGTGCAGAGAAAGCTTAACCGGTGTTATGCGTGGTTGAGATGCCTTCTGGGTTCAAGCTTTCGCCTTAGGCTACAACATTTTTATTTTTTTACTGCATAGGGCGTGGAGAGACGCGAAGAAAAATATCTCTGCGTCCTCTTCGTCCTTTGCGTTTTTTAGTCCTTTGCCTCTACAGCAGCCCTCTTCAAAGTCAGGTAGGTTGTTAACTTCTTCAATGGCTAACAATCCTTCAGTGTCAGACGTACCTTTGCCGCGGCGGTTTTGGGCCAGCCTGTAGAGTACATGTTTGACCACGAAGCTTTTTATCAGTTGGCCCGTCGGGCATTTCGGGAGCCGGGCAATGCGGGTCTGTTTAGCGCCTTGCTGTTGCACACAGAGTGGCTGGGCAATTACGTCGAGAGCCGCCAGCTTTACGAGGCACTGACCCATCGGCACCCGTACTGCGGCCATGCCTGGTACAATTTAGGCTGGACGCTCGCGGGTCTGAGCCAGGTGGAGGAGGCGTTGGATGCTTTTGAGTATGCCTATCTGGCCCAGCCCACGCTAAAGGCGGCCTACGAAGCGTGTGCGGCCTGGGCCTTGCTTAACGGCAGCCCCCGGCGCGCCTGGTTGTGCTACGACGAGATGATGCAGCACTTAGACGCCGATAGCCAGGACCTCTGCCGCCTTGCAATGAGCCAGCGCCTTGCTGGCGACGTAGCAGCGTCAAAAACGACTGCCCGCCGGGCGCTCCAGCTCGACCCCTACCACGCCGAGGCCTGCTACCAGCTGGCCGCCGGCTTTGCTGAAGAGGGCGATGACCGCCAGGCTTTGCGTTGGCTGCGTCAGGCCTTGCGCAACGACGACAAGCATGTCGCCGCTCACCAACTGCTCGCCGCCGTGTACAACCGGACCAGCCGGCCGCACCTGGCCCAGCATCATGCCTGGTGCGCCGTCGAACAGGCTCCTGACGCCGCCGAAGCCTGGACGTACCTGCTGGAGAGCTTGCTCCGACAACAAAACTTTGAGGACGCCGCCCAAACCGCCCAAGTCGCCCTGCAACACGCCGATACCGCCGACCTGCTCTACTGCGCCGCCGCCTGCCACTTCATGGCCGGACAACGCGAGCAGGCTTTTGACCTGCTGCAACAGGCCTTCCAACGCGCCCCCGAACGCGGCGCCCTGCTCTTCCAGTGGGCGCCAGACCTGCTCGACGACGAAGCGGTGCAAAAAGTCTTGCAACTTTAAAAAAAGCTTTGGTTATCCAAACGCGACATGCGTACCTTTGCCGGCCCTTTCAAGGGTAGTTGTTTTTTCTGGCAATAAAACCGCATTTTCTCACATGTTCGCGATTGTTTCCATCGCCGGTCAACAGTTCAAAGTCGAAGAAGGTCAAAAGATCTTCGTCCACCGGCTGGCAGCTCAGGAAGGGGATGCTGTCTCCTTCGACACCGTGCACCTCATTGACCGCGGCGCAGAGGTGTCCATCGGTACTCCGTACGTAACGGGCGCTCAGGTCAAAGCCACCGTATTGGGGCACCTTAAGGGCGACAAAGTCATTGTCTTTCACAAAAAGCGTCGCAAAGGCTATCGCAAGAAAAAAGGCCACCGGCAGTCGTTCACCCAGCTGAAAATTGAAGCCATTGCCGGCTAACGGCCATTCATTCACCCACACTAAAAAAGACTTCACGTCATGGCACATAAGAAAGGCGTAGGTTCTACCGATAACGGCCGCGACAGTAAAAGCAAACGCTTGGGCGTCAAGATTTTCGGCGGTCAGAAAGCCCACGCGGGCAACATCATCGTGCGCCAGCGCGGCACGAAGTTTCACCCCGGCGACAATGTTTACATGGGGCGCGACCACACCCTTCACGCAGCGGTGGATGGTGTTGTGGCCTTCAAGCGCACGTATAAAGACCGCCGTATTGTCAGCGTCATTCCGTTCTCCGAAGTACTGGAGGTAGCCGCTCCGGAAGCCGTAGTGAAGACGGCTTCCAGCCCGCGTAAGTCGGAAGCCGTTGCTCCGGTGGCTGTGGCTGAGGCGCCCACTGCAGCAGCTGAGGCTCCGGCCGCAATCGCTGAGCCGGCAGAAACTGCAGCGGTAGAAGCGCCGATTTCGGTTGCTGAGGTTGCTGCCGAGCCTGCCGTAGAAGCTCCGGCTGCAGAAGAAGCCCCGGTTGCTTCCGCTGAGGCAAAAGGTGAGGAAGAGGCCAGTGCTTCGTCCAAAAAGACCACTAAGAAAGCGCCCAAGCTCAACGATTTGAAAATCATTGAAGGCATTGGGCCCAAAATTGAGCAGCTGCTGCACGAAGCAGGCATTGACACCTGGGAAGCTTTAGCCAACACTCCTGTGGAGCGCCTGCGCGAAATTCTGGAGGCAGCCGGCCCGCGCTATCAAGTGCACGACCCGGGCACGTGGCCCGCTCAGGCGCGCTTTGCGGCCAATGGCGATTGGGAAGAGCTGAAAGACTATCAGGACATGCTCATCGGCGGTCGCAAACCGGTAGAATAAAGCTGTAAAGCGACTCGGTTACGAAATACTTCCTTTACCACAAAAAGCAAGAGCGGTGGGCGTTCGCTGAAGAAACCCACCGCTCTTTTGCATTTTCCGACACGCATGATCAAGCCCTTCATTCTGGTTTTTTTCGGCGGCGGCATCGGCAGCTTAGTTCGGTACAGTGTGTGGCTCTTGCTGCGCCCGTGGCAGGCGCATTTCCCATGGGCGACATTTGCCGCCAACGCGCTGGCCTGTTTCCTGTTTGGCCTGTTTCTGGCCTGGCAAGGGCACGGCTGGCTATCGGACGACCGCCGCTTACTGCTGATTACGGGCTTCTGCGGCGGCTTCAGCACCTACTCCACCTTTACCTCCGAAAGCTTAGGCCTCTGGCAGAGCGGCCACTATGGCGCGTGGCTGGCTTATGTAGCGGGCCAGTTTGTAATGTGTACCGCCTTTTTGCTGCTGGGGCTGCGCGTAGGCAGCTGACCCGTGCCGTGTTTGTTATTACGGTTGAGACAGCCGCTGTAGTTGGAACCTCCCTTGCGGTCTCTGAGTCCTCTTTTCCAACGCAGAGGTCGCAGAGAAATGCCTGCGCGGCTCTCTGCGACCTCTGCGTTTTTTGACTTTTTTCCTTACAGCAGCCTTGTGTAAGGTGAGTTATGGTGTTACTTCGATGTCGCCCGCCACTTAATGGTGCAGCCGATGGCTTTGGTTTCGGTGCGCGGTACCTCTTTGCCGGCCAGCAGGGCCTCGATGGCGTTTTCCAGGTAGCGCTCCTTTACTGCGTTTGGTTCTTCGTGGTTGTCATCAATGGCTCCGATGTAGCGCACGCGCAGGTTTTTGTCTAACAGAAATACGTGTGGTGTGCGTGTGGCACCGTAAGCCCGAGCAATCTCCTGCGTTTCGTCGTACAGATAGACGAATGGGAAACCCTTTTCTTTGGCGCGCTTCTGCATGTTTTCGTAGCTGTCGGCGGGCTGAATGTCCTTGTCGTTGGGGTTGATGGCCACGACCGGGAAGCCCTTCTTCGCGTATTTCTTGTGAAGGGCGATGATGCGGTCTTCATACGCCACCGAAAACGGGCAGTGGTTGCAGGTGAAGATGACGACGTAGCCTTTGGTCTTTTTCATCTTGCCCAGCGAGACCATTTTGCCATCCACATTTTTGAGGTTGAAGTCGCGCGCGACATCGCCGACGCGATAGCCACCACTCTGCGCCCAAAGCGCAGTGGCCGAAAGGAAGAAAAACAGAAGCGACAGTTGGAGTGCGTGTTTCATGTGTTATAGAATAATTTGTTTGAAGAAGGATTTGCTTACTGGCTTAAGGCTTCTTGTACAGCTTTTTCGAGGTCTTCGTAGCGCAATTGGCGCTCAAAAAAGCGCTCAAATTTCGCCTTAGGCCGCACCACCAGCGTGGCCGGAATGGCCCCTGACCATTCGGGGGCCATCAGGTCAATCCAGTCATTGGGCGTTTTTTCGTCTAAGAAAACGACCTGGCTTTTCAAAGCCTGGCGCTCGACAAATGGCTTCAGCCGCCGCTCCACGTCGCGCCGGAAATCAGTGCTGATAAGCACCACGCGCACCGGCTTTTGGGCATATTCGGCGGTCAGTTTCTCGAAATGCGGCAGCTCGGCCACACACGGCGCGCACCACGTTGCCCAGAAATTGAGCACATAGACGGTGTCTGAGGCGCCCGAGCGCCATGCGCTCAACTGCGTCGCTTTAATGAACGGTATCGTGTCCTGTCCTTTCACCAAGGAAATGGCGAGCATTGTCGCCAGCAAGAATAATAGGGTTTTTCTCATAGCGCACCATTAACGCGCCACCCGCGCGGATTGTTGGCAAAAATAGACCGGCAGGTGCATTCGAGCCGCCCTCAGCGCCGCAAGGGCTACCAAGAGATTTTAAAGCGGTACGAGTAGTTTTCGAGGGGGGTGTAGTCGCTCGCTGCATGTGGCGCGGAACGGACAAACTCGCTTTTTGCCAGCGGCGAAACAAACATTTAATACACGCGGATGCACAGCAACCGGCGCAGAGGCTCACCTTTGAGGGGTTATTTTGGCGGGCTTTTGGCCACAGCGCGGGCACGGTTTTTCCAGCCTGCACTGGCCGCAGTCGGCAAACTGTTTTTCAGCATTTCACATAAAAAAGCCTTCGCTTATGCCGCAAGTCATTCAAACCGCTAATGGCATCGAAGTGCCGTTGGTCAGGCCGCGCAAGTTTCTGGGCGAGCGCTCGAGCGCTTCGGTGCGCTATACGGTGAATAATGCACCGGATGTGTTGTTTGCCTTGTTGCAAAACCAGCCCTTTCCGCAGCGCATCGTTCGGCTGAGTGAGGTTTCGGCGCAAGCCTCAGCGGGCGGTGAGGGCATTCAGTTTGCCAACGGCCAGGGGGTGGTGAGTTTTCAGGCGCAGGGCCGCGTAGCGTCGGGCATGGCGGTGTATCCTGACCCGGCGCTTTTAGTGCGTGATTTGGGCCTGGAAGACGACGTCAGCCCCGGCTTGCGGCTGCCGGCCGATCCCGGGAGCAACTATTTGCTGCTGCGTTGGGCGTATGCCCTGGATGCGCGCGGCAAAGGCAACGCGCTTTTTGGTGGGGCGGTGTCGGCGTCGGCCAGCGCAGAAGGCCGCAGCGAAGGGCTGTTTGCCATTGTGCGGGGTTTGCCCAAAGATATGGGCGCAGCTGAAGCCGTTTTTGAAGCCACGCAAAGCTGGCTGTTGCCGGCACAAATCACTTCGGCAGACGACCTCGAGCCGGGCACGTGGCTCATTGCCGAAGTGGACAGCAGCATGGCTGCCGGGCTGCAGGCGCAGTACGGTTTTCGGTACAGCTGGGTGCGCGAGACGCAGGCGCAAGGCCTTTCGGGAGATGTCGGGCTGCACCTTCAGGTGGGCGCCACAGCAGGCGTGGGTGTGCAGGCGTCGGGGCGCTTTGCCATCGTCATCAGCCGCGAGGGCACCGACCCTAAAGACCGCCGACTGCGCATCCGGCTGTTCAAACAGCGCCAGCGCGCGTGGAGTGCCAGCGCCGACGTGCGCGCCGGTATCCGCGCCGACCTGAGCCGCTTCCTGCCGCCCGACCTGACGGACTTCGTGCGCGCTGCTTTTGGCGCACAGGGCATGCAAGTGCTCAAAGACCTCGAAGACGTCGAACACTGGACCGCACCCGACGCCGACCTGCCCGGTATGCTGGCCGGACTGAGCAGCCGGTACTTTCAGAAATTTCTCAAAGACACCACGAAAGTGGACCCAAAAAAGGCCTTTGACGACGCCAAACAGACCCTCAAAACCTGGCTCGACCGCTGGAATGCGCTCGACCACGACGTGGCCAGCTTCCTATGGAAACAGGCCGAAAAGAAGGCTAATCTGACGAAAATCCGGGCCTTCAACGAGGAACTGCGCCAGGTCAGCACGGAAAAAGCCCAGGCTTTTTTGCGCGCACAAATCGAGAAGGTGGACTTCTTCCAGACACTGGGCGGCCAGTTCCTGCTGGCACTACTGCCCGAAGAGAACGTGCTGACACTGCTGAGCGACCGGGGCGTCTTTCAGAAGGTGCGCGAAAGCGCCAACAAGGCAGCAGCCATTCTCGACGGTAGCGCCTTTACGGATATGCTGGTGCGGCTGCAAAACCAGCTGAACAAACGCCTGCGCATCGAAGAGGCCGAAAAGTGGGCCGATGACCTTGAATTTGAAGCCATAGACGAGTGGCTGCGCCTCAAAATGGCCCGTTTTTTAGATGAAAAGGCATTCCGCAAACCACACGTCCGGCAGGTGCGCGAGACGGTGCACCGCCTGCTGGCGCAAAAGGAGGTTTTTTATGAAAAAGCCCTGCAAGCCCTTCAACGCCACTACGGGTATGGTCTGAGCGCTGCCTTCCAGAAGAGCGTCAGCCATGCGGCGCTGCTCGACATCACCGTGGACGGCGCCCGGGCTGGCAAGTGGCTTCGCCAGGCGCTGCTGGGTCGCTTTGATGCGCTCATTACCGCCCCGAAGGCGGGCGTAACGCTGCACGAGGGAACGCTAACGCACGGCATCCGGACGCAAAGCAGCATTTCGGTGCAGTTGCCGTTTGGGCAGGGCAGCGGCGTCTATCTGAACGAGAGCTTAGCTAAAGCCAACGCCATAGACGAAGCCGACGGGCACATTTTCGTGTATGACCTGAGGGCGACCGACACGGCGGTGAGCAACCGCACACAGGTGAGCGCACTGACCATAGGCGCATACTTCCGCACGGCGGCCAATCGCGTGCGCGTGTACGACGAGCAGGCGCTGACGTATGCCTATTCATTCCAACAACTGCGCCCGGCGCTGCGCACCGTTGAGCTGAAGTGCCAGGTGAAGCCCTACGCTCAGCAATACCTGAGCGAAACCCTGGGCCAGGATGCCGATGCGTTCCTCGAGGCCTGGATAGAGGCCCTCGAACGCGACGCCGAGCGCCTGCATCCTAATGGTGCGGGTCTGCTGGGCGATACACTGCTGCGCTTAGATGTAACACTACCCGCCCGGGTCGCCTCAGCCTGGCTGCGTGCTCCGCTCAACCCGCAAGCGCCTGAGTACACGCGCATGTCGCGCTACCTGCAGCGCCGCATGCGCGAGCTGATACCGCTCTTTTACTTCCAGGACGCGCGCAAGTACGGCGAAAAGGCCGCACCGGCACTGGTGGCCTACTCAGCCATGATACCTTCCACAGGCTTCCGCCGTGAGGGCAACCGCCTCCTGCTGACCGACGACGGCCTATACTGGAATTGGCCCGACACCGACCAGCGCCGCGCCCTGCTGCTGCACCCCGGCACCCAAAGCCGCCTGCGGCTGCGCCTGCAGGAAACCCACGACCTGCTCCAACGCCTGCCCGATGTGCCCGCAGCCACCCGCCAGAGGTATGACCCGGCGCGCATCGAGGCGTTCACCGATGATTTGCTCAACCTGCTCAAAGAAAAGCAGAGCGGGTTCGATAGCCTTTTCTTCACCGAGGCGACCATCATCGAAAAGGCCCGCGACGCCGGCATAGCGCTGGCGCACTTCTTAAAAGAGGCTGACGACGACCCTTCGCGCGCTGTGCGTCGGCTGGCGGAATTTGGCGCAGCCATCACGGAGGCGTTCAACCAACGCCTGGCGCCGGTGTATGGCGATGCTGGCCTTCGCCCGCTGGGCACGGCGTTGTTCATGGAAGCGGCGCGGGCGTTCCTGCCCGCGGATACCCCCGTTCGTCCGCAGGCGCTCCTGCAAGCGGCAGTACTCAAACCCGGCAGCGGCACCAGGCCCGACCCGCGCACGCCGCCGACGCAGGTAGCGCCCGAAGCCGTGCTCGTGTGCCGGCAACTGAGCCAGCTGTAAGCGCAAAGCGACCCCGAATTGGAGTTACTTGTTTGTTTAAACCTTTTGCCCGATGGCAGCCTGGCGCAAGGGCAGGTTTAAAAAGCGATTGGCCTGGCCCGGCTCCCTGTATCATATGGAACGAGGATGGGCGCATTTAGCGACCTTTGCCCCAGCTTTTGTAATCGGCGCCGCCTGCGGAGTTTTTTTTAAACAAAAAATACCGGCCTGGCCGGTGATAAAACAAAGTGCGACGCTATGCCAACGCTTTTCATTCGATTGGGTCTGTTTTTGCTCGCGGCCGCCTCAGTGTGGTGGAGCGCCGAAGCCAGTGGATGGCTTCGGCGTTCTTCGAGCCCTGACGGGCCGGGCCAACTCGACACGCTCACTTTGCCGCCGGCACTCGATACGCTGCCGCAATCGCGCACGTACCGGGTCATCGGCGTGGGCGATATCATGCTGGGCACGAACTACCCCTCGCCCTCGTACCTGCCGCCCGACGACGGCGCTGCGCTGCTGGCCGACGTGCGCGATACGCTGCGCCAGGCCGATGTTACGTTCGGCAATCTGGAAGGTACGATGTTCGACCAGGGCGGTTCGCCCAAGACGTGCAAAGACCCCTCGGTGTGCTACGTATTCCGCACGCCCTCGCGCTATGTACAGCATTTAGTGGATGCGGGCTTCGACCTGCTTAGCCTGGCCAACAACCACTCGGGCGACTTCGGACCTGAGGGTCGCCGCCAGACAATGGCGACGCTGCGCCAGGCCGAACTCGCCTTTGCCGGCCTGGAAGGCGTGTGCGAAACGGTCGTCATCGAGCGCGCCGGCAAACGCTGGGGCTTGTGCGCCTTTGCGCCCAACTCCGGCACATGCGACCTGCGCAACATCCCGCGCGCCCAGGCATTAGTGCGCCGATTGAAAGAGCAGGCCGACTTCGCCATCGTCTCCTTCCACGGCGGCGCCGAGGGAGCCACGCATCAGCACGTGCCCAAACGCATCGAAAACTTCCACGGCGAAAACCGCGGCGATGTGCACGCCTTTGCCCACGCCGTCGTGGACGCCGGGGCCGACATCGTCTTCGGGCACGGGCCGCACGTTACGCGCGCCGTAGAACTGTACAACGACCGCATCATTGCCTACAGCCTCGGCAACTTCTGCACCTACGGACGCTTCAGCTTAGCCGGCCCGGCAGGCATTGCGCCCATCTTGCAGGTGGACATTGACGAGCAGGGCCGCTTCGTGTCCGGGCAAATCATTCCAACCTACCAGCAAAAACACCATGGGCCAAAATTCGACCCACAAGGGCGGGTCATTCAGGCCATTATCGAACTGACGCGGGCAGATTTTCCCAACACGCCCTTAGACCTTTCGCCCGACGGGCAAATCAAGCGTCGGCCGGTCGAATGAGGGCGTGGGTGCCTGCAAGGGTTTCAAAAACCAGCCCATACCAGGCAAAGAACTTTACTACTTTTGCTTCGTCATTCTAACCACTACCGCCACACCCTAACCACATTCACCCAATCTCTATGGCTACCGGAAAAAACGGCAAGACGGCCGAAACCTCGAGCAAACTTTATCAGCCGAGCAATCGCATCATTACGCTCGACGAGTTCATCATTCGCTCGGAGAAAGACTTTGAATTTGCCACAGGCGAACTCACGGGCCTGCTGCGCGACATTGGCGTGGCGGCCAAAATCATCAACCGCGAGGTGAACAAAGCGGGCTTAGTCAACATCCTCGGCGTCGCCGACGGCAGCGACAACGCCTCGGGCGATGTGCAGCAGAAGCTGGATGTGTATGCCAATGAGAAGCTCATCGAATGCCTCAAGAACAGCGGCGAGTGCTGTGCCATTGCTTCCGAAGAATGCGAAGACATCATTCAGGTGGAACCTGTACACTCTAAAAAGAGCAACTATGTGGTGCTGTTCGACCCGTTAGACGGCTCTTCCAACATTGATGTGAATGTGTCGGTGGGTACCATCTTTGCTATTTACCGGCGCAAGAGCGACAACTCCGGGCCGGCCACGCGCGAGGACTTTTTGCAGCCCGGCATCAAACAGGTGGCTGCCGGTTATGTGCTTTACGGCACCTCCACCATCCTGGTGTACACGACCGGCAATGGTGTCAACGGCTTCACGCTCGACCCCAGCATCGGTGAGTTTTGCCTCAGCCACCGCAACATGCGCATCCCTGAAAACGGGCAGTTCTACTCAGTCAATCAGGGCTACTATTCCAAATTCGACCTGGAACTGCGCCGCTACATTGACCATTGCAGCGACCAGAACTATGGCCTGCGCTACATCGGCTCCATGGTCAGCGACATTCACCGCATCCTCATCCAGGGCGGCATCTTCATGTACCCCAGCACGCGCAAATATCCCAAAGGCAAATTGCGTTTGCTCTACGAATGCAACCCGTTAGCCATGGTGGTAGAGCAAGCCGGCGGAAAAGCCATCAATACTCAGCTGAAGCGTATTCTGGAAATAGAGCCAAAAGAATTGCACCAGCGTTCCACAATAGCCATTGGCTCGCCTGCCATGGTGGACGAACTCAAAGGCTTCATCGAGCGCTACGCCGCGCTGCCGTTGTAGGCGGGCGGGTCTCAAGAGACAACGCATGGTTCGAGCAGAAAACATCTACAAGTCCTTCGGGCAGCAGGAAGTGCTCAAAGGCATCAATTTCACCTTCGAGACGGGCAAGTGCAACCTCATCATCGGGCGCTCCGGTTCGGGCAAGACGGTGCTGGTGAAAATTCTGGTAGGTCTCCTGAAGCCCACCAGCGGCCGGGTGTGGTACGATGATATTGAGTTTACCAGCCTGAATGCCGAGCAAATGCGGGCCATCCGCATGCAAATGGGCATGCTGTTTCAAGGCTCCGCGCTCTTCGACTCGCTGACGGTGGAGGAAAACGTGCGCTTCCCGTTGGACATGTTCACCCGCATGAGCGCCAAGGAGAAAGCCGAGCGCGTCAACTACTGCTTGGAGCGCGTCAACCTGGCCGGCAGCAACAAGAAGTATCCATCCGAGCTGTCGGGCGGCATGCAAAAGCGCGTGGGCATCGCGAGGGCCATCGTCCTAAACCCCAAATACCTGTTCTGCGACGAACCCAACTCGGGCCTCGACCCGAAAACGGCTATCGTCATTGACGACCTGATCCGCAGCATCACCCAGGAAAACAACATCACCACCATCATCAACACCCACGACATGAACTCGGTGATGGAAAACGGCGATAACATCTGCTTCCTCTTCGAAGGCCGTGTGGAATGGAGCGGCAACCGCCACGAAGTACTGGGCAGCAGCAACGAAAATCTGCAATCATTCATCTTTGCCTCCCCCTTCCTGCAGCGGCTGCGGCAGGCGGCGTTGCGCTCTTCCACTTAGCGCATCAGGATGAGGGCCACTAAGTAATCGGCCAGCAGAATAAGGATATCGCTGTACACCACGGCGCGTGTGCTGGCCTGGCCCAGCTCAATGCTGCCACCCTGTACGTAGTACCCTTGATAGCAGGAGACGGTGGTCAGGATGAAGGCAAAGACTACCGACTTGACGTACATCATGAACACGTTGTACGGCTCGAAGAAGGAGCGCAAACCCTGGTTGTATTCGTCGTCGGTCAGCCAACCCGTGGGCACACTGGCCACATAGCCACCAACAATGGCCACAAATGCTGAAAAGGTTACCAACAGCGGAATGGCCACTAAGGCGCCAATGATTTTGGGCCGTATCAGATACGCCGCCGAATTGACCCCCATCACCTCCATGGCGTCAATGTGCTCCTTTTGGCGCATGCCGCCGATTTCAGCCGTCATGTTGGAGCCAACTTTACCTGCCAGCACTAAGCAGGTAATCGTAGGCGATAGCTCGATGATGGCTAAGTCGCGCACAATGTAGCCGATGTAATAGCGCGGAATGAGCTGCCCGTCGAGCTGATAGGCAAACTGCACCGCTGCCACTGCTCCGATGAAGATGGAAATCAGGCAGACGATAATGAGCGACCCAATACCGATGTGGTTCATCTGGCGCATGGTTTCTTTCCAGTACATGGAAAAGTTTTCCGTACGCCCGAAAGTCTGCTTCATCAACAGCAGGTAGCGGCCAAAGTGGTAGATGAAATTGAAACGCTTATCTAAAGCAAGCATAAAGGACGCAAATGGGTGTCTCTACGGGTGATGAGTGCAGTCTGCAGCAGCAAAGATTGCGCTTTTCCGCAAACTTTGGGCGCGCCTTGTGGGTTTCGCAGTTTTTGCACGCCAAAGAGGTGTCGTCTTCGAGGTACGAGAAGGCGACATCTCCAGTGCAGCAGAGAGGACCGCCATGAATGGGTTTCTTACCGCGAAGCCCTCACGAAATACACGAAAGCACCACGGCTTTAACACACCTATATTTATATTGAACACATGCCACAACAGGACATTCCAATGCGACCGCCGGTAGCTGTCGTAAGCGGCGCCACCAAGGGGCTGGGCCGCGCTATTGCGGAACGTTTTGCCCAAAACGGCTTTGACCTGGCCGTTTGCGCGCGTACGTTGGCCGATTTGGAGGCCATGCAGCGGCATTGGGCGGAACATTATCCGGGCCGGGAGATTTTAGCCGTACCCGCCGACCTGGCCCAGCAAGCCGAGGTGCAGCGCTTTGCGAAAGCCATTCGCAGCCGTTGGTCGCGCATAGATGTGCTGGTCAACAACGCCGGCGTTTTTCGCCCTGGGCGCGTCTGCGACGAAGCCGAGGGTACGTTAGAATTCCTCATCGAGGCCAACCTGTATAGCGCCTACCACCTCACGCGCGCGCTGCTGCCGCTGATGCGGCCCTATCGAAGCGGTCACATTTTCAACATGTGCAGCATTGCCAGCCTCATGGCCTACCCCAATGGCGGCTCGTACAGCATCTCTAAATTCGCCCTGTTGGGCTTTTCCAAGGCGCTGCGCGAAGAGCTGAAGCCCGAAGGCATTCGCGTAACCGCCCTGCTGCCTGGCGCCACGTGGTCTGACTCCTGGCGCGGCGTCGAGTTGCCCGCCGAACGGCTGATGCAGGCCGATGACATCGCGCAACTGGTGTGGGCCGCCTATCAGCTTTCGCCCTCCGCAGTGGTGGAAGAACTCGTAGTGCGCCCGCAATTGGGCGACCTGTAAGGCGCAGAACTTATCGGATATCCTTGTGCCGCTCCCAGTAGTTGATGTCTTCGACCTCGTCGAGAATAGCCAGGTAGTTGAAGTACCGCAGCTCGCTCACCTCGCCGCGCTCTAAGGCCGCGCGCACAGCACAGCCGGGTTCGTTGCGGTGCAAACAGGCCGCGCCAAAGCGGCATTGGGCCGACAGGCGGAAAAATTCGCGGAACGAATGCGCCACGTTCTGCGGATCCATGTTGTTGAACGACAGCGTCTTGATGCCCGGCGTGTCAATGATGTACCCACCAAAATCCAGCTCGAACATTTCGGCAAAGGTCGTCGTGTGCTTGCCCTTGCCCGAGTAATCGCTCAGCTCGCCCGTGCGCAAATTCAGGTGTGGCTGTATGGCATTTATCAGGCTGCTCTTGCCCACACCCGACTGGCCTGAGAGCAGCGTCGTCTTGTCTTTTAGCACCTCCTTGAGGGTCTCCAAACCCTTGCGTTCCGCCACAGAAGTGGCCAGCACCGTGTAGCCGATGCTTTCGTAGAGGGCTTTCATCTCAAAAAAAATATCTACCGCCCGCTCGTCGTAAAGGTCGCCCTTGTTGAACACGATGACCACCGGGATTTCGTGCGGCTCTGTCATCAGCAGAAAGCGGTCAATGAAACCCGGCTTCAAGTCGGGGTGCACCACTGTAGTGATGAGCATAGCCTGATCAATATTGGCAGCCAGCAGGTGCAGGTCGTGCTTGCGCCGCGGCGACTGGCGCACCACATAGTTGCGCCGCGGTAAAATCTGCACAATAACGCCCTGACCCGCCCGCTCAGGCTTCACCTCCACGCGGTCGCCTACGGCCACTGGATTGGTCAACGGCATATCTTCCAGCCGAAATTTGCCCACAATACGGCACTCCCACACCGAACCGTCGGCGTCCAGCCGCACCTGGTACCAACTCCCTGTGGATTTGACAACTGTTCCCGTCTGCATCATAGCCGGCAAAGGTGCAAAAAACGATTGTGGAAAAATAGTCAACGCCATCCACCCCAAGAGTGCTTCCGGCATAAAACACAGAAAATCAGCACCTTAAATCACCGAAAAAGCCTGCCCGCCCATAGCCGAAAGTGTTAAAATTTTAGACGGGCGCTTAACGAATACCTTAAAAAGTTTTTTCTTCGCCCTTGCAAAAAACGTCGTGCAATGAGCATTGTGGTGCTCAAAAAAGCGAATTCAGCAGTGCCACAAAAAGCAATTTTGCTGCACAGCAGACTTTTTTGTTTTGTTTTTTGTAAAAATGTTTGGTTACTATCGGACGTCTAAATACTTTTGTGCGCCGCTTGGCGAAAGAGCCGAACGACAGAACCAACCTGAGTCATCCACTGTGGGCGAATGCCCCCAGAGTCCGAGTAAACACGCGAAAGCATCTTAATCCGCAGCCGTCCACGCCAGGGCATGTCTTCAAACAGCAGCCATGTAAACGATGGCTTGGGTAAAAACCGACCGTATGGGCAGGAAAGAAAAGTTTGTTTACAACACACAAACCCTCAGCTACGAGCGTGTAGTTGTTCCCCTCCGAACAAGAATTTTACAGGCCTTTGGTTTCTTCTCGGCCGTCCTGGTGGCGGCTGTTGGCCTTCTCGCCTTACTTTATCACTTTTTCCCATCTCCGCGCGAAAAAGAGCTCCTGCAAGAGATTGCCCAGATGGAGCGCAAGTTTGCCCAGCTCAACGAGGAGATGGAGCAGATGTCCAAAACACTCCAGAGCATTCAGGAGCGCGACGCTTACGTGCATCGCGCGGTGTTTGGCATGGACCCGATTGACCCTGACGTATGGCAGGCGGGCGTGGGCGGCCATGAAAGCCATCCGGAGGCTAAAGCCTTCAAATACGGCGGAGAGGCTATTCGGAGCACCCTCAGCCGCATGGACGCGCTGCAACAGCAAATGGCCCTTCAGGCCCGTTCGTTAGACACCATCATGGCCTTAGCCAAAGACCAGGAAAAGATGCTGGCGAGCATTCCGAGCATTAAGCCTGTGCGCGAAGACAAGTTGCAGAAGAGCATGAACGTGCTGTCGGGTTTTGGCTTCCGCATTCACCCGGTCTATAAAATCAAGAAGTTCCACCAGGGTGTGGATTTCCCGGCGCGCATTGGCACGCCCATTCAGGCTACGGGCGATGGCGTGGTCATTGAAGCCGGCTGGCACCAGGGCTACGGCAACTGCGTGCGCATCAACCACGGTTACGGCTACGAAACCTGGTACGCACACATGAACAAAATGTCCGTTCGCGTCGGCGAGCGCGTCAAGAAAGGCCAGAAAATCGGTGAAGTGGGCGATACGGGCCTGTCCACTGCTCCACACCTCCACTACGAAGTGCACTACAAGGGCAAGCCGATTAACCCCATCCACTTCTGCATGGACAACCTGACACCTTTAGAATATCAGCAGCTGGTCAACAGCGCCAGCGTGGCCAACCAGTCGCTGGACTAATCGGAGGTGTTTCTAAAGCACAGCGGCCCTCGCATCCGAAGAATGCGAGGGCCGCTATCGTTTCAGGCTTCCAGCAATTGGGCAGCGTGATTCTCCGTGTCCACTTTGGTGATAATGCGCTCGATGCGCCCATTTTCGTCAATGACGAACGTGGTGCGGTGGATGCCGTCGTAGGTGCGGCCCATGAACTTTTTGGGCCCCCAAACGCCGTAAGCTTCGGCTACTGCATGGTCTTCGTCGGCCAGCAGGCTGAAGGGCAGGTTGTACTTCTCGATGAATTTCACGTGCTTTTTAGCCGAGTCGGGGCTGACGCCCAGAATGGCGTATCCTTTGCCAACGAACTGGCTGTAACCATCGCGCAGGCTGCAGGCTTCGGCGGTACAGCCCGGCGTGTCGTCTTTGGGGTAAAAGTAGAGCACCAATTTCTTGCCCTTGAAATCGGAAAGGCGAACAATTTCACCCTTTTCGTTGGGCGCCGCAAAATCGGGGGCGGCATCCCCTTCTTTCAAATGAAACATAGCGGTGTCAGTGTTTTTGGCCCCTGTAACAACTACCGCCGCACGGCGGTTTTTTCCCAGCGGAAAATGGCCCACACAAAGCCGAACCAGAGCACTGCACCGATGACGAGATGGCCAGCCATGGGCAGGGGCAAGGTCCATTTGAGCGCCTGGCTTAAGGCATACAAGGCCCACGCCCCGGCGATGTAGGCCGCCATGCGTCCCAGCGGATACGGCACTGGATAATGATGCCGCCCGGTGTACCATGTGGCCACGCACATAAACGCATAGCACAGCAGTGTTACCCAGGCGGCGCCCGTGTAGCCAAAGCGCGGGATGAGCCAGAGGTTTAGCCCCACTGTCAGCGCAGCACCTGCCACTGAAATCCAGGCGCCCAGGTCGGTGCGGTCTTTGAGTCGGTACCAGGCCGAAAAGTTGTAGTAGATACCCAAAAACACGTTAGCCATCAGCAGCACCGGCACCACGTGCAGCCCCGACCAGTACTGCGGCGCAATGAAGTATTTGACCACGTCTAAGAACAGCAGGATACCCAACATGCCGGCCACGGCAGCCGCCGTGAACCACTGCGTTACGCGGGCCTGGTTTTGCAAGGCATTGTCCGTCTGGGCGTTGCGAAAGAAGAATGGCTCCGCCGCATAGCGGTATGCCTGGGTAAAGAGCGAAATGAGCGCCGCTAATTTGTAGTTGGCCCCAAAGATGCCGACCTGGGCCAGGTTCTCCTCTACAGAACCCGGCAGCAGATATTTCAGCATGGCTCGGCTAAACATTTCATCCACAATGCCGGCAAAGCTGACGACGATGAGCGGCGCGGCGTAGGCCACCATGCGGCGCCACAGTTGCGCGTCGAACAGCGCCCGAACGCGCCGCAGTTGGTTGCTCAGCAGCAGCAGGGTGAGGGCGCTGGCGATGAGGTTGGAAAGGAAAATGTAGCCCACCGGATTGTCGGGCGACCACACCGTGCGCACCCACTCGTGTCCGTGCTGACTGGCCCAGGGGCAAAAGACCAACCAGAACAGGTTCATGCCGATGTTGGTGCCAATGTTCGTCAGCCGAATGGCGGCAAAGCGCAAAGGGCGTTGCTCCATGCGCAAGCGAGCGAAAGGCAATTCGGCTAAGCAGTCTAACCCCAGAATGAGTGCAAACCAGCGCACGTACTCAGGGTGCTCCGGATAGCGCAAGGCCCCGGCAATGGGCGCTGCAAAAATGAGCAGCACGGCCACGACGAGGGCCGTTGTGGCCAACAGCGACCACATGGCTGTGCTGTAGGCGCGTTCGCGGTCTTCGGGCGGCGTGCCAAAGCGGAAAAATGCCGACTCCATGCGGTACGACAACACGACCATGACAAAAGCCGAAAGGGCATACAGGTCAATAACCACGCCGTACTCCGCCGTGGAAGTCAATATGCGCGTGTAGAAGGGCACCAACAGCACATTGAGCAGGCGCCCGACGATGCTGCTCAGGCCGTACAGAGCCGTCTCGCCGGCTAATTTTTTGACAGACATACTTTTTTCTGTGGGAGAAAAGCGGCATGCCGTCCGAGCCGCCGCTCCGGGTGTAAAGGTGAGAAGAAGCCGTCAGTCCACGCCAGGGCGTTTCATGGGGTAATAGTGGACGCCGGCGCCGAAGACCCAGCCTTCCTTGCCCGAGGGTGTGCGGATATTGACCCAATAGTCGGTAACCTTCTCGCGTCCGAGGTTGACTTCTTCGGGTTGGTCGCTTTTTTTGTTGAGGTAGAGCACGGGCTGATGGAGTTTGAGCCGCTCGACAACGGCACTGTGGCGGTTGGGCTCTTTGCGCACGTTGAGGCCGTCAATGGTAACGTACAGAGTGCTGTACTGAGCGGCTGTGGCCGTGGGCGCTGGCGAAGGCGCGGGCTGGGCCTCCTGGGTGAGCGTAGGGCGTTTAGGCGGCGGGCCTGCGGGTGCAGGTGTAGGCGTCGGCTGCGGAGCGACCGGGCTGGTGGTGGCTGGCTGGCTTGCCGGTACAGGTGCCGTGGCTTGCGGCTGAGGCAGGTAGATGGTGTCGCGTTTGGGCGTCGTGCGTTCGCGGGCGCGCCCTTCCTCCTCTTCGGTGAGCACCGCCCTGATGCGCTCTCGACGCGACTCGGAGCATTTGGATATGGCCCACAGCGCCACACTGAGCAGGAAGGCGACGACGATGAGCGACTCAGCTCGGGGCATTCTTTTCGCCATAGGGAAACGGAGTTTTTGCTGAAATCCACGGCCAGCCAGGGCATAAAAGCCACGGGCCTGCCCTACCTTTAGCCGGCAAAAATAGCTATGCGCTGCCAGATATGACGGACGCCCTGCTGTACCCAATCGCCCTGACGTTTTTGCCGCAGGTGGGCGCTATCACTGCCCGTACCTTAGTGAGCTATTGCGGTGGCGCCGACGAGGTATTTCGCGCTTCGCGCCGGGAGCTGCTCCGCATACCTGGCATCGGGCCAACGATATCCGAAAGCATTGCCAACGCCAGCGAAGCCCTCCGGCGAGCCGAGGCGGAGCTGCATTTTATGCAAACGCATGGCGTAGAGGCGGTCTTTTACACCGACAGCCGCTATCCGGCGCGCCTGAAGCAACACAACGACAGCCCGGTGCTGCTGTACTTCAAAGGGTCGGCGCTGGAATGGCTCAATGCCCAGCGCATCGTCTCGATAGTGGGCACGCGCCAGCCCACCGACTACGGTCGGGCAGTGTGCGAGGAGCTGGTCGAAGGGCTGAAAGCCTATGACGCGGTCATCGTCAGCGGTCTGGCTTTTGGCATTGATGTGGTGGCGCATCGCAAGGCCGTAGCGCTCGCTATGCCCAACATAGCCGTGCTGGGTCATGGGCTGGGGCGCATCTATCCGGCCGAGCATCGCTCCATCGCCTTGCGCATCGCCGAAAACGGTGGCCTGCTCACCGAATTTACCCACGATACCGGCCCGGAGCGGGAGCACTTTCCTATGCGCAACCGCATCATTGCTGGCCTGTGCGATGCACTCATCGTGGTGGAAACGGGCGCCACGGGCGGCTCCATGATTACGGCCAACATGGCCCAACAGTACGGGCGCCCCATCTTCGCTGTACCCGGCCGCCTGCGCGACCCTAAAAGCGCCGGCTGCAACCGCCTCATCCGTGCCAATACGGCCTCGCTTATCGAGTCGGCAGCCGATGTGGCCACTGCCCTTAACTGGAGCGAAAAGGGCAAAGTACAGGCTGTGCAACAAACCCTCTTCTTAGACCTTTCGCCCGCCGAACAGACTTTGGTGGACATCGTTCGGGCACGCCCACAAATCGCCGTGGACGAGCTGGCCTTAGCCGCCCAGTGTGCTCCGGGCCAGCTGGCCGCCTTGCTATTGGGGCTGGAATTCAAGGGCGTCATCCGCACCCTGCCCGGCAAACGGTACGAATTGACGCGGTAAGCCCGGACATTTTGTCATTTTCTCAACATTCCGATATTTTAAAGGCGGCAGGGCTTGTGTCAAGTGTGTTTTTCGGCGACATTTGCCAGCGAAGTTTCGCAAGCCAGCATCTACCCGCAGCGGGTGCGCTAATCCGACAAAACGGCCACAGGCTACTTACACGGCTCGACATTGCTCACCATTAAATCTCTCGTCCTTATGACCGCCTTCATTACCCAATGGCCAGCTGGTGCGATGCTGTGCGTCGCACTCACCACCGCGTCTTTGGCCCAAACGCCTGCTGTAACGACCAACATCCCTACCGATGTCTCGGCCTGTTCGGAAGTCGTGTTCTCTGTAGAAGTGGCCAACCCGGGCAGTCAGCCTTTAGCTGCCGGCACGCTGCAGTACTGCCTGACGCCGGGGCTGACCTTCGTCAGTGCTACGGGCATCGCCGTGGCCAATAGCAGCGACCCGCGCTGCCCGGTACTGACCCTGCCCGCTCTGGCAGCCCAAGGGAAACTGACCTTCGAGTTGCGCGTGCGCGTGGGCTGCTTCGCCGTGGATGCCGGCGACCTGCGCGACACGGTGTACATCACCGTAGGCGGAACGCCCCAGCCGCCCGTTCTGGGCAGTGAGTACAATGTGCGCACGCCCCTCATCACGCTGACGCCTGGCGCCAACTGGTCGTTTAATGGCTCGAATGGCGCCACCTTCACCCGCACCTTTACGCTGCGCAACGAAGGGGTCGGCAATGCTTACCGCATATTTGTCATTGACCCCTACGGCCAGGCTGGCCTGGAACTCGTCCAGACCACGGGCGCTTTTAGCGGCGATACGCTGTTCCTGAGCGGCACCGACCTGGGCCCCAACGGCCTGCTGGCCTTTCGCGACTCGGTCGTGGTTACCCAGACCTTCCGCCTCCGCAGCTGTTCGCCAGCTGGCACAACGGTCGCCTACGGGTGGGGCTGCCCCGGCAGCCCTCCTTGTGCCGCTCTTCGCTTTCAGCAATACGAAACCGCCGGCGATCCCACCGGCCAGACGGCGGTAGAAATTCGCTTAGACAAGCCGTTCAAAACACCCCAACCCTGCCAGCAGGACACGGTCATTTTTAAGATAGAAAACAAAGGCCTGGCGCCGGCGCTCAATGTCGAATGGGTGCTTAGCTTAGTGTCTGCGCCAGTGACACCCGCCGATGTGGGAACTAAAGAAAGCGCCTGCTACCCGATGACGCAGTTTCGCGTCGGCAACGCATGGCTTGCCGATGTTTCCGGCGGCGCGCCGTCCGAGCCGTATGTGTTTCCCTTCTATTTGCTGACCACCGACCCCGACGGCCCGGGCGGCCTGAGCGACGAAGACGGCGACGGCCAGTTCGATGACCTGGCGCCCGGCGTTACGGCTACGCTGTCGTTCATCTTTGCCCTTGACCCGTCCTGCAAACAATGCGGCCAAAACCTGATAAAGCAGTACATCGCCGCTAACGTGCACTACCTCAACGCCTGTAACCTGCCGCAAAACAGCCCCTTGCAAGCACCGCCCCCCATCGGTATCAGCTTCGAGCGCAGCGACCTGGATATCATACATGATTTCATACTCATTGCCGACTCGGTTTATTCGTTCTTTTACCAGCTAGATGCTACCTTCGTCGGCCTGTCGGAATTGTGCCCTGATGACAGTATCATCGCCCAATTCACCCTGCCCATAACGCTGAAGCGTCCTCCGGCCTTCTTCCCCGAAATGGACGGCCAGCCGCTGCCGTGGTGGCAACCCAACGACAGCACGCTTAACCTGCTGCTGCCGCGCGAACGCGGTAACCTGCTGCTGCCGTTGCTGGTGGTGTGCCCACCCGACATTGACAACTCGGCCATCTGCACGCCCACCTACGAGCCGCGTACCTACCGCATGCCTGTGCGCATCTATTGGCGCTGCGGTAACAACTGCCCGCAGACCTACGAACTGGTCTGTATCGGCGGCCCTTTCTTTACCGTGGATTGCCCACGCCCCGAAGACCCCAGCCAGCAGCACGGCCTCTTCGCCGATACGTTTTTCGTGCAGCGCCTGTCGTTGGGCTATGTGGATAACCTCCTGTCTGCCCGAGTGGCTCCACAACCCGGTCTGCAGCTGAACCTGGCCCTGCCGTTCGACACGGTACTCATGCAGGCCCTGGGCCACATCGCGGGCTTTCCAGGCGAAGCCTTCGACTCCGCGCAGGTGGAAATTTATTACTGGAATGGCGTCGGGCCATACTTTCAGCACCTGACCACTCGCATTGTGCTCGAAGACCTGGAAACGGGTGCATCGGTCAGTTGCAGCATCCTGGCGCCCGAGTATCGGTACGTGGACGGCTACCACGTGTGGGCCTTTGACCTGCTGCCCCTGACGACGCCGGGCGGGTGCCTGGCTGCTGCCGGCGTGCGGCCTACTGCCGGCGACCGCATCCGCATAGAGGTGCTGGCTGTCCTGACGCAAACCCTGCCCAGCGAAGAGGCCGACACCATCAACGACCTGCGCGTGCGCTTCCCATACCGCTACGGCGGCGACACGTTGCTGTGCGAAACGGCCAACGCCATTTTCCGCTGCATCAACCCCTACTACGATGTGAACATGTTCGCCTTCCTTAAAGACGGCGTTTGCGGTCATCTGTCGGCGGATATCCTGCTGATTCAGGGCATTTCTGGCCGCATAGCGACCGACCTGTTCCCGGGTGAAATACGCCCACTGTTTGTGTACGACACGCTGACCGTTGCCGTATTGCCCGGATACGCTTACGTGCCGGGCAGCTCCAACTGGCTCTATCGGGTGGGCGACGGCGCTTCGGGCATTCCGCCGTTTGCCTCCCAGGCGCTGGCCGACCCGCAAATCATTCCGCTGTTCGACGGAAGCACGCTCCTGCGCTACGTGCGGCCCGCCGGCCTTCCGGTAACGGACTACTACAAAGGCGGCGCGTTTTCTACCCTATCCCTCCTGCTCGAAGTGCTTTGCCCGCCCGATACGGCCCTCTTCCCGGTGCGCATCATTGGCAACAGCTATTATAGCCTCTACGACACCCTTAGCGTCTTTTATAGCGGCGCTTTTGGCCATTTTGAAGACCTCAACGAAACCCGGCTGACCACCGATAATCCGACTTCTAATCTGCGCGTGCCGACCTGGAACCTCCGGCTATGCAATCCCAGCGATGGCATTGCCATACCCGAGCCGATTGTGTATTTTGAAAACAACGGCGACATGCCGCTGCTGTCGGTGCAATACCTCACGCCCTTCTTCGACTCGGTGGCGCTGACCCTCGAACCGGGGCCAAATGGCCAACAGCTCGTGCGCCTGCCAGCACTGGGCAAAGCGCAGTGCCTGCCGTTGATTGTCCGCGCCGCCACACCGCCCGATTGCCTGCCCGATACGCTGCGCCTGCGAGTGGGCTTTCAGTGCCCGGGCCAAAGCGAGCCGTGCCTCCTCAAGGAAGGGCTGGAGCTGTATTTCCAGCCTCAGGATGCCCTTCCGCAGGTCATTGCCTCTGGGCCACCTTCAGCCATAAATCTTTGTTCACCAGCGTCTTACGAAGTCTATCTGGTCAATCAGGGCGAAGGGCCGATGTACGACATCGTCGTGCAGGTGCGCCTGCCCGAAATTGGCCAGACGTACGTGCCCGGCAGCCTGTCGGTCGAATACGAAGGCTTTTCCGTGCCGTTGCCCGACCCGCAGGTAACGCCCGAAGGTTTGCGGATTGTGGTGGACTTCGCCCAACTGGCACTGCCCATTGAGGCCCTGCCCGGCCTGAGCGCCGCGCCGAAAAACACGCTGGTGTTTCGGTTCAACGTGGCGGCCAATTGCGACTACTTAGATGCCGCACGCATCCGTTACGGCGCAACCTGGCAAAATGCCTGCGTCGGCGTAGAGAAGAAGGCCGGGCTGTTCGCAGCACCGCGCATGGCCATCCTGGGCGCGCCAACGGAGACCAATGACTACAACATTGCCCTGACGATGCCCTCGCCTGCGGCTTATTGCGGGCGCATCCCGCTGCGCGTGCGCATTGTCAATCCCGGTAGCCTCGGTCCCACGCAGACGAATGAAAAGGTGCGCCTGATGCTGCCCGACGGCTTTCAATACGTCGCCGGCAGCCTGCAGCCCATTCACAACGGCCCTACCGCCAGCCCAGTCGTCCTGACGGCAGACGGAAACCGCTTTCTCGTCTTTTCGCTGCCCGCAGGTGTTCAGGTCGGCGACTCCATCGTCTTCCTGCTGGAGGTGCGCAACACAGCGCCTTCGGCGGGCTGCTCCGAAACCTATTCCGCAGTAGCGCAAATGCTCCAAACCGCCCAACTTCCGTGTGGTGCTCTGAGCTGCGCGGTGGATTTCACCATGCTCGAGGCTGAGGCTTTTTTCGTGTTGGAAAAGCCTGCGTACCGGCTCACAGGTTTGGAAGGTGTCGCTGTACCGGCCAGTGGCCATGTGGAAAACTGGCTCATGGATGTGCGCCTCCTGAACCTCTCGGCTGTACCCGGTGGCGGTACGCTGACGCTTCAGGTGCGCTTAGACGCCGACCGCAACGGCCAGTTGGACGCGAACGACCCGCTGCTGACGTCGTTTTCAATACCTGCCGATGGGCTGCTGCCGGGCATCGAGCAGGCGTTTAGCTTCACAGCCGACGTGTCAGCGGCGCAGGGTTGCTCAGGGTTGTGGGTGGTGCTGGCCGATAGCGCCTGCGCCTGCCAGCCCGACGCGGTGTACGTTCCGTTTGTGCCGCTGCGCAATGCAGGGCAGGTGCTGAGGCTTTGCGCCGGTCAGGCGGCTACCCTCGGTTCAGCGCCCCTGAGCGGAGCTACGTACAGCTGGACGCCAGCGTCGGCTGCTTTGAGCAATACGACTATTGCCAACCCAACCTACCGCTACGACGGGCCGTTCGATGCGTCGCTGCAGCGCCAGGAGGAGTTTATTCTGCAGACGACGCGCGCGCAGGGCTGTGTTTCGTTCGACACGGCGCGCATCTTCGTGCGCAAAGTAGAGGCTGCTCTGGCGGTATCGCCCGTCCTGTGCGCGGGCGACAGCACGGGCGCACTGACGGCTTCGGTGCAGGGCGCGCTGCCGCCGTTGCAATACCTGTGGAGCACAGGCGCCAGCGCCGATAGCCAGCTGCTCCAGCTGCCCGCCGGCACCTACGGGCTGATTGTGCGGGACTCGCTGGGCTGCGCCGATACGGTAACGGCCGTCATTGCCGAGCCAGCACCGTTGGATGTGCAGCTGACGCCGACGGACTACAACGGCTTTGGCGTCAGCTGTACCGGCGCTACCGATGGAGCCATCAGCGCTACGGCTGCAGGTGGCGTATTTCCCTATACCTACGAATGGCTGCCCATCGGCAGCGGGCCAAACCCGACGAACTTACCGCCCGGCACGTACGCCCTCACGCTGACCGACGCCAACAACTGCACCACTGAAGCCGTCGTCGAGCTCATCGAACCACTGCCGCTGCAACTCTTGCTGACGCCTCAGGATGAGCGTTGCTCCGGTACAGCCAACGGCAGCATCGCCGTCCGGATTGAGGGCGGTGCCGGGCCGTACCGCGTCAACAACCAGCCGCCCGCCGGCGCCGTGCAGCAGCTGTCGGGCCTCTCCGGCGGCGCTTACTCGGTGGTAGTAACGGATGCCAACGGTTGCAGTGCCAGCGCCGACACGGTGCTGCAGACGCTGACGTCGCAGGTGTCGGTCAGCGCAGACTCCGCTGCCTGCTTCGGCGGTAGCGGGCGCGCAGAGGTAACGGCTTCGGGCTATCCGCCTTTTACCTATCAATGGTCGAACAACGCCAGTGGCCCCAGCATCACGGCGTCGGCGGGCACCTACGCGGTAACGGTCTCCGATGCGCTGGGCTGCACATATGTGCTGCAAACCACCATCACTCAGCCACCCGCGCTTACTGGTCAGGCGCTGGCCCAACCGGTGCGGTGCTTCGGCGACACTAACGGCCGCATGGAGCTGACGGCTCAGGGCGGCACGCCTCCGTACCAGTTTGAGCAAGGCGGCCAGCCCGTGGTTTCGCCGCTGACGGGGCTGGCACCGGGCGCCTATACCTTCCGCCTGACCGACGCCAAGGGCTGTACGGCGCTGCTTTCGGCAACGGTAACGCAACCCGAACCTCTGTCGGTAACCGTGAGTGTTACCGATGTGCGCTGTTTCGGCGACAACACCGGCAGCGCCACAGCGCAACCCGCCGGCGGCACGTCGCCATACGGTTATGTCTGGTCGAACGGCAGCACCGCCGCTGCGGCTCAGAACCTGGCGGCGGGCGCCTACACGCTTACGCTGACCGATGCCGACGGCTGCACGCTACTGGCCAACGCCACGGTGCGTGAGCCAGCGCCCTACGAGCCGCTGTTCGAAGTGGAACGCCAGCCCTGCGCCGACCGGACCAACGGCATCCTGACCGTGGCGGGCTTCCCGCCCGGCACACGCTATGGCCTCAATCAGTCGCCCAACACCGATGCGCCGCGCTTCAGTGGCGTAGGTGGCGGGCCACTCACGCTCAACATCGTGGACTCGGCGGGCTGTCGCTTTGCCTACGACTTCTCCATGCCCGCGCTACCGGCGGTACTGGGCGAGGCCTTTTCCGATACTACCATCCGGCTGGGCGACAGTGCCTGGCTGCGCGTGGTAGTGTCGTCGCAAGCAGTAAGCGCCAGTTCGGTACGCTTCCAGTGGGTCAATCCTGCCGCTGTGCTGTCTGGGTGCGACACCTGCCCGACGCTGTGGGTGCGCCCGCTGCGTACCACGCCCTACGTGGTCGAATTCACAACGGAAAGCGGCTGCCGCTCCGAAAGCCGCATCTTAGTGAGCGTCGTACGCGATAGCGTCTATGCGCCCAATGTGCTCTATTCGGAGGCCTCGCAGTCGGACAATCAGCACTTTACGCTATACGCCCGTCCTGGGGCCTTGCGCGAAATTCGTCTGATGCGCGTATTCGACCGCTGGGGCGGCCTCGTCTTTGAACGGCGCGCCTTTGCGCCCAACGCTCCCGCCGAGGGCTGGGACGGACGCTACCGCGGCCAGCCGCTCAACCCGGGCGTGTACGTGTGGTATGCCGAAGTGGAGTACTTCGACGGGGTGGTAGAACTGTTGCGCGGCGACGTTACGCTGATTCGCTGAGCGGCACCAGCCGAGCCTAATCCCTGCTGGAAGGGCTTTTGCGCAGCCCTTCCAGCAGGCCTTCTCGAGCCTCTTCAGCTAAAAACTTGATGATTTAGGGGGTTATCCACAAGAGCAGCCGGGTCTCAGGCCATCTGCCCGATTTCGAGAGCCAATCGCAGTCCTTCTTCGATAGCGCGCTCGGCATCGAGTTCGGCGGCTAAGCGGGCGCCGCCAATGCAGTGGACGCGCAAGCCGGCGGCTTCGAGAGGGGCTTGCAGGTCGTGCAGGGGTTCCTGGCCGGCGCAGATGACGATGTTGTCCACCGCCAGCGTTTGTGCCTGCCCGTTGACGCTGAGGTGCAGGCCCTCGTCGTCAATGCGATGGTACTCGACGCCGCTCCAGAACTGGACGCCGCGGTTTTTGAGGGCGAGCCGATGCGCCCAGCCGGTGGTTTTGCCCAGGCGGGCGCCCATTTTGCCTTTAGTGCGCTGCAACAGCCACACTTGCCGGCCGGTAGAGGCAGGTTCGGCTTTGCCCAGACCACCGCGAGCGGTATAGTTAGGGTCAATACCCCACTCGCGCAGGTATTCCTCCGGGTGTTGGTGGGGCAGCACGGTGAGGAAAGTGGCCACGTCGAAGCCGATGCCGCCAGCGCCGATGATGGCCACGCGCTTGCCCACCGGCTGAGTGCCGCGCAGCACGTCTATGTACGACAGCACTTTAGGATGCTCGATGCCCGGCAGAGAGGGCTGACGAGGAACAACGCCGGTGGCCAACACGACGGCCTCGTATTGGCCTTCGGCCAACTCTTCTGCGCTGATGCGCCGCCCGAAGAACATCTGGACGTTGGCCTTTTGCAGGCGGGCGTTGAAATAACGAATGGTTTCGGCAAACTCCTCCTTGCCTGGGATGCGCTTGGCCAGATTGAACTGGCCGCCCAGTTCGTGGCTGGCTTCAAAAAGGTGGACTTCAAAACCCATTTCGCCCAGTTCGGCAGCGCACGACATACCGGCCGGGCCGGCGCCCACGACGGCGATACGGCGGCGGGCGTGTTCGGGCTTGAAAACGGGCGGCGGCAACAGCGTTTCGCGGCAGGCGCGCGGGTTGACTAAGCAGCTGGCCTCTTTACCGGCAAAGATGTGGTCTAAGCAGGCCTGATTGCAGGCAATGCAGGTGTTGATTTCCTCAGCGCGCCCTTCCCGGGCCTTGCGGGCAAAGTCCGGATCGGCCAGCAGGGGGCGCGCCATGCTGACCATGTCAGCCTGTCCGGAGGCGAGGATCTCTTCGGCCTTTTCAGGGGTGTTAATGCGGTTGGTGGCGATGAGGGGCAGGCGCACAGCATTGCGCAGGCGGGCCGTTACCCAGGCATAGGCGCCGCGGGGCACCACAGTGGCAATGGTAGGGATGCGAGCTTCGTGCCAGCCGATGCCGGTATTGAGCAGGTTGGCGCCGTTTTGTTCCAGGGCTTGGGCTAAGGCGACGATTTCGTCCCAGGTGCTGCCGTCCTCGACGAGGTCGAGCGCGGAGATGCGGAAGATGACGATGAAGTCTGCGCCGGCTTGTTGGCGCACGGAGCGGAGCACTTCGATGGGAAAGCGGAAGCGGTTTTCGGCGGAGCCACCCCACTCGTCGGTGCGTTTGTTGGTGCGGGGGGCGATGAACTGGTTGATGAGGTAGCCCTCGCTGCCCATGATTTCGACGCCGTCGTAACCGGCTTCGCGCGCGAGGGCGGCGGCCCGGCCGAAGTCCCGGATGGTTTCGCGGATGAGGCGGGGCGACATTTCCCAGGGCCGGAAGGGCGAGATGGGCGCGCGCAGGGGGCTGGGCGCCACCAGCAGGGGGTGCATGGCGTAGCGTCCGGCATGCAGGATTTGCATGGCAATTTTGCCACCTTCGGCGTGAACGGCTTCGGTAACGACGCGGTGGCGGCGGGCCTCGGCGGCAGTGGTCATTTTGGCGCTAAACGGCGCCAGCCAGCCGCGCCGGTTAGGGGCAATGCCGCCGGTAACCATCAGCCCTGCACCACCGCGGGCGCGAGCAGCGAAGTAGGCGGCTAAGCGCGTCAGGTCGCGCCCATCCTCTAAGCCGGTGTGCATGGAGCCCATAAGCAGGCGGTTGGGCAGGATAGTAAAGCCCAGATCGAGGGGGGCAAACAAATGTGGAAAAGGAGTGCTCATACGTCAGGACAAACTAAGGCAGCGCCGCCGAGGCGGCGTTGGCATTCTTTTTTTACCGGCAACAACCGACGGCAAAAAAAGGATGCGTTTGGCTAACGCACAAACCGCAGGCGCTGGAGCAACTGTTCGGCGATGCACTGGCCAGAGCGCTGCCCTTCTTCGCAGGAGCGCCGGAAGTGGATGCCGCCGAGCATGGACGCAAAGGCGGCTTCTTGGGCGGCCTGGCGAATGGAACCGAAGGTGCGCTCGGGCAACACGAAAGGCCCGCCGTCGGGGGTAAACAGGAGGCTGCCCAGATGGGTGCGGTCCACCAGCCCGCTATCGCCCAGCTCCCGGACGATGATGTGTGCGCTGGCAGCGGCAATAGCAGCGCCTTCGCTGGGGTATTCCGGATGCGCCGGAGTGAAGACAGAAGGCCGCCAATTGGGGTCTATGTTTTCCTGGATGTAAGTAACGGGCCGCAAAAGGAAGTACTGGTATTTGACCGACCAGCACAGCGAGCTGGCGTCGGCGGCGGCGAGGCCAAGCAGGCAATAGATGCGGGCGCAGTCGGCTAAGTGGTTGCCGCCGCGTTCGAGCAGTTGGCGTGCGATGTTGAACCAATGGCCGGAAGCGGTGCTGGAGCGCCCGACACCATCTTCCCAGTGAAAGGCGACAACGCGGTTGGCCGTGATTTTGGGGATATTGGCCACTTCCTGGGCTTGCAGGTACCAGTCGGAGTCGTTATCGGTGCTGTACGGAGGCGGCACAGGCGGCAGGCAGGCGGTGTTAGACTCCCAGACAAAGGTGTTTACCCGGCTCCACAGAGGTTCCACGGCGGTCTGTTCGGGAGGGATGGGCATCCAGTATTGGGGGTGGTCGGCGTCGCGTCGGGGCAGCGCCGGCGTGAGTTGCCGGAGGCCAATGCGTCCATCGCGCCGGGCGCGCGCAGCAATGGTGGCGGCAATGCGGCCGCCCAGCAGGCGTGAGTCCTGGCGGACGCGCTCGGTGATGCCTCGCCGAACGAGGGTATCTTCCTGCGCCGCCGACAGCATTTCCAGCGCCGAGCGCTGGTTGTTGGTCATGTTTTCCAGCACTTCGGGCAGCAAGTTGCGCATAGCCGAGCACAACACGATGCCCCAGTCATAGACTTTGTTGGGTTCGAAGGCGGGGGCTTCGTAGTCGCGTATCTGGCCGTTCAAGCTCTGGCCGTTGGGTGTTCCATGACAGACGGCCTCCCAGGCGGTCAGACCTACGTATCCGAGAACGCGGGCGGCTTCTGGAGGTGTGAGTTTTTGCTCCTGAATGGCAGAGAGCGCCAGCGCCACCCATTCGTTGAGGAAGCGACCCTCGTAGCGCTGGGCCTGATAAGTCAAGTGTGCCGAGGCCGAAGTCTCCGGCTCTCGCTGGCAGGCCAGCAAAGGCAGAATAATAAGCAGAAATAGGACGCCGACTTTTCTCATGATACGTTTCAGGGTGCAAAGTTCGCGTTTTTTCTCAGCAGCAGCCCGCCAATTCCATACGGCAGCTTGAGCAAGGCCTCGATGGCCCGCTGCCAGCCAAAGGTTAGAATACTCGCATTCGCGTTAGATGCGGCAAGAATTTTGCCAACCTCGGCGGCTGTATTTTGTCGCCTGTCAGACAGGAAGCCGCACGGCGCGTCGTTATGTGTCCATTAACCGGCCAAATCCGCCCGGCTGGTACGGAAATTGCCCCTTTTTCGCCCAACTACGCTACACACACGTTATGACCAGTCCTGCAGTGAGAACGCTCAGCATCGTTATTGCCGACCCGCAGCCCATTTTTGTGGAAGGGCTGCAACAAGCGCTTGCGCTGGGGAGCGGCCATTATCGCTTTGAGATTCGAGGTGTTGCCTCCCAACTGGCTGACCTGTCGCCTATGCTGGTTCAGGAGCAGCCCAACTTATTGATAGTGGACATCACGGTGTTGGGCGGCGAGGTGGCCCATGCCATCGCCGGCCTGCGCAAAGTTTATCCCTACGGACGCATCCTGGTGTTCACGTACAACGATGATGTACGCCTGCTGAAGGCCGCCTTCCGCGGCGGCGCCGACGGCATCCTGCTCAAATCTGCATCTGCCGAAGAACTCTTCCAGGCCATGGAAGAGGTGCTGTCTGGAAAAACGCATTTAGGCCCCGGCCTCACCCTCAATGAACATATGGCCGGTTTGGGCATGGACCCTACCCTACCCGATACGCGCTTCGCCCGCAAATACGGCCTGACACGCCGCGAAATGGAAGTGCTGCGCTACATCGCCCAGGTGATGAGCAACAAGGAAATTGCCAAGCAGCTCTTCATCAGCGACCAGACCGTCAGCGTGCACCGCAAGAACATCATGCGCAAGCTAAAAGTGAACAATACGGCCAGCGTGGTCAAAATTGCGCTGGAAAATCACTTAGTCTGACGCTTCCTCAAAAAATTGGCACGAAACCTGCCTTCTCTCCGCCGTAAAAAAAATAGCGGGAGGAGGCAGGCTTATTTTATTCAGCAAGGCACTCTTTTTGCGGAGAGTGAAATGAATTGGCTAAAACAACCGACCTTTATCCCAGTATTCAGGGCCTCCGCCCTCCCGCATAATCTCACATCTCATGGTTCCATCTTTTTACCTTAATCACATGAATCAGAACCGCTTTACTCTGACCGTTTTCGGGTGGCTGCTGCTGGCTTTCTTCGCCCTGCGCACGGCCACTCCCGCCCAGGCGCAATGCACGATGACCTGCAACAACTTCGTGCAAATCTCTTTAGACCAGGACTGCGAGGTTGAAATAGACCCGGACATGATTTTAGAGGGCAACGGCTGCCCAAACGGCAACTTTGTCGTCGAGATCCGGGTCAATGGCGTGTGGGTTCCCGGCGTGGTAAATGCCAACCACATCAACCAGACACTCCAGGTGCGCGTACGCGAACTCAACAGCGGCAACAGCTGCTGGGGCTACATCTTAGTGCAGGACAAACTGGCCCCGCAAATCACGTGCACGAACATCACGCTGGCTTGCGGCATCACCAACTACACGCCGCAGTACCTGCAAAACGAACTGAACATCAACGCCGCCTATCCTAATGTGGTCGAAAACTGCGGCAACACGACGCTGTCGTACATTGACCAGTTTACCGACCTGCCCTGTAACGGCACCATCAACGGCCTGACCAACATCAGCGCCTACGTGCGCCGCACCTGGACAGCCGTGGATCAGAGCGGTAACTCGGCCTCGTGCACGCAGTTCATCTACTTCCAGCGCCGCAGCGTCAACGTGGTGCAATTCCCGGCAGACATAACGATTTCCTGCGAAAATCCGAACACAGACCCCGCGAACACGGGCGTGCCGTTCATCTCCGAATTTGGCCGGCAGTTCCCATTGTTCCCGCAGAATACGTTCTGCGAATTGAGCATTACCTACACCGACCAGACACTGCCCATTTGCGACGGCTCGCGCAAAATCCTGCGTACCTGGACCGTGCTCGACTGGTGCCTGCCCACCAGCCCCGGCTCGAACCCGCGCCAGCACCTGCAGATTGTGAAAATAGAAGATGCCCAGGGCCCCGTCGTGGATTGCCCCGAAAACATCACGGTAAACACCAACCCGTGGAACTGTGTGCGCGACCTCGACCTGCCCGACATCATGATTGAAGACAACTGCTCGCGCATCAAAGACATACAGGCCGAATACACCGTGAACGGCGTCGGAAGAACGCTGGCTGGCACATTGCAAAACTTCCCGGGCAACAATCCCTGGCTGCCCGACACTTTAGGCGTATTCGGCGTGGCGCAAGGCCTGCCGTTGGGCAACACCCTCATGCGCTACGTAGTGCGCGACGATTGCAATAATACCTCGACGTGCGAATTCCTCATCACCGTGGCCGACCAGACACCACCTAATGCGGTATGCGTCGAGTTTACCAAAGTGTCTTTAGGCGCTTCGGGCGTGTCTTTGGTGAACGCCAGCACGTTCGATAAAGGCTCCTACGACAACTGTTCGCCCACCGTGCGCTTTAAGGCGCGCCGCATGGACCCCAACGGCTGCCAGGCCAACGACCGCTTCTATGACCAGGTGCGCTTCTGCTGTGAAGACGTGGGCAAGAGCATTACCATCATCCTCCGTGTGTACGACATCTCGGTGCCCAGCGGTGAGGTTTCGCTCGAATTTGGCGAAGACAACGCCAACGACTGCATGATCCAGGTAACGGTGGAAGACAAACTCAAACCCACGTGTACCGCACCGAGCAACGTTACGGTCTCCTGTAAAAACTTCGATCCGTCGCTGTCGAAGTACGGCACTGCGCAAGGCACCGACAACTGTTGTATAGACAGCGGCTGCGCCGAATTAGTCAACCTGGCTCAGTTCGATACGCTGTGCAACCGCGGCACTATCACGCGCATTTTCTGCGTCAGGGATTGCGCCGGCAACTCGCAAACCTGCTCGCAGCGCATCATCGTTACCTACGAGCAAGACTACTTCGTCCGCTTCCCCAACGACGTTATCGTTACGGCCTGCGACGGTACGGGCAACTACGGCCAACCCGCGTTCTTCGGCAAAGACTGCGAAGCGCTGGCCGTTTCGCATCAGGATGAAATTTTCACTGTGGTGCCCGACGCCTGCTTCCTCATTGAACGCACGTGGACCGTCATCAACTGGTGCAGCTATAACCCCAACCAGGGGCTGACCAATGTGCCTAACCCGGAGCCAAACGCTACGGCCAATCACCCCTCTAACCTGCCTGGCCCGACCGTGTCGCCGCTCGGCACACCTGCGCCCTGGGCGCCCACGGTGGTTTCCCTCACGCCGGGCGCACCGCCGACCAACTTCTCCACCTACTGGAGCACTAACACCAACGGGTACCGGTATAAGCAGGTCATCAAAGTCATTGATAACCAGAAGCCTGTCCTTGAAAATTGCAAAGCCAGCCCGGATACGGTATGCGACCTGAGCAACAACGACCCGAACCTGTGGAACGCCATGTACTGGTGGGATGCTACCACCAGCAGCCATGACCTGTGTGAAGGCCCGACCGACCTGAGCGTTACGGCCACCGACCTGTGCTCGGGCGCCAACGTCAACTTCCGCTACCTGCTCTGTTTAGACCTCAACGGCGACGGTGTGCGCGAAACCATCATCAGCAGCACGCAAACAGGCTTAGGCGGCCTGGGCTGGAACCGCGTCAATTTCAACAACGCCTTCAACCCCAACTACGCCGGCGGCGAAGCGCGCGAGTTTGACTTCCGCCCCGTGCCAGCCAACCAGAAATATGGCTTTGCCCTGCAGGTAACCACCAGCGGCAATAAGCGCACTGCCGCCGTCCGCTGGAACACCCAGCAGTCGCCCAATACCTTCGTCGTGCCTGAGCTGCCTTATGGCTCCCATAAAATCATCTGGTATGTGGACGACGGCTGCGGCAACGAGCAAACCTGCGAGTGGGTCTTCGAGGTGAAAGACTGCAAAAAGCCGACGATCCTGTGTAAAAACATCGGCGTCAACCTCATGCCCACCAAGATGATAACGCTCAACGTGGCCGACTTCCTGCAGTCCACCTTCGACAACTGCACGCCCGCCGATAAACTCGTAACGGCCATCCGCCGAAAAGGACAAGGCCAGGGCTTTCCTACCCTGCCCAACGGCCAGCCGCAAAAAACGGTAACCTTCACCTGCTCCGACCTGGGACCACAAGACGTGGAAATCTGGTCAAGAGACCTGGTGGGCAATGCCGATTTCTGCATCGCTACCGTCAACGTACAGGATAATATGGGTGCGTGCAGCGCCGTCAACGCCAGCGTCGCCGGCGCCCTCAAAACGGAAAAAGACGAAGGCGTCGCCTACGCTCAGGTGAAGCTGAACGTTGACCTTGCTGCTCCGGGCATGCCGCCGCTGCAACTCGTTCTGCCCACTAATAACGATGGCACCTACGCCTTTGCCGGCGCCTTACCCACAGGCTCCTCCTACGAGCTCATCCCGGCCAAAGATGACGACCCGCTCAACGGTGTCTCGACGTTCGACCTGCTGCTCATCAACAAGCACATCCTCGGCATTGAGCCGCTGAACAGCCCGTACAAAATGATTGCCGCCGATGCCAACGACAGCCGCTCCATCACCACCTTTGACTTGGTGGAACTGCGCAAGCTGATCCTCGGCATCTACACGGAGCTGCCCGCGGCGCCCAGCTGGCGCTTCGTGCCAGCCGACTTTGAGTTCTCTGACCCGACGAACCCGTTCAAGGCGGTGTTCCCAGAGAAAATCCTGGCCACAAACGTGCTCACTGACCGCCTGAACGAAAACTTCGTCGCCATCAAGGTCGGCGATGTCAACGGTAATGCTGTCGCCAATGCCACCTCTGCTCAGGAGCGCACCGCAGGCACGAGCGCGCTGACGCTGGAGGAGCGCCGCGTACAGGCCGGCGAGACGTTCACCGTCGCCTTCCAGCCCGAATCGGTAGCCGCCTACCAGTTTACGCTGGCCCATCCGGACCTGGAACTGTTAGACATTCTGCCGGGCGAAGGTTTGACGCGCGACCATTTTGCCGCCTTTAGCAACGAGCGCGCCCTGACCGCAGCACTCGACCGCGGCGCCAGCTTTGCCCTGCGCTTCCGCGCCCGGCGCGACGGCGCACTCAGCCAGATGCTCCGCCTGAGCAGCCACATCACCCGCGCCGAGGCCTATCGCCCCGACGGGCAAAAAACCGCCCTCGAGCTGCGCTTTAGCAACGGCACGGCACCTGCCCTCGAAGGCGAATTTGAACTGCTGCAAAACACGCCCAACCCGGTGCGCAACTTCACCACCATCGTCTTCTACCTGCCGCAGGCCACTGAGGCAACGCTCACCATCAGCGATGCCGAAGGCCGCCTGATTAAGCGCATCAAGGGAGCCTTCCAGGCCGGCTTCAACAGCACTGTGCTGCACCGCGCCGAACTGCCTGCAGGGCTGCTGTTCTACCAGCTCGATACGCCCACGCACAGCGCGACGAAGAAAATGTTTGTGATGCAGGAATAACGGGCGCTCCACCTGTCTGGCATCCGAGAGGATAAGGAGATAAAATGGCCGGCCCTCCTCGACACAGATAGTCGAGGAGGGCCGCTGTTTTTATGGCTCTCTGGCCAATGGCAGACGCGCTTTTGTCAAAGGCTTGCTCCTGCCTCCGGCGCCGGATGGCGCAGCTGGTCAAAATAGCGCGCGATTTTGCCCATGCAGGCTTTCAGTTGGGCGCTGGTAGGCGCTTCCTTACCGATGAAGATGAGCACCAGGGCTACGTGTAGATTTTTCTGTTCCAAAATGGCGTAGAGCAAGTGCTTGTGCAGCCGATAAGCCTCGCGTACCTGGCGACGGATGCGGTTTCGGGCAGTGGCTTTGCGGTACAGGCGCTTGGGCACGCTGATGGCCATTTGGGCGCGGTTAGCCTCGAAGCGGGCCGCCAGCCGTTCGGCCTCCGAAAGCGGTAGCCACACGACGCGCACCGGAAACGCCACAAACGAATGGCCCTCCTGGAACAGGCGCCCCAGGAGTTTCCGGGCCTTCAGGCGTTCGCAGCGTTCAAAGGTATTCATCATCAATAACGTTCCCCCCACGCAACAACCAGGCCGTCAGCGCGCCTGATGCGCCCTGACGGCCTGGAAAGATGATCTGCCTCTGGGTGCAGCGTTTATTTCAAGCGTTTTTCGTCGGAGACGGTCAGCTTGTAGCGGCCTTGCCGGCGGCGGCGGGCCAATACGCGGCGGCCATTTTTGGTGGCCATGCGGCTGCGGAAACCGTGTTTGTTTTTGCGCGCGCGTCGGGACGGTTGATAAGTACGTTTCATCGCTATTTTTCTTCAAAAAATACAGGCTGTCTGAAAAAACGGGCTGCAAAGGTAAAAGCCTTTCCGAGAAAAAAGTGTCGGTGTTGAAAATGAAATTTTGGCAGGGCCCAAAAAAGGCAGCGAAGGTCAGTCGTTTGGGGGCTGGCTTTGTAGGCAAACCGCCCAGACGAAGGAGGGTATTCCCGGGCGTGGTGTGGGTCTTTCAAAATACATTTGATAGGGTTGAAACGGCGGCTGTTTGCAGATCCAGCCGGTGGTTTCGCCGCTGCCAGCGTTCCAATCGAATGGTTCGATGCGCAGGTGCTGGCGGAAGTCTAAGGCCTTGAGGCCGTAGGCTTTGTAGAGGCTTTCCTTGGCCGTCCAGAAGACGTGTTGCAGGTCGTACTGGATGTCGGCGGCGAAGGTGCGCATGAAGGCAGCTTCGTCTTCATGCAGGAAACGGGGGGCAAGTTGCGGCATTTTATCGGTCAGCACCTGCAGGTCGCAGCCGGCTGGGACGTCAGCCAACAGAGCGCCCACCAGGCCTTTGGAGTGGCTCAGGGAGCAATGTAAGCCGTTGTTATTGAGGAAAAACGGCTTTGCGAAGGCGTCTTTATCCAGCGCCCAGCGCTCTCCGTTGCCCGTGAGCAGGTGCAGCAGATAGCGCACAGCCAGCCATTCCATGCGGCGCAGGCCTTTGTAACGGGCCAGGTCGGCCTCCTCGGCAGCCGTCAGGCGGAGGCTTTGGCGAAAAAAGTCCTCTTCTTCGACGATGTGCCACACGCCGAAGAGCGGCGGTTGCCGATAGACAGCGGGAAGGCGTCGGGTGAAGAGCAGAGGCATGGTCGGTGTGCAAAGGTATGCCGCGGCCAAAATTTTTGCCGCAGGTAGCCGTTCCTTTGCGCCAGAGCCGCCCGGAAAGGCAAGCCCTTGCCTGGCGCATATCCTGTACTTTTGCCCAAACTTTTTTTGCATCGCATGACGGTACACGCCCGATTACTGATTTTCTGCCTCCTGTTGGTTGGGCACACACTGGTGGCCCAGGATCAGCATTTCACCCAGTTTTACGCCTCTCCGCAATTGCTCAACCCCGGCCTGACGGGCGCTTTTGAGGGGCGCTATCGCGTCAGCGCCATTTACCGCGACCAATGGCGCAACGTACTGGACAACCCCATCCGCACCTTTGCCGTGGCGGGCGACCTGCGCCTCGACCCGCCCTTTGCCCGCTTCTCGCAAGATGCCGTGGGCATAGGCCTGACGTTTTTCACCGATCAGGTAAGCGTGCTGGACTTCAGCACGACCCAAATTGCGCTGGCCATGGCCTATCACAAAGCCTTAGACGCGGACGGACGCCAATACCTGACGCTGGGCGTGCAGGGCGGCCTGACGCAGCGCAACGTGAACTACGCCTATCTGAATTTCTCGGATCAGTTCGACGGCTTCACGGGCTTTGTGCTGCCTACGGGCGAGCAGTTTCCGGAGAACAACTTCGCTTACCCTGACCTGAACGTCGGCCTGAACTACTCGCTGCGCTTTGGCCGCAGCGGGGCACTGTTTGCCGGGGCCGCCATTCACCACATTCTGGAGCCGCGTGCTACGTTTTACAACCAGGGCATCGCCGGCGACCGGTTTTACAAAAAGATCTCGGGCCAGCTGGCGGCCAACATTCCAATGGGCGACTCGCGTGTAGCGTTGCTGCCGCGCTTCCTGTTTGCCGTGCAGGGGCCGCATGCGCAAATCAACACAGGCGCCAACGTGCGCTTCCCGGTGGGCCGATACGGCACCTCGGCCGTGCATCTGGGCAGCTGGGTCAGGCCGGTGCGCGGCGTAACGGGCTTCGACCTGGATGCTATCGTAGGCCTCGTGGGCTTCGAGGTGAACAATGTGCTATTTGGCATCAGCTACGACATCAACCCGGGCGCCCTGAGCTTTGGGCGTCGTCAGGGCGCGCTGGAGTTCTCGGTGGCCTATCTGGGCGAGTACGAGAACGAGCAAATCCTCTGTCCGAAATTTTAAAAAACAACAAAGCCCGCGAGGCTGAACCGCCATGGGCTTCTATTGGGCAGACTGGCTGAATGCCGCCAGCAAAATCACCCTACGCAGGGCGTGGAATGCCGCCTGTGTGCTGGCTTCGTACTACCTGACGCGCCTGAGTGGGCGGCCCGTGCAGTGGGGCTTGCCTATTTCTATCAGTGTAGAACCCACAACGGCCTGCAATCTGCGCTGCCCGGAATGCCCCAGCGGGCTGCGGGCATTTAGCCGCCCTACGGGCAGGGTGCGCGCCGACTTCTTCCGCCGGGTGGTGGACGAACTGAGCCGCGACACCTATTCTTTATATTTCTATTTCCAGGGCGAGCCTTACCTCCACCCGGAGTTTCTCGAGATGGTTCGCTACGCCCACGAGCGCGGCCTGTACACCGCCACCAGCACAAACGGGCACTTTCTGGACCCAGAGCGGGCGCGGCGTACGGTAGAGGCAGGGCTGGACAGGCTTATTGTCTCAGTGGATGGCCTGACGCAGGAGACTTACGAGCGCTATCGCACAGGCGGGCAGTTGGAGCGCGTCGTGCAAGGCATTCGCGAGGTAGCCCACTGGAAACGCCGCCTACGTTCGCGCCGGCCGCATATCGTCGTACAGTTTTTGGTCTTCCGGCACAACGAAGACCAGATAACCGACATCAAACGCCTGGCCCGTCAATGGGGCGCCGACGAGGTACGCCTCAAAAGTGCTCAGGTGTATGACTACCAGCAGGGCAACCCGCTCATTCCCGAACAGGAGCGCTACGCGCGCTACGTGAAACAACCCGACGGCACCTGGGCGCCGCGCCACGCCCTGCTCAATCGTTGCTGGCGGCTATGGCGCGCCTGCGTCATCACCTGGGACGGCATCGTGGTACCCTGTTGCTTCGACAAGGATGCCCGATACCGGCTGGGCGACCTTAAGACTACAGCCTTCCGCGACATTTGGCGCGGCCCGGCCTACCGGCAATTCCGGCAGCGCCTCCTGCGCGGCCGCAAAGCGATTGACATTTGCTCCAACTGCTCCGAAGGCTGTCGCGTGTGGGTGTGATGGCTTACTCCAGCACTTTCAGCCAGGTCATTATCCGCTCCGGTGGCAGGAAACGGGCAAAAGCCCACCAGCCCAAAAGCGCCCCTACGGCATTCGCCAGCATATCGTCGTACTCAAACATGCGGTCGGGGAAATACCGAAATTGTATGTACTCCAGCACAGCCCCAATAAGTGCAGCCGTCAGTACGGTAAGAAGCCCATCAAACACCGTAGTGCGCCCCTTCCAGCGGGCAAAGCCCCACAGCGTCAGCCATGACAACAACCCATACGCCGCCGCATGCGCCAGCTTATCGGTCGAAAGCAGCTGAAATTTCGGCATCGAAACACCGCCCATTGTGGATAAAAACACAACAGCGGCCAACCACAGCAAAGCAGGAGCAAAGGCGCGTATCATTGGGGCGAAGTTAGGCGCAGCCAGCCAACGCAAAGCCTGCCAGCCTGAAAAACTGCACCGGAATACACTAAAAGTGGCTCTGCGAAAGATCTGCTCCCGCTGTGAGGGTCTTTTGTTCAAACAACAAAACAGGGATTTTGCGGCAAAAAACATTTTAGCGAACCACTAAAAAAATCGCTGATTATCTGAATTTTATGTCAAAAATCATCGAATTTTCAGATGGTCTTAATCTTAAAAAATCCACAACAAAGGCGAAATTTTGTCCTTATTCGAGGCGTTGTTGGGCTGCACTTTTGTACTGTCAAAAACAGCTGCCTCTAATCCTCCCGCGTATGCAAAGAATTTTTCTCGTATGTAGTCTCTTGCTGTCGGTAGCGACGCTTTTCGCCCAGGGATGGGAGCGCGTATTCGACGGCGGCGGTCAGGGCCAGATTAACGACATTGCCCCTGCTGCTGATGGAGGTTATGTGGCTGTAGGTTATTACGCCAGTTTGAACCGCGCTCGTTTGTTCAAGACGGATGCCGACGGCAACCTTCAGTTTACCAAAGACTTTTCACTGGGCACGCAAACAACGGCGGAAGGGATTGCGGTTTGCCCCGATGGTACGTACGGCATCACGGGCTTTACCCGCACGGGCCTGACACCACGCCGCGCCTTTATCATAAAGACGGATGTCAAAGGCAATGCGCTTTGGACGTATTTTCTGCCCACCACCTTTGACACAGAGGCTAAAGACATTGTGGCCCTGAGCGATGGGAGTTTTGTGGTCTGTGGCTATCGCAAGAACAGCGCGGGCACAGAAGATGGCCTGGTTTTTCGCGTATCGGCTAATGGTCAGTTGCTGTGGGTCAATACGTATGGCGAGGCTAATGTGGTGGAAAAGGCCAATGCGCTGGCCGTGATGCCCGGTGGCTCGGTGGTCGTCGTTGGCGAAAAGCGAGTGGTGCCGCGCGACGTGTGGGTCATTCGGGTAAATGCGACGAATGGCGACTTGATTTGGGAAAATCTCTTCAACTTCTTTGAGATTACCAGCGGTGTACCGGCTGATGATGTCGCCCGTGCCGTCATTGCAGACACAGATGGCCACATTCTGGTGGGTGGTCGGAGCACTTACGAAGAAAATGGCGTTGGCCTGCTGATGAAGATCAACGGCCAGGGCACGGGGCAGGTCATATGGCGCTCTGGCTTTGCCCGCGCAGACCTGTACGGCATAGCCAAGTCGTTTACAGGCGAGATATACGCTGCCGGTACGAAGGCGACGAACCAGTCGGAGGATGTATATCTCGTTCGCGCCACTGCGCAGGGCGTCAAGATATGCGATATCGCGGTTGGTCGCCCGGGCTTCGACCAGGGTACCAGCGTCGTCATCACGCCGGATGGAGGCGCTATTGCTGCCGGCGTGGGTGAGTTCTTCTTCCCGACCATTGGCTCTGAAGCCAACCCTTATTTGGTGAAGATGGACCGCAATTGCGTGTCCTTTTCCAGCTACATTTCGGGCAAAATCTTCTACGACATCAACGGCAACTGTACCCGTGATGCCAACGAACCGGGTCTGGAAAACTGGATTGTCCGTTTAGAAAGCCCCAATTTCACGCGCTACGCCGTCGCTAAGGGAGGTGGAGAGTTTCTGCTCTTAGTGGATACGGGCAATTACAAGGTCAAACTTTTCCCGCCCAACAACTCGTGGGCATCCTGCACCGCAGAGATACCGCTTAAAGTTTCGGGCTTTCTGGACACCTTCGAGGTGGCTATACCGGTGCGCGCCATATCGCTGTGCCCGCGCAACGAGGTGGATGTAGCCACGCCCATCTTGCGCCGCTGCGCCGAAAACGTTTACACGGTGCGCTATTGCAACTCGGGCACGCTGCCTTCGGCGGATACGCGCATTGAAATCGAGTTAGACCCCAGCCTGACGTTCGTCAGCAGTTCCATACCGGCCACGCTGGTGCAGGGCAACACGTATTCGTTCGACATAGGCCTGTTGCCCAACAGCGAATGCGGTTCGTTTACCTTCACAGCCTTCCTTGCCTGCAATACTGTTACGGGCCAGGCGCATTGTGTGCGCGCGCACATTTTCCCAGACTCGTTCTGCAACGTCAGCGGGTGGGACCGCTCCATTGTGCAGGCGCGCGCTACATGCGAACAGGGCACGGTGCGCCTGAGCTTAGCGAACGTCGGCACCGGCGACATGCAATCGTCGGTAGGCTTTGTGATTGCCGAAGATGTCATCATGCTCACCCAACCCGGCGACCCGCTCTATCGGCGCCAGCTGAAAGCGGGCGAAGAGTCCACCGTCTGGACGACGCCGGCCAATGGGCGCACCTATCGCGTCATTGCCGAGCAAACGCCAGGCTATCCGGGCACCAGCTACCCCACGGCAGCAGTGGAAGGATGCCGCTCCGACACCAGTGCTACGTTTAGCACAGGCTTCTATACTATGTTCTCGGAAGACGACCTGGAGCCTTTCCGCGCTTACGACTGCCAGGAAAGCCACGAACCTGATTTTAATCCCACGTACTTAAAACGAGGCCATCCCAAAGGCTACGGCGTAGAGCACTACGTCCGCCCGGAAACTGAAATGGAATATTTAATCCAGTTCCGGAACGCCGGTACCGATACGGCGTTCCAGATCATCGTGCGCGATACGCTGTCGCCGTTCCTCGACCCTGCCACTGTAAGGCCAGGAACGGCCAGCCATCCGTACGACTTTGAAGTGTACGGCAGCGGTATTGTGCAGTTTACGCTACCCAATGCCGCCCTCCCACCGCAAAGCGGCGCTAATGAGGGCTTCGTGAAATTCCGCGTAGGCTTCGCTCGGGGGCTTCCCTGCCGAACGGAAGTCCGCAATACCGCCGCCATCTACTTCGACTTTAACGCGCCGGGGCTGACCAACCAGACCTTTCACACCGTATGCGCGTTAGACACCTTCGTGGTGGTTAAAACCAAAGACATCCAGTGGAAAGGCGCCGACGTCAAGGTATATCCCAATCCCTTCGAGGACAGCGCCATCTTCGAGATAACCGACGCGCCCGCTGCAGGCTATGTGTTGGAAATCTTTGACCTGCAAGGAAAACGTCTCTTTAATCAAACCTATAACCAACCCACGTTCCGACTGCAACGGCAACAACTGCCGGCAGGTATGCTGTTCTTCCGCATCACGACCGACCGCGGCGAACCCATAGCCTCCGGAAAGCTCCTCGTTCGATGACGAGAGACCTCCCAGCCATTGCCAACGACCGATTTTACCCATAACCGCTTACCCAAGCGCGAAAACCGCAGGCTTCATCCCCTGCGGTTTTTCTTTTTCAGGAGCGCAAGGAGGCCGGCTGCGAAAGGTAGCATGCGCCTGCCTCCTGCTTTTTTTGGCCGAAAGATGTTGCCGCCACCAACCGTCGGAGTCTTATTTTTGTGCTGACTCAGCAACAGTAACGCTATGGAAAAGCGGAAGACGTCTCTTATCAAGGTAGTCATAGCCGGAACAGCAATAGGTCTGGCGCTGGGCGCCTATTTCGCTGCGCAGAGAAGGCCCGATTTGCGCCGGCGAGTAGCGGACTACCTCTCTGCGCGTCTGAACGCCTTGAGCACGCGAATGGCCGAGCGCTTAACGGAATGGTTCCCTATCCATCTGGAAGACCTGGAAGATGAAGTGTTGCCCCTGGTTGCCGAAGATGACCCCGCACCTGCGCCGGTCGAAAAAGCACCGCTCCGGGAGGAAGATGTCCACGCGGCCCTCACCACAGGCGCCGAACGCGCCCGCCAGCGACTGGCCGAACGATGGGCTGCCCTGAAACGCTCATAAGCCTGTCCCCCTGCCGCATCCCTGTTTGGAATATGCCTGAAACAAAAAGAGATACCGAAGAACTGCTCCAGTCTGCCAGCGAGACGGCGACCTACCTGCGCGAGTACATCCGCCTGCAGCTGGATTACCTTCGCTTAGACCTGGCCGAACGCATCGCCAAAGTGGCGTCCGTCCTGGTGGTGTTCCTGGCCGTAGGTGCTCTGCTCACGCTCGGTTTCTTTATGATAACCATCGCCCTGGCCCTCCTGCTGGGAGCATGGTGGAACTCCTACGCCTTAGGCTTTCTGGCTATCGCCGGCCTTTACGTGCTGCTGGCCGTGCTGCTGGCAGCGTTCAAAGAGCCGCTTCTGACCAATCCGTTGCTCAACAGCCTGCTCAAAGCCTTTTTCCAAAACACAGACGAACCCGAACATCATGAACCGCAATAACATCCGTAACCTGCGCGACCTGGCAGCCGAAAAGGCCCTTCTGCGCGCCAAAATGCGCGTAGCGGAAGAAGAACTGCTGGCCAGCGCCCTCCGCACCCGCAACACCTTAGAGGCGTATGTGGCAGAGAAAATGGAAATACCCAACCAGATAGGGCAGTTTCTGAAGCAAGATGCCCAGCAATCGGTCGGCACGACGCTGTTGCGCACCCTCCTGCAGACGGTGGGTGTCAATGCGCGCTGGAGCAATGTCCTGTTGCTACTGGCACCCGCAGCCACTGCATTTGCCCGAAAGCGATGGCAGGAGTGGCGCCAGCGCAGAAAAAATGCGCCTGCCAACGGAGGTGAGCCCCTCATTTCGCCTCATTGAGCGCCCAGTCGTAGTCCAGATATGAAATGGGCGTTTGTGCACCGATGGGCGTGCTGAGGTATCGGTTTAAATACGCCCGCACAGAGCCAGCGTTGCGCTCGAAGTCGCCCCTGAACCAGCTGAAGATTTTGGAGACTTCCGCCCGTTCGGGGCCGATGCGATTGCGGAGGCTGTCGGCGATGAAGCGCCGCATGGCGTCGTCAAGCTGCGCGTCCAGGCGCTCGGCGACGTAGGCCTCGTTGCGCAGCGGCGGACACGAGATGGAGGCACAGTTGATGGCCGCATGGATGCGCGCGTCCTGGAAGACGGGGCGTAGGATATTGTGTTCGATGTTGTTCAGGTCATAGGTATAGCCTTGTATGCGGATGAATGGGATGTCCCAGACGGAGTTGACGAAGGCGATACCGCTTTTGATGTCTTTGATGCTGCTCACCGGGTAGTGGCGCAGGATGAGTTGCACCGTGTAGGCATTGTAGACGTTGATCCAGTAGGCCATTTGCTCGGCGCGCGTCCAGGTTTTGTCGTTGGGGTGTGCGCTTTCCAGCAGGCGCAGATAGGCGTTCAGTTCGGCGCTGTCGCGCAGAAAATCGCGGTAGCGCACCAGACCATCGGGGCTGACGTGCTTTTTGAGGAGGACATCCCAGTGCTCGTGCGAGACGGGGCTTGAGACGACGTCGCGCCGGATGGCTCGACAGTTGGTGCAGGTAAACCAGAGCACAAGGGCGGCCAGTGAGGCGGCCAGTAGAAGGAGTATTTTTTTCATAAAAGAAAAGGTGCGAGCATGTCAATGCGGAGCCATGGGCGTGGCTTCATCGGCAGCTTTAGGGTGTCGGAGGCAGGCGTAATAAAAGCGCTTAATGCGACGCGGCTCAACGCCGAAGCGAAAGAGCAGGAAGGCGCCAGCATTGGCCAGTTGCACGCGCAACCAGCTGTTGTGGTCGTATTTGCGGGCCGAGACAATGACGTCTTTAGGCAGGATGCGCAGCGGATACTTTTTCATGGCCTTGCGCAGGAAATCGTATTCTTCCATGACCACAAATCGCTCATTGTAGCCGCCCATGGCCTCAAAGATGTCGCGTCGGATGAAGAACGTTTTATCGCCGCCCTGGCACCACAGACGCTGGAAACGGGTGAAATAGGCATTGATGCGCAGCAGGCGGCTGGGCGAGTCGAAGCGATAGCGATAACAACCCATGACCGTACCAGCAGCCATTTCAGCAGCAATATCGGCAGCAAACGACGGCGGCGGCACAGTGTCGGCATGTACAAAGTAGAGCACATCGCCCTGCGCCTCCCGGGCGCCTGCGTTCATCTGCGCAGCGCGATTGCGCAGCGGGCACCGCACCACACGCGCACCTTCCTGCAGCGCAACGGTGGGAGTATCGTCGGTGCTCATGGCATCGGCCACTAAAATTTCAACGGCATGCCCCTCCGCATGGGAGCGCAGATAGGGCAACAGACGGCGCAGGTTGTCGGCCTCGTTGAGTGTGGGGAGAATGACGGAAAGCAACATACGCTTTAAAACGATATACGAAACGACAGAAGGCACGGAGCTCGCTACCCGAAAAATACCCAACGGCAAACCCGATAGCGGCCAGCCCGGTGCCTTAAAAACAGCACCATTGGGCTCAAATATCAAAATTATTGGGCGAAAGCGGCATGCCTCTTAAAGACATGCCCGACAGCGATGACTACCTTTGCGCAGGGCAAAATCAGGAGCATCATGAACGACATAAAAGGAAAAACTACCTCCGGCTATCTCAAATACGAGCTCAAAACCTTCGAGAAAATACCCGTGCGCATCTGGGACGATGCCCGCGAAGCCTCGCGCTACGTGGCCCAAAGCATTGCCTTAGCCATCCGGCAAAAACAACAGGATGGCGAAAAGATCGTCCTCGGCCTGGCTACTGGCAGCACGCCCATCAAGGTGTATGAGGAATTGGTGCGCATGCATAAAGAGGAAGGTCTGAGCTTCCGAAACGTAGTAACGTTCAACTTAGACGAATACTACCCCATGCCCAAAGAGGCGCGGCAGAGCTATTGGCGCTTCATGCACGAATACCTGTTTGACCACGTGGACATCCCACCCGAAAACATCCACATCCCCGACGGCACACTACCCATCGAAGAGGTAGCCGCTTACTGTGAGCGCTATGAGAAACTGATTGACCTGGCCGGCGGCATAGACATCCAAATCCTGGGCATCGGGCGCACCGGGCACATTGGCTTCAACGAACCCGGCTCCTGGGAAACTTCCACCACCCGCATGGTGCGGCTCGACCACCTGACCCGCCACGACGCTATTAAGGACTTCGGCAGCGAAGATGAGGTGCCCTATCGGGCCATCACTATGGGCATCGCCAGCATTTTTAAGGCCCGCACCATCTACCTCATGGCCTTTGGCCAACACAAGGCCAGCATTATTCGCGAAGCTGTAGAAGGCGAAATCTCGCATTCCGTACCTGCCTCTTTTTTGCAAAAACACCCCAACACGCGCGTCATCCTGGACCGCAGCGCTGCCGAAGACCTCACCCGCATGAAAGCGCCCTGGCTAGTGGGCATCTGCAACTGGACGGACGACCTCATCTGCAAAGCCGTCGTCTGGCTCTCGCAAAAAACGGGCAAACCCATCCTCAAACTCACCGACGAAGACTACAACGAGCACGGCCTGAGCGAACTGCTCATCGAAGAGGCCAACTACTACGAGCTCAACATTCGCATCTTCAACCGCCTGCAGCGCACCATCACCGGCTGGCCGGGCGGCAAACCCAACGCCGACGACACCAACCGCCCCGAACGCGCCCAGCCGGCCCGCAAGCGCGTCATCATCTTCAGCCCTCACCCCGACGACGATGTCATCTCTATGGGCGGCACATTCCAGCGCTTAGTGGACCACAAACACGACGTCCATGTGGCTTACCAGACGTCGGGCAATATCGCCGTACACGACTACGACGCCCTGCGCTACGCCGAGTTTATGCTCGAATTCGACCAGACCCAGCACGTGCTGACGGAGCAAAGCCGCACGCTGTACGAAAAGGTCATTCACTTTCTGCGCCACAAACGCGCCGACCAGCTCGATATCCCCGAAGTACGCACCATCAAAGGCCTCATCCGCCGCGGCGAAGCCCGCGCCGGCGCCCGATTCGTGGGTCTGAGCGACGACCACATCCACTTCTTAGACATGCCCTTCTACGAAACTGGCGCCACACGCAAGATGCCGCTCAGCGAAGCCGACATACACATCATCACCGACCTGCTGGAACGCATCCAGCCCCACCAGGTCTATGCCGCCGGCGACCTGGCCGACCCACACGGCACGCATCGCGTCTGCTTAGACGCCATCTTCGAAGCCTTCCGACGCCTGCGCGAGCGCCCCTGGATGAAAGACTGCTGGCTGTGGCTCTACCGAGGCGCCTGGCACGAATGGGCCGTGCACGAAATCGAAATGGCCGTGCCCATGAGCCCCGTGCAACTGCGCCGCAAGCGCCAGGCCATCTTCATGCACCAAAGCCAGAAAGACCGCCCACCCTTCCCCGGCGACGACAACCGCGAATTCTGGCAGCGCGCCGAAGACCGCAACCGCGCTACCGCCCACACCTATCGCCAATTAGGACTGGCCGAATACGAAGCCATGGAAGCCTTTGTGCGCTGGAAAGGCCTCGATAATTCCTGAAGAGCCGTCTTACACTTTCCCTAAGGCCTCCAGCACCAACCACACCATATAGAGCACATACAGGCCCAACAATAGCCCCCCTTTGGGCCTATACATAATCTGCTTCTTGAGTACCAGACCGCTGGCAAACATCAGCACCGTGGCCAGGATGCACACGATAAAGTCCACCAGCGTAATCCGACCAATCGGCAACGGCCTGACTGTAGCGCTCACGCCCAGGATGAAGAGGGTGTTGAAGATATTGGAACCCACCACATTGCCCATGGCCATGTCAGCTCGCCCACGCAATGCCGCCGCGATGGTGGTGGCCAACTCCGGCAACGAAGTGCCTACGGCGACTAACGTCAGGCCGATAATGGCCTCACTGATGCCAAGTGCTCGGGCAATGTCCACGGCACCATCCACCGTCAGGCGTCCCCCGTAGGCCAGCGCCGCCAGGCCGCCTATTACCCAAAAAATGGCTAACCACAGCGGACGGCGTTGCGCCGGGCTTTCGACTGGCTTTTCTTGCTGCGCAATGTTATAGGTGTAGTACAGATACACGGCGAAAAAGCACAATAAAACCAGGCCATCCGAGCGTGAAATCACCCCTTGCGATGCTATCGAGCGATCTAAATGATGGTCGCCCGCCATGAGCATGACGACGATGATGCCAACAAAACTGAAAGGGATATCTTTCCAAATGGTATTGTGCCGAATGCGCATCGGCTGAATGATGGCCGTCAGGCCCAGAATGAGGCCAATATTGGCCGTATTGCTGCCAACGACATTACCAATAGCAACCTCTCCAGATCCATTCATGGCAGCCACTACTGACACCACCAACTCCGGCGCTGAAGTGCCAAACGAAACGATCGTCATGCCGATAATGAGGTCGGAAACCCCCAGGCGCCGCGCCAGCGCAGAAGCGCCTTCGACCAAGTAGTGAGCCCCTCCGCTAACTAAAGCAATGCCTACGATGACGAATAGAATGTTGAGAAGCATGTGTTTGAGAACCTTTAGGGCGTAAAGATAGTGGCATTACCTCCGCTCCCTTGTATCTGCTTTTCAGCCAAACGCTGCACCTTTGTTGGTTTAAACCACTGCACCCAACGCCGCTACACCATGGACGCCCTTTTGCTCGGAGGTCTGGCCCTCAGCTTCTTTCATGCCCTCATACCCAGCCACTGGCTGCCCGTCGTCGCCATTGGACGCCAAAATCACTGGACGGGGCGACAAACGCTGTGGGTTACCTTTCTCATAGGCCTGTTTCACGTGCTAAGCACCGTGCTCATCGGCCTGCTGCTGGCGTTCGTGGGCGGGTGGATGTCGCATCGAGTGGAAGCCTTCACCCACTGGATGGCGCCCGCTTTACTCGCGGTTTTGGGGGTATTCTACCTCTACCAGCACCACCGCCACCACCACTTCCACCTGCATGCGCAACAGACGCGCTGGGGAGTCGTCGGCACGCTGGCCGCTGCTATGTTCTTTTCTCCGTGCTTAGAGATTGAGGGTTATTTTCTGGCCGCCGGCCGGTACGGCTGGGCCTTTGTAGGCCTGCTTGCCCTTCTTTACGCCGTCGTTACCATTGCCGGCATGCTCATCTGGGTGTGGCTGGCCCTTCACGGCCTGAAACGCTTGGACTGGCACGCCTGGGAGCACAACGCTGGCCTCATCACTGGCCTGACCCTCATCGCATCCGGCATCGCTCTGCTCTTTTTAGAATAAGCCGCTCCTGGCCCTCATTTCTCATTGGTCAAGGCTTGCCTTTGCGCGCGGCTGAGGGTGCGCACCACTTGCTCGTAGGAGTGGTCTATCAGCGCGTACAACAAGGTGTCGCCGATGCTGCCCTCGAAGTCCACCGTATTCCAGTGCTTCTTGTTCATGTGCCAGCCCGGTTGCACCTCGTCGTAGCGCTCGCGCAATTCCAGCGCGTAATCCGGCTCGCATTTCAGGTTGACGCTCAGGCGTTCGGCCTGGAGGTCAGTGATGGCAAAAATTTTTCCCGCTACTCGGAAGCAAAGTGTCGTTTCATCAAAAGGGAAATCCTCCGAGGCACCCGGTTTGCTCAGGCAGTAGGTGCGAAATTGTTCGATGTTCATAAACAGGGCGGGGTGAGTGGCCATCTATTTTCGGGTATCCTGAAGCGCCTGGCGCATCTTCTCCACATCTTCTTCTAAAGCGCTAATGTGCGGATTTTCAGGCAGATAAATGATGCGCACCGGGTCGCCGGGGTTAACGCTCAGCCAGAGGTCTCCTGTTACGCTGGGTGTGTGTCGAAACGTTTGCCCGTCAGCAGTGGTGTAGCGATACGTCAGCCGGTAGCGCTTTCCGCCGCGCGTGGAGCGAAGAGCCTTTTTATCCTCTACATACGCGGTGCCCGCCACACCCTCCAGCGCCAGACGCCGCATTTGAAGGCCGCGCTGCGCCAGGTGCCAGAGGTTGTAGCCCACCAACCCCATTAAAACCACCCCGAACAGAATAGCACCCCACTGACGGGCCGAAAAGCCTACGACTAAGCTGGTGACAATCACCAAAAGCAGCAACAGGAGCACGACGCCTGTTAAAGCCACAGCAACGGTGTTGGACATGGTACGTTTCATTCCGAAGAGATACAGGTGAATAACCGCGGTGAAAACGAAACCCGGCGTCGAAGTTCCGTCAAAAGCCCTGATTTTTGGGCAAAATTTGCGCCCGGTCAGAAGCGTTGCAACAGCAAAAGACCGCACAACTGCCACGTCCACTTATGTTTATGATAAAAAAAATCGCTGCTCGCGCAGGACTCGCTCTGCTGTGTAGCCTTGGCGCCTGGAGCGCTTCCGCTCAAATGGAGCGCACGGTCTATCAAATCTTCGCCGTGGACTCCATCGAAACCGTCGTGATTGACATGGTGAACTTCATTTACCCGGAGGTGCACCTGTGGGCCGGCACCAGCATCCTCACCGAAGTGCACGTACAGGTGTGGGATGCCTCGCCCGAGCGCGTAGATACGCTCATCAGCCACGGGCGCTACGCCTTCGAGACGGAGCGCCAGGGCAACACCCTGCGTATCTATTCCAAAACCCGACGTCGCGAACCCATTTACATGTTTCGCCAGGGGCAAAAGAAGGCATGTCTGGAGCAAACCGTCATCAAAGTCTTTGTCCCTGATTTTTACGAAATCAACCCCGCCGAATGGCGCCCCGACCAGGTGGACAAACCCAAAATCCTGCGGCGAAAGACGCCATAATACCCCTGCTTCAGCCCTTTGGCCCGCCCATTCTTTTTTCCGATAAAAACGGAACACACCCATCACATGGCTACCATCACAGAAATTCCGCTTCCGCCCGAAGCGCGCCACGACGCCGGGCAACTGCGGCAAAAGGCCGCCGAAGCGCTGGGCTGTCGGCCCGAACACATTGAGCACGTAGAGGTGCTGCGTGCGTCGCTGGATGCGCGCGGGCGCGCGCCCGTGTATCGCCTGCGCGTAGAGGTCTATCGGGCGGGCGAGCGCTTTACCCCGGAGCCAGCCGTGCTCGCCGGCATTCGCCCCCTGAGCGCTGCGGCGCCCACCGTGCTCATTATCGGCGCCGGCCCGGCGGGCTACTTTGCCGCCATAGAGCTCCTCGAGCGCGGCATTCGGCCCATCGTGCTCGACCGCGGCAAGGACGCCCGCGCGCGGCGGCGCGACCTGCGGGCCATTCAACAGTTTGGCGTGGTCAATCCGCATTCCAACTATTGCTTTGGCGAGGGCGGCGCGGGCACGTACTCCGACGGCAAGCTCTACACCCGCTCAGTGAAGCGCGGCGACTGGCGCAAAGTACTGCGCCTGCTGGTCGAACACGGCGCCAAGAGCGATATCCTCGTCGAAGCGCATCCACACATCGGCTCTAACAAGCTGCCGGGCGTGGTGCAAAACCTGCGCGCCACCATCGAGCGCTACGGCGGCGAGGTGCACTTTGGCCAATGGATGACCGACCTGCTGCTCCGCGACGGGCGGGCCGCGGGTGTCGTTACGCAAGAAATCACCGATACGGGCCTGGGCGTCACCCGCGAATGGCTGGCCGACGCCGTCGTGCTGACCACCGGCCATTCGGCGCGCGATGTGTACCGGCTGCTCCACGCGCGCGGCCTGCGCATCGAGGCCAAACCCTTTGCCTTAGGCGTGCGCGTAGAGCACCCTCAGGCGTTGGTGGATGCTGTACAGTACCACCGCCCCGAACGCGGCGAGCATCTGCCGGCGGCCAGCTATAGCCTGACGTGCCAGGTGCGCGAGCGCGGTGTGTTCTCTTTCTGCATGTGCCCGGGCGGTCTTATCGTGCCGGCGGCTACCGCTCCGGGCGAAATCGTTACCAACGGCATGAGCATGAGCCGCCGCGACTCGCCCTTTGCCAACTCGGGCGTCGTAACCGCCGTAGAGCACGCCGACACGAAGCCCTGGCACCACCACGGCGTCTTTGCCCACATGGCCTTCCAGGCCGAAGTCGAGCGCCGCATGTTCGAAGCCGGCGACGGCAGTCAGCGCGCCCCAGCCCTGCGCCTGACCGACTTTGTGGCCGGGCGCCTCTCTGCCGACCTGCCCGCGTCGTCGTACATCCCCGGCCTGTTCGCAGCGCCCCTGTACGAGCTATTGCCTCCCTTCATTTACCAGCGCCTGCGCGAAGGGCTCAAGCAATTTGGCCGCCTTTTCCGCGGCTATCTGACCGCCGAAGCCGTTGTGGTAGCCACCGAAAGCCGCACCAGCGCGCCCATCCGCATCCCGCGCGATGCACAGACGCTGATGCACCCTGACGCTACCTTCCTTTACCCCTGCGGCGAAGGAGCCGGGTACGCCGGTGGTATCCTCTCGGCCGCCATGGATGGCCAACGAGTGGCACAGGCCATCGCCGCCATACTCAAGGGCTAAAGACGCCCGGCCAGCAGGCGCTCGTGCAGTGTTGTGGGGTACAACACTACCTCCTGGCGCAGTAGCCTCGGTATTGGCATCCATACGCCCGTGCGCAGGTTCCCATTTTCGGTGATGACCACCTTGTCGTCGGCAAACAGCCGCTCGCCCACCAGCCTGGCCCGAAAGAGAAACACAATCTCGTGGTGTTGCCGCTCGCCGTATCGGAACAGGTTTTCAAAAATCTCAAGCAGCTGCACGTCTTCCAGTTCGGTGTCGAGTTCTTCGCGCATCTCGCGGCGCACGGCCTCTTCGGCGCGCTCGCCGTGCTCGATGCCCCCGCCGGGTGGGCGGTAATAGGCATACTGCTCGAATTCGTGCCAGAATTCTTGCAGTAAAAGGCGGTCGTTGTGCTGGAGCAGGCAAAGGGCAACGGCGCGCATGGGGCAAAGGGTGTGACTTAGAAAGTGAAAAATGAGGCGGAGTGTCTGTGGCTTTGCTATCGGTTTTGGCCGTTTAAAACCAAAGGGATAGCGTTGAAGTTCGCATCAAGGGCGCAACAGACGATAGTTTCGGTATTCGCCGGGTCTCCAGCCGGTGTGTTGTTCTATCCAGCGGGAGAGGCGGTCTTTCCACGACCACCGGGCGCGGGTGGGGTCGGCATCGAAGTGCCAGTTGAGTGCCCGGATGCGCGGCTGCATGACGGCCGGGTGAGTGCCTTCGAAGCGCTCCAGTGGCTCCGTTCCGTCGTAGGTATAGACGAGAGCATCGCCGGCGCGCTGCTGCGCCACAGCATCGGGGTGCCACCAGCGGTGGAAATGGCGCTGCTTGCGCTGTTGGGCATCGGGCGGTTTCACCCAGCCGTAGTGGTAAATCCAGGCGTCGAGCAGGCGCACGCGCAGCTTGCGACCGTCGAGGCGGAAGCCTTGCGCGTCGCCCCAGGAGCGGATGCGCCGGTCGTTGCGCACGATGCGTACCTCGCGCCGATACCAGCGGCGGCTGGCGCCGATGTAGTCGTAGGAGCCATAAAAGTGGCGGTACCGAAACAGCAGCCCCTCCGTCTGTGGGTCGTGCCACCAGCGTTGCATGGCCGCACGAATGGCGGGCAAGTCATCTTCATGCACACATTCATCGGCCTGGATGTAGAAACACCAGTCGTATTCGGGCGGTATGGCATCGAACGCCTTGTTGGTCTCTTCGGCCAGCACGCGCCCGCCGGTGCGCAGGGTTTCGTCCCAAATGGTCTCCACGATGTGCAGGCGCGGGTCGTCCAGGCTGCGCACTAAGTCGAGGGTCGCATCCTCCGAGCGCCCAACGGCCACGACGAAATGGTCGCACACGGGCAGGATGGAGCGAATAGCCTCCAGCACGGGGTAATCGTACAGCAAAGCATTGCGCACAAAAGTGAAACCAGCGACGCGGGGCGTTTCGTTCGTCATCGGGTGCAAAGAACGCAAAGCCCTGTGCAAGTCTATACAGTAGGCGGCAGGAATTTCCATGGGCAGCAGCGCTATTCAACCTATCTTGCGCACCAGTTTTGCTCACCTGATGGTGAGCTTTTAGCGACCTTTACTCACAGATTAAGCATTGAGCTTTGCAAACCATCGGGCCACGCGCTTCGTTTCTTCGCAAAAACATTCTTATCGCTATGAACACACTTCGACCATTCTGTGCGCGCCTTGCAGCGCTTGTATGGCTCCTCTTCGGCAGCGCCGTTGCCCTGCTTGCCCAAAACGACGACCTGCTGTCGTTGCTGGAAGAAGAGGCTGAGGTAGAGTACACCACAGCCAGTTTTAAAACGACTCGCGTCGTCAACGGCCATTCCATCGAAAACACCGGCGCCGGCGTGCTGGATTTTAAAATCTCGCACCGCTTTTCGCCCATCAACCAGGGCCTGTACGACATCTTCGGCCTCGACGGCGCCACCATCCGTATCGGGCTGGATTACGGCATCTCCGACCGCCTGATGATAGGGCTGGGGCGTAGCAGCAAAGAGAAAATCTACGATGGTTTTGTGAAGTACAAAATCCTGCGCCAGTCCACTGGCAAGCGCAACATGCCCGTAAGCCTGTCGGCCCTGGCTGATGCACAAATTAAAACGGTGCGCTTTTCGGACCCTGACCGGACGAACTACTTCTCGTCGCGGCTGTACTACACGTTTCAGGTGCTGCTGGCGCGCAAGTTCAACGACTACCTGACGCTGCAGCTGATGCCCACGCTGGTGCACCGCAACTTAGTGGAGACACGCGCCGAAAAGAACGATGTGTATTCGCTGGGGGTGGCGGGCCGCATCCGGCTGGCGCGCCGCGTTACGCTCAACGCCGAGTACTACTATGTGTTGCCCAATCAGCTGGCCTCGCAGTACGTCAATGTGTTATCCATCGGCTTCGACGTCGAAACGGGCGGGCACGTGTTTCAGCTGCATTTCACCAACTCGGCAGACATGACGTACAAGGGCTTCATCACGGAGACGACCGACCGGTGGTTTGGCAGCCCCAGCGGTATCCGCTTTGGGTTCAACATTTCGCGCGTATTCACGGTGGTCAAGCCGCCGGAGTTTCGTTGAGTGCGCTCAGCGACAGGCGGGCTCTAAGAGCGCGAGTGTAATGGCATCGGCGTCTAATTCGGCACGGATGCCGTAGGGGAGCGTGGCCTGGTTGTTCATGTGGCCAAACGGCAGGCCATAGGCGATGGGCATGTCCAGCTTGCTCAGGCATAGGCGTAGCGTTTCGGCTAAGGAAAATGAGAAGTCGTCGTTTTTGGGCGCACAGTCTATGAACGTACCCAGTGCGATGCCGGCGGCTTTGCGCAGGTCAGTGGTCTGGAGCAGTTGCGTCAGCATGCGGTCAATGCGGTAGGGCTGCTCGCCGACGTCTTCGATGAAAGCGATTTTGCCCTGGAAGGAGGGCTGGAAAGGCGTGCCGACGAGGGCGGCCAGCAGCGTGAGGTTGCCGCCAACGAGGGGGCCGCTGGCTTTGCCGGGTCGTATGGTCATGGGCGCCGGATCGGTAGCCACAGGCGAAGCGCTCAAGGTGTACGGCACCTGCGGGTCGGTGAGGACGGCCTGCAGGTGCTGCAGCGTGTCAGGCGGCAGCTCTGCCGAGGCGCCAGGGGCGTGAAAGGTGATGAGACCGGTGCGCTGTCCGATGGCTAAATGCAGAGCCGTGATGTCGCTGTACCCGATGAAAGGCTTGGGATGGCGGGCAATAAGACGAAAATCCACGCGCGGCAGCAGGCGCGTGGCGCCATAGCCGCCTCGTGCGCACCAGATGGCGTCCACCTCCGGGTCGGCAAAGGCCCGGTGCAGGTCCTGAAGCCGCTCCGCATCGTCGCCAGCCAGGTAGCCTGTGCGGCGGCGCAAAGCGTCACCTTCGCGGACGCGATAGCCCAACTCGGCCAGATTGCTCAAGGCCTTCTGCAGCCGCTCATCCGAAAGCGGCCCTGCGGGCGCTATGAGCGCCACCGTAGCCCCCGGCCGCAAACGGGCTGGCCGATGATGCGGGCGCTTCGGCGACGATGCCCAACCACGAACACCCGCCAGCCAGAAGCCGGCAGCACCTAAAAGCATTTTCTCCATGAAATAACGGCGTGTCATGACGAGACCCTCCTCATCGCAGCATTGGCAAAAACTATGTTGCGGCAAATATGCGGCGACGAAAAAAAAGGCCATAAAAACGGCGCAGGGTCTGTAAGGGCAATTGCATGTAAAGAGGGTTAGCCCCGGCAAGTCAACTTTGCCCTGCTCTTTCGACTTTTGGGCCACGAATACACAAATGGGTTTTTGCCACAAAGAGGCACGAATCTTCCTTTTTTCAGGCAACTTCAGGTGTGGTTGGGCGGCTTTCGCCCCACACCATTCGCTCGGCTCCGCTGAGGTCTTGCTGCAGGGCGACGTTGGAAAAGCCCATTTCCCGGAGCAAAAGGGCGACTTGCCGGGCATTGAATTCGTTGCATTCAAAGAACAGCCCTCCGCCAGGTGCGAGCCTTTGCTGCGCAAAATGCGCGATGGCGCGGTAGAAGAGCAAGGGGTCGTCGCCCTCGACGAAAAGGGCTTCGTGTGGTTCATGGGCCAGTACGTGTTCGGGCATGAGGTGCTGCTCCTGGCGTTGCACGTAGGGCGGGTTACTCAAGATGAGATCGAAAGCGGGCCAATGAGCGGGTACCGTTTCGGGTTGCAGGATGTCGGCCTCGATGAAGGTGTACTCGCTTTCGCCCAGCAGGGCGTGGGCATTTTCGAGGGCTATGGCTAAAGCCTGGGGGCTTTTTTCGATGCCAAACAGGCGCGCATCGGGCCGGCGGCGTTTGAGGGTGATGCCGATACAGCCGCTGCCTAAGCCGATGTCGAGCACGGCGGGCTGGCCCTGGGGGCGGGCATTGAGCCAGCGCAGGGCTAAGGCGACGAGTTCCTCTGTCTCCTGCCGCGGGATGAGCACGCCAGGGCTGACGCGGAATTTTAACCCCCAAAAATCGGCCTGGCCCAGCACGTACTGCACCGGTTCGCCGGCGAGCAAGCGTTCGCGGATGGGGGTCAGGAGGCGCTCTTCTGCCGCCGAAAGGGCCGTGGGCGGTGTGCGGTAGCCAAGCGCATCGGCGAAGACAATGCGAGCGATGCTGTGGGCTTCGCCCGGGCCGTAGCGCGGCGTAAGGTCGCGAATGAAGCGCTCGAAAGCATTGGTGGGTTCCATTCCGGAGGGCTGCTGCGCACACCGCGAGGGCTACTCGGCCTGCCCACTGGCGGTCATTTGTTGCTCAAAGAGTTCGGCGTAGTATCCGCCTCGGGCCAGGAGTTCTTCGTGGGTGCCCTGTTCGGCGATATGGCCGCCTTCCAGCACAAAAATGCGGTCGAATTCCAGCATGCCGTAGATGCGGTGCGTGATGATGATGGCGGTTTTGTCGGCCAGCGTTTCGTTCAGGTAGCTGAGGATACGGCTTTCAGTGTGGGTATCCACGGCCGACAGGCAGTCGTCGAGGAGGAGGATTTCGGGCTGTTTGGCGAAGGCGCGGGCGATGCTGATGCGCTGTTTTTGGCCACCGGAGAGTGTTACGCCGCGTTCGCCGACGGTGGTGCTGTAATCTTGCGGCAGGCCCATGATGTCGTGGTGGACGGCGGCGTTTTTGGCATAGCGTTCGGCCTCCTGCCGGCTCAGACCCGGGCGTCCGAAGGCGATGTTGCCCAGTACGGTATCGGAGAAGAGGAAGACGTCCTGGGGCACGTAGCCGATGCGGTGGCGCAGTTCGGCCAGCGGGTAATCGCGCAGGTCCACGCCGTCTAAGAGGATGCGCCCTTCGGTAGGGTCGTACATGCGTACCAGCAGGTCGGCGATGGTGGTTTTGCCGGCGCCCGTACGGCCGACGATAGCGACCTTCTGGCCGGGCAACACCTCAAAGGCCAGGCCCTTGAGCACCCGAATGCCGGAGTCGGGATAGACGAAGCCCACATTGTCGAACACGATGTGCCCGCGCTGGGTCGTTGGCTTGCCGTTAGCGGCGGACAGCGCGGCGGGCAGTTGCGGAGGGTCTTTCACCGCAGGTTCCGTGTGCAGTATTTCGTTGATGCGCTTTTGGGAGGCTGCCGCCTGTTGCGTCAGCGAGGCAATCCAGCCAATGGCTGTTACGGGCCAGGTGAGCATGTTGATGTAGATGACAAACTCGGCAATGTTGCCCGCCGTAATGTCGCCTCGCACAGCGTACAGGCCGCCAACGTAAACGGTGATGATGGTGCTGGCGCCAATCATGAGCACCATGAGCGGATAGAAAAAAGCATCCACGCGCGTGAGGGCCAGCGTTTTATGGCGATAACTTTCACACTGCTGGGCGAAATGACGGCCCATTTCCTCTTCGCGCGCGTAGCCCTTGACGACGCGGATGCCGCTGTACATCTCCTGGGCAATACTCGTCAGCTCGCCCAATTTCTGCTGAATCTGCTCGCTGCGGCGGTTCATGATGCTGCTGACCCAATAAATGGACAGGCTAAGCAAGGGCAGCGGCGCCAACGACCACAGCGTCAGCGGCACACTGACGCGCAACATGGAGGAAATCGTCAACACAAACAGACAGGTCAAATCCAGCCCATACAGGATGGCCGGGCCTAAAAACATACGCACCTTAGAGACGTCTTCCGAAATACGCGACATCAGGTCGCCAGTGCTGTGGCGGCGAAAAAAGGCCAGGTCGAGCCGCGAGTAGTGTGCAAACAGCTCCTTGCGCAAGTCGTACTCGATGAGCCGGCTCACAACGATGATCGTCTGACGCATGAAGAACATGAACAGCCCCATCAGGGCAGCCAGGCCAATGACCGTCAGACCAAAGCGCGCTATCTGGCTACTCAGCTCGTCAAAGGCCTCCGGATGGGCAGCAATGCCGCCGGTTTCCTGATAGTGGCGCACGCGCTCCACGACGCGGTCCAACGCTTCGCGAATGGTCTGCGGCTGCAACACGCGAAAAACATTGGCCAGACCCACAAAAAGCGCGCCCAGCAGCAATCGCCAGCGGTACTTCCAAAAGTACTTTTTCAGGTAAAAAAGGTGCTTCATGCCTGCAAATGAACGGATACCAGCGCAGAAGGTTCAGCCCAAAACACCGTAAACATGGCCCGCGCAATGGCCCTGCGGAAACCGCCGGCGCGGCTTTTTAGACTTCATTAACGACCATTAACATTTTTCGGCCTCGTTTTTGGCTAAGAAAAGCGTTCTCCTTCCGACAAATAGCGGTAAGAAGCCACAAGACTTTTTTTAACTCCAATCCTTTCACAAAAAAACGGTTTAATCCGCCATGTTGATCCTCACCTGTTTACTGCTCGTACTTCTGGTTTTTGGCAACAAAATGCTGAAGGAAGCCTGAAGTCCTCCCCCTGGCGGGTTCGCCCGCGATGAAGACAGTTTCGAACGACCTTCTTTTTTATAAAAGACCTCGGCAGGCGCTGCGCTGTCGAGGTTTTTTCGTTGGCAACGCCAGCCGTAGAACCCTTTGGCTGGCTCATCGTTAAACGGGCATGGCAAACGACAACCCTTCTGAAAACAGCCGTTCTGGCGCCGATGGGTGGGCGTCGTGGCGTCATTTGTGGCGTTTTTTTCGCATGATCTGGGCGGTGTCGCCCTCGTTGGCGCTGACCAATGCCGTGTTGCGGCTGTTGCGGTCGGTCATTCCGCTGCTGCTGTTGTACGTGGGCAAGGAGATTATAGACGGCGTGGTGAAGGCCATGTCGGCACCCGACGACGTGTGGCGGCTGACGCATCCGCTCTGGAGCTGGGTAGCGCTGGAGTTTGGGCTGGCAGTGGCCAATAGCCTGCTGGCCCGCGCCATTGTGCTAACGGATGGCCTGCTGGGCGACTTAGTGAACAACGACTCTTCGGTGCGCATCATCCGGCACGCCGCCACACTCGACCTGTATCAGTTCGAGGATGCCAATTTCTACGACAAACTCGAGCGGGCGCGCACGCAGACGAGCAGCCGATCCGTGCTGATGAGCACTGTGCTTTCGCAAGCGCAGGATATGATTTCGGTGGTCTTTCTCGCAGCCGGCCTGGTGGCCTTCAATCCGTGGCTTATCGTGCTGCTGGTCATTGCCGTCATTCCGTCCTTCATTGGCGAAACGCACTTCGACCGCGAAGGCTACTCCCTGACGCGCTCCTGGACGCCCCAACGACGCGAACTGGACTACCTGCGCTACATCGGAGCCAGCAACGAGACCGCCAAGGAAATCAAAATCTTTGGGCTGGAAAACTTCCTGGCCGAGCGCTTTCGCACCATTTCAAACCAGTACTACCTGGCCAATCGGCGGCTGGCGATGCGGCGCGCCCTGTGGGGTGGCCTGCTGTCGGCCCTCAGCATAGCCGCTTACTACGGCGCCTATGTCTATATCGTGGTGCAAACGGTGGCGGGCACGCTCTCGCTGGGCACGCTGACCTTTCTGGCCGGCGCCTTCAGCCGCCTGCAAGAGATGCTGCTGACCATCGTAGGGCGCTTTTCGCGCATGGCCGAAATGGCCCTTTACCTGCGCGACCTCTTTGAGTTTCTGGCCCTGAAGCCACTATCGGCCAACCACACAGGCAAGCGCCCTGTACCTCGGCCCATGCGCGAGGGCATCCGCTTCGAGGACGTCGGCTTCCGCTACCCAGGCAGCGACGCATGGGCGCTGCGCCACGTCAGCTTTACCCTCGCCCCGGGCGAAAAACTGGCCTTAGTGGGCGAAAACGGCGCCGGCAAGACCACCTTAGTCAAGCTGCTGGCCCATCTGTACGAACCCACTGAAGGCCGCATCCTGCTCGATGGCGTGCCGCTGTGCGAGTACAACCCCGAAGATTTACGCCGCGAAATCGGCATCATCTTTCAGGACTACGTGCGCTTCATGTTCACCGCCGCCGAAAACATCGCCATCGGCGACATCGAGGAACGCTCCAACCGCCCGCGCATCGTCAGCTCGGCCCACAAGAGCCTGGCCGATATCATCATCGAGAGCCTGCCCGGCCAATACGACCAGATGCTGGGCAAACGCTTCGCCGGCGGCATAGACCTCTCCGGCGGCCAATGGCAAAAAATCGCGCTGGCGCGCGCCTACATGCGCGAAGCCCAGATCGTCATCCTGGACGAACCCACGGCCGCCTTAGACGCCCGCGCCGAGCACGAGGTGTTCCTCCGCTTCGCCGAACTCACCCGCGGGCGCGCGGCCGTGCTCATCAGCCACCGCTTCAGCACCGTGCGCATGGCCGACCGCATCCTTTTCTTAGAGCACGGGCAGGTCATCGAACAGGGCAGCCATGAAGAACTGCTGCAACAGGGCGGCAAATACGCTGAACTCTTTCGGCTGCAGGCCAAAGGATATGCGTAAAAAGGCCGCCGTCAGGCCATCCGCAAAGGGCGCTCATCCTTGCCCCCACAGCGCCGGCAGATTTGCTACTTTTGCCGGACTTCCGCGCACGTTACCATGCCAGCCATTCCCATCAACATCGAGGACCTCCTGCGGGCCAGAACGGTCGAATCGGCCCGGTTGGAGCTGAAGACGTCGCTCTCGGAGCAAACGCTGTGGCTGGTGCTGGTTCCGCCTGGCCGAAATTTACCAATACCTCAACAAGCCGCACACGGAAATCGAATACGCCTACGAGCAAGCCACCGCGCTCCTGCCCGACGAACCCGAAGTGCAGGAGCAATACCAGAAGTGGAAAAAACGCTGATCCATGCCCAACTTTGCCCACCTCCACTGCCACACCCAGTTCTCGCTGCTCGACGGAGCGGCAGCCATCCCGGCCCTGTTTAAGAAGGCCAAAGCCGACGGCATGCCCGCCGTAGCCATCACCGACCACGGCAACATGTTCGGCGTGTTTCAGTTTGTGGCCGAAGCCGCCCGCCACGAAGGCGTCAAGCCCATCGTGGGGTGCGAATTTTACTTAGTGGCCGACCGCCATCGAAAGACATTCACCAAAGAAGACAAGGACAAACGCTACCACCAGCTCTTCCTGGCCAAAAACGCTTTAGGCTATCGCAACTTAGTGAAGCTGTGCTCTTTAGGCTACATCGAGGGCTTCTATGGCAAATATCCGCGCATTGACAAGGAGCTGGTGCTGCAATACCACGAAGGCCTCATCGCCACCACGTGCTGCTTAGGCGCTATGGTGCCGCAGGCCATCCTGCGCCAGGGCGAAGAGGCCGCCCGCAAGGAGTTCGAGTGGTGGCTCGATCTCTTCGGCGAAGACTACTACATCGAACTGCAGCGTCACCATCTGGCGGAGCAAGAGCGCGTCAACGAGGTACTGCTGCGGTGGGCAAAGGAGTACAACGTCAAGGTCATCTGCACCAACGACTCGCACTACGTGGACCAACAGGATGCCAACGCGCACGATATCCTGCTGTGCGTCAACACGGGCGAAAAACAGTCCACCCCACCCATTCGAGATTTTGTGGAAGAAGGCACTGTGATGAAAGGCGGGCGCTTTGCCTTTCCCAATGACCAGTTCTTCTTTAAGACACAGGCCGAAATGGCGGCGCTTTTCCACGATGTGCCCTTCGCCTTAGACAACACGCTGGAAATCGTGGACAAATGCGAGCACCTCAAACTCAAGCAGGATATCCTGCTGCCCCACTTTGTCGTCCCCCAGGAATTTACCTCGCAAGACGACTACCTGCGGCACCTGACGTTTGAGGGCGCGCGCAAGCGCTACAGCGAGATTACGCCCGAAATTGAGGAGCGCCTCAACTTCGAGTTGCACACCATCCGGACGATGGGCTTTGCCGGCTACTTCCTCATCGTGGCCGATTTTATTCAGGCCGGGCGCGACTTAGGCGTATTTGTAGGCCCCGGGCGCGGTTCGGCTGCCGGCTCGGCAGTGGCTTATTGCATCGGCATTACGAACATTGACCCCATCAAATATGGCCTGCTGTTCGAGCGCTTTCTCAACCCCGAACGCAAGAGCATGCCCGATATTGATACCGACTTCGACGACGAAGGGCGCGACAAAGTGATTGACTACGTCGTCAAAAAGTATGGCTACCAGCAGGTGGCCCAGATTGTAACGTACAGCTCCATGGCGGCCAAGATGTCTATCAAAGACGTGGCGCGCGTGCTCGATTTGCCCTTAGACCAGTCGAACGCTTTAGCCAAGCTGGTGCCCGAAAAGCCCGGCATTTCGCTCAAGCGCGTACTGACGGCGCCGCTGGAGGGCGAAGGCTCTTTGGCCGAAAAAGAAGGTCTGCTTGCCGACGACCTCGAAAATTGTAAGCGCCTGCGCGAATACTTAGCCCAGGAAAACACGCTGGAAGCCAAAGTCTTGCGCGAAGCTATGGTGCTCGAAGGCTCCGTGCGGGGCACAGGCATCCACGCCGCCGGCATCATCATTGCGCCCAAGGATCTGACGGAAATCCTGCCGGTGTGCACCTCCAAAGAGACCCCCTTGCTCATCACCCAGTACGAGGGCAGCACCATCGAAGACGCCGGCGTCATCAAAATGGACTTCCTCGGCTTACGCAACCTGACCATTATCCGCGACGCCCTGCGCCTCATCGAGCGAAACCACGGCATCCGCATTGACATTGACAACATCCCGCTCGACGACCCCAAGACCTACGAACTCTACCAACGCGGCGAAACCATCGCCACCTTCCAGTTCGAAAGCCCGGGCATGCAAAAGTATCTGCGCGAACTGAAGCCCGACAAATTCGACGACCTCATCGCCATGAACGCCCTCTACCGGCCCGGCCCGCTGGACTACATCCCGGAGTTCATCGCGCGCAAACACGGACGCAAGCCCATCACCTACGACCTGCCCGAAATGGAGGAGTACCTAAAAGAAACCTTCGGCATCAGCGTCTATCAGGAGCAAATCATGCTGCTGTCGCAAAAGTTGGCCGGCTTCTCCAAAGGCGATGCCGACGTGCTGCGCAAAGCCATGGGCAAAAAACAAAAAGCCGTGCTCGATAAAATGCGCGGCCAGTTCATCGAGGGCGCTGTGGCGCGCGGCTATCCCAAAGACAAATTAGAAAAAATCTGGAGCGACTGGGAAGCCTTCGCTTCCTACGCTTTCAACAAAAGCCATTCGACTTGCTACGCCTTTGTGGCCTATCAAACGGCCTATTTAAAGGCCAACTACCCGGCCGAATACATGGCCGCCGTGCTGAGCAACAACCAGGGGAACATCGAGAAGATCACCTTCTTCCTCGAAGAGTGCCGCCGCATGGGCCTGACGGTCAAAGGCCCCGACGTCAACGAGTCCGACGTCAACTTCTCTGTCAATAAGAAGGGCGTCATCCGCTACGGCCTGGGCGCCATCAAGGGCGCGGGCGAGGCTGCCGTGCAAAGCCTCATTGAAGAGCGCCAGAAAAACGGCCCGTTCGAGGACCTGTACGACTTCATGCGCCGCGCCAACCTGCGCGCCATCAACAAGCGCGCGCTCGAAAGCTTAGCCTATGCCGGGGCCTTCGACGAATTGCCCCCGCTGGCCGGCAAAGGCAAAGAGTACCGCAGCCTCCTGTTTGCTCCCAGCGACAAACACGAGTCCTTCCTGGAGCACTTGCTCCGCTACGCGCATGCTTATCAGGAGGATAAGATACTTTCGGCCAACTCGCTCTTTGGCGACCTGTCGGACTCCGTCAGCATCCCCCTGCCGCCGTTGCCTAACGCCGAGCCCTGGGGCCTGCTGACCCTACTCCAGCGCGAACGCGACGTAGTGGGCGTGTACCTCAGTGGTCATCCCTTAGACAACTACCGCTTTGCCTGGGAAACCTTTGCCACGCCCATCAGCCATTTGGATAACGTCAAAGACCAGAAAGTGGCCGTGGCCGGCTTCGTCATGAAAGCCGAGCACCGCACCACCCAAAAGGGCACAGGCTGGGGCCGCATCGTCCTGCAAGACTACACGGGCGACCTGGAGGTAGCGCTCTTCTCCGATGCTTACGTCAGGTTCCGCAACTTCCTCCAGGAAGGCGAGTGCCTCTACGTAGAGGGCGATTACAAAGCGCGCTTCGGCTCCGAAACCTACGAACTGCGCGTCAGCAACATCCGCCTGCTGGAGAGCATTGGCGAAGAAAAAACTCGAGCCGTTACCCTGCGCATCCCGGTAGAGCGCATCACGCCTGATTTCATTTCCGACATTGAGCGCATTTGCGCCGCCCATCAGGGCAAACACGCGCTGCGCATGGAACTGTTAGACATGCAGCACAAAGAGCGCTTAGCCTTTCTGTCCACCAGTCGCAAAGTGCAGGTCAGCAGCGAACTCATTTCGGCCTTAGAAGGTATTGGCGTTGAATGCTGCGTCAATTAGTGGCGTGCTGACCGGACTCACCCGGTGGGGCATTCGGCCAAATGCCGCCCCGCAATGCCCGCAGATTGACACCCGGAGCGCGTCAAACACGCATCACTTTTTTCGGCCATGGCCTATCCTTTACGTGGCCCGGGGGCCCTACCTTTGGCGCTGCGTTTTCCTGCATCTTCATGAAGAGAGCCGCTCCTGCTTTCGGGCGGAACGGTTTTTGCCGGAGATGACGCACTCCCCGGTTAATCGTCTTACTTCCCCGCCAGGTCCAATCAGCGCTGATTGGAGGCCCTTGCTTATTCTTTCACCCAACGACAACGGAATTATGACGATGAAAAAAACCGTTACCTTGCTCCTCGGCTTGTGGCTGTGCCTGCAAGCAACTGCGCAGAAAAACGAAAACCTCTTTATCCGACTCGGCGTCAATGCCGGCGGCTCCATGCTGTTCCACAATACGCATTTCTACGCCACCAACCTGCAGGAGGTGTACAAATTCGTTTCCATCAGCCACAAAGACAAGGGCGGCTACTCGTGGGAAGAGTTTGAGAAAGACTACGGCCTGCGCAGCCGTTACGCGCAGCCGCGCTATGGGCTGAATGCCTACTTTGCCCACCGCCTCTTTCCGGTGTTTGGCAACGTGGAATTTATGTCCTCGCCGTCGAGTTTCCAGAAGATGTCTGTGGCCCTGACACTTGGGCTGGGCAAAGACTTTCGGCCTTTCGATAGCGATTACTTTTTCTCTGCGCACGGGGGCTTCAAGCGCGTGTTTCGCGATTGGGGCTGGGGCGCCGAGACCATCACGTACAGCACCAACGCTGAGGCACGCCAATACTTGAAGACGTTTTACAACCCGGACTATCCCTTGGGCGTCCAGTCGGGCAACCTGCTGGCTCTGCGCGTAGGCATTGGGCGCGTTGTTGGCCCAGCCGAACGCGCCGCCATTGGCTTAGAAGGGTTCTACGAGGTGGACCTGACCAATGAAACCGTGCGCCAGGCACGCATGACCAACGCCGGCGTAAACCTGTACTTCCGCTTCGACCTGGCGCACACCTCCTTCTAAAAGAGCGCACGTTAAAAAAAGCGGGAGGCAGCTGCATGAGCCGCTGCCTCCCGCTTTGTGTTTGGCCCATATGCTCATTACTGCCCTTCGATGGCAGCCAGGTCGAAGAGGAGGGAGAAGCGCAGGGTGTTGTCCAAGGGGTTGCGCTGGTTGGTGGTGGGCACTAAGTAGGAGAAGTTGATGCCGAAGACGTTGTACTTGACGCCAAGGCCCACGCTGAAGTACTTGCGGTTGCCCTTGGAGTAGTGTTCGTAGAAGTATCCGGCGCGCACGGCGAACTGGTTGTCGTACCAGTATTCGGCGCCGGCGCCGATGTTGATTTCCTTGAGTTCTTCGCTGAAGCCACCGGGAGCGTCGGAGAAGGACACGAAGATGCCGCGGATGGACGAGTACTGTTTGTAGTCGGGAATTCCGTCGCCGTCTTCGTCAATATCCGGGCGTGGCGTGGGCACGAGCAGTTTGTTCAGGTCGGTGGTGAAGGTGAGGGTGTTGTGGTCGTCGAGGTTAAATTTCCAGGCGAAGCCCAAGCCGAGGTTGGTGGGGATGTAGTCGCGGTTGGCCGAGCGGGTGTACGTGATTTTGGAGCCCAGGTTCGATACAGCAGCGCCGAAGGTGAATTCGCCACCCGCGCGGGTGAGTTTCATGGGTGTACGATAGGTCAGCGACAGGTCGGCGCCACCCGCCACGCCGGGGCGGATTTCGTTGCCCTCCACAATTTGGCCCGTGGCTAAGTTGGAATAGATGAACTTGGCACCAACGGCTGCGGCGAACTTTTTCGAGAGCTTGCGCGAATAGGCGAGGGCTACCTCGAATTCGTTGGGCCGACCCTGGCCCAGCGAGCCGCCGTTTTCATCGGTAAACTCGATATCGCCCAACGAGAAATAGCGCAGGCTGGCGCCAATGGTCTGGAGGTCATCCAGACGCTTATACGCCGCCAGATAGGCCAGGTACACATCCTGGAGGCCCAGGTTGCGCATCCAGGGGGTGTAGGTGGCCGATACGGCCAGGTCCTTGTCGGCAAAGGCCAACTTCGATTGGTTGTAGTGCATGCCGTTAGGGTCGGTGGAAGTGGCGATGCCCACATCGCCCATGGCGCCCCCGCGGGCGTCCGGAGCGATACGCAGGAAGGGCACTGCACTCGTTACCGAGTTAGCGCATTTTTCGCCCGTGGGTATCAGTGCGCCCGTTACGGGGTTGTACGAGTATCCTTTTCCATCCTGGCATCTGGGGAGCAATTGCGCTTGAAGCGTATTTCCCAAAAATAAAACCGCGGCGAAAGCCGGCAGCCACGGAAGCAGAGCCTTAAATCTCATGATAGCAGGTGTAAATTAGTGGCAAGATGTTTTGTTTTTATGCATTCTTCAGCACAAAAAGCATGCAAAGGTAGGCATTTGCACTGGCCCGTGTTCCTGGGCACGGAGCGTTGATGCGCAACAGGCATGTGCGGTTGCCCGAAGTGCGTTTCTTTGCTGCCAAAACGAGCGAAATATGAACCTATGGGGCATTGATTTGGGCGGCACCAAGATAGAAGGTATTGTATTGGAAAGCCGCGAAAACCCGCGCGTACTGGCGCGCCATCGCATCCCCACAGAGGCCCGACAAGGCTATGCGCACATCCTCGACCAGGTGGCGGCGCTGGTGCAAGAACTTTCCCGAATGACCGGCCTCCGCCCCGAGCGCCTGGGGCTGGGCCATCCGGGCACGCTCGACCCTCGGACGGGTGTAGTGAAAAACGCTAACACGACAGCGCTCATTGGCAAGCCTTTCGACCGGGACCTACAACAACGGCTGGGCATTCCGGTTCGCCTGTCCAACGACGCCAACTGCTTTGCCGTGGCCGAAGCCCTCATGGGTGCCGTGCCTGAGGTGTTGCCACGGGCCGAGGTAGTCTTCGGCGTCATCATGGGCACCGGCGTTGGCGGCGGCATCGTCGTGCGCGGGCAAGTCATCCACGGCCGGCAGGGCATCGCCGGTGAATGGGGGCACAATTTCCTCGACGCCGAGGGCGGCCCATGCTACTGCGGCAAAGTCGGCTGTGTGGAGACGCTCCTCTCCGGCCCAGCCTTAGAGCGGTTTTATCGGGAAAAAACCGGCGAAGAGCAGCGCCTGCCTGACATCGCTGCACGCGCTGAGGCCGGAACGGACGCTGCCGCAACGGAGACCATCAGCCGGCTCATCCACTACTTTGGTAAAGCCATTGCCGTCGTCATCAACATCCTCGACCCCGACGCCATCGTGCTGGGCGGCGGCGTGGGCAACATCGAGCGCCTCTATTCCGATGGCGTGGCCGAAGCCGGCAAACATCTCTTCAACCCCCGCATAGACACCGTTTTCCTCAAGCCCAAACTGGGCGATAGCGCAGGCGTTTTTGGCGCCGCGCTGCTGTTCTGAGTCATTTTTTTTCAAAATAAAAGACCGCCCGCCAGCCAGGATGCGTTTTGTGTCGGCACATCATTTGTTTTCACTCGAACATTTCAAAACACTATGAAGCATACGCTCATCTTCTGCCTGTTGATGGCCTCTGGGGTTGCGCTGCGAGCGCAAGCCGAAGTCAAATTGCCCTATAAGCCCGCTAACCCCGACCCGGCACCGGCGCCCGTGATGCACAGCGCACCCGGAAGCCCGGCGCCAGCCACCACACGCGCTGCCTCCGCAGCACCCGCTACGAGCAACATCAGCGAGCAAGACGCCGCCGCCCGACGCGCTGCCGCCTTAGCCAAAGTGCAAGGCAAACAAACGCCTCCACCCGCCCCGGTGGCCGGCCCTATGGCCGTGGATGCGCGCTCGGTAGCCCCTGTAACGTACTCCACTTCTACCGTGGCGCCGCCAGAGCCCGACCCGTCCACCACCGTTACCGTCAATGGACTCCATGTGCAACGCACGGTGCGCCCGGGCCGCGGGCAGGTGGGCAACGAGCTGTTCACCCCCGTGAGCGAGCTGCACTACGTGCAATTCGCCGTTTATTGCAAAGATACCCCCGTGGACAAAGCGCCCGCCATCGAGGGGCTGTACCTGCTGTGGCACCCGGGCAGCACCTGCCCCGGCGGCGCTAAAGGCGCCAGCTACATCGTCAAAGGCTACACCACGCCCGAAGAGGCCAAAGCCGCCGTGGCTGCCTTCAAAGCCAAAGGCGTCGAATGCTGGTACAACCCGGCCCTCACAGGAGCAGAGGTGGAAATTATTGGCGTGCGCTGAGCCGACTCGTCCGCCCCCGGTAAAAGGCGTCTCTCCCTTCGGAGCGACGCCTTTTGCGTAAACCTCCACCACCATCGCCTTCAAACCCAGGCTTTCGTTTTCAGTCCCGCGAAGTAACCCGACTTTTGCTGCATGAAGGACAAAAAGCCGGCTAAAACACCTGCGCCACCCGCCATCGTTCCGCTGAGCGAAGCGGATATCCGCCTGCGCTACGAGGATGTCTATGAGGAGGTACGCCCCGACGAGGTGGTGGCGGTGCGCTGGAAGGAGGGGGCCTACGAATTTGCCTGTCGCAACGGTGTCTGTCTGCGTGTACAGGTGATGGCACCCGATACTCTACGGCTACGCTACAGCCCGGACGGCTTTTTTCAACCCGATTTTTCCTACGCCCTGGCGCCCGCGCCGCCGGCCCAAAAGGTAACGGCCACGCTGAGCGAAACGGCTAACGAGTACGTACTGGCCACCTCAGTGCTCCAGCTGGCCCTGACAAAAAGTGGAGCACTGGCGCGTTTCTACGATGCTGACGACCGCCTGCTCAACGAAGACGCCGCCGAGTTCGTTGCTCGACGCAGCGTGCTCAAGGGCTGGCACCTGCTCAAAATCACCAAAAAATGCCAGCGCAGAGAGGCTTTCTACGGGTTGGGCGACAAGACCTACGGCACCAACCTGTGCGGCAGGACGCTCGAAAACTGGTGTACCGACGCCTTTGCCTTCGGACCCGACACCGACCCGCTCTACCGGGCCATACCTTTCTATTATGGCATCCACCACGGGCTGGCGTACGGCATTTTCTTAGACAACACCTTCCGCACGCACTTTGACTTTGATAGCAAGAGCAAGGGCGTGGTCTCGTTCTGGGCCGAAGGCGGCGAGCTGGACTACTACTTCTTTCACGGCCAGACACCTGCTGATGTGGCGCGCGCCTACGCCCGCCTGACGGGACGGCCCGAGTTACCGCCATTGTGGGCGCTGGGCTACCACCAGTGCCGCTGGAGCTACTACCCACACAGCCGTGTACTGGAGGTGGCCGACACCTTCCGGGCATTGCGCATCCCGTGCGATGCTATTTACTTAGACATTGACTACATGGACGGTTTCCGGTGCTTCACCTGGAACCGCGAGCACTTCCCCGACCCTCAAGGCCTCATAGAAGCCCTGCGCGAACGCGGCTTCCAGACGGTGGTCATGATAGACCCGGGCATCAAGGAAGACCCGAACTACGCTGTCTATCGCGAGGGCGCGGAAAAAGGGATGTTCGTGCGCTCGCCCGATGGGGCGCTGGCTAAAGGCCCCGTGTGGCCAGGCTTTTGCGCCTTCCCGGATTTCTCCGACCCCCAGGTGCGCGAATGGTGGGGCGATCTGCACCGGGTATTTTACATCGAACTGGGTGTCAGCGGCTTCTGGAACGACATGAACGAGCCGGCAGTCTTTCACGTGCAGAGCAAGACACTGCCCGACGATGCCCTGCACCGCTTCGAGGGCCAATGGGCCACGCACCGGCAGCTGCACAATGTGTATGGCCTGCTCATGACCCGCGCCTCGTGGGAGGGCATGCGCCGCCTGCGCCCCGAAAAGCGCCCCTTCTTGCTCACGCGCGCCACTTTCAGCGGTGGGCAGCGCTACGCCGCCGTCTGGACAGGAGACAACAGCTCCACGTGGGAGCACTTGGCCTTAGCCAACGTGCAGTGCCAGCGACTGAGTGCATCGGGCTTTTCGTTCTGCGGCTCCGACATTGGCGGCTTTACCGGCGCACCCGATGGCGAGCTATTTGTCCGCTGGCTCCAATTGGGCGCCTTTCACCCCCTGATGCGCGTGCACAGCATGGGCCAGCACCTGGCCGGCGACACTGCCATCGAAGACGAAGCCCAACTGACCGACCCAGCCCTGCACACCACTGACCAGGAACCGTGGTCGTTCGGCGACCGCTGGACACCCCTGGCCCAAAAGGCCATCGAACTGCGCTACGCCTTATTGCCTTACCTCTATACCGCCCTGTGGAAAAACAGCCAGGACGGCACACCCGTACTTCAGCACGCCGCCTTTGCCGACCCCAATGACCCTAAACTGCGCGACCTGGAACGCGACTTCCTCTGCGGCGACCACCTGTGGGTCAGCCCGGTGGTGCAACCCAAAGTGCAAAGGCAACTGGTTTACCTGCCCAAAGGGCAATGGTATTATTTTTGGAATGGCCAACCTGCCTCGGGCGAACTCTTCGTCAACGTCATGCCAGAACAGATACCGTTTTTCGTCAGAGCAGGCGCCGTCTTGCCCACCTATCCCATCCTGCAGCACGTCGGCGAAAGAGCCAGCATGGAGGAACTGACACTATACGTCTATTACCACAACGCCGCCGAAGCCGTCGTCAGCCAGCTGTACGAAGATGCTGGCGAAGGCTATGGCTACCAACAGGGCGAATTTTGCCTGCGCACCTGGACTACCTTTGCTAACCAACAATCTTTTTACCTTCGCCAACACATAGACGGCAAATGGCCCGTTCCTTATCAAAAAATAAAAATTTTCCTGGTCGGATTTCCCACATTTTTGCAAAAATGCCTTGTTGACGGCGCCGAAATGCCGCTGCGGGAGATTCGCCTGCATAATCGCACCCTCTATCAATTCGTCCTCTCACCCGATTTTCAAAACGTCGAATGGCGCGCATAGACTGGCTCCGCATCGGCTACCACATCAGCTTCTGGGTAGTCTATCTCATCCTCAATACCTGGTTAGGCAGCTTTTACAACCGCATTGATTTCAAGGAAGCCTTCATCAACGAGGCCTCCGTCATACCCGTCAAGCTGCTGCTGACCTATTTCGTTTTTTACCGCGTTATCCCGCTCTACTTAGACCGCGATAAGGTGTGGAAACTCGTGGGCCTGACGGCTGCGGCCTTTATCGTGGCCATTCTGCTGTATCGGATGACGACAGAATGGATCCTCTTTCCCATCACGCAGCCGGAGCGCAATGTGCCTTTCTTCAGCTGGAAAGGCATGTACCTCATTGCCTTTGACCTGTTCATCACGGTGGCCGCAGCGACGACCATCAAGATGATCCGCGTGCATTACAAGAGCTTAGAGTTCGAGCGGGAGCTGATGCAGGAAAAACTGCAGTCCGAACTCAACTTCCTGCGCGCACAGATGAACCCGCACTTCCTGTTCAACACGCTGAACAACCTCTACGGCCTGGCGCGCAAAAAATCGGACCACACCGCCGATGCTATTCTGATGCTGTCCAAGATCATGCGCTTCATGCTCTACGACTGCCGCGCCCCGCGCATCGCCGTGGCCGATGAAGCCAAAGTCATTCGGGACTACATCGAACTGGAAAAACTGCGCTACAACGAGCGCCTCAAGGTGCACTATGAGGAACACATCGAGCCTCCCGGTGGCTTCATTGCGCCCCTGCTGCTGCTGCCCTTCGTGGAGAACAGCTTCAAGCACGGCGCTGGCGGCACCACCGGAACGGTGGAAATATCCGTGCGCCTGCACCTGCACGACAATGCCCTCGAATTTGAGGTGCGCAACACGGTGGACGCCGACGCCCCGCCGCCTCGCGCCGAAGGCATCGGGCTGAAGAACGTGCGCCGCCAGCTGGAGCTGCTCTACCCCAACCGCCACGAACTCTACACCGGGCGCGAAAACGGTATCTTCCGCGCACATTTGAAAGTGCAGCTGGAAGACAGGTAGGCCAAAAGCCAACCCTTTGCAAAACATTTCTCGCCCTATTCGTTATACCTGGCGCATCGCGGCCCCGAACGGCGAGCAGTACCGCAGCGCTTCCTTCGCGGGGCAAACACCGCCGCGGTACCCTGCCCGGCTTCGGCGTCTGCCGCAGCGCTCAAAAACGGCTGTGGAGCCTCATTTTTCAAAAAAAATACGCCCACAGGCAACCCGAGCAACACTTCGACCACCCATTCAGCATCCGTTCAACATGCAACAACTGACCGACCAGGAATTAGTGCAAGGCGTATTAAACGGAAGTCCTGCCCATCAGACGGCGCTGTATCAGAAATTTAGCGTCCCGATGTTCCGGGTAGTTCTTCGCTTTGCACGAGACCGGGCCGAGGCGGAAGACATGCTCCAGGACGGCTTCATCCGCGTATTCCGAGACATGGCACAATTTCGAGGCGAAGGCGCCTTGGGCGGTTGGATCCGGCGCATCATGGTCAACACGGCGCTCAGTCACCTGCGCAAACAGCGCGACTTTTTGCGCGACACACCCGACTATACGCCGTTCGAGAACCTGCTGCGCACCGAAGAGGACTTTGCCGCCAACCTCGACGCTGAAACGCTGCTCAAATACTTGCAGCGCCTGCCCCCTGGATATCGCGCGGTATTTAATCTGTACGTCATCGAAGGATTGAGCCACGAAGAGATTGCCGAGCAGCTCGGCATCTCCATCGGAACCAGCAAAAGCCAGCTGTTCAAAGCGCGCGAATACCTCAAGCGCATCGTGGACAAATCGTTCATCACCTGAAAATCGCACGCCACGCCGGCCTGCTCTGCTCATGCTGAATTATGGAAGATAACCAAGAGCTCACCCACCTCGATGCGCTGTTCCGCCAGGCATTCGAGGATTTGCCCGACACCCCCTCGCCGTCCGGTTGGGATACCCCCTCACCGCGCGTGTGGGAAGGCGTCCGCACCCACTTGCAAGCGTCGCCTCGCGCTGGCGGATGGTCTCTCACCGCATTACTCCTGGCCGGCACAGCCTTCGTAGCCTTGCTGGCCGGGCTGTACTGGGCCTTCTTGAGGCCCACACCATCGCCCGAGACACCTGGCACTGCAAGCGTCCGCCGCGACGACACACCGACCGAGCGCATGGAAACTGCTCCGGCGCCAGAGGTGGCGGCTCCCTCCGAACAGACCGCCTCATCAGCCCCAGCGCGTACACCGCAAATCCGCAAGAACGCCCCCAACGCCGACCACCGCGCCGAACCACCGCTGCCCAGCAGCGCACCCCTACCCGGCAGCGCACCCGCTCCTAACACTACCATCTGGCGCGAAGTGCAAGCCCTGCGGCAGGCACGCTGGGCACAGCCACTCCAACCACTGCCGCCCGCCCGAATGGACGCCCAACAGCGGGCCTACCCACCCGACATCCGCAACTTGCTGCCCCCTGACAGTCGCAAGCCCGAATAAAGGGCATACCCCCTCCCAACGACTTTTTAGCAGTAATGACCAATCAAATAAGGCCCGGTGGTGTAAGACTACCGGGCTTTTTTGCGCCCTATTTTGACGGCTATTCAGCTTTCGGGCCAAATGCGCTGGAAACCAGATCTTTATACACATGTCTTACGTCATTGGTGAAGCGCTCCCTCGCCGTGGTCTGGCGCATGCCTGATGTGGGCCTGCTGCGGCAGCGCCGGCCATGGAGGAAGAAATTCTTGTAAGATTCGACGATGAATGGCTGCTTTTCTAACCAAATCGCCTATCCTTGCGCCCAGGAGTTTTCGAGCCCTGTCTGTGTTTAGGTTTGGCAGGTCAGAACTACGCGCCTTCTTTGGTTTTTAGTCATATCAGAGGCATTATTCACCTATCTGAAGTCTATCACAAAGCATTGATCATTAAATAGCAACACTCATCATGAGACAAACCATTTTAGGAGCAGGTGGTGCCATAGGCATTGAACTTGCAAAAACATTACCGGCATATACTTCGAGCATCAGGCTTGTAGGCCGTAATCCAAGAAAAATAAACGCAACAGATGAGTTATTCAAAGCCGATCTCTCAGACCGCGAGCAGGTTGCAAAAGCCGTTGAAGGCAGTGAGATCGTTTATCTGACGGTAGGTATTGACTACGACACAAAACTGTGGCAAAGAGTCTGGCCTCCCCTCATCAGAAATGTCATAGATGCCTGCATTCAGCATAACGCCAGGCTGGTCTTCTTTGACAACGTGTATGCTATTGGCGGCGACAACGTAAAACACATTACAGAGCATTCGCCCATAAGCCCAACAAGCAAAAAGGGAGAGGTGAGGGCAGAAGTAGACCGACTCATTCTCGACAGTATCGAGAAAGGAAAAATCAATGCGATCATCGCTCGTTCTGCAGACTTCTTCGGCACAGTAAAAGACAAAAGTCTGCTGATGAATATGGTGTACGACAACTTAGCAAAAGGCAAAAAAGCGCAGTGGTTCTGTGATGCCAAAGTTGTTCATAGCATAAGCTATGTTCCCGATCTGGGTAAAGGAACGGCACTTCTCGGAAACACGAAAGACGCATACAATCAAATATGGAATCTGCCCACAGACCCTCAAAAAATCACTGGCGAAGAATGGATAAACCTGTTTGCAGAAGAAATGCAGACAAGCAATAAATACCAGGTCTTGCCAGGCTGGGGCATTAAGGCACTCGGACTATTTATCCCTATTCTGAGAGAGATGTATGAGATGCGCTACCAGTACGATAGAGATTATTACTTTGATAGCTCAAAGTTTAACCGGTACTTTAATTACACGCCAACAACAAATGCAGATGCAGTTAAGCAAACGGTTGCTGAGTTGAAAAGGAATGCGGCTGCTTAACCGAGACGTACTGCGGCGAAGTTTCGTACAAATTTGAAAAGTTTACGCCTCTCAAGCTTTTAGGGCGGTAAGCGAGAGGGCGTCAGGAGCACTTCAATGGTATCATAGAAAAGGCGCCCGTTAACTTGCGGTGCGCCTTATTTTTGCTTTACGCGGCGGCGAATAAAAAAACCTTCATCGCCACTTCTGGGGATGTACCTTTCCCCACTTTTTTTGCCTTTCGCATGCGTGGAGTTGTGGCCATAGGTTTACTGGGAGTATTGCTCAGTCCATTCGCGGGTACGCAGGTGTGGCACGGCTGGGAGCGCTATCAGGTGCGCCAGCGCGTACGAGCGCAGCTGGTAGCCGGGCTGCCCGACTCGGCATTGGTGTGTCTGCGTTTCTCGGCCCGTGAGGCGCGCACGCTTTTGCGTTGGGAGCGCGACGACGAGTTCGTGCTCGACGGCCAATGGTACGACGTGGTGCGCCAGGCCCAACACGGCGACTCGGTACTGCTCTGGTGCCTGCTCGACCACGCCGAGACAAAGTTAGAGGAGGCTCTGCAGCAGCAAGTTACCGAGGCACTGGCCCACCACTCGCCGCTGCGCGATACACTTCAGCGTCTGTGGCGCTTCTTTTGGGAGCTTTTTTGGGAAAAAACCGAGTCAATGCCAATGGCAGGCACCTTCTGGGCAAAACAAACACCGGATGTGTCGCAAAAGCGAAACCATGCTCAGGCGCACCACAGCCCGCCTTCGCCACCGCCCGAAAGCAAGGCGGCCTTTAGAACGTGCTAAAGGCACCGCCCTCCTGGCGTTTCCCATCACTTTTTAACCAAAAAAATGCGCTCGAACATGAGAAACATCCTCGTGCTCGGGCTGTCCCTTTTAGGGCATAGCCTGGGCTTTACCCAAAATATAACAGTTCTGGACATCGAAACCAATCGGCCCATAGAAGGTGTGCGCATCGAGGCGGCGGGCGCCAGCAGCTACACCCTGACCGACGCCGCTGGGCGCGCCGATGCCGGGGCGCTGGGACGCGCAGACGCGCTGCTCTTCAGCGCCGACGGCTACGAGCCGCGCACCTATCGCTGGGCAGAGCTGCAAAGCACCGGCTACGTGGCTTATCTGAGGCCTCTGGCTTTTGCTCCCGACCGAGAAGTGGTCATCTCGGAAGTGCGTTGGCAGCAGCGGCGACGCGAGACCCCCGCTCGCATTACCCGCATTGCGGAGCGCGATGCGGCAATGCAAAACCCACAGACCGCTGCCGACCTGTTGGGCACTTCTGGAGAAGTGTTTATCCAGAAAAGCCAGCAGGGCGGCGGTAGCCCGATGCTTCGCGGCTTTGCTACCAACCGCGTGCTGCTGGTGGTGGACGGCGTACGCATGAACACAGCCATCTTCCGCAGCGGCAACCTGCAAAACGTCATCTCGCTCGACCCCTTCGCACTCGAACAGACGGAGGTGCTCTTCGGCCCCGGCTCAGTGGCCTACGGCAGCGACGCCATCGGCGGTGTCATGTACTTCCAAACGCGCGCCCCGCAACTGTCGGACGGCGAAGGTGTGCGTGTACATGGTCAGGCCGTAGGGCGCATGGCTTCGGCCAATGGCGAGCGAACCAGCCACTTCCACGTCGGCGTCGGCGGGCAAAAGTGGGCCATGCTCAGCAGCGCCTCTTTCCATCACTTTGGCGACCTGCGCATGGGCACACGAGGCCCTTCCCAAAACTATGCGCGGCCCTTCTACGTGCAACGCATAGACGGGCGCGACGTGGTGGTCATGAACGAAGACTCGCTCGTGCAACGCCCTTCGGGTTACGAGCAGATCAACTTTATGCAAAAAGTGCGCTTCCGACCCAACGAGCACTGGGACGTACAGTACGGCCTGCACTATTCCGCCACGACCAGCTACTCGCGCTACGACCGCCTGTTGCGCGTGCGGCCCAATGGCCTGCCCAATAGCGCCGAATGGAACTACGGCCCGCAGGTGTGGAACATGCACCAGCTGAGCGTCGCCCATAAGCGCTCCACGGCCCTGTTCGATGAGGTTGTGCTGCGCATCGCCTACCAGTTCTTCGAGGAAAGCCGCATTGACCGCAACTTCAACGCCGCCGTGCGCCGCAGCCGCGTGGAAAAGGTGGACGCTTATTCGGCCAACTTAGACCTGGCCAAACGCTGGGGCGAACGCCATGCGCTCTACTACGGCGCTGAGGGGGTGCTGAACAACGTGCGCTCGACGGGCACAGATCAGAACGTGAATACGAACGCAACTGTGCCCGGCCCGTCGCGCTACCCGCAAGCGGAGTGGACATCGTGGGCGGCTTTTGCGCACTACGAGTTTCGGCCCTCGGCGCGCTGGCTGTTGCAGGCCGGGGCGCGATACAACCTCTATGGCATTGATGCGCGCTTCGACACGACGTTTTACCCCTTCCCGTTCACGGCGGCTGCACTCCGCCAGGGTGCGCTAACGGGTTCGGTGGGCGCCGTCTGGATGCCCACTGAGCGCTGGACGCTGTCGGCGCGCGCCGCCACGGGCTTCCGCTCGCCCAATGTGGACGACATGGGCAAGGTGTTCGACTCGCAGCCGGGCGCCGTAATGGTGCCCAATCCCGACCTGCGCGCCGAGTACGCCTACAACGGCGAAGTGGCCATCGCCCGACAATTCGGCCGGCGCGTGCGCGTGCAGGTCAACGGCTACTACACGCTGCTGCAAGATGCGCTGGTGCGCCGCCCGTTTGCCCTCAACGGCGAAGACAGCATCGTCTATGCCGGGCAAATGAGCCGCGTGTTCGCCATTCAGAACGCCGCCAGAGCCACCGTCTATGGCCTGCAAGCCGACCTGGAGGTACGGCTACCGGCGGGCTTCGGCTTCGCCACCAAATTCAACTATCAAAAAGGCGAAGAAGAACTCGACGACGGCAGCACCGCCCCCCTGCGCCATGCAGCCCCATGGTTTGGCCTTAGCCGCCTGACGTACAACACCGGAGCACTGGGCCTCGACTTTTACCTGCTCTACAACGGCGAAGTGCCGAACAGCGCCATGCCAACCGAGGAGTTAGATAAAACATACCAGTACGCCGTGGACGCCAACGGCAAACCCTACGCTCCCGGCTGGTACACCCTCAACTTCAAGGCAATGTATCGGCTCAACAACCTGTGGACCTTCAGCGCCGGGGTGGAAAACCTTACCGACCAGCGCTATCGGCCCTACAGCTCAGGCCTTGTGGCGCCCGGGCGCAATGTGATTTTGGCCTTAAGGGCACACTTTTAGGCTATGCAAAGCAACGGTCTGGGCGGTGGGACATCGCCCAGACCATTTTTTCAGCAAAGGCCCTGTCTCAGACAACGATGTTGACAATGCGCCCTGGGACGACGATGAATTTCTTCACGCTGCCGTTGCCCACGTAGCGCTGGACGAAGTCCTGCTGGAGGGCGATTTGCTTGATCTCTTCCTGGTTAGCAGCGGCGTCCACCTCGATGTTGCCGCGGTGTTTGCCGTTGATCTGTACCGGGTAAACGACCTTGTCGGCCTCTAGGTAACGCTCGTTCCAGGCGGGCCAGGCGGCGTCGCATACGGTGGTTTCGTGGCCAAAGCGATGCCATAATTCTTCGGCCAAATGCGGCGCGAAAGGCGCCAGCAGTACCGCGACCGGCTCGAGTATGGCCTTTTTATGGCATTTGAGCGCGCGCAGTTCGTTGGTCAGGATCATGAAATGGCTGACGCAGGTGTTCAGCGAAAAGCGCTCGATGTCGTCGGTGATTTTCTTAATGGCGGTGTGCAGCGCACGCAGTTCTTCGCGCGAGGGTTCGGCGTCTTGCACAAGCCAGGTGTCGTTGGGGCCTACATAGAGGCTCCACAAGCGTTTGAGGAAGCTCTGCACGCCGGTGATGCCTTTGGTGTCCCAGGGTTTGCTGGCCTCGATGGGGCCCAGAAACATTTCGTACATTCGATAGCAATCGGCGCCATATTGCTCGATGATGTCGTCGGGGTTAACGACGTTGTACTTCGACTTCGACATCTTTTCGATTTCGTACGCGCACTGAAAGCGGCCCTGGGGTCCAACTTTAAAGTTGGCTTTTTGAAACATGGGGCGCTGGCGCGCTCGCTCCAGGTCGAGCACATCGTCCGTAACTAAGGCGACGTCCACGTGCAGGCGGCTGAAGCATTCGGGCGAGTATTTGGTTGTCAGTTCATAGGATACGAAGAGCTGCTCTATTTCAGGGACGCTCTGGCTCATGAAGAACGGCTCGCGGCTCTGGAGCGCCTCTCGTATTCTCTCAGCCGTTTTTTCGGGGGCATTGATGTCAGCAGCCAGTTCTTCGGTGAAGAGGACGAGCAGGCGTTTGTTGTCGGCCTCGGCGGTCTGGCGCACCCGTTCGATTTTGTCGGCTTTTTTCCAGGAAACGACCTCGATGGCTAAGTCGTTGACGGCGAAGGCGAAGTCGTAAGTGAACGACTCCTCCGCGCGGTTTTTCGGGATTGGCATAGGGCCGAACTCGTCTAAGTAGGGCTTGAGCACTTTGATCCACAGGTACTCTTCGTAGAAGGCTTCCTTGGCGCGAAAGGTGATGCTGGATCGGCCCTGGATCATGCCCTGGTTGATGAGTTTTTTGGCAAATTCGCGTTCGGGCACTAAGCCGAGGTCGTAGAGGAAGTGGTTCCAGAATCGGCTGTAGAGCAGGTGGCCTACGGCATGTTCGGCGCCGCCGATGTACCAGTCCACGCAGCGCCAGTATTCGAGGGCTTCGCGGCTGCAAAAGGCCTCGTTGTTGTGCGGGTCCATGTATCGGTACCAGTACCAGGAGGAGCCGGCCCATCCGGGCATGGTGCTGTATTCGTATTCGTAAGCTTCGTCGGGCGTAGGGCGATAGCGCCAGTGTTGGGCGCGGGCCAGTGGGGGCTCGCCGGTTTCGGTAGGCAGGTACTTATCAATCTCGGGCAGTACTAAGGGCAGTTCGCTGTCGGGCAGCAGGTAGGGCACGCCGTCCTTCCAATAAATGGGCAGGGGTTCGCCCCAGTAGCGCTGGCGGCTGAAGATAGCGTTTCGGATTTTATACTGGATGCGGGCTTTGCCCCAGTTTTTCGCTTCCAGCCATTGCAGGAGTTTGGGCACGGCTTCCTCGTAGGTGAGGCCGTTGATGATGCCCGAGTTGATGTATCGGCCCTCTTTAGTAGGATCTGCGGTCTGGTCGAGGTTTTTCTGGCTATCGAGTATCGGGACGACAGGCAGGCCAAAGACTTTGGCAAAGTTCCAGTCGCGCTGGTCGCCGCTGGGCACGGCCATAATGGCACCGGTGCCGTATCCGGCCAGCACATAGTCGGCAATGTAGATGGGAATGGCTTCGCCGGTGAAGGGGTTGATGGCAAAAGCGCCCGTATTGGCGCCGGTAACGCGCTTGACCTCCGCGATGCGCTCGCGTTCGGAGCGGGAGGCAGCCCACTTGACGTAAGCCTGCACTTCGGCCCATTGTGCCGGTGTGGTGAGGGTGTTTACCAGTTCGTGTTCGGGTGCCAGCACCATGAACGTGGCACCGTAGATGGTGTCTATGCGTGTGGTGAAAATTTCGATGAACAGCCCGTCGTGCCCCTGCACCGGAAAGTGGACGAGGGCGCCCTGCGAGCGGCCTATCCAGTTGCGCTGCTGGTCTTTGACGGCTTCGGGCCAGTTGATTTCGTCTAAGCCCTGCAACAGGCGTTCGGCGTAGGCCGTGATGCGCATGCTCCATTGCTTCATGCGCTTGCGCTCCACGGGGTAGCCGCCGCGTTCGCTGACGCCGTCTTTGACTTCGTCGTTGGAGAGCACCGTGCCCAGAGCCGGGCACCAGTTGACAAAGGACTCTTCCGGAAACGTCAGGCGGTATTTGAGCAAGAAGAGGAGTTTTTCCCTTTCAGAAAAACCATTCCATTGCTCAGCACTAATAATAGGTGTATCGTCGTCGCAGGCGGCGCTGATGCGCGCGTTGCCCTCTTGTTCGAGGCGCCGAACTAAGTGGTCTATTGGCAGCGCTTTGTCGGCGTCGTAGTCGTAGTAGTGCTCGAAGAGGCGGGCGAATATCCACTGCGTCCATTTGTAGTATTTGGGGTCGCAGGTGCGTATTTCGCGGCTCCAGTCGAAGCCCAGGCCGACGTTTTCCATTTGCTGGCGATAGCGCCGGATGTTTTCTTCGGTCGAGACGGCCGGGTGGATGCCCATTTCGATGGCGTACTGTTCAGCGGGCAGGCCGAAGGCGTCGAAGCCCATCGGGTTGAGCACATTGAAGCCGCACAGGCGCTTGTAGCGGGCGACGATGTCGCTGGCGATATAGCCCAAAGGGTGCCCCACGTGCAGCCCTGCGCCCGAGGGGTAGGGGAACATGTTGAGGATGTAAAATTTGGGTTTTCCGGGTGTTTCAGTTACCCGATAGACCTGGTGTTTTTTCCACCAATCGCTCCATTTTTTTTCAATCGCGCGCGGTTCGTACTCCATTCCTAAAGGTCGGTGTGCAGGTGTTGGTTGGTTCTAAAAATCGTCTGGTTATGCTGGTTGGTTCGGGCAGCGGGCGGCTTCCCGTGTGGCGAGAGCAAAAGGACGAAGAAAGTGTCGGGAAGCGTTGGCTCAAGCGTTTAGCATGACCGGCATGACGAGCATGAGGATTTCACGGTCTGCATTGGCCTCCTCCACTGGCGTCAGAATGCCGGCCCGCGAAGGCGTGGACAGCTCGATTTTGACCTCTTCAGAGTCCAGGACGCCGAGCATTTCGATGAGAAATTTGGCGTTGAAAGCGATGCGCGTAGGCATGCCCTCGTAGGTGCAGGGCATTTGCTCGGTAGCCTCGTTGGAGAAATCTAAGTCTTGGGCCGAAATGGTCAGGTTGCCGTGCGAGAGGTCGAGGACGACCTGGTTGGTCGTTTTATTGGCAAAAATGGCGATGCGCTTGAGCGAGTTCTGGAAGTCGGCGCGCTGAACGATGAGACGGTTGGGGTTATCCACCGGGATGACGGCGTTGTAGTCGGGGTATCGGGCGTCAATGAGTCGGCAAACTAAGTGGACATCGCCAAAGGTGAAGAACGCGTTGGCTCGATTGAAAGCGATTTCGACGGTAGCGTCGTTAGGCAGTGCGCTTTTCAAGAGGTTGAGCGCCTTTTTGGGCACAATAAAAGAAGTAGCCACTTCGCCCACCAGATGAGGTGTGGTGAATTTGACCAGCTTATGCGCGTCGGTAGCCACGCAGGTGAGTTTGTTAAAATCCACCTGAAAATAGACACCCGTCATGGCCGGGCGCAATTCGTCGTTGGACGTAGCAAAGGCTGTTTTGGAAATGGCCTCCAGAAGGTATTTGCTACCTATTTTAATGGCATCCACATTTTCGGGCTGCGGCACCTCGGGAAAGTGCGTGGCCTTTTCGCCGGCGACCTTGTACTTGCCGTAGGAAGAAGTTATTTCAATGGCCAGATTTTCGTCGTTGACCGAAAACGTGATGGGCTGCTGCGGCAGCGCCTTGAGGGTCTCCAGCAAGATTTTGGCCGGCACGGCGATAGAGAAGTCCTCATCGGCCTGTACTTCTAGGGTAGTCGAAATGGTGGTCTCCAGATCGGTAGCGCAGATGGAGAGCTGTTTGCCATTTACCTGGAAAAGGAAATTTTCCAAGATAGGCAGTACCGGGTTGGAGCCTAAGGCGCCTGCGGCAACCTGAACGTGCCGGAGGAGGTCGGAAGAGGAAACGCTAAACTTCATAACGACAACGAGGATAGGTTGGATGGCCGGGTACCGGAAAGGTTACGCCACGAGGCCATTTCTTTTGGCAGCGGCTCTTCCAAAGCATGCGCGGATACCCGGGCTGAGTAGAGCCGATTTCAAAAAGAAATTCGGGGCAAAAGTAACGCGAGGCCTCGTCGTTTGCGCGCAAAAAAACGGACATGCGCGTAAAAAGAGACCGCTTTACCTTTGGCCGCCTTCCTTTGGCTTCTACAGAAGCCCGCGGCGTCAGACCTTTAGACCTCATGCCCTTGTTTTCCGTGCGTGTATGAAGCCACCGAATCGTCGTTCGCTGAAGCGAAATGCTCCGCTTATTCGGCCCGTTGGCCCGCTGAAGCTCCCCCGTCCTGCCCTGCTTCGCTTAGACAACGGCATGCCGCTGTACGTGCTGCATTTTCCGGAACAGGAGATTTTAAAAGTGGAAGCAGTGTACCGCGCCGGGCGACCTCAGGAGGCCAAGCCCTTAGTCGCCCGCGCCACTTCGCGCTTAGTGCGCGAAGGCACCCGCCGACGCAGCGCCGCCGAACTGGCCGAACACTTCGACTTTTATGGTGCCGGGCTGAACATTCCGGTCAGCCTCGACTTCAGCAACTATGCCCTCTTCGGGCTGCACCGGTACCGACACGAGCTCCTGCCGGTGTTTGCGGAGATGCTGCACGAGCCCGCCTTTCCGCCGGAAGAGCTGGAGACCTTCAAACGCAACAGCATCCAGGAGCTGCTCATCGAATTAGATAAGCCGGAGGTCATGACCTATCGCAGTCTGACAGAGTGCATCTTCGGGGCCGAGCATCCTTACGGCTACAATTCCTCCGTAGAGCGCTATGCCGCTTTGCAACGCGATGACTTAGTGCAGCACTTCGAGCGCTGGTTTACGCCCATCAACGGCATGCTCATTGTCTGCGGTCGCGTGGACGACGACGTGGTGCGCCTGCTCAATCAGGCTTTCGGGCAAACGCCGCCCAAGCCCACTCCGCCACAGCCGCCCTGGGCTGTCGCCGACCATCCGCCTCGATGGGTGCACCTGCCACAACCCAACGCTCACCAGACGGCTATCAAAGTTGGGCGCCGCATGTTCAACCGGCACCACCCCGACTACAACGCCTTCATGGTGCTCAACATCGTGCTGGGCGGCTACTTCGGCTCGCGCCTGATGACCAACCTGCGCGAAAAGCGCGGCCTCACGTACGGCGTCTATTCCAGCCTCGACGCATTAGCCAACGATGGCTATTTCTACATAGCCGCCGAAGTACACGACCAGAAGGCACCGCTGGCGCTGCGGGAAATTTTCGCCGAAATGCGGCGCCTGCAGGAGGAGCCCATACCCGACGCCGAACTGGATATGGTGCGCAATTATTTGTCAGGCATGTTGCTCAACGGCATAGACGGGCCGCTCAATACCTCCGACGTCGTGCGCACATTTGTAGCCGAAGACCTGCCGTTCGAGGCCTTCGAAGCACAGGCACGCCTTTTGCAAACCATTGATGCTCAGACCCTACAACACCTCGCACAGCGCTACCTCAACCCGGAGGACTACTGGGTAGTTACCGCTGGTAAGCGCCCGATTTTGTTGAGGAAATGACGAAAAAAATGCCGGGAGTAGTGCTGAGAGCGCGCCATGCAATCCGAAAAACGTGTGTAGTTTTGCGCGCCTTTTTACCGATAAGACGCCTTTTTAAGCCTTTAAATCGCGAATTACGTTGAGCCTTTTCAGATTTTTCAAGCAGGAACTGGCCGTTGACTTAGGCACGGCCAACACGTTAATCATGATGGATGGCCAGGTGGTCGTGGATGAGCCTTCCATCGTAGCCATTGACCGGCGCACGGGCCAGACGATAGCCGTAGGGCATCGGGCCATGCAGATGCACGAAAAGACCCACGAGCACATCAAGACCGTGCGCCCGCTCAAAGATGGCGTCATTGCCGACTTCCAGGCCGCTGAAGCCATGATAGAGGGCATGATCCGCATGGTCGGGCGCCGCAACTCGTTCTTCAACCACCTTAAGATGGTCATCTGCATTCCCAGCGGCATCACGGAGGTGGAAAAGCGCGCTGTATTTGACTCGGCTGACCACGTGGACAGCAAAGAAACCTACCTCATCTACGAGCCTATGGCCGCGGCTTTAGGCATTGGGCTGAACGTAGAGGAACCCATAGGCAACATGGTCATTGACATCGGTGGCGGCACCACGGAGATTGCCGTCATTGCCCTGTCGGGCATCGTTTGCGACCAATCCATCCGGATTGCGGGCGACGAGATGACCAACGACATCATTGACTACATGAAGCGCGAGCACAACATCCTCATCGGGGAGCGCACCGCCGAGCAAATCAAAATCCACGCCGGCGCAGCCCTGGAGGAGTTAGACAACCCGCCCGAAGATTACGCCATTAGCGGGCGCGACCTGATGACGGGCATACCCAAGCAAATCCGCGTGGGCTATAAAGAAGTGGCGCGCGCCCTCAACGACAGCATCGGCAAAATTGAAGAAGCCGTGCTGCGCGCTTTGGAGACCACACCGCCTGAACTGGCTTCCGACATCTACAAAACCGGCCTTTACCTCACCGGCGGTGGTGCTCTGCTGCGCGGCCTCGACCAGCGGCTGCACCAGAAAACGAAGCTGAAGGTACACGTAGCCGAAGACCCCTTGCGCGCCGTAGTACGCGGAACGGGTCTGGCTCTGGAGCGCTCGGAGCACTACTCCTTCCTCATTGACCGCAAAAGCGTCTGAACAGGCAGCGAGCGACAGGGCGGCAAGGCTCCTCTGGTTGGAAAAAGGTCAACAGTCCCTTTTGGGCTGCTGTCGCAAGCATCTCTTAAACGCGTATGTACTCCCTTGTCCAGCTGTTTGTGCGTCATGGCGGGCTGATTACGCTGGTGGTCACCCAGGTGATTAGTTTTTACCTGATGACCTCGCAGAACGGCCCGCAGCAAGAGATTGCACGCCTGAGCTGGAGCTGGTATTCCAACTGGGCTTTAGAGTGGCGCAACCGCTGGCTCGATTACCTGTCGCTGCGCGATGAAAACATCCGGCTGAAGATGGAAAATGCGCGCTTGCACACGCAACTAACCAACTTGCGCGCCTCCGAGATACCCACGCGCGATACCATACGCCGGCAAGGAGCGACAGATAGCTTAGGCAAGAGGCTGATACGCCCAGAATACGTCGTCATCAGCGCGCGTGTTGTGGGCAATACGCTCAGCGGACGCAACAACTGGCTCATCCTCAACCGGGGCGCCAAAGACGGCATACGCCCCAACAGCGGCGTCATCTCACGCTCGGGGGTGGTGGGGGTCGTCCGGGACGTGTCGGAGCATTTTTCCTTAGCGATGTCTGTGCTGCATCCGCAGACCAAAATATCGGCCATGGTCAAGGGCTATCCTTTTTACGGCTCGCTGTACTGGGACGAGAAAGACCCCCGCTTTCTGACGCTTTCGGACATCCCTTACCATTTACCCATCCACCGGGGCGACACAGTGCAGGTGAGCAACTACTCGCTCATCTTCCCGGAAGGGCATACCGCCGGCATCGTGGATACGGCCTATCGCCTGCAGGGAAGCCCTTTCCTCTACATACGAGTGCGCCCTACCCAACCTCCGGCCAGCGTGCGCGAGGTGTACATCGTCACCAACCGATACGCCGATGAACTGGAGAATTTAACCAGAGCCATGCAAGCAGAGCAATGAAAGGCAACTGGTTTTTTCCCAATCTATGGCGCTTCCTGTCGCTGCTGGCCGTGCAAGGGCTGGTATTGTCGGGCATTTCGTACAACACCGATGGGTATGTCAGCCTCCTACTCTACCCGCTGTTTATCCTGTTGCTGCCCATCCTGATGCCCATTCCATTGGTAGTGCTGGCTGGTTTTCTCGTAGGGCTCTCGGTAGATCTTTTTACGGGCACTTTAGGGTTGCATGCCAGCGCGGGCGCCTTTTCGGGCTATGCCAGAGCAATTATCTTAGACCGCTTTGCTCCGCAAGGCGGCTATACGGGCAAGGAACCCATCGCCTCGCCGGCTTATTTCGGCTGGCGCTGGTTTCTGAGTGTTGCCGGTATTTTTTTCGCCGTTCATCTGCTGTGGTACTTCTCGATGGCGTATTTTACGCCGGTTTATTTTTTTAATAAAATCTTGCCGCAGGCTGCCCTTAGCTGGCTCTCCACGATGCCGGTGGTGGCCGTGCTGATGCGGTTATTTTATCCCAAAAATTAGCGGCAAAAATGCTGGACAAACTTCGCGAACGGCAAAAGACGATTCAGATCGTCCTCCTCATCAGCGCGCTGGTGCTGGTGCTGAAGGCTGCCCAGTTGCAGCTGTTCGACGATGCGCTCAGCCGGCGCGCCGATGCTACTACCATTCACCGCCTGACGATCTACCCGCCGCGCGGGCTCGTCTTCGACCGCAACGACAGCCTCCTGGTGGCCAATAACGCAGTGTACGACCTGATGGTAACGTACAACCAGATAAGCCCCCAAATGGATACGCTCAAGCTGTGCCGCCTGTTGGGCATTACGCGCCAGGACTTCGAGGCTGCCCTGAGAAAGGACTGGAAAAGTGGCAAGTTTTCGCGTTCGGTGCCGTTCGTTTTCATGAAGAAAATCCCTACCACCACCTACGCGCGTTTGCAGGAATGCCTTTACGAGTTCCCGGGCTTCTTCGTGCAGGCGCGCAACATTCGAGCATACCCCTACCACGCTGGCGCACACGTTCTGGGCTACATCAACGAGGTGGACCAGCGCGACATCGAGCGTGGCGGTGGTATTTACGCCTCAGGCGACTACATCGGCGCTACCGGCATTGAGGCCCGCTACGAAGACCGCCTGCGCGGGCGCAAGGGCTTCAACTTCCAGCTCAAAGACAACCTGGGCCGCATCGTTGGCCCTTATGCCGACGGCAAGGCAGATACCATGCCCGTCAGCGGCGACGATATCATTCTCTCCATTGACGCTCGACTGCAGCAATACGGCGAAGCCCTCATGGCCAACAAGTCGGGCAGCATCGTGGCCATCGAGCCTTCGAGCGGCGAAATACTGGCCATGATCAGCGCACCCACCTACGACCCCAACGAGCTGGCCATGACCAACGACCGGGGGCCTGTGTTCCAACGCCTGCACAGCGACCCGCTCAAGCCTTTCTTCGACCGCACCGTTATGGCCAAGTATCCGCCCGGCTCCATCTTTAAAACGGTAGTATCGCTCGTCGGCATGCAGGAAGGCACCCTTAATCCCAACGCCGGCCAGGGCTGTGGTGGCGGCTATTTCTATGCCGGACGCCTGTACAAATGCCACGGACACGGCGGCATCAGCAACGTCGTGGATGCCCTCGCCTACTCCTGCAACACCTATTACTTCGGCGAATTCCGCGACATTGTGGACAAATACGGCTTCAACAATCCGCATCAGGGCTTAGATAAATTCCATCAGTACTGCTATGAAATGGGGCTGGGACGCCAGCTGGGCGTGGACTACCCCAACGAAAGCGCGGGCAACATTCCGGACTCGCGCTACTACGATCGCATTTACCCCAAGCGCCTCGGCGGCTGGCGCTCGCCCACCATCATGTCGCTGGGCATTGGGCAAGGCGAAATCCAGATGACCACGCTGCAAATGGCCAACCTCGCCGCCTGCATTGCCAACCGCGGCTATTGGTACCCGCCGCATCTGGCCAAAGGCTTCAAAAGCGGCGGCGACATTCCGAAGCAGTACCGCCAGCGCCAGAACGTCAGCATTGACCGCAAGTACTTCGAACTCGTGGTAGAGGGTATGGCCCAATGCGTCAACCGCGGTACCGCCCGCTCCTGCGCTATCCCGACCATCCAGGTCTGCGGCAAGACGGGCACCAGCCAGAACCCCCACGGCGACGACCACTCCGTGTTCTTCGCCTTTGCGCCCAAAGACAACCCGAAAATCGCCATTGCGGTGTATGTCGAAAACGCCGGCTGGGGCGCCTCCTATGCCGCCCCCATCGCCAGCCTGATGATTGAAAAATACCTCCAGGACACCATCGCTGCAGAGCGCAAATTCCTCGAAGAGCGCATGCTCAACGCCAACCTCGTCGAAAAGTACCTCCAAAACCGCCGGCAGGCCGCCCTGAAACCTGCTGCGCGCCCTGCCGCCCCGACCATGCCTTCGCCCAACATACCTACCGACGAGCCTACCGGCCAGACGCCTGCTACCACCGCCACCCAAAACGAACGCAAACGGCGCTGATGGAAACGCCTCAACAGTTACAGGCTCCTGAAGCGCCATCGCCCGCATACCGATTAGAGGCCATCTACCTGTACCCTATCAAATCGCTGGGCGGCATCGCGCTTTCGGAAGCGCAGCTCGAACGGCGCGGCCTCCAATACGACCGGCGCTGGATGCTGGTCGGTGCCGACGGGCAATTTGTGAGCCAACGCGAATACCCTGCCCTGGCCCAATTGGGCACAGCCTTAGACAACGATGCTCTGGTCGTCTTTGAAAAGCAAAACCCGCAAACCCGCCTCCGAATTTCCCTTGCACCGCCTCCCGGCCTGCCGCAAACGATGGTGCAGGTGTGGGGCGACCGTTGCCGGGCTCACCGCTATGGTCATGAGGTCCATGAATGGTTTTCCGACTTCCTGAAAGCGCCCGTGCACTTAGTCTTCATGCCCGACAGCACCCTGCGCCGCGCTGACGGGCGCTATGCGCCGCCTCGTACACCTGTTAGCTTCGCTGATGGTTTCCCGTACCTCATCATCGGGCAGGCATCGCTGGACAACCTGAACCGCCGTCTGTCGCAGCCCGTGCCCATGAGCCGCTTTCGGCCCAACTTTGTTTTTAGCGGCGGCCAACCTTATGAGGAAGACCATTGGGGGCGCTTCCGTATTGGTGAGGCCCAATTTTTGGCCGTCAAGCCCTGCGCCCGCTGCGTGGTCGTAACTACCGACCAGGACACGGGCGCTCGTAGCTCCGAGCCGTTGCGCACGCTGGCCACCTATCGGCAGAGGGGCCACCGCATCCTCTTCGGGCAAAACGCCATCTGGACGGGCGAGGGCGACGCCACCGTCCGCATTGGCATGTCGCTGACGAAAGGGTGTTAATGCTCCAACTACGCGCCGCTTTTTTTGTATTTATGCGCAAAATCTGCGGGCTATGGCAAAACCTCAACCCTTTGGCAAATCGCTGGCCGACGGTCAGGCACATGAGCGGGCGCATCGTCTGTGGTCAAGACGCGACTTTCTGGCCACCGCCGGCCTGCTGGGCGCAGGCAGCTGGCTGCTGGGTGGCTTGCCCGTGCGTGCTTTGAGGCCGTCGCCTCTGGCCGCACATCCGGCCTGGAACGACAATGACCGCGTCCTCATCCTCATCCGATTAGACGGGGGCAACGACGGGCTGAACACCGTCATCGAACGCGGAAACCACCACTACTACAACTTGCGCCCCAGCCTGGCCATCACCGATGCAGATTTGTGGCACCTCAGCCCGGAATATGGCATGCCTACCGAGACTAACAGCCTGCAACCGCTGTGGGCGGAAGGCAAAATGAAGGTCATCTTCAACGTAGGCTATCCCGACCCCAACCTCAGCCATTTCCGCTCTTCCGACATCATCTATTCGGCCAGCGATGCCGACCAGGTGGTGGAAACGGGTTGGATAGGCCGGTTTTTGGAAAATGAATACGCAGCCTTTTTAGAAACGCCCTCTACCGTGCCGCCCGCCCTGCAAATTGGCGTGCAGTCGAACCTGCTCTTCCGCGCCGAAGACGCCAACATGGCACTGGTAGTCAGCAGCCCGCAGGAGTTCTACCAGATTGCCCAAACGGGCCAGCTGTACCCGACAGCGGGCCTGACCAATTCGCTGCGCGACCGCGAGCTGTTTTTCGTACGCCAGACCGCTAACGCCGCCTTCCGCTACGCCGAAACGATACGCAAAGCCTTCTACGCCGGCAAAAACGACGTGGACTACCCGCCGCCCGGCACCAACCTGCTATCGGCCCCGCTGTCCATCATCGCACGCCTGCTCAAAGGCGGCATGGGCACGCGAATCTTCTTAGTGGATATCGCCGACTTCGACACGCACGTGCTTCAGCGCGCCGCCCACCTCAACCTGCTGTGGCAATTAGCCACCGCCGTGCGCGCCTTTTACGACGACCTGGCCCACGGCAGCTCGGGCTTAGACAAAAGGGTGCTCTCCATGACCTTCTCCGAGTTTGGCCGCACCATTTATGAAAACGGCTCGCGCGGCACCGACCACGGCGCTGGCACCCACACCCTCCTCTTCGGCGGCGATATTGGCAGCGGCTTCATGGGCGAATACCAGGACCTGAGCAATCCCGACCCCATCCACGACCCACCACACAGCGTGGACTTCCGCGACGTGTACGCTACCGTGCTCCAGCACTGGCTGGGCAACCCGCCTGACTTAGTCAACTACGTCCTTAATCGCAACAGTAAACCTTTGGCCGGACTGGTACCCGCTCTGCCGCCTGCACTGGGTGATAACGGACGCCCCGCCCTGCTGGGCCACAATCCGCACCCTTCACAGCCCGGCGCTTACGTCATCAAATTCGCCATTCAGCAGGGCAGCCCAGTGCGCCTGCAGATACTCGATGCCGCCGGACACGTGCTGCGCACCTTAGTCAGCGAATACAAAGCGGCCGGCAGCTACACCTTTACCTTCGCCCCGGCCCAATGGTACCTGCCTGCAGGCCGTTATCGCTACCGCCTCATGGCCAATGGGCAGGTGTTTGAACGCAGCCTCACGGCACCATAAAACAGAGCCGGACAGTCAAGGGCAAAACGCCAGCACCAGGCAAGATCAGTTGCGTTACCCTGATTATTTACGTAGATTTTTCAGCAGAATTCGCTCTTTGCCTGTTTGCTCTGAATTATTCGCCAGGTCACAAACGGATCTATGCCCTTTGAGCAGCGCATTTGGGAAATCTTCCAACAAGTGTATGGGCGGCGCCCCAGCATAGGCGTGCGCTCTCCTGGCCGCATCAACCTCTTAGGCGAACACACCGACTACAACGGTGGCCCCGTACTGCCCGCTGCCATTGACCGCGCCATTTGGCTGGCTGCTGCTCCGCGCCCAGATGGCCGCTGTCGGCTGTGGGCTTGCGACTATGCGGAGGGTTGCGTCCTCGAAGCCCAACCCGCCGCTCGCCTCGCACAGCCGGCCTGGGCCAATTACCTGTTGGGGGTGCTGGTGGAGATGGGCTGGCCGGGCGGGATGGATATCGCTTTTGGCGGCGACTTACCCATCGGAGCGGGCGTTTCGTCATCGGCAGCCTTGGAAAATGCCATAGCCCTCGCCGCCAATACCCTCTTTGACCTTGGACATTCGCCTATAGACCTCGTTCGCATCGCGCATCGGGCGGAAAATGCCTTTGTGGGAGTGCCTTGCGGCATCATGGACATGTTCGCCGGCATAATGGGCCGAAAAGACGCCTTTATACACCTGGATTGCCAGGCCCTCACCTGGGAGTACCTCCCCTTCGAAGCGCCTGACCTGGCCTTTGTGCTGTGCCATTCCGGCGTAGAGCGGCGTTTGGCCGCCTCCGAGTACGGCGCTCGCCAGCGCGAATGCGCGCACGGTCTGGCTGTTTTGCAAACGCTGGAACCCGGTCTGAAAAACCTCAGCGAAGCCACGCCTGCCCTATTAGAGGCTGCAAAGCATGACATGCCGCCAATCGTTTTTCGCCGCTGCCGATACGTTCTGGAGGAGGTCGCCCGCGTTGCTGCTGCCGTCGAGGCCTTGCGCCAAAACGACTACGCGGCCCTGGGAGCACTCCTGTACCAGACACACGCCGGACTGCGCGACGACTTCGAGGTCAGCTGCCCGGAATTGGATTTTCTCGTCGAACAGGCTGCGCAACACCCTGCCTGCTCAGGTGCTCGCCTCATGGGCGCGGGCTTTGGCGGCTGCACACTCCATCTGGTGCGCCAGAGCGAGGCCCACGACTTCATTGCCCGGGCTTCGGAAGGGTATGCCAGCACATTTGGCCGCCCATTATCGGCCTGGATAGTAAGCCCGGCCGATGGAACAGAAATTGTCTTTCAGGCCGATTAATTGCTGCCTTTAAACTCATTGATCAACGCCTGAAGGCTGGCCTTGGCATCGCCAAAGAGCATGCGCGTGTTGTTTCGGAAAAACAGCGGATTCTCTACACCGGCAAAACCTTTACCCATGGACCGCTTCATAACGATAACGGTGCGGGCGCGGTGCGCCTCGATAATGGGCATCCCCCAAAGTGGACTGTTTTTGTCCTCTAAGGCTGCGGGGTTCACCACGTCGTTGGCACCGATGATCATGCACACATCCACCGTGTCCATGGTCGGGTTGATGGCGTCCATTTCTACTAAGGCATCGTAAGGGATATTGGCTTCGGCCAGCAGCACGTTCATATGGCCCGGCATACGGCCTGCCACAGGGTGAATGGCAAAGCGCACCTCTGTGCCGTTTTTCTCCAAAGCTTCCATCAACTCGCGCACGGCATGCTGGGCCTGTGAGACGGCCAGGCCATAACCCGGCACGATAACGACGCTGTTTGCAGCTTCCAAAATGAGGTAAGCCTCATCGGGCTTCACGGGCTTGATTTCGCCCACTACGTCCTGCGCTTTGCCCGGCATATCGGCCCCAAAGCCACCCAGCACCACATTGGCTACGGAGCGGTTCATGGCCTTGCACATGATGAGCGTCAGGATAATGCCACTGGCGCCCACCAACGCACCGGCTACAATGAGCAGGTTGTTTTGAATAATAAAACCCGAAGCGCAGGCGGCCATACCCGAATAGCTGTTCAACAGCGAGATAACCACCGGCATATCGGCCCCGCCAATCGGAATGACCAGCAAAATGCCCAGCACAAAAGCCAGTACCGTTACCGCACCCAGTACTTGGGCAGCTGTTGGGGCCGCCATATCCAGGGCAAACCAGATACCACCGCCCAGAATGGCCGCGAGCAAAAGAATGGAAACAATGCGCTGCCCGGGGTACAGCACCGGTTTGGTTGGGATAAAACGCTCCTCCAGCTTCGCCCAGGCCACTAACGAGCCTGAAAGCGTAACCGCGCCGATAAGTACCGTCAGCCAGATGATAATACCCTGATAAACAGGCTGGTCAGGACGCGCCACAAACTCGGCCCAGGCCACCAGCAAGCTGGCGGCGCCGCCAAAGCCGTTGAGCAGGCCTACCATTTGCGGCATGCCTGTCATAGGGGTGCGAAAAGCAAACAGTGCCCCAATGACCGCTCCAATAGCCAACCCACCGGCGATATAGGTATAACGGACGACCTCCGGAAACATCAGCGTGGCTACTACTGCAGCAGCCATACCTACGGCCGAGAGAATATTGCCCTGGCGCGCCGTCGTGGGGCGTCCCATGAGCTTAAAGCCCAGGATAAACGTAACCGCCGAAAGAATATAGACGAGATTGAGTAGTGTGCGAATATCCTCCATGGCTATTTATCTTTTTTCTTGAACATGCTGAGCATGCGGTTCGTAACTAAATAGCCACCCACCACATTGATGGTGGCAAAGGCAACGGCCACGCCGCCGATGAGGGCAGCCGTATCTTCGCCCTCACCTAAGCCAGCAGCGATGAGGGCGCCCACGATGGTTACCCCCGAGATGGCATTGGAGCCAGACATGAGCGGCGTATGGAGCAGCGAGGGTACTTTGGAAATGATTTCAAAGCCCAAAAAGATGGCCAGCACCAGAATGAAGAGCAGGAAAATGAGTACTTCCATGGGCAGAGGCGTTTGGCAGATGAACAGTGCAAAGGAAAGAGTAAGTTAGAGTTCGCGGCGGACCTTGCCTTCATGGGTAATCAGGCAGCCCTGGAGGATGTCGTCTTCGAGGTCGAGCGTGATGCGCTTGTTTTCCTTGTCCCAAAACTCATCTATGAAGTTGTAAAGGTTGGCCGAGTACATCTGACTGGCGGCAGCGGCCACCCGGCCGGGCATGTTTTCCAGACCAATGATTCGGACGCCATTGACTTCAACCTCCTGGCCCAGCACAGCGCCTTCGGTGTTGCCGCCGGTTTCGATGGCCAAATCCACGATGATACTGCCCGGGCGCATGCCGGCCACCATTTCGCGCGTGATAATAATAGGTGCTTTACGGCCAAAGACCTGGGCAGTGGTGATGACGATGTCGCTTATGGCGCATTGGCGGGCCATGGCTTCGCGCTGGAGGCGGAGTTGCTCTTCTGTGAGCGCTGTTGCGTAGCCGTCTTTGGTCTGGCCCGTTTCGCCCAGGTCCACCTCTAAGAAGCGAGCACCTAATGAGCGCACCTGTTCGGCCACGACGGGGCGGGTATCGAAAGCGTCCACGCGCGCACCGAGGCGCTTGGCCGTCGCAATGGCTTGCAGCCCGGCCACACCTGCGCCGATGACAAACACACGGGCAGGGTTGATGGTGCCGGCGGGCGTAGTCATCATAGGCAGCACGCGGTCGGTGCGCTCAGCGGCCAGGATGACAGCCACATAACCCGCCAGGCTGGCCTGCGAACTCAGGGCGTCCATCTTCTGGGCGCGCGTCGAGCGCGGGATGAGCTCCATAGCCACTGCGCTCACACCGCGCTCGGCCAGCGCTGCTATGAGTGCTTTTTCGTGGAAAGGGTCTAAGTAGCTGACGTGCAAGCTGCCGGGTTTGAGCAGGTGCACTTCTGCCATGTCGGGTTTGCGCAGCCGCAGGACGATGTCGCTGGTCGAAAGCAGCCCGGCGCGATCGGTCGTTACCGTCGCTCCAGCCTTTTCGTAATCGGCGTCGCTCAGGCGCAGGCTGGCACCCAACCCAGCCTCGACGACGACTGTGGCGCCCAATTTGACCAGACGCGCCACGTCGTTGGGTATCAGCGGCGCGCGCGTCTCAGTAGAGTGTGTTTCACGCGGTACTCCTATTTGCATAACCGTAAAGCAATTTTTACAGAGTTGATAGAGGTTTTCTGAGGAGACCGCCCCCCGTTCGTCAGCTATGTCTGGCTCACTTGCCTGGCCCTGTGCTGCCGTCACCGCATGCGCGGCATCCGGCGCTTGCCACCGCCGCGCTGTATCAGGCCGATCATGCTCGGATTGGCTGCCTGCCCCAACAGTTTGAGCTGCTTTTCCAATTCCTTAATCTGCTCTTTGAGCATCGGCTCGGTGATGTTAAGCTTTTTCAACTCATTCAGATGAGCCTGAGCGCCCTGACGGTTGTTCTTCGAGCCGGCTATCATGGCCAGTTGCAGCAGCACGGCACCACGCTCATTGTCAGAGGGTAAACCCGCTTGAAGAGCATCGCGCAGCAATCGCTCGCCTGTGGCAATGTCTTTCCTCTGGATGGCAATAATGCCTTTCGTCATGTAATACACGCCCTTGTAGCCCATGAGCAACAAGTTTGGGAAAAAGGTGAGGTTCAGCCGCTTTTCTGCCTCATCAAACTGCCCCTTGCTGAGCAGCATGGAGGAGGAAACCAACGTGCCCAGCAATAAGTAGCCCGCCAGCAAGAAAAGCCCGACTAAGAGAAACGGGAAGCCATACCAGAAGCCGTAAGCGACCCAAAGCCCAACACCGCCCAGGATACCCAAGGCGATAAGCGCAAAACGTAAGTAGATGTTGATACTAAACATAGATGTCTTGATATGCCGCAGAGAAGCCCAATGCCGCAAAAGTAGATAAACATCTCATAAGCGGTCTGGGGTGGGTGTTTGTTCCTGCCATTTTACGTTTTCTCCAGAATAACGGCATACCCTTGCCCCACGCCAATGCACATCGTGCACAGCGCATAGCGAGCGCTGCGGTGGTGCAGTTCGCGTGCAGCCGTCAGGAGCAGGCGCGCACCCGACATGCCAAGCGGATGGCCCAGGGCAATAGCACCGCCGTTGGGATTGATGCGCTCGTCGTCATCGGCCAGGCCCAGTTGGCGCGTGCAGGCGAGCACCTGGGCGGCGAAGGCCTCGTTGATCTCGATAATGTCCATATCGTCTAAGCGCAAGCCAGCCTTCTGCAGGGCCTTCTGCGAAGCGCCTACCGGCCCTATGCCCATAATGCGCGGTTCGACGCCCACTACCGCCGAAGCAACGATGCGGGCCAGTGGCGTAAGGTTGTGCATGCGCAGCGCACTTTCGGAGGCTATGAGCAGGGCTGCCGCGCCGTCGTTAAGGCCCGAGGAGTTTCCTGCCGTTACCGTGCCACCTTTGCGGAAGGCCGGGCGCAAAGTGGCCAGCACTTCCAGCGTAGTATTAGGCTTGATGAATTCGTCCTGGCTCACTACGGCGGGCTCACCCTTTTTGGCCGGGATGAGCACGGGCGCTATTTCTTCACTCAGACGGCCATTCTGCTGCGCGCGGGCGGCCTTTTGCTGACTCCAATAGGCAAATCGGTCCTGGTCGTCGCGGCTGATGCTGTACAGTTCGACCAGATTTTCTGCCGTCTCGCCCATGGCTTCTGTGCCATACATCTCCTGCATGCGCGGATTGATGAAGCGCCAGCCAAAGCTGGAGTCGTACAGCTGGGCATCGTTGCCAAAGGGCCGGCTACTTTTGCTCAGCACGTAAGGGCCACGCGTCATGTGCTCCACCCCGCCCGCCAGAAACACCTCGCCGTCGCCGTTGCGAATGGCCCGATAGGCATGTACGGCAGCAGCCATACCGCTGGCACACAGGCGGTTGACCGTCTCGCCCGGCACCGTGTGAGGCAGACCGGCCAGCAGCAGGGCCATGCGCGCCACGTTGCGATTGTCCTCGCCGGCCTGATTAGCGCAACCTAAGATGATGTCATCTATGGCAGCAAGGTCTAAATTGGGGTGTCGTTCGACGAGCTTTTGCAAGACATGAGCGGCCAGATCATCTGCCCGTACTGGCGCCAGGCTACCGCCAAAGCTGCCGATGGGCGTGCGAATTCCGTCAATGATATACGCTTCCTGACTCAAGGCGTCGTTTTCTTTTCGAGCGCAAAGGTGAGGGGCGTTAGCCAAAATTAGCCAAAGCGCGCAAAAAAAGCCGCTCCTTTTTTGGATTTTTTCTGAAGCCACTTACCTTTGTAGCGAAAATTCGCTATCACATCATTCACCATAAAAAAACAATCATGGGAGATACAACCGTTGGAGCAGCCGTCTTGAAAGGCGGCGAATTTTTAGTGCGCGATACGCGCCCCGAAGAAGTGTTCATTCCAGAGGAACTCAACGAAGAACAGCGCATGGCGCGCAAAATGGTTGAGGATTTTCTGGAGCAGGAAGTTTATCCGAACACGCCCAAGATTGAAAAGCAGGAGGACGGCATCGTCGTGCGCCTGCTGAAAAAGACGGGCGAACTGGGTTTGCTGGGTGCACACATGTCGCCAGAATACGGTGGGATGGCTCTGGACACCAACACCAACTCGGTGATTTCGGAGGCCTTCGGGCCAGCAGGGTCATTCATTGTAGCCTTTGCTGCCCACACGGGCATTGGCATGTTGCCTATTCTTTACTTCGGCACGGAGGAGCAGAAACAAAAGTATTTACCCGGTCTCATCAGCGGCGACCTGAAAGCCGCCTATTGCCTCACTGAGCCCGGCAGCGGCTCCGATGCGCTGGCAGCTAAGACGCGCGCCGACCTGAGCGCCGACGGCAAGCATTACATCCTGAATGGGCAAAAGATGTGGATATCGAACGCTGGCTTTGCTGATATCTTCATCGTCTTTGCCAAAATTGGCGGTGAGAAGTTCACGGGCTTCATCGTCGAGCGCAACACACCTGGTCTGACCTTGGGCGCCGAAGAAGACAAAATGGGCATTAAAGGCTCCTCGACGCGCCAGGTCTTCTTCGAGAACGTACAGGTGCCGGTAGAAAACGTGCTGGGCGAAATCGGCAAGGGCCACCTTATCGCCTTCAACGCGCTCAACATCGGGCGCTACAAGCTGGGTATCATGTGCATAGGCGGGTGTAAGAAGGTCATTGAAATGGCTACGCGTTATGCCAACGAGCGCCACCAATTCGGCCAGCCCATCGGCAACTTCGGCGCCATCCAGTACAAATTGGCCGAAATGGCCATCCGCACCTTTGCCGGTGAAAGCGCTGCCTACCGCACCTCGCAACTGATGCAAGACCGCAAAGAGGCCGCCGAAGCCGAAGGTAAATCTTACGGCCAGGCTATGCTGGAAGCGGCGGAAGAGTACGCTATCGAGTGCTCTATCTTGAAGGTGTACGGCTCGGAGGCGTCGGACTATTGCGTGGACGAAAACGTGCAGATTCACGGAGGCATCGGCTTCAGCGAAGAGTACCCGGCAGCACGAGCTTATCGGGATAGCCGCATCAACCGCATCTACGAGGGTACCAACGAAATCAACCGCATGCTCCTGGTGGACCAACTGTTCAAGCGCGCCATGAAAGGCCACTTCGACCTCGTTGGACCTGCCTGGGCCGTGCAAAAAGAATTGGCCGCCATGCCTTCGTTTGAAAAATTGGAAGGCCCTTATGCCGAAGAGCACCGCGCCGTGGCCGACTTCAAAAAAATCATTCTCATGACTGCCGGCGCCGCCGCCAAAATGCAAATGGACGGCAAACTGAACCTGAAAGAAGAGCAGGAAATCCTGATGAATTGCGCCGACATGCTCATAGACCTCTTCCTGGCCGAGTCCATGCTCTTGCGCGTACAGAAACTCTCTGAACGCACCGATAAACCACAACCGCAAGAGGTGTACGACGCCATGCTCCAGGTCTTCTTGCACGACGTCACGGCACGCATGACTAAAAATGCTACCGACGCGCTGGCTTCCTTTGCTGAAGGCGACCTGCTCAAAACCTTCCTTATGGGCCTAAAGCGCTTCACGAAATACCCGCCCGTCAACGTCAAGCAGAAGCGCCGCCTCATCGCCCAGGCCTTGCGCCAGGCAAATGGATGGTGTTTTTGAAGGAAAAGAGGAAGTAGTCCGGGTTAAAAGAAATCAGCCGTTCAGCCGCTTCGGTCGAACGGCTGATTTTATTTGAGTAATACCCTTTCTGTATCTGCGAAAGCAGGCTCAACTTGAGCCCGAGTTTTCGACACCCGTCTGCAACCCATGCCCTTGCCGTACATTTGCGCAATCCACCACTCAATTTACTCGAACGGCGTATGGGAAAATGGAATAACCCTTTTAGCTCCAAGCGGGAGATGTTCTTGCTTCTGGCGCTCGTAGTGATTGGTATTGCTGGACTGGTAGCCCTCCAACTGGCGCAGCGTACTCCCGGCAGCCGCTCTGACGAGCGGACGATGGTACAATCAGCAGCACAAAAAACTGAAGCACCAGCGCCACTTTCGGCGCCGATTCAGCGCATCACGGGCGATCTGGTCAACCGCGATGAGGAATACCCGGAAGTTGGGCAGCCTTTCACTTTTCAACTGACCAACTACTCGCAGGGCGCCGTATTTGAGCTCGACTTTGGCGACGGCAGCCCCCGCCGTGCTTTTCAGGACGGTAAATTGCGTTACACCTACAAAAAGGCAGGCGACTACCAGATATCCCTGTGGGCCAAATACGAAGGCGAGGAAGTCAAGCTGAAGACCATTACCAAAAAGGTAAAAGTGCCGCCGCCCGCCGAGCGCGTACATGTAGGTACCGTCGTTGATTTTTAAAAACCTTGTTCACCCACCTCTTATACGGCAATTTTAAAGCGAAAAACATGAAAAAAATCGGAATCTTACACGGAAAAGAAACCTCCTTTCCAGAGGCTTTTGTGGCGCGCGTCAACAGCAAGAACGTCAGAGGCATCCATGCCGAACCCGCCTTTGTAGACGAGCTCATCCAGGGCAATCCCACGCCCTATGCCGTTCTGATTGACCGCATCAGCCAGGACGTGCCCTTTTATCGGGCCTACTTGAAAAACGCCGCTCTCAACGGCACGGCGGTGCTGAACAACCCTTTCTGGTGGAGCGCCGACGAGAAGTTTTTCAACAATTGCTTAGCCACCAAAATAGGCGTGCCAGTGCCGCGCACCGTTCTGCTGCCTTCCAAAGACATGCCGCCCGATACCAGTGCGCGCAGCTTCCGCAACCTGAAGTTCCCTTTGGAGTGGGATAAGATTATAGAATACCTCGGCGGCTTTCCGCTCTTCATGAAACCCCACTCTGGCGGCGGCTGGAAAAACGTGTATAAAATTCACAACTTCGACGAGTTTTTCAAAGCCTACAACGAAACCGGCACACTGGTCATGCTGCTGCAAGAGGCCATCGAATTTGACAGCTACTTCCGCTGCTATTGCTTAGGCCGCAAGTATGTGCGCATCATGGACTACGAGCCGCGCAATCCGCATCACCTGCGTTACGTGGCCGACCACAAGGTGCCGCAGTCGCTGCGCGATCAGATGCACGACTACGTACTGCGCCTCAACGAAGCGCTGGGCTACGACTTTAACACCGTGGAATTCGCCGTGCGCGACGGCGTTCCGTACGCCATTGACTTCTGCAATCCGGCCCCCGATGCTGCCGTGGACTCCGTCGGTGAAGAGAACTTCGAGTGGGTCGTTGAAACAGCCGCCACGCTTGCTATCGAGCGCGCGCAAGCGCATCGCGAAGGAGCCAACAACCTCACTTGGGGCACGTACGTAAGCGGCGCCGTAGAAGGTCGCCTACCCGCCATTCCAGAGGAAAAACCTAACGCCGATGCGGTAAAAAAGCCCGCTAAAAAGGCTCCGACTGTTAAAAAGGCATAGCCGCCTGCCCTTTGGCACATCGTTTGGAAATTAGAAGCCCGTAAGCGCGAATTTGCTTACGGGCTTTTTTAATCAAATGCGGCAAAATTCTCGGTCTGCCAAACCGTTAACAAGAATGAGCCGCCTCAACTTCAAACCATCTAATCCAACAACCGATTTTGTGTTATGAAATCAATCTTCTTAATCCCGGTCTTCTTCCTGCTGCTTATCCACACGGCTAACGCAAACTCCAGCAGCCTCGCTACCAACGGCGATGAGCCGACGTTCCAGGACTTCCTGGCGCAGTTTCCAAAGGCTTCGCTGCCTTACGCCTTCGAAGCTGAGCAACTGCAAGCCGAATTGGGCAACAGCGCTACCCGCTCCAAGACCAACCGCTTAGGCTGGGAATACTACCACTTCCTGCCCATGCTCGAAGAAATTGCCAGCATCAACCGCATGCCGGTGCATCCGGAGCCGGTGGCCGCTTTTGAGACTCCGCAGTTCTACGCAGTGCTCTACAACACGGGCCGCCAGTATACCCACAACCTGAAGAGCTACCACATCAGCGTATTCGATAAGGCTGGCAATCACCTCGCAACGCATTTTGTGGCTGGTGTGAATGCTCAGTCCATCACCGAAGCCACTATTCTGGAAAACCTCACGGCTGACGTACAATCCTACTTAGTCAACTGGGCCAAGCCGTACCAGAAAGGCGCCAACGACGGTAATATCATCGTGGGTCTCACGCCCGCTGGCCGCCAGACGGTCTCCCTCATCGAGGGCAATATGGTGGAGCAAGTGCGCTGGGCTTACAACGGCCTCAATGCCGCCGACAATACCCTGACTGCCGACGCGCGCTAAAACTCCAATAACTTTTCCAAAAACAGAAACCCCGTCCAGCGAAGCGGCTCCTGGACGGGGTTTTTGCTTTTAGCGGTGAGGTGTCGCCTTCTCGTTCGTCGAAAACGACACCTCGTTGCAGATGTCCACACTTATGCCGGCTGCAAGGCTTCGATTTCAGGCAGCGAGGCGTGCACTTCTTCTTCCGTCAGTTCGTGATTGGTCAGTTTTTTGGCAAAATAGTCGCCGTAGGCCTGCATGTCTAAGAAGCCGTGTCCGCACAGGTTAAAGAGGATAGTTTTTTTCGCACCTTCCTCTTTGGCGCGTTTGGCTTCGCGAATGACCTGAGCAATGGCATGCGTGGCCTCGGGTGCCGGGATGATGCCTTCCGTGCGAGCAAAGAGGACGCCGGCCTCGAAGCATTCCAATTGTTGCAAAGCGATGGCCTCGATGAGCCCGTCTTTGAGCAGCTGGCTGCAGATGACGCTGGCCCCATGATAGCGCAGGCCGCCGGCGTGAATGGCAGCGGGCTTGAAGTTGTGCCCCAGCGTGTACATGGGCAGCAGAGGGGTGTAGCCCGCCGTGTCGCCGAAGTCGTATTTGAACACACCGCGCGTCAGCTTGGGGCATGAGGCTGGTTCCACAGCGATGCAGCGCACCTTTCGGCTACCTTCGAGGTGATAGCGGAGGAATGGAAATGCCGTGCCGGCAAAGTTGGAACCGCCGCCTAAGGGCGCAATGACGATGTCAGGGAAATCGCCCGCCATTTCCAGCTGCTTGAGCGCTTCCTGACCGATGATGGTCTGGTGCATCAGCACGTGGTTGAGCACCGAGCCAAGTGAGTACTTCGTCTTTTCGTCCTGAGCGGCCACTTCAATGGCTTCCGATATAGCGATACCCAGGCTGCCTGTGGATTTGGGGTCAACGGCCAGGATATTGCGCCCGGCCTGGGTGCGTTTGCTGGGCGAAGAATACACCTTGGCGCCAAAGGTTTTCATCAAAATCTTGCGATACGGCTTCTGCTTAAAGCTGATGGCCACCATGTACACCTCGCACTTGAGGCCAAATTGCGCACAGGCAAAGGCCAGCGCAGAGCCCCACTGACCGGCACCGGTTTCTGTCGTCAGGCGTTTGACCTTTTCTTGCTTGTTGTAGTACGCCTGTGCCACTGCCGTGTTGGGCTTGTGCGAGCCTACCGGGCTAGCGCCTTCGTATTTGTAGTAGATGCGCGCTGGCGTCTTGAGCGCCTTTTCTAAGCGCGTTGCCCGAATAAGCGGCGTCGGGCGCCAGATGCGGTAAATGTCGCGCACCTGGTCAGGAATCTCGATGTAGCGCTCGGTGGCCACTTCCTGCTTGATGAGCTCCATCGGGAACAGCGGCGCCAGGTCTTGCGGCCCTACCGGCTGCCGCGTTGCCGGATGCAGTGGCGGCAGAGGCTTGTTCGGCATGTCGGCCACGATGTTGTACCAGTGCGTCGGAATGTCCGACTCGGTCAGGAGGATTTTTTTGTCGAGCATAGACAACGGTAGTTTTTAAAACATGAGCAAAATAAGTGTGCAAGTTTCGACTTTTTCCGTGTTTTTTCAGGCCCTATTCTTGAAAATAGAAAAGTTGAGGCCTTGAAAAGGCCGGAGGCTACGTTCTCATCGTCTTTTCCAGGCTCCAGAAAGGCTACAGGTGTGCAAGTAAACCTGGCGCCCTTCGAAGGGTAACAAAAACTCGGAGGCGGGCTGATGCCATAGCCAGAACACACTTTGGCAGCATTACCGCAAGCGCTCCATTCTACATTACTTTTGTCCAAAAAAAAAACACCGATGCAGGGCCTTCCCATCAGTACGCAGACCTTCGAAAAGTTGCGCCAACAAGGGCTGGTTTACGTGGACAAAACCCACCACGTCCACGCCCTGGTGTCCGAAGGGGCCTACTACTTCCTCTCGCGCCCGCGCCGCTTCGGCAAATCCCTGCTGCTCTCTACCCTGAAGGCCTATTTCGAGGGCAAACGCGAACTGTTCGAGGGCCTGTACCTCTACGACAGAGAAAAGGAATGGCGCAAATACCCGGTGGTGCATCTGGATTACTCAACGGTAAAGTATCGGGAAGGTGGAAAAGTCTTCGAGGCTTCCTTGATTGAAGCGCTCAGAGCCATTGCCGCACAGTACGGTGTCGAGGCCGAGTCGGCCATACTGGAAAACTGCTTCTACAACCTCGTCCTGGCGCTTTACCAAAAATACGGCCCAGTGGTTGTTCTCATTGACGAGTACGACAAAGCCATGATGGACGTACTCGCTGAACCCGAAAAATTCCACGAAAACCGAGACATCCTTCGAGGACTCTACGGCACCCTCAAGGGCCTCGACCCCTATGTCCGCTTCGTCTTCCTCACCGGCGTCAGCCAGTTCGCCAAAGTCAACGTCTTCTCCGGACTCAACAACCTGCAGGATATCTCCCTCGTAAAG
>CAZYEV010000028.1:0-12832 GCA_964646615.1 uncultured Saprospiraceae bacterium
CGGGGCGCCCTTGCGGATTGCAACGGAAATGCCAATCCGTCACACGCTGCGATATACGGCACTTAGCTATGGGGCAATGACGCGTACGACGGACGTGGAGTGAGGCTAAGTTGTGCAGAAGATGGTATGCAGTCAGGAAGAATACGGCGTGGAGACGCCAGAGAAATGCTGCTGGGAATGATTGTCAGTTACGTTCAAAAGCGCTTGAATATGGGGACCAAGAAAATGGAAAATCTCATAGAAACGCTGCCGGAGGAGCCGCGTGCCAGGGTACGCTCTACCTACGATAAAATCATAGAAAAAGGACGCCGCGAAGGACGCCGCGAAGGACGTGAAGAAGGACGCCGCGAAGGCCGTGAGGAGGGCATTCAGATTGGCATGGAACGTCTTCTCAGGAAGCTCCTACGCAATACGGCAATGAGCGATGAGGAAATTGCCCGGATGACAGACGTCGAGGTAGCCTACGTGGCTGCACTGCGGAAGCGTCTGCAGGAAGAGGGATAACCAGGTCAGCTACTTTTTGGGCTTTTCGCGTTTTATTCCCCAAATTCTCGACCTGCGAGCGAGGCCAATGTCGGTGCAGTGCTCACCTTTGCCGCCATAAGTGCGTCATTAGAGCATGAGTGAATTCAGACAGACCGATAACGAGCCCAGGGAGAAGCCTCTTTTCTGGCCAGGCGTCCGCTATCTGTGGCGAGGTGCGGTGCTGGTATGGCTGCTGTTTTCCGGTCTTCCCGCCCTTTGGGCGCAGGCGAGCGGAAGCGTATCCGAGGGCGCTAATCTGCTGGAGGACTCTGCGGCCGTCTATTACCTCTTTGCCCGGGCGCCCGAGCGCATCTATCCCGACGGCGACACGCTGCCTGATGCAGCCTTTCGCATGTACGACCCGGCGCGGCGGCCGATCATTGACTGGGGTACCCTGGGCAATATCGGCGCTTCCGCACGCCCACTGTTTTTTCAGACGGATGTGCGCCGCGGTGTTCATACGGGATATCGGGTGTTCGACCTGTACTACTTGCGCGCCGATGACCTGGCATTTTACCCCAACAGCCGTGCGCTGACCGACCTGTTTGTGTCGCAAGGGCAGCGCCAGAGCGACCTGATGGTACGGGCCAAATTTTCGCGCACCTTTGCCCGCGGCGTCAATTTTTCCCTGCTGCATCAGAACCTAGTCAACATCGGCCAGTACCAGTATCAGGCGGCCCGGCACATGGCCCTGACCTTTGGCCTGTGGTATCCGGTCAGTCGTCGCTTCGATAGCTTCCTCATCGCCGCGCGCAACGTCAGCCGGCAGCAGGAAAACGGTGGATTGGCTAATCCCGACGAAATCACTGGCGGCCTGTTTGGTGGCCCTATCACGGCCAGCATCCGCTTGCCCGACCTGCAAGCGTTGACCCGACACGCCTATACCGACCTGACCTGGATTAATCATTGGACGCCCCTAGGCGACTCCGCCGCCCGAAAGCGCGCCCTGCGCCTGACGCACCGAACCGATTGGAGTACCGCGCGCTTCAAATTCTCCGACCCGGGCAGCCGACCCGGGCAGCCACTGCGCAACGACGCTGCCTTCTTCGACACCTTTTTGGTGGACCAGCGCGGCATTCGGCATTACGCCGAACTCCGACGCTTAGACAACAGCCTTGAACTGGCTACGTTCAGGCGCAAAAACCCGGAGGCGCCTTCCGATATGCTGGCCGTGGGCGTACAGCACACCCTTTTCCAATGGCGCCAGGAGCCGTTTGCCGACACGGCACTTCAAAATCTCTTCCTGACCGGGCGGCTGCTCATAGCGCCTTCGGCGCGCTTTGGCCTCTGGGCCAACGGCAGCGCCGGATTGCTGGCCAACTTCGGCGAATACCAGTTGCACGGTCAGCTGAAGCTGAACCTCGGCGCAGCCGGCGAACTGCAGGCCGCGCTCATCAGCCAGCGCTACCCGCCAGCACTGCTGGCGCATCGTTTGGGCGTCAGCCAGAGGCCTTTCTGGCAAAATGCGTTTGAAAAACCGGTAGAAAACATGCTTTCGGCCACCTATCTGCTGCCTGTTGTGGGCCTTTCGGTTACAGCCCAAACGCATCAAATAAACAACTACCTCTACTTCGACCAGCGCGGCTTGCCCGCCCAGACGAGCACACCGCTCCAGGTGGCCCAGCTGCTCGTGCGCGAAAATTTGCGCTGGAAACGCCTGCGCCTCGACCTGACGCTGGCTGCCCAGCGCTTCAACCGCAGCGACGTGGTGCGCTTGCCCGAATGGTTTGCCAAAGGCGCCCTCTACCACTCCGGCTACCTGTTCCGAAAACGCCTGCTGTTGGAAGCCGGCTTCGATTTTCGCATCAGCAGCGCCTTCCAGGCCGACGCCTATCAGCCCTTAACGGCTCAATTTCACCTGCAAGACGGCTTCGTCGCTCAATCTTATCCGTGGATAGACGTCTTTGCTGCCTTTAAGGTGCAGGCTTTTCGCTTCTTCTTTCGCTACGAAAACCTGACCACGCTGTGGGCCGACGACCGCCTCTTCTTCCAGACGGCCTACTACGCGCAGCCCTTCGGCGCCATACGCCTCGGGGTGGCCTGGCGATTTCTCGACAGCGACCGCGCAGAAGCCTCACCTGACGGCGCCACACCCGGAGACCCTCCCGGCGGAACACCGCGGTAGAGAAACTTTCACCCATGCACCAATACCTTTGCGAACCTTTTTGGAAAGGCTTGTGTTATGCCGACCAACTTTTCACCTAATTACAGACCTTACGCATTATGGTACAAAAATTCACCGACGATAACTTTGAAAGCGAAGTGCTCGGCAGCGACAAACTGACCATCGTGGACCTGTGGGCCGAATGGTGCGGGCCTTGCATAGCGATGAACCCCATCGTGGAAGACCTGGCTCGTGAATTCGACGGCCGTGCCGTCATTGGCAAATTGAATGTGGATGAAAATCCTAAAGTTCCTACCGAATACAACGTCCGCGGCATTCCGACTTTCCTGTTTTTTAAAAATGGCCAATTGGTAGACCGCCTCGTCGGTGCGCGCCTCAAGCCTGATTTTGTGGCGAAAATCAACGCGCATCTCAGCTAAACACCTTCTGAACAAATACGCACAAGGGCGGCGTCTCGCGAGCAACAGCGAAACGCCGCCCTTTCGTTTGGACGCTCAGGCCGTACTTTTGCCTGAAAAACAACGCCAACCACAGCATGGACAACAAAGAAATTGTCAAAGTCAGCGATATCACCCTGCGCGTCGGGCTGGACCAGGAGCGCATTCCTGTCAAAATAGAATGGGCCGCTACCGACATGCACGCTCCTGGCCAGATGGACGAATGCAAGGCCATGTCGCTGGCCCTCTTCGATAAAAACAGCCGCGACACGCTGCGCATAGACTTGTGGACCAACGAGATGCAGGTGCAGGAAATGGACCGCTTTGTCTATCAGGTGCTTCGCTCGCTGGGCCAGACGTACCTGCGCGCTACGAACAACAAGGAACTGGCCGAAGACATCGCCCGTTTTGCGCATTACTTCGGCGAAAAGACGGAAATCATTCCCAAAACCAGCTAGACCGGCACGGATGCCTCCGTGCGGCGGCGCACCATGGTCAGAATAGTGGCGATGGCTACGGTTTCGCCTGTTTCGTCATAGACATCTACCAGCCACTTGACGATGCCGCGCGGGATGGCCGCCACGCCTTCGCGCGAAGGGTCGTGTTCCTGGGCAATTTTTTCCTTCACGGTCAGGCGCACGCCGATGGTCATGCCCGGATAGACGGGTTTGGTGAAGCGACACTCGTCTATGCCGTAGTTGAGCAGTACGGGGCCTTTGCGCGCATCCACGAACAGGCCAGCGGCTTTGGAGAGCACGAAATAGCCGTGGGCTACGCGCCCGCTGAAGGGCGTGCCTTCCAGCGACGTAGCGTCCATGTGGGCGTAGAAGTGGTCGCCGCTGACGTTGGCGAAATTGTGGATGTCGGCCTCGCTGACGGTGTGTTTGGCGGTGGTGAGTGTTTCGCCTACGAAGAGGTCTTCAAAGTACTTACGGAAGGGGTGCACGGGCGTTTCCGTCTGTTGGGCGCCCGGCTGGTATTGGTTCGTAACGTTGGTGATATCGGAAGGGTGGCCCTGAATGGCCGTGCGTTGCATGTAGTGGAGGACGCCGCGAATGCCGCCCATTTCTTCACCGCCGCCGGCGTGGCCCGGGCCGCCGTGGACGAGCAGGGGCATGGGCGAGCCGTGCCCGGTGCTTTCGGGGGCCGAGTCGCGGTTGAGCATAAGGATGCGCCCGTGGTAGGCGGCGGCTTCCAGAACGTACTCGCGCTGAATGCGGCGGTCGTAGGTGCAGATGGTAGTTACCAATGAGCCTTTGCCCATGCGGACAATTTCGATGGCCTCTTCGATGGTCTTGTAAGGCATGAGCGTGCTGACCGGGCCGAAGCACTCCATCTCGTGCGTGATGGTATGGCGCAGTGGCGCGTCGTTGCGCAGCAGCAGGGGCGGCAGGAAGGCTCCGCGTTCGCGCTCGGCGCCCACGACGTCGAAGGCATCCGGGTTGCCCCACACAACGGGCGTAACTTGTGTGAGTTGCTGCAGCTTTTCGCGCACCCGGGCCAGCTGGTGGCGGTTGATGAGCGCGCCCATGCGGACGCCCTGTACCGAGGGGTCGCCTATGGTGGTTTGCGACAGGCTTTTGCCCAGCGCTTCCTGAACGGCGTCTATCAGGCTTTCGGGCACGAGGATGCGGCGCACCGCCGTGCACTTCTGTCCGGCTTTGGTGGTCATCTCGCGGCGCACCTCTTTGATGAACAGGTCGAACTCTGGCGTGCCGGGCACGGCGTCTTCGCCCAGCACAGCGGCGTTGAGCGAGTCGGCCTCCATCGTGAAAGGCACGCTGTGGGCAATAATGGCCGGATGCGCGCGCAACTTGCGGCCCGTCTCGGCGCTGCCGGTGAACGTAACCACATCCTGGCTCTGCACGTGGTCGAGAAGGCCGCGCCCCTGACCGACCAGCAACTGGAGCGCCCCTTCGGGCAATATGCCGGAAGCAATGATGTCGCGCACGACTGCTTCGGTCAGGAAGGACGTCTGCTCGCTGGCCTTGACCACCGCCGGCACGCCCGCCAGCAGGTTGACGGCAATCTTCTCCAGCATGCCCCACACCGGGAAGTTGAAGGCGTTGATGTGCACGGCCACACCGCGCTTGGGCGTCAGGATGTGGTGGCCCACAAAGGTGTTCTGTTTGGAAAGGCGCACCGTCTCGCCCTCCACGTAGTACGGCTCGTCGGGGAAGCGGCGCCGCAGGCTGCTGTAGGCAAACAGGTTGCCGATGCCGCCCTCGATGTCCACCCACGAGTCGGCGCGCGTGGCGCCGGTGAGGTGGCTGATGGCATAGTACTGCTCTTTGCGCTCCAGCAAGTAGAGCGCTAACGCCTTGAGCATGCGCCCGCGCTCGGGAAAAGTCATGCGCCGCAACACCGGATTGCCCTTCTGGCGCCCGTATTCCAAAATAGCGCCATAGTCCAGCCCGGCATCGGAAGCCGTGGAAATGACCTCGCCCGTGTAGGCATTGTATTGCGGCACACCCTCACCTTCGCCACTGACCCACTGGCCCAGCACGTAGTTCTGCAGTTTTTTCATGTCTTTTTTGTCGGAAAAAAAGTTCGTCCGCGCAAAAGTACGACGGCGCTTGCACGACAGCGCAGCTCTTGCGGGGCTCCTGTCTTGGGTATGCAAGCGATGATACTACTGCTTTCTACCCGACTTCGGCAGCACGCGCCCGACCATGCCCAGACCCAATTGGGTTTCGGGGTCGAAGTTGGTGCGGATGGAGATGACTTTGTAAAATTCGCCTTCCCGTTGGGCGTCATAGACGACGTGGATGAAGCCGGATTGGCCGGGAGGGATGGGCTCTCGCGTCCAGTCGGTTACGGCGCAGTGGCATCCGCTGGTTACTTCGAGGAGGATGAGGTCTTCGTTGCTGATGTTTTTGGCTTCGATGGTGCGTTCGACGGGGATGCCGAAGGGTATGTCGCCGGTTTCGATTTGCATGGGTATCCATTTCACTTTGCCGGCGTTTTGGGTGGGGTCTCCGATTTCCATGGAGGAGGTGCTTTGGGCCACGAGGGTGGTGGTGGCCCAAAGCGTGAGGAGGAGTGCTGGCAGGAGGGTGGCGAAGCGCATGGGATAGTGGTGATGGGTTTAGTTTCGGGGGATGAGCAGGCGCTGGCCGGCGATGAGGGTTTCGTTGACGTCTTTGTTGTTGAGGATGGCCAGTTCCTGGGCGTTGACTTTGAAGCGGATGGCGATGGACTGCATGGTATCGCCGTCGCGGACGATGTACTCCTGGAAGTAGGTGGGTGTGGTTCGGGTGGGCGTAACGGAGGGTTGTGTTTCGGTGGGTTGGCTATATGCTGCTGGTGCGGCGGGTTGGGTGTTGAACACGCTGGGCAGCCCTGGGCCGGGTGGCGTGGTGGCTATGGGCGCTGCGCCACTGGGCTGTGTGGGTGTAGCAGCGGGGGGCGCGGTGGCGCTGCGCTGGTCGGCAGTGCCGGGTGGGCAGCAGTCGGAGACGAGGATTTGCATGCCGGGCTGCAGGTTGACGGGGCCGGTGGGCGGGTAATTATTGAGTCGGCGCGCTTCGGCTTCGGTGATGCCGTAGCGCGTGGCGATGCCGAAGAGCGTTTCGCCGCTCTGCACGGTGTGCACGATGGTTTTGGGCTGTGGGGTGTAGGTAGGCGGTGTTTGAGGCTGGTTGACGTCATAGACGTTGGGGGACGATGTTTGGGCGCCTTTGCCCCGCTGGGTCAGGTCGGGCTGGGTTTGGCCCCAATAGACGTCCTGGCGCTGGGCGACGGGCAGGCCCGTTGTGCCAGGTGCTACGGAGGCCACGGGTGGGGCAGGCTGTCTGGGGGTGGAGGGTTGTGTGCCGGCGGGTGGTTTGCGCAGCCAGATTTTCTGGCAGACGAGCACGAGGTTGGGGTTTTTAATCTGGTTCCAGCTGATGAGTGAGCGCACCGGGATGTTGTAGGCGCGTGAGATGGCGTTAAGCGTTTCGCCGGGCTGCACGATGTGGTAGCCTTCGCCGGGCGGTTCAGGGCAGTCGGCTAAGGGCGGTAGGGCGGTACCCGTCGTACCGGGGGCGGTGGGCTGCTGGCCGGGCAAAGAATAGGTTTCTTTGTCGGTTTCACGGATGGTGCCGTATTCGACTTGCGGCGTGTAGGACGACACTGGAGGTGGTGTGGGCGCAGTGCGTCCGCCGCAGCGCTGGTTGATATAATCTTCTAAGGGCAGATTGTTGACCTTGACCAGGCGGTAGTGGTTATTTTCGGCTTCGGCGGCGGTCATGCCGGTGCGTTCGTAGGTGAGGCCGATGCCAGGGATGAAGTCGAATTCAGAGCGTTCCTGGTTGGCGCGTGTGGGTTCGCGTTTGAAGGAGTATTCAAAGAAGCAGCCTCTGAACTTCAGACCATTGAAATAGATGTACCAATCGGAAGAGCCGGTGGCAATGTTGTTTTCATAGACTAAGTTGGTGGTGTCCACGGCGAAGGAGTAATTGCGCGTGCGCACTAAGTAATACTGTCCGCTGCGCAGGATTTGGGCGGCCGAGATGATGGGAATTAGCAGATAACCTTTGGCCTGCGAATGCACCACATAGACCTGGCGCGACAGGTTGTTGACATCGTTGAAAAACTGGTCGTCGAATTTGAAATTCTTGCAGCTGACCATATTGGGCGGCATAGTGGGCGAGGTGATGCCCTGGCTTCCGGCCTGCAGCTGGATTTGTTCGCTGGCGGTGGGCTGCACTAAGTAAGCGTTGGCGACGGCGCCGGTGTACACATAGCGGTACTCCAGCAGGTTCATGCACGCGGGGTCGAACTGGATGTAAATCGGCTGGGCATTAAGCAAAAAGAAACTCAGACTGTTTAGCGCAAGCAGAAAGATAGTAGTCTGTTTCATAAAATGGGTTATTTAGCGTGTCGGTCTGGAACTGACTTTTAAACGACAAAAAAACAAAAAAGGCCGCACAAGATTAGGACAAATTATTCAAACACACGGGGTTGAAAATAAAATGCCCGCCGGGCGGCGTGCGGGCTAAGGGTTGCGCCCACTACCTTTGCGACATGAGTAAGCCGCTTATTTTGGTAACGAACGACGACGGTATTGTAGCGCCCGGCATTCGGGCCTTAGTGGAAGTGGCCGCCCAATTAGGCGAGGTGGTGGTGGTGGCGCCCGACGCTCCACAGAGCGGCCAGGGGCACGCCATCACCATTCGGGAGCCGCTGCGGTTGCGCCATGTGCGCGTCTTTCCGGGCATCGAAGCCTGGGAGTCTTCGGGCACCCCGGTGGATTGCGTGAAGCTGGCCCGGCACGTGGTGCTGAAAAACCGCCGTATTGACTTGTGCGTCTCGGGCATCAATCACGGCAGCAATGCTTCTATCAATATCATATACTCCGGCACGCTTTCGGCGGCCATGGAGGCTTCGCTGGAGGGCATCAAGAGCATTGGCTTTTCGCTGCTCGACCACAGCTTCGAGGCCGACTTTGAGTCGTCGAAACCCTGGGTGCGCCGTATCATGGAGTACGCGCTGAGCGACCGCTTCCCGCCGGGTAAGTTGCTCAACGTCAACATTCCGCGCCTGCCAGCCGACCAGATACGCGGCATTCGCGTCTGTCGCCAGGCCGAAGCGCGCTGGGTGGAAGACTTCGTGGAAGGCCGAGACCCCCATGGCCAACCGTACTACTGGCTGACGGGCAAGTTCGTCAACCTCGACCACAAAGATGACACCGACATCTGGGCCTTAGAAAACGGTTACATTTCGGTGGTGCCGTCTATGCACGACCTGACGGATTATCTGATGCTCAAACAGATTTCTTTTGAAGACGCCCCCATTCCCTCAGAGAATCAGGCACCTGTCCGCTATTGAAGAGCAAGGCTTTTCTCATTTTTTAATCCTACTTACCTCTCAACCGATTATTATTATTTCATTACTATCCCACGTCATGAAACATTGGCTTTACTTCCTCTGTTGGATTTTCAGCCTTCCTGTGTTGCAAGCGCAGGAGATCTGCGACCTCGAATTGGTGGACAGTATAGTGGTTTGCAAAAATTCCAAGATCAGGCTGGCGCCCCGGATTGCTAATTTTGGCATTAACCCGAAATTTGAGTGGACAGGTGCTCCGGGATTGAACTGCTACGATTGCCCTGCGCCCCGTATTGCCGGGCTGCCGCCGGGGTCTTACACTTTTGTGCTTACGGTAACGAATGCTGCCGGCACCTGTTCGGCTACTGACTCGGTGCATATCACGGTACTGGATGGTCAGGCGCCTCAGTACTACACTCCAGGGTGGCGCTCCATCTGTCTAGGGGATACTGTCCATTTGGGAGGAGACCCTGCGCCCAACACGTTTTTCAATTGGTCGTCGGTGCCGCCGGGGTTCAGCAGCACAGAGCCTAATCCGGTAGATACGCCGAATCAGACCACGATGTACTATGTAACCGTAACATCTCCGTCTTGTCCGGTGCCTACGTTTGACAGCGTCAGGGCAATTGTAGAGAACTATGAAATCAACTTCTTTCCTGAGGCAGACACCCTGCGCATCTGTCGCGGCCAGTCGGTCAATATTGGTGTACTGTTACCTTCGTGGGGCTGGAACTGCACCTGGGCACCTAAGGAGGGATTGACCATCATTAACAATGGCCTTCGCGCCATTGCCCGGCCCGAGCGCACTACAGAGTACACGCTAACAGCCGCGCAATCACCGTGCGTGCACACAAAAAAGTACTACATTATTGTGGACAGCCTGCCGTCCAATCTGGCGTTGCTGCCTCAGGACACGACCATCTGTTTTGGCGACACGGTGCGGCTGCGCACGCCGCCCTTCAAAGTAGAGAACTTTCCGCATATCACCTTCCACTGGACGCGCACGCCAACCACGCCGCTACTGTCGGCAGATACGCTGCCTAACCTGCTGGCTCGGCCTACGGAAACGACGACTTACCGGCGCATCGCCCGCTCCGGTGTGTGCGCCGATACGGCCACAGCGGTGGTGAATGTCGTTCCGCCGGCTAACCTGAGCGTTTTGCCGCAGCAGAGCAATCTGTGTCCGGGCGATAGCGTGCTGTTGCGGCTGTCGTACACGCCGGGCGTAACCAACATCCGTTGGGCGCCGACAACAGGCCTTTCGTGCACGACTTGCGACAGTGTGTGGGTGCGCCCGAGCGCCTCCACCACCTACGGGGTGAGCGGCACGTTTCAGGGCTGCCCGGTGAGCGCCTTGGCGACGGTGCTCATTCGCCCGCTGGCGCCACTGCTGTTGCCGCCGGCCAACCTGACCGTATGCCCGGGCGACTCGGTGGCGCTCAATGGCCTGTTCGACCCAACCACCACGTACACCTGGACTTCCACGCATCCGGGTTTCGGTACAGTAACCGAGCCATCGCCGGTCTTTCAGCCGACACAGACAGCCACGTACTACGTAACCACCAACAACGGCTGTATTGGACGCGACTCGGTGCGCATCGCCGTGCGGCGTGCCATGCTCGACGTTAGCAACGATACTACCCTGTGCAAAGGCCAATCGGCACGCCTGCTGGCCCTGACCGACACGCCCGGCAGCAGTTTTGAATGGATACGCCTGCCCGATGGCGCCGTGCTGAGCAATGCCCAATCGGTGCTCGTCAGCCCCGATACCACGACCGCTTACGTCATCACGCTGACCTACGGCGGACGCTGCCAGCTGCGCGACACAGTAACCGTAACCATTGACGGCGAAGGGCTGAATATCCAGTTCCCAGCCGACCCGCGCCTGTGCCCAGGCGAGCCGCTGACCCTCAACCTGGCGCCACCTTCGCCCGGCGTTCAATACACCTGGACGGCCGCGCCGCCCGACCCCGACCTGCTCCCTGACGCACCGGCGCCCACGGTGTCGCCCAATCAGAACACCGTGTACACCGTTACCCTGCGCGACGGGCTATGCACGCTCACGCGGTCGCTCATTGTAACGGTTTTTTCTGCTACGCTGACGGCCTCGACCGATACGAGCATCTGCGCCGGCGACCGCGTGGTGCTCACCGCATCGGGCACAGGCCCCAGCGGCCGCTACGAGTGGAGCACCGGGGCAACTACCGCCATCATCACCCCCACGGTGGACGCTACCGCCGCCTTTGTGGTGGCTTTCTTCTTCGGCGACACCTGCGCCCTGCGCGACACGGTGCGCGTAACGACGGTTCCAGCCTTCTCTCTGACCATTGCCAGCGTACCCGATACCAACCGGCTCGACCTGGGCCAGAGCGTGCAACTGTTCGCCTCTGTAACACCACCCCAAAACCTCAACGGCTTCACCTTCACCTGGCAGGAAACCATCATTGACACCAAAACCCTGCCCTTCAATACGCCCAACATCGAGGTACGCCCGGCCTCGAACGATACCGCCTCGGCGGCTATACGCTATACGCTAAGGGCCGTGTCGCCGCAAGGGTGCGTGCGCGTGGCGGAAAAGACCTTCCGCCTCCTGTTTCCGCTGGCGCGTTTTCCCAACGCTTTTACACCCGACGGCGACGGCCACAACGACTTTTTTGAAATGCGGGTGCTCGAAGGCACGGCCATCATTGATCGCATGCAAATTTTCAACCGCTGGGGTGGCCTCGTCTTCGACAGCACTGACCCTAAAGCGCGCTGGGACGGCACCGTCAATGGCCAGCCTGCCCCCTCGGATGTTTATCTGTACCGCATCTCGTGGCGTCGCAGCGACGGCACCCTGATGCCGGTGGCCGTAGGCGATGTTACGCTGCTTCGTTAACGAATCTTCTTTTTGTTTAAAAAAAAGCAAACGTGCATCGGTTGACCGATAGGCGTCCTACTTTTGCCCTGCATTTTTCTAAAAAAACTCGCAAACCGTAGTTCAGACATGAAAAAAACACTGTTGACCATGGCCACTGCCGGCCTGCTGACGCTGGGCCTGGCCTCGTGCGGCGAAAAGCTCCTGACTCCCGAACAGGTAGAGGCTGAAATCGCCAAAGGTGTAGAAGCCGGAAAGGCAAGCATTGACAACGAAGAGAACGCCAAGTGCGACGCCGAATTTGAGGCGCGCGTGTCCGCTGAGTTTGACCGCCTGAAAATGGAGTACGAAGCCCAGCAAACGATCCAGTAAACCCACCATTTGCTCACCTTTAAAAAATGCCTTTTCGCATGAATAAGAAACTGATTTTGGCTTTCACCGTCATCGCTGCCGCCCTCATTACGCTGACGGCTTACAAGACGAAAGAGCAGCAGCAGCAAGAGATCGCCCAGGCTATTGCGATGAAGCTGGACGAGTACCGCGCGATGAAGCAGGAAGAGTGCACGGCGCGCATCAACATGGAAGCGCGTCGTCGCTTTGATGAGTACGTGGCCTCGTTGCCGCCGGCCAAGGCGGGTAAGCCGGGTACCAAGCCGGGTGCGACGAAGCCCAAGAGCCCGACCCCGAAGCCGCCGGCTGTAACGCCGATGCCGCAAACGCCTCCGCAAGACCCGCAGAAGCAGCGCGGTGGTGCCGTACAGGAAGGCAACGTCGAGCAGCAGAAGCAGCGCGGCGGTGCTGTGCAGGAAAATAATGCCGAGCAGCAGAAGAGGCGCGGTGGCGCCGTCAAAGTAGAAGGCGGAAACAACTAAACCGCGCTCTGCGTCAAAACACAAGGGCGACTCATCGGTACAGCCGATGGGTCGCCCTTTTTATATTAGACATTATGTACCTTTGTTTTTTTAAAATACGCGCGAAGAAACATGGGAAAGTACGAGAAATGGGCCTCCATTGAAGGGCGCTTTTTAGCCATGACGGGCTTATCGCAGGCAGATTTTGACCGATTGCTGCCTTTTT
>CAZYEV010000029.1:0-20148 GCA_964646615.1 uncultured Saprospiraceae bacterium
TTTATCTGGGGCTATTGACGGTGCAGACGGCTTCGTACGGTCAGTGGGTTTTGCAAATACCGAACCACGTTATCGCCGTGTTGTACTTCAAGTTTTTTCACCACCTCTGTCTGCACCGCAGCAGGTTTGCGGATGCCGACCTGCGTGTGGGCGGGCGGATGCTTACACTGGCGCGCGACAATGACATCGAGCCGTTGCGCGAGGCGTTTCAGCAGGTTTTGAGCCATCTGGACCACCGCGACGCGCGCCGGATGGACGCGAAGCACCTGAAGACGGCGTTGATAGCCCTGATGTCGCCCACGGGCGTGTACATGGTGCGCAGCGAGCCAGCGCTGGGCGAGGGCTACCCGGACATTGTGCTGCTGCGGCGTCCGCCGATTTTGGAGCCGAAGCGGCAGTATGTGTTTGAGTTGAAGTACCTCAAGAAGAGCGAGGCGCACCGCCTGGAGGAGGTGGTGCAGGAGGGTCGGGCGCAGTTGCGGCGCTACCTGTCGCACCCAGAGGTGGTAGCTCAGGGCGATTTTGTGGCGTACCTTTGGGTGGTCATCGGCTACACCATCGAGCGCGTCGAAGAGGTGCGGTTAGGTATCGAGACGAAATCTTTGAATTGACAACATTTCTTTTTTCAGGCCAAACAAGTTTGGCTGTTACGGGGCAGTTCTTATGAAACGGCGTTCTTTTATCAAAAACATTGCGGCGGGGGTGGCCCTGCCTTCGCTTCTCAACGGTTTTGGCGTGCGGCTTCATGCGGCTCCGCTCGCGCGCATGTTGGCCCCGCTGGATGCGGACAATGACCGCGCCTTAGTGCTTATCCAGCTCGACGGTGGTAACGACGGTCTGGCTACTGTCTCTCCGCTCGACCAATATGACCGACTGAAGAAGGCTCGACCCAACATTGCTTTGCCTGAGAGCAGCCTGCTGCCGCTGACAGGCCTGAGCACGCTGGCCATGCACCCGGCCTTTGCCGGCATGCGCAACCTGTACGAAGAAGGGCAGGTGCGCATCGTGCAGAACGTCGGTTATCCGAATCCCAACCTCAGCCACTTCCGCGCTACTGATATCTGGATGTCTGGCTCCGATGCTAACGAGTTCATCAGCAGCGGCTGGGCAGGGCGCTACCTGGCCTACGAGTATCCCAACTTCCCTATCGGTTATCCGAATGCGACCATGCCGCACCCGTTGGCAGTGGAGATTGGCTATTCTATGTCGCTGACGGTCATGGGGCCGCAGACGGGTATGGGCTTCGTTATTCCGAACACCGATGCCTATTATCAGCTTCTTGCCGGGCAGCAGACGCCCGCGCCCGATACGCCTGCCGGCGAACAGCTGGCTTACGTGCGCCTTATCGCCCAGCAGTCGCGCGTATATGCACAAGCCATCCTCGATGCCTCGAAAAAAGCCACCAACTTAGCGACCTACCCCGATACGCCTCTGGCGGCCAAGCTCAAGATTATCGCTCGCCTCATTGCGGGTGGCCTCAAAAGCCGCCTCTATTTGGTGAGCATCGGCGGCTTCGACACCCACGCGCAACAGGCTGAACCCAGCGACCCTACGAAGGGCGTTCACGCCAATCTGTTGCGCCAGCTGGGCGACGCCGTGTGGGCCTTTTGCCAGGATGTGCAGGCCCTCGGCGTGGCCGACCGCGTCGCCGGTATGACCTTCTCCGAATTTGGCCGTCGCATCGTCAGCAACTTCAGCGACGGCACCGACCACGGCGAGTCCGCTCCTGTCTTCCTCTTCGGCGCCCCGGTGGCTGGCGGCGTTACGGGCAATAATCCTAAACTGCCGCCCAACCCTACTGTGCACGACAACTTAGACATGGAGGTGGACTTCCGCTCCGTGTATGCCACGCTGCTGCGCGACTGGTTTTGCGTGCCGGAAGCCGACGTGCCGGGCATCCTGCTTCATCAGCGTCCGTTCCTGTCGGGCCTGTTCCGACCGGGTGTGGCCTGCCCCACTTCATCGGTGCACGAAGACCACTGGGAGGCTGGCCGCTCGCTGCTCACCTGCTGGCCCAATCCACTGCGCCACACGCTCAACCTCGAATACGAAAGCGCCGGTGCACCCACACTGGTGCAAATTTTCGATGCCTCCGGACGCTTAGTGGCCACGCCCGTTAGCGATTGGCAGCCACAAGGCCGATACCAAACCGTGTGGGACGCCAGCACACTGCCGCCAGGCACGTACTTCTGCCGCCTGACCAGCGGCCAAATGCAGCAAACGCGCACTGTGGTGAAACAGTGAACAATGAGAGCACCATCAGGGCCAGAAAGCCCACAGCAATGACCGTTTTTACAGAAATTTTTGCCCAACGCTTCGTAGAGGAACGTTGTCTTCGATGTCCGTGACAAAAGTCATTCCTACGCTCTGGCGATGCATACACTTTTGTTCATTTAAAACCGATAAATGCCCTGTGTATGCGTCCGTTAACCCTCCCTTTTTCCGCTATTACGTATCAGGATTTGCTGCTGGTGGGCGGCAAGAATGCCTCTTTGGGCGAAATGTACAACCAATTAAACGCCGCCGGGGTGCGTGTGCCGGATGGGTTCGCCGTTACGGCTGAGGCGTATCGCCTGTTTTTGGAAGAAAACCGGCTGCGCGAGCCGTTAGATGCGCTGATGAAGGAGCTGGACCACAAGACGCTGAGCAATCTGGCCGCCATTGGCGCTGCCGCGCGTCAGCAAATCTACGAGGCCCGAATGCCAGCGGTATTGCGGGAGGCCATTGCGTCGGCCTATCGCGATTTATGCAAACGCGAGGGTGGGGAGGTGTCGGTAGCCGTGCGCAGCAGTGCTACGGCGGAAGACCTGCCTTCGGCCAGTTTTGCCGGGCGTCTGGATAGTTTTCTCAACATTCGAGGCGAGGAGGCGCTGGTGTGGGCCGTGCAGCACTGCTTTGCCTCGCTGTTCACCGACCGGGCCATCAAGTACCGCGAGGATATGGGTTTCGGCAATATAGACCTGGCCCTGTCGGTAGGCGTTCAGAAAATGGTGCGCTCCGACCTGGCCTGCTCAGGCGTGGCATTTACCCTCGACCCCGATACCGGCTTCGACCGCGTGGTAGTCATCAACAGCGTGTACGGTTTGGGCGAAAACATCGTGCAGGGCCGCTCCACGCCGGATGAGTTCTGGCTGTTCAAGCCGCATTTGGAGACAGCTTACCATCCCATCATTCACAAAAAAGTCGGTGGCAAGGAATGGACCATGGTCTATGCGCGGCACCACGAAGGCGGCGCAACGACGGAAAACCACCATACGCCGGCGCATTTGCGCGAGCAGTTTTCGCTTTCCGATACAGACGCTGTGGAACTGGGCCGCTGGTGCCTCCGAATCGAGCAGCACTATGGCCGCCCTATGGATATTGAGTGGGCTAAAGACGGCGAAGACGGGCAGCTGTACATCGTGCAGGCGCGCCCGGAGACGGTGCACGCCGACAAGCCGCAGCAGACTACCCTCTCGGTTTATACCCTCCACACTAAAGGGCGCAAACTGGCCGAAGGCATTGCTTTGGGCAACAAAATCACCTGCGGCCGGGCGCGCCTGTTGCGTTCGCCCGAAGAAGGCGAACTGCTACAAGACGGCGAAATACTGGTAACCGACATTACCAACCCCGACTGGGACCCCATCCTGAAACGCGCCGCCGCCATTGTTACCAACAAGGGTGGGCGAACCAGCCACGCTGCCATCGTGGCCCGCGAATTAGGCACGGTAGCCATCGTGGGTTGCGGCAACGCTACCGACGTTATCCACGATGGCGACCTGATTACCGTCAGCTGCGCCGAGGGCAAAACGGGCTATGTCTATTCCGGCAAAGCCGAATGGACCGTAGAGGAAAAAGACATCTCCAACCTGCCCATGCCTCAAACGGCGCCTATGCTCATCCTGGGCGACCCTTCGCTGGCCTTCCAACACGCTGCCCTGCCCCAGCGCGGTGTGGGGCTGCTGCGTATGGAATTCCTCATTACCCACCACATTCAGGTGCATCCGCTGGCACTGACGCGCTTCGAGCAGATTGCAGAGCCAGAGGTGCGCGGGCAAATAGCGCAACTGACCAAACACTACCGCGACAAAAAGGAGTATTTCATTGACCATTTGGCCCAGGGCATTGCCGTCATTGCTGCGGCTTTTCATCCGCACGATGTCATCGTGCGCATGAGCGACTTCAAGAGCAACGAGTACGCCAACCTCATCGGCGGGCGCCAGTTCGAGCCGGAGGAAGAAAACCCGATGCTGGGCTTTCGCGGTGCTTCGCGCTACTACTCGCCGCGCTATCGCGACGGCTTCGCCCTGGAATGCAAGGCTATCCAACGGGTGCGCGAGGTCATGGGCTTCACCAATGTCAAGGTCATGATCCCCTTCTGCCGCACTATTGAGGAAGGTCAGCGCGTGCTGGAGACCATGCGCGAATGCGGGCTGGAGCGCGGAAAAAATGGCTTAGAAGTTTACGTCATGGTGGAGATCCCGTCCAACGTGTTGCTGGCTGAGCAATTCGCCGACCTGTTCGACGGCTTCTCGATTGGCTCCAACGACCTGACGCAGCTAACCTTAGGCCTCGACCGCGACTCGGCACTGGTCAGCGAGCTGTTCAACGAGAAAAATCCAGCGGTCATGCAGCTGATTTCCATCGCCATCCGAACCGCGCGCAAAAAGGGCATCAAAATTGGCCTGTGCGGACAGGCGCCCAGCGACATGCCAGAGTTTGCGCAGTTTCTGGTAGAAGAGGGCATTCACAGCATCTCCTTCACCCCGGATGCGCTGCTAAGCGGTATTGAAAACATCAACGCTGCAGAGGCTCGACTGGCCCAAAGCCGGCAGGTATGACGTTGCTTCACTAACGAACCATCACCTTGCCCATGAGATGCCCATCCAGCATCAACCAGAAGAGACCGTGGCGCCCCTGCAAATGCGTCATTTCTATGTGATTTTCGCCCTCGTGCAGCGGAAAGATGTGCTGGTGAAGCATACGCCCCGTTGGGTCGAAGGTTCGCAAGAGTGCTTGCGTATTTTCCGGGCTAAAGAGCGATAGCGTAAAAGGTCCATCGGTTGGGTTAGGCCATATCTGCACGCCAGTGTAGGGAGCCGAAGACCAGGGCACCCCGACCGTACAGGCTGTTGGGGTAGGATAGCCCCACTGACCATTGTGAAAGCACAGCAGGCCGCCCAGCACGGGGTCGCAGCTGGCAGATTGAGGGAAGAGATAGCCATTGGAGCCGATATCTTGAATGATCCTATCGCCCCAATCCACGTAGCCGCTGTCGCCCACGACGTGCTGGACGCGCAGGTACTGACCACTCACCAGAATAGAGTCTACTGCCGTAATGTGAAAACGGCTGCATTGATGGGTGAGGTTAAAGGCGCAAAGGCGAAAGGTATCTCCTACGCCGGCGTTGAAGTCGTATAGGGGGGCAAAAGGCTCGTTTGGCTTTAGGGTGTAAGAAACCCGTCCACTGTCGTAGTGCAAATAGGCAATGGGTAGCCAGCCGCAATCCTTGCCGCTCTCAATTTTCAAACAAGGCTTGCCCTGAATGGTTACGGTATCGGTGGCAACCACTTCGGCTACCGGCGGATACGGCGGCCAGGGGCCAAACTGGTAGCGAATGTACTGCCAGCGCGCGCCAATGGGCGCGAAGTAGGTCTGCCCTTCGAGGACAACAGCAAAGAGCAGGCAAATCAAAGCGGTGAAGAGGGTTTTCATAGCTGCTATCCATTTTTTGCGTTTTAAGTTAAGACCTTTCATCACTTCCTTCAGCACCCTACTTTGTCTAATTCTGGCATTTCCTCGAAAAAAAGGGCGATTGGCACGGGCAAAAGCTGGAATTTTGTAGCCTGTAAACACAGAAATTTCACCCGCTTTTTACAAAAAAACACACTGTCTCGTGATTATGCGAAAAATAGCCCTTCTGGCCTGTCTTTTCGGGCTGATGAACACCCTGAGCGCGCAGACGGCGCTGAACTTCTGGAAGGCGATCCCGGAGAGCGCCGTGGCGTTGCCGGAGAGCGCACGTCGCACGGTAGAGCCGACGCGCTATCAGACCTATCAGCTGAACTACCCGGCACTGGCTGCAGCCCTGCGCCAGGCCCCCATGGAATACACCGACGCGGCGCGCCAGCAGCCGATGTTGGTACAGCTGCCCACGGCAGACGGAGGGCTGCGCACCTTCCGCGTATGGGAGTCGCCGATTATGGCGCCGGAGCTGACGGAGCGCTACCCGGAGATCCGCACCTATGCGGGCGAGGCCGTAGATGCCCCCGGCTTGCGCGTTCGCATGGGCGTGGGCTATCTGGGTTTCCATGCCTTTGTGCGCGACGACGCCGGGCGCATCCAGTCCGTGCGTACCTATGCCGACGGGCAGCGCGACTACTACGTGGTTTATCACCAGCGCGACCTGCCCGCAGAGCCAATGCTCCAGGGTGGTATTGCGTGTGGCGTATTAGACGACGAACACAGCGCCGAAGAATGGGAGCGCATCCTGGAGGGTGGCCAGCGCGGCGTGCAAGCGCGCTCCAATGAGCCAGCACCCATCCGGACTTACCGCGCAGCCATTGCGGCCAAAGGCGAGTATTCCCAAATACACGGCGGCACAAAGGCTTCGGTATTGAACGCCATTAACATTGCGCTCAACTACATCGTGAGCATCCAGGAGCCAGACTTTGGCGTTCGCTTGGTGCTCATTCCGAACAACGACGCCATCATCTTCCTCGACCCGAACACTGACCCGTACTCGGGCGAAACCGTGCACGACTGGATGGGCCAGAACCCAGGAGCCATCAACCCTATCATCGGCATTGACTCGTACGATATCGGGCATGTCTTTGCCCGTTATGTATCGGGCAGCGCTGTAGGCGTAGCGGGTGGTCAGGTGTGCAATGCGGCGGGCAAAGCCCGCGGCGCGTCTTCGGCGCCGAACACGAGCAGCGAATACTTTTACCGCGTAGCGGCGCACGAAATTGCGCATCAGTTGAGTGTCAGCCACACGTGGTCGAACTGCCCGGGTTCGGAAGGGCAGCTGTCGCAGGGCACGGCCTTTGAGCCGGGCAGCGGCAGCACCATCATGTCGTATGCCGGTGCATGTGGGCCCAGCAACATCCAGGGCGATGCAGACTCGTACTTCCATTTAGCCTCCATCATTCAGGCGCGCAACTTCGTAACGCAAGGAGGAGGCAATACCTGCGGCGCTGATTTGGACGTCAACAACCGGCGGCCCACGGTAAGCGTCGTCAGCCCGCGCAACGTGGTTATCCCCGTCCAGACGCCCTTCCGCCTGACGGCGCAAGGCTCTGACCCCGACGGCGATACCCTCCGCTACAACTGGGAGCAGTTCGACACCGGCCCCAGCTCGCCGCTGGGCAGCCCGGTGGGTACGGCGCCGATGTTTCGCTCGTTCCCGCCCACGCTGAGCACGACGCGCTTCCTGCCGCGCCTGCAGGTGGTGGCCAACAACGCCAACTCGGTAACGGAGGTCATTCCTACTTATAGCCGCACCTTCACCTTCCGCGTCAGCGTGCGCGATGGCAGAGGCGCTCAGGCATGGGACGAAATTCGCTTCTCGGCCAGTGAGGCCGCCGGGCCTTTCCGCGTGGACTATCCCAACGCCAACGGCGTCGTCTGGCGGCAGGGCGAAGACCAGGTCATCGTGTGGGATGTGGCCAACACCGACCGCGCGCCCGTCAATTGCCAGCGCGTCAACATCCGCATGAGCACCGACGGTGGCCTGAGCTTCCCCATCACGCTGGCAACCGACGTGCCCAACAAGGGCCGCCACTGCATTCGCGTGCCCAACATTACGAGCACGCAGGTACGCATCATGGTCGAAGCAGCGGACAACCTTTTCTTCGACATGTCGAATGCCAACCTGCGCATTGAGGCGCCCACGCAACCGGCCTTCAGCCTTTGCGCGCCTACGGTGTTCGATACGGTTTGCCTACCCGCTGCGCACAGCAGCGTCATCAGCACGCGCGCCATTGCCGGCTTCAATGCACCACTCACCTTGAGCGCACTTAACCTGCCCGCCGGCGCCACGGCTACTTTCACACCCAACCCGGTGATGCCCGGGCAGGATGCCGTCATGGCCATCACCTTCCCGACCAATCAGCCCGAAGGCACCTTTGAGGTAACCATCCAGGCGGAGTCGGGCGCCCAGACGGCCACGTTCAACAAGTCGGTCGCCGTCTTTTTCAACGACTTTACCGGCCTGGCCCTCCAGCTGCCGCCCAACGGCGCCGATGGCCAAAACCGCGCGCCATCGCTGCGCTGGAACGGCTCGCCCAATGCCAACACGTATGAGGTGCAATTGGCCACCAACCCGTCTTTCGAGCCTTCCACCATCGTGGCTACCCGCAATGACATTGCTGTGGACACCTTCCAGGTACCGTTGCTGCTCGAAAAAGGCACCGTTTACTACTGGCGCCTGCGCCCCATCAATGAATGCGGCCGCGGCGAATGGGTAGGGCCTTTCGCCTTCGCCACCTTAGTAGATGTGTGTGCCAAATTTGAGGCCTTCGACCTGCCGAAAAACATCCCGACTACCGTCAGCACCATCGAGTCGAAAATCAACGTGCCGGCCAACGCTATCCTCAGCGATGTCAATGTAGCCAAAATCCGGGGCAATCACCAGTTCTTCCGCGACCTGGAAATGTCGCTCGTCAGCCCGGCTGGCACTAAAGTCCTGCTCTTCAGGCAAAAATGTGGCGGCATCAGTGCCGCGTTTACGTTCGGCTTCGACGACTCCAGCCCCACAGCTTTCGCCTGCCCGCCGGGTAATACCGGGACAATCTACCGGCCTGAAGGAATGCTCAACGCCTTCAACGGCCAGTCGGCGCTCGGCACCTGGACGCTCGAAGTCAGGGACAATTTCGTCAGTTCCGGCGGTACCCTGTCCGAATTTGAACTCGAATTGTGCTCGGGCAGCTCGCTCACACCACCTGTGTTGGTCAAAAAACTGCCGCTCGTCTTAGATGCCGGTACGAACGCGCCTGTAACTGAAGACTTGCTCAAAACAGAGGATGCCAACAATAACACCGACCAGATTGTGTACACCCTCATAAGCAAGCCGCAGCATGGGCGCTTAGAACTGAACTGGACGGGCGAAATGCAAATAGGCGCTCAGTTCACCCAAACGCAGATCAACAACGGCGCCCTGCGCTACTTCCACTACGGCGCCAACGCTCTGCCCGACCAGTTCTGCTTTACGGTTACGGACGGCGAGGGCGGCCTCATCTACGATTGCCTGCCCATTCAGATACGCCCGCTCAGCACGCGCCACCTGCCCGTGCTGGAATTTGCGCTGATGCCCAACCCGGCTACCGACGAGGTGCGCCTGTTCTTCGGCGAGGCGCTTCGCTCCGACACGCGCGTGCGCCTGTTCGATGCTTCGGGCCGCTTAGTGCGCGAGCGCCTTTGGGGCGCTGGCCAGAGCGTGCTGACCCTGTCGGTCGTCGGCCTGCCCGGCGGTCTCTACACCCTGAGCGTTGAAAACGCCGAAGGCGTTGGCGTGCGCAAGTTGTCCGTTCGATAGGCTGTAAGCCAAAAAGAGTTTGACCCGTCTGCACCGCGAGCGCGGATTTTTCCGAAATTCACCGCCGAAAACGGCGCGTCTTCGGAGAAGTCCGCGCTCACTTTTTTGCGTTTTTAGGAAAATGCCGGCTGCTTAGCCTCAGTAGCATTGGGAACAAAAAGCCCTTATTTCACCCAACAAAGACGGCCCATGCGGGAAGATTTTCTCCATTTCCTGTGGCGTTGGCGGCGCTTCGATGCGCAAGGCCTCCAGACGACGGACGGGCAGCCGTTGGAGGTGGTGCATCCGGGCGAGCCTAACACACACGCCGGGCCGGATTTTTTCAACGCCCGCATCCGCATTGGCGACACCCTGTGGGCCGGCAACGTGGAAATGCACCTGCGCGCCTCCGAATGGCTGGCCCACGGGCACGACACCGACCGGGCCTACGACAATGTAGTGCTTCACGTTGTGCTCGACGAGGACGAGCCCGTCCTGCGTCCGGATGGTCAGCGCCTGCCCTGCCTGGCGCTGCGCTCGCGCATTCCGGCCGGGCTGCTGGAGCAATATCACCGCCTGATGCACGCCCGCGATTGGGTGCCCTGCGCCCGGCACCTGAGCGAGGTGTCGGCCATCGTAAAAGTGAACTGGCTCGACCGCCTGCTGGTAGAGCGATTACAGGAGAAAACCGACGCCGTGGCCCGGCGCGTAGCCGAAACCGACGGCCAATGGGAGGAGGCGTTTTATCGGCAATTGGCCCACAGCTTCGGCCTAAAAATCAACGCTGACACCTTCGAGGCGCTGGCCCGCAGCACACCGCTGAGCCTGCTGGCTCGCCATGGCGACAACCGCCTTCAGCTGGAGGCGCTGCTCTTCGGGCAGGCAGGCCTGCTGGAAGATGTGCCAACAGCCGACGAGTATGCTCAGGCACTGGCCCGGGAGTATCAGTTCCTCCGACACAAGTACCAGCTGCGGCCGTTAGCGGCCAGCCAGTGGAAGTTCTTCCGCCTGCGGCCCACCAGCTTTCCTACAGTGCGCATTGCCCAACTGGCGGCCCTGTTGCACCGCACACCGCGCCCCTTTGCCGCCGTGCTGGCAGCCACCGAAGCAGGCGACGTCGAGCGGCTATTCGACGTGGAGGTCAGCCCCTATTGGCGGACGCACTACCGCTTTGGCAAAGCCTCCGCCACACGCCCAAAACCGCTGAGCCAGCGCTTCGTACATTTGCTGCTCATCAACACCGTGGCGCCTTTTCTTTTCCACTTTGGCCGAGCGAGGGCCATCAGCGAACATCAAGACCAGGCCCTGCGCCTGCTGGATACGCTGCCTCCCGAGAGCAATGCCGTTTTGGAAAAATGGGCAGAACTGGGACTTAAGCCGCACAATGCGGCCCAGGCGCAGGCCCTGCTCCAGCTGAAAACGCGCTACTGCCAGGCGCTGCGCTGCCTGGAATGCGCTATCGGCGCCGCACTTTTACGCTAACGCTTTTATGTCGCTATCGCTGGCTCGTTTTTTCTCGGTGGTTGGGCACCCGTTTCTGCTCCTCACGTATGCCTTTCTGGTGCTCTTACTGGCTGCGCCCTACGAATTTGGCGTGCATTCCCTCTTGCACAAAAAGGCACTCATCCTGCTGTTGTACGTGCTTTCGACCACGGTGCTGATTCCGGGCATAGGCATTGCCCTGATGAAGCCGCTGGGGTTCATCAGCAGCCTGGAGTCGCCCGACAGGATGGAGCGCATAGGGCCGTACATCATTACCGGAGTGTTTTACTTGTGGCTGTACCAAAACCTGAAATCGGGTGTGCAGGTGCCACCGCTGTATCAGGCCTGTGTACTGGGAGCGGCCATAGCGTTGTTCGGTGCGTTTTTCGTCAATATATTCACGAAAGTGAGCGCTCACGCAACAGGTATGGGCGGCTGGGTGGGCATGTTGCTGTTGCTTGGAGTAGAATGGCCCTACAGGCCGGTAACTCTGCCGTTGGGCAGCGTCTGGCTTCAGGTCAGCCCCGTCCTCTTGTTGGCCAAAGGCATCTTGCTGGCCGGTGCGGTAGGTTGGGCACGCATGCGGCTGGGAGTGCACACGCCCCGACAGGTGTGGTATGGCTACGCCATCGGCTTTACCGGCGCGCTCTTAGCCTGGTGGATAAGTGTGGGAGGCTGATGCTACCAAACAACCGCCGACCTCGCCATGCGCTTGTCGTGACTCAATCCTTCGCAAAAATCTCCTCCAGCGGAGTCTTCAAATCGGAGAAAACAACGCTGTTCAAGGTAGCTTCTTTAACACAGGTGACTGGGCCACTGTACACACCATCATCGGTTAAGGAGAACTGAAAGGCATACTCGTGTTCAGGGTCTATAATCCAGTACTCACGCACACCGCTTTCTTCGCACAACTGCTTTTTAATCTTAAGCTCTTTGGTAGAGTTGCCCTTAGACAGGATTTCCACCACCAGATCTTTGGCCAGTTCTAATTGCTTCAGGCTGACAATTTCTTTCAGGACATGCGCATTTACAAATAAAAATACGCAGCCCTGCCGCCACCTGGCGCTCCTTTTTGCCGGGCAACCCGGTCGTTAACGACGTCTCTTGCGCGGCTTCTCAAGCCGGAAATACGCGCTGCTTTCAGCCCATGTTCTTAATGATCTCACTTCCAAATTCTGAGCACTTCAGCCGCGTGGCGCCTTTCATGAGGCGCTCGAAGTCGTAGGTAACGCGCTTGCTGCGGATGGAGCGCTCCAGACCTTTGATGATGAGTCTGGCGGCTTTTGTCCAGCCCAGGTACTCGAGCATCATGACGCCGGAGAGGATGACCGACGACGGGTTGACCATGTCTTTGCCGGCGTACTTGGGCGCCGTGCCGTGCGTAGCCTCAAAGATGGCGTGGCCGGTGATGTAGTTGATGTTGGCGCCAGGCGCAATGCCAATGCCGCCCACCTGAGCGGCCAGCGCATCGGAGATGTAATCGCCGTTGAGGTTGAGCGTGGCGATGACGTCGTACTCCGCCGGACGCAGGAGGATTTGCTGCAAAAAAGCGTCGGCAATGACGTCTTTGACAATGAGTTTACCGGCGGTGATAGCCTCGTTTTGAGCCTGATTGGCCGCTTCTTCGCCCGCTTCTGCTTTGATACGGTCGTATTGCGCCCACGTGAACACGCGGTCGCCGTACTCCCGCTCGGCCAGCGCATAGCCCCAGTCCTTGAATTTGCCCTCTGTGAATTTCATGATGTTGCCCTTGTGCACGAGGGTTACGGACTTGCGCTTGTACTTAAAAGCATACTCGATGGCGGCGCGCACCAAGCGCTCCGTGCCCTCGACCGATACGGGCTTGACGCCAAAGGAGGAGGTGTTAGGGAAGCGTATTTTCTTGACCCTCATTTCGTTTTGCAGGAAGTCCAGCATCTTCTGGCATTCGGGGGTGCCTTGCAGGTACTCGATGCCGGCGTAGATGTCTTCGGTGTTTTCGCGGAAGATGACCATATCCACCAGACCCGGCTGCTTCACCGGGCTGGGCACCCCCCGAAACCAGCGCACCGGACGCACACAGGCGTACAGGTCGAGCTCTTGCCGCAACGCCACGTTCAGCGAGCGAATGCCGCCGCCCACGGGCGTGGTGAGCGGGCCTTTAATGGCCACTTTGTACTGGCTAATGACCTCTAAAGTCTCCGGTGGAAGCCAGTTGCCCGTTTGCCGGAAGGCCTTTTCGCCGGCGAGCACTTCGCGCCAGATGATCTTTTTTTTGCCGCCAAAGGCTTTTTCTACAGCAGCATCGAACACGCGCACCGAGGCAGCCCAGATATCCGGCCCGGTGCCGTCGCCTTCAATGTAAGGAATGATGGGGTCATCGGGGACTCGCAGTTTGCCGCGCTGGATAGTAATGGCTGTTCCTTGCATGGGTACATTCAAAGGCATTAAACGTGAAAAAGTGAACGCGGCGAAGGTAGGGAAAAGGCAAAAACGCACTGCCGCCGACGAGGGGAAAAACCCTCACCGGCGGCAGTTGATATTTCCGACGGTAATGGCACCTACTGTCCCAGGATACTCTTCCGAAATGTAGAGATAAACCCACTCGGGTCCGACAGGTGTTTGCGGTCGCTACCATTCAGGCAGGTAAAATCGGGCTTACAGCCCGTGAAGTACGTCTTGACATCCACGGGCAGTAAGTCGCAGCGGACCGCTTTGGGTTTGCTGCTGCCCAGGTCGTGCACGCCATCGGTATTGCAGTAAAGCCATTTGACATGGTCAGCAACATTATCGCCGTTGAGAAAAATGGCTGTTTTCTCAAAGAATCCATTCAGGTCGGTGTATCGGGCGCCGCGCTGATTGAGCATGTTGGCGCAGGCTTTAAGGAAGGCATCTATGCGCTGCTGGTTTTCGGCCTGAATGCGGGCGCGCTGGGCTTCGATAGCTTTCTTTTTTCTGTCGTGTTCCTGCTTCTTCCTTGCGCGCACAGAGAGATTGTCGTTAGGGTCTGGTCGGTATTCCCCTAAAGCCAACGGCAGGGCTTGTATCTCACAGGTAATAAAGCCGGCAGGGGAGGGATTTCCAATGGTGTAAAATTTGACTACACCGCCTCGTTCGCTTCGGGCAATGATGTTGCACAGTTCTCCAATGTGTTCTTTGGTCAGGCTGTAGTTTTGCTGAAACGAGCCGCTGATATCTTCACCAATGGCCAAGGCGATAGGAGGAGCGTCTCTTTTCGTTTGACTATACAGCGTTTTCGAGGCGCCCAACAAAAGGCACGCGATACTCAGGAGGGGGAAGTAGAGTCTCATCTGTCCTGTTTTTTGAATGCTAAAGTAAAAGATTTGGTGCTTTTTACATCAAATGGCTATCTCTTTTGGCACAAGGGGTGTGCTCCATGACCGGATCAGGCAGGTCAATGAAGTGTTCGGAGTTCGCCTGGAATGGCCCGAGGTAATCCTGGCCCTCAATGCGAATGGAAACCAAGTGATCCCAGTCGCCGCTCCAGTAGAGCGTAACCTTGCCGTTCTTATTGGTGCAGAAGTCGCCCGTTTTAGCTCCGTTGGGCAGGATACCAAACACCGAAATATCTGCTGCAGGTTTGCGATCGTTGGTGCGAATGGTAAAGCCAATCTTGCCAAAGTAGGGGTCAACGTAGTTGTCGTCCTGAGCGCTGCGGAATTTGCTGCGCATCATGGAGCGCTCTAAGTCTTCCGACATTTCTAATGGCTCGTTTAGGCGGCGCGCGCGAATGGCGTAGTCCACGGCTTCTTTATCTAAGACACTACAACGATCCTTGTAGGATTTGAAGAGTTTGTAATGCTTGTTACGCCATGATTGCATGAATATAAGTCGGATAGTATACCATATATAGTCTCCGGTAAAAAGCTCTCCCAAAAGCACTAAAACGGGAAGAGCAAGCAGAACAAACCCTAAAAACCCCGGAGAGGTATCTGGCTGTTGCTTTTGGACGAGGTCGTAGCGCAAATAGGCTGTAATACTCACAACTGCAAGTAAGAGAACGCCGGATAAAATCGCAAATAGTCGGGCGCGTCTTTGCTCCACTTCCATGTGATGGTCAACTACCGACGTGGGTGCCTGCACTTTGCGAATAAAGAGATAATTCCACCGCTCCCATGCCTGCACATCGCTGGCCCATCCCTTTCCGATAAAGTGCGCTGTCATAACCGCCCAGCCATTGACTAAGAGACAGAAGAAGATAATCGCTGCCAATTTCCACCAGCTTCCCTCACCTAATATCAATCCAGACTCCTCGATGAGTACGCGGAATATCTCCCAACTCAAAATGGCGTCCACAACAAGAAAGATGAAGAACAAGATATTGTGCAGCACCACTGGCGAGCTGATCATGATCTTGCGCCACCATACCAGTGCCGCCTCAGCCTCCTCAAAACGTTCCTTATGCCTGTAACTAGTGTTAGCGGCCTTAGCAGCTTCTTGCGCCCGGTCGAGTGCATTAGCACTATTCGATTGATTCTCATTTAAAAAGTCCAGCTTTCCCATACCTGTTTTGCTTTTCGGTGTGCGTGTGTGTAGTATGTATTGAAAAACTTCGGAACGCGGTCGCATCGGGGGATACCCTTACCGCCGTTTCGGTATAGGCCATTTACCAATAATCTTGCCGAAATCTCATCGAAGTAGCCGTTTTCTTGTAAAAAATCGCCGAATTCTAAAAAAAGTGCCGTTTGGCCGATGCTTTTCACCTGCTTTTGCGGGTATGAAAAAAGGCCATCCCGCCGTCTGGGCAGGATGGCCTTGTGTTTTGGAACAGTGCGTCAGCCTTTACGGGCGCTGCACGATGAATTTGCGCGTCTGGACGCTGTTTTCGGAGCGCAGTTCGAGTTGGTACATGCCGGCGGGCAGGTTACCGACTTCGATGCGCTGGGCGAACGGCCCTGCGGGCAGGTTGCCGAGGTTACCTTCATAGACTAAGCGTCCGGTGAGGTCGCGTACGGCGTAGCGCAGTGGTGTGGGTTCGCTCAGTTCGAGGCGCATCCAGGTTTCGTGCACGGCCGGGTTGGGCGCCAGTTGCAGCGACAGCAGGCGCTCTTCCAGGTCGTTAGTGCGCACGAAGACCGGCAGCGGGAAGGTCGTGCCGTTAGCCAGTGCTACCCATACCTCGAAGCCCGGTGTACCGCTGAGGAAGCCCGAGGCAAACACCACGGCGGCCTGACCGCCCAGTGCCGAAATGTCGGCGCGATAGGACTGCACAATGGTCGTGTTGTCGTTGGCCGGCGTTATCTGGATGACGTAGTTGGCCACAGGTGCCGAGATGTATTCGGAGAACTGGCCAAAGGCGATGTCATCAAACACCACAGGGCCGCCGGCAATCTGCACGTCTACTGCTGGTGCGTCGGGTGAGCCGTGGAAGAGCGTCAGGTCCACCAGTGCCGGGCTGGCCGAGCGGCGGCGACCGTCTTCGTTGATGTACAGCTGGAACGGACGGGTCGAGCTACCCACCACGCCAGCGGCCATAATGATATAGTCCTTGCCCGTCTCTAAGCGGTCAATCGGCAGCGAGTAGATCGCCTGGTTTACCGACGTGCTGTTGCCGGGCGCTACCGAGAGCGTAAACGGCTCGCGCGCCGGCAGAAGTACAAACGGCGTAGCCCGGCGGAAAGCGAGGTCGTCCAGAATGCGAATATCGTCTAAGTACACGTCCACCGTCGGGCTGGGCGAGTTGTGGATCACCTGAGCGCGCGTCAGCGGCGCCAGGCCGAGGACGAAGCCATTGGGCAACACAACTACCAGATCAATTTCCGGAGTGCCGCCGAGTAAGCCTGTAGCCATTACCAGACCGGCGATGCCCTCGGCGCCCTCGAGGTCAGCGCCCCAGGTGCCTACTACCGTCGCCGGATTGCCGGCGGGCGTTACGTCCACGATGAACAGGTCGGGGTCGAGCGCCAGGTACGGCGTGAACTGCCCAAAGGCGAGATTCGACACCACCAACGAGCCGTTCAGCGCCGAGCGCACATCCACGGCCGGTGCATTGGGCGAGCCATGCAGCACGGCAAACTCTATCTTGGCCGGGTTGACGGCCTGCTCGCGTGCCTGATCGTTCACCAGAATGGTGAAGTTGGCACCGGTGCCATTGGCCACTAAATAGTACGTCTTGGCGTTCTCGAACGTAACCGTCGTGGTGAAGAAAGCATCCCCGACCGACGTGCTGTTCGCTGGCGCTACGGCCAATTCAATCGGCACCCCTGCGGGCACATAATCGAAGGCCGTGGCCTGCAAATACTCGAAGTCGTCGAAGGCGAGGAAACCGTTGGCGTAGATGTCCACTGTCGGCGCAGGTGAGTTGTGAATAACCTGCACACGCGCCACTGGTGACAGGCGCAGCTCAATCACGTTGCCGTCGGGCAGGGCCGCAAACAGGCCAAAGCCCGGCGCCTGGCTCAGGAAGCCACTGGCAAACACGCGGATAGCCTGACCGCCAAAGCTGCCCAGCTCAGCGCGGTAAGTACCCACTATCTGGTTCACGCCGGCAGGCTTGATGTCTAAGTAATAATTATCGTCGGCAGGTATTTCTAAGTAGCCCGTGAAGGCGCCATAGGCCAGGTTCGTCACCAACGGACCTGCCAGACGCTCGAAGACATCCACAGCCGGTGCATCGGGCGAGCCGTGCAGTACGCTCAAGGCTACTGCGCCAGGCGATGCCGTCTCGCGGGCTGCCGGGTCAATGACCAGCGTGAAGGGGCGCGTCGGGTTGCCCACCACGCCCTGGGCCATCACAGCCAGCGTGCCGCCAATGGGCAGGTTGACGTCCTGGGTAAAAATGGCGTCGGCAGCCGATGTGCTACCCGCCGGAGCAATGCCCAACGTAAAGTTGCGCCCTGCCGGCAGCTCTACAAACGGCGTGGCCGTGCGGAAGCCGAAATCTTTGATGAGCAGGCTATTACCAGCATACACATCCACCGTCGGTTCGGGCGAGTTGTGGATCACCTGCACACGGGCTGTAGGCGTCAGCGGCAGCTCGACCACCACGCCATTGGGCAGCGCCGCAAACAGGCCAAAGCCCGGAGCGCCGCTCAGCAAGCCGCTGGCAAACACATAGGCGGCACCGCCAGCCAGACCGCTCAGGTCGGCGCGATACGAAGCCACCACATTTGGATTGCCCGCCGGGCGCACAGCAAAGTCATAAACTGCCGGCGGCAGGCTCAGATACGGCGTAAAGGCGCCGTAGGGCAGATTAGTAATCACGTTATCGGCGACAAAAACAGCGTCCACGTCCACTGCCGGTGCATCGGGCGAGCCGTGCAGCACAGCAATGTCCACACTGTTCGGGTCAGCAGCAGCCTCGCGGCCGCCATCGTTGACGATGAGCGTAAAGGGCGCCACCGGGCTGCCCACCACGCCAGAGGCGGTAACAATGTACGTTTTACCCTCTTCCAGATTGACGTTGAACGTCGCAATCGCATCGGCTGCCGATGTGCTGTTGGGCAGCGCTACGCCCAGCACCACATCGCGGTCGGCCGGAAAATCAATGAACGGAGTGGCCGTGCGGAAGGCAAAATCGTCAATCAGCAACACGTTGCCGGCGTACACGTCCACCGTCGGCGATGGCGAGTTGTGAATGACCTGCACACGCGACAGCGGCGTCAGCGGCAGCTCGATGACCGTACCGTTGGGCAGCGCCGCAAACAGGCCAAAGCCCGGGTCGCCGCCGAGCAAACCGCTGGCAAACACATAGGCAGCGCCGCCAGCCAGACCGCTCAGGTCAGCGCGGAAGGCAGCCACAGCATTCGGAGCACCTGCGGCACGCACAGCGAAGTCGTACACCGCCGGCGGCAGGCTCAGGTACGGCGTGAATTCACCGTAGGCCAGATCGGTGATGACGTTGTTCGCCACGAAAATGGCGTCCACATCCACGGCCGGGGCATTCGTAGAACCGTGCAGTACGGCGATGTCCACGCTGTTCGGGTCGAGCGCAGCCTCGCGGCCTTCGTCGTTGACGATAAGCGTGAACGGCGTGTTGGCGTCACCCACGATGCCAGAAGCCGTAACGACGTACGTCTTGCCCTCTTCCAAATTCACATTAAACGTCGCAATGGCATCAGCTGCCGACGTGCTGTTGGGCAGCGCTACGCCCAGCGTAATGTCGCGGTCAGCCGGAAAGTCAATAAACGGCGTGGCCGTGCGGAATTCAAAGTCGTCCAGCACCAGCGCGTTGCCGGCATACACATCCACCGTCGGGTCGGGCGAGTTGTGGATGACCTGCAGGCGCGCCGTGGGCGTCAGCGGCAACTCGACGACTGTGCCGTTGGGCAGGGCCGCAAACAGGCCAAAGCCCGGGTCGCCGCCCAGCAGACCACTGGCAAACACATAGGCAGCGCCACCACCCAGACCGCTCAGGTCAGCGCGGAAGGAGGCCACCACATTCGGGTCGCCCGTGGCGCGAATGGCAAAGTCGTACTTCGCCGGCAGCAGGCTCAGGTAAGTGGTAAATTCGCCATATGCCAGACCATTCACCACGTTGTCAGCCACAAACACCGCATCCACATCCACTGCCGGAGCATTGGGCGAGCCGTGCAACACGGCGATATCCACGTTGTCGGGATCGGCGGCAGACTCGCGCGCGTCGTCGTTGATGTTCAGCCCAAACGGCGTATTCAAGTCGCCCAAAATACCAGAGGCCGTAACGATGTACGTCTTGCCGTCTTCCAGATTGACCGAAAACGTCGCAATGGCGTCGCTGGCCGAGGTGCTGTTGGCCGGAGCAATGCCCAAAGCGATATCCACCCCGGCGGGCAGCGTTACGAACGGCGTGGCCGTGCGGAACTCAAAATCATCAATCAGCAGCGCATCGTCGGCGTACACGTCCACCGTCGGAGCAATGGCGTTATGGATCACCTGCACGCGCGCTACAGGCGTCAGCGGCAGCTCGATGACCGTGCCGTTGGGCAGCGCCGCAAACAGGCCAAAGCCCGGTGTGCCGCCCAGCAAACCGCTGGCAAACACATAGGCAGCGCCACCAGCCAGACCACTCAAATCAGCGCGGAAGGCAGCCACTACGTTCGGGTCGCCAGCGGCGCGTATGGCCAGGTTATACACCGCCGGCGGCAGGCTCAGGTAGGACGTGAACTCACCATAAGCCAGGTTGGTAATGATATCGTTGGCAACCAGAATGGCATCCACATCCACGGCCGGAGCATTGGGCGAACCGTGCAACA
>CAZYEV010000030.1:0-36958 GCA_964646615.1 uncultured Saprospiraceae bacterium
CCCGACCCGGCCCGGCTGAACTGGGCGCTTGCCCTGCACCGCATCCCGGAAGACTGGTGGGCGCGCGGCCTGTGCGGCAACGGCGTACGCTTAGCCTTGTTGGGTACCGGCGCACTGGCCGACCACCCCGACCTCCGACACATTGCTGACGTTTGCGCCTTTCCCGGCCGCAACAGCGATGTACACGACGCGAACGGTCTCGGCATCCAGTGCGCCGTAACAGCTGCCGGCGCGGGCACGCTGCTCTACGGCGTAGCGCCCGAAGCGCAGCTGCTCATCGCCAAAGTGGGCGACCAGCCGCTACTCATTGCACCCGACGATTTCATCAGTGGGCTGGAATGGGCGCTCGAAAAAGACGCCCACGTCGTCATGACGCTGGCCGAACTGCCCGTGCTGACGCCCGCCCAGCTGGAAAAAATCCGGCAACTCATTGAAGCAGCTCTCGCGCACGGCGTGCCGCTGATAGCACCGGTAGGCACGACGCTCTCTAACCGCCCTCTCCAGCGCTACCCGGCCGCTCTGGACGGCGTGCTGGCTGTGGGCGCGCACGACCCTTTCGAGAAGCGGTGTGCCTTCTCTGCCGTTAGCCCACAGCTGGATCTGCTGGCCCCGGGCACAGGGCTGAACTACTCACTGCCGGGCAAGCCGGCGCTACCCACCTCGCGCAGCACGGCCATCGCTACCGCCTATGCCGCCGGTGTCGTGGTGCTGGCGGTGCAGGCACTGCAAGCGCGAGGGGGAGTACCCGACGCCTGCGCGCTTTACCAGGTGCTGCGCCGCACGGCCATCGTCAAGTCGCCTTATGAAAATGCCATAGACCCTGAATACGGCGCGGGGCTGGTGTGGCCACCGGAGCTGCTGCGGGCGCTGCAAATCGCTTAACCCTGTTCGATGACAGCCAATTTAGAAATTGCGTTAGACTATCTGGCCCGCCTGACAAGGGCGCGCTTGATCGAATACTCCGGGGGCACGCCGCCGCCGCTACCACTGCCCACCTTTACGGACGACGGTTCGCCCTTCCTGCGTTTCGTCCAGGACAAGCGACTGACGATGAGCGAGCTGGTCGTACTCACAGCAGCTTTGGCGCCTTACCTGCGCCCAGGGCTGTTCGACGACGCTGTGGCTGAACTTTTCCCCAACGGCAGCGACCTGCCCGCGCTGGGCGGCGTCAAGGCCGGCCACTCGCGCTATATGACACCCACCGGCGAAACGGCCCTTTTCCTCATCGCCGGCGGCGACCTGGAGCAGCGCCTGTTGGCCCAGCAACTCTTCTCGCCCGAACACTTCTTCGCCACAGAAAACGTGCTGAGCCTCGAAGAACTCCGCCCCGGTGAACCACCCATGAGCGGACGCCTCATCCCTGACCCGGACTACGTAGAACTGTTCACCTCAGGCCGCATCTCGATACCGCGCTTCGGCACCCACTTTCCAGCCAAACCCGTTACCACCGAAATGGAATGGGACGACCTGGTGCTGGATGAACACGCCCGAGCACAAATTCGCGAATTGGAAAACTGGATCCTCCATAACGACACGCTGCTGTACGACTGGGAAATGTACCGCCGCGTAAAACCTGGCTACCGGGCACTCTTCTATGGCCCACCCGGCACAGGCAAGACGCTGACGGTCTCGCTGCTGGGCAAGTACACAGGCCGGCCCGTCTTCCGCGTAGACCTTTCGCTGGTCATCAGCAAGTTCATCGGCGAGACAGAGAAAAACCTTTCCACCCTGTTTGACAAAGCCCAAAACAAGCACTGGATCCTGTTCTTCGACGAAGCCGATGCCCTCTTCAGCAAGCGCACCGGCGTGCGCGATGCGCACGACAAATACGCCAACCAGGAGGTTTCGTACCTGTTGCAGCGCATCGAGGACTACCCGGGCCTGACCATTCTGGCCTCCAATTTCAAAAACAACATTGACGAAGCGTTCATCCGGCGCTTCAACGCCATGATCTATTTTGCCCCGCCCGGCCCGAAGGAGCGGCTGGCGCTGTGGGAAAAGAGCTTTCCGCGCATGGTCAGTCTTGCCGCCGACGTGGATTTGCGCGCCTTAGCCAATCAGCACGAACTCACCGGAGCCCACATCGTAAACATCGTGCAACATGCCTGCCTGTGCGCGCTGAGCCGCGGCGAGGCGATGATTACGGCAGCCGACCTTCGGCTCAGCATTCGACGCGAACTGGCCAAAGAGGGAAAGGCGCCGTAGGGGCAATTGGCAAACAGGTAGGAGGTGCCGCCTTCTCGTCCCTCAAAGACGATACTAAAAGGGAAAATGACTGCCCGCTTTACCTTCCACTACAAAGGCAAGGCGGCAGTGAAAACTGGTAGTGGCGGATCTTAACTGAAGGGATTTGATTAAATCTTTGATTATCATTGAGCTAAAAACGAATGTCGGTTGACCATCAGCTCACTCGTTTCACTACCCAAAATTTTTACCTTCAGAGCGTCGGCCAACCCGCTTAAGCAACCCACAAACACCAGGCGCCCTCAGTTTTTTTCATCAAAGCGTTGTTTCTTTCCAATTGCCGCGTACCTTTGTGCCGTGCTTTCGAGCCGCGTTCTTCCTAATCCCTCTTTTTTTCGGTTTTGCCCTCCCTCTTTCCCAACCGCCGTTTTCCGATTCCAAAGTACATTTCTTACACCTTTAATCCATTCTTACGACCCGTACCAGGTCGCATTCGCCACTCCGAGGTTATGCCCCAAGTGGAGTTCCTGCGTCAAGGCGGCGGTGCGCCGTTATAATCTCATGGTCAGCCCCCTCCGGTCAGGCTCGCGGTGTGGGGCTTTTTTCTTTTAAAACAGCCGCAGTTGCGGATTTTTATACGGTTCGTGCAGGTCTAAGTTGTAGGGCGGCATTTGCCGGGAGGCAAAAAAGCGGTGTCGCGCCAGTCGGAACTGTTCGCGAATGATGTCGGCCAGGGGGCCTTCGCCGCGCATGCGGGTGCCGGTGCGGTGGTCGTGCAGGTTTCCGCTGTGCGTTTGGCGGATGTTGTTGAGCACCCTGTCGGCGCGGTCGGGCAGGTTTTTACGCAGCCAGTCCTCAAAGATGGCAGCCACGTCGCCGTTGAGGCGCACGAGGGTGTAGCCCAGGCCCAGAGCACCGCGTTCGGCGGCGGCCTGGGCCATAGGCAGGATTTCGGCGTCGTTGAGGCCCGGGATGATGGGTGCCAGCATGGCAAAGACCGGCACGCCGTGGGCCGAGAGCGTTTCGATGGTGCGCAGGCGCTGCGCCACCGTGGCCGTACGCGGCTCGAGGAATTGCCGCAGTTCTTCCTGCAGAGTGGTCAGGCTAATGGCCACGTGTACCAGCCGCTCGGCGGCCAGCGCTTGCAGCAGGTCGAGGTCGCGCAGGATGAGGCTGTTTTTGGTGATGATGCCCACCGGATGCCGATAGCGCCAGAACACTTCCAGACAGGCGCGCGTGATGCGAAAGCGCCGCTCGGCCGGCTGGTAAACGTCGGTGTTGCCGGCAAACATAATGGGCGAGGCTTTCCAGGTCTTCTTCTTGAGGGCGGCTTCGAGCAGCTCGGCGGCATTGCGCTTGACGAGAATTTTGCGCTCAAAGTCCAGCCCGGCGCTAAAGCCCCAGTAAGGGTGGGTGTTGCGCGCATAGCAATAGACGCAGCCGTGTTCGCAGCCCTGGTAGGGGTTGAGGCTCCACTCCGACGGAATATCGGGACTTTCCACGCGGTTGAGGATGGTTTTGGGGGGCGTCTCCAGGTACTCGGTGCGCAGGTCATCGGTTTCCCATTCGGCTTCGCGCAGTGCCCAATCGAGCGGCTGCTCGTCGCGTACGACCTTTTCGTACGGAGAGGATGGGTTGATTTGCGCACCGCGTCCGCGCAGGTAGGGCGTTTTTTTCATACAGCAGTAGCCACCAAAATTGTCTGGTTGGCCGGTACCTTATTTGTCTTGAGATGTCGCCTTTTCGTTCTTAGAAGACAACACCTCGATAGCCCTGCTGCTGTGTTTTCGGCTCAAAAATACGGTAAGTTTTCCATCAAAAAGGCCTTTGCCGGGCAGGGCTTCGGATAGTCGAAATCTATCGGGGCGTAACCTGATATTCTCAGAGGTGTCGCCTTCTCGTTCCTCGAAGATGACACCTCTGTTTTAGGTGCGATTGCTCTGGGCAAGGCGTTCCTGAGCGGCTCGCACTAAGGCGAGGGCTTTTTCGAGCTGTTCTTCTTCCGAGAGGAGGGTATTGTCCATGACCACGGCATCGGGCGCGACTTGCAGGGGGCTGTCTTCGCGCGTGGAGTCTAAGTGGTCGCGTGCCTGCAGGTTTCGGCGGATGTCGTCCCAGTCGGCGTCAATACCTTTGGCGGCCAGTTCCAGATGGCGTCGGCTGGTGCGCACGTCTAAGTCAGCGGTGAGGAAAATTTTCACCTCAGCGTCGGGGAACACCACTGTGCCGATGTCGCGCCCGTCGGCCACAATGCCTCGGCGGCTGCCTATGGCCTGCTGGAGGGCTACCATGGCGCGCCGCACGGCCGGAATGGCGGCCACCTGGCTGACGTGCTCGCTGACGCGCAACTCGCGGATTTCGCGCTCCACATCGCGCCCGTTGAGGAAAATGTGGTTTTGCCCCTCGACGCGCTCGAAGTGCATCTTCATGTGCTTCAGGGCCTCCTCAACAGCGGTGGGGTCGTTGTAGTCAATGCCGTTTTCCAGAAAATACAGCGTGGCGGCGCGGTACATGGCGCCGGTGTCCAGATACACGTAGTGCAGGGCTTTGGCTAAGGCCTTGGCCAGCGTGCTTTTGCCGCAAGAGGCGTGTCCGTCAATGGCGATGATGAGTTTCAAAGGCAAGTCGCTTTTTTGTCTCCTTCGGGCAAAGGTGCGACTTTGGGCCGGCTCAATGGCGGGCCGAGGTGTCAAGTGTCGGTTATTTTTTTGAGCAGGTGTTCACGCAAGCATCTGTCTGACCGTTTGAAATGCACTCTCGCACGGTACAACTGTGGACGCGCCACTACCGCGTGCCTCACCACCCATACCACACCCCCACCTGCCCTCCGAAGGCGGCCGGGGTGGGCAACGGCTGCCCCCGAGCATCGCGGTGCGAGAAGCGCCCCGTCAGCACCGGCTCTACAGACAGGGCGACGTGGCGATTGAGGCGATACACAGCGCCGGCGGAGAGCCAGTAGCCCAAAGACAGGTTGCGCGCCGGCGTCCACTCAACGGCAGGTCGCATACCGGTGGCCAGGCGCACGCGGGCGTTTTCAGAAATGAATGAAGAGAGCTGCAGGTCGTTCTTCAGGAAAATATCGGCCACCACGCCGGCGCGCGCTATGCCGAGAAGGCGTCCGGAACCAACGGAATAGGAGGCCAGTATCGGAAGCCGGAGCAGGGCGGTACGTTCGGTGAAAGTGGCCCGAACGCGAATGATTTCTCCCTGCGGTATTGGGTCGGAGGCATCGGCAGGCTCCATGCGGAAGTCCACCGTGGCCGTTCCGCCCGGCGTATTGAGGTAATGAGCATATTCACGACGTGGAGCATGGCCACCGCCAGGGGTCGGGCGGCCGTCGCCGAAGCGGAAGCGGCTGATATACGCCGTGCTGCGCGCCTGTTCGGAGTACGAAAGCCCGGCCTCCATCCCCCAGCGCGAGCCGATACGCTTGCGGAGGCGAAGGCCCCCCTCCCAAGCCGGGCGCACAGGCTGCGGTATGCTAACAAAAAGCATGCGCTGCGGAAATCTGGACTGAACCACCGACGTGCTCGCAGATGGCGCTTGCAGGCTGGAAACATACAAACCCACGCTCCAGCCGCTCAAAAGGCGCGCCGGACGTGTAGGCACCTGGGCCAGTGAAGGGAAATTAGCAGGGCGAAGCCGGGCGTCTACAGCATGCGGCAGCACCGGCAGTGCCGACAACTGGGGCGCACCGCTCACGGCAAGGGCACCCGTCGCAGATGCCTGTTCGGACCCGGAAGAAAAGACATTGGCAGGCGCTTCGGGTAGTGTGGATTGTGCCGCAGAGGCTTCTATCGGCGGATTGGGCGCGTGTTCCGCCGCAAGGTCGGTTTCCAAAGGCTCATGCACCGGTGCGTCGGCAGCGGCAAGCCCGTGCCCGTGCAGCGCAGACGTCGGCGCCGCATTTGGTAGCACAGACCCAGAGCGGCCAGAACGGTGTGTCGGGTGAGGGAGCACTGCTGCCGCAGGTGGCTGCTGCGCGTTTGGGCTGGAAGAAGGCGCTTGCGGCAGTGCCGCCGGCTTCTCCGCGAAGGCACCGGGCGGCGCTGGCGTCAGGGCCACATCCTCGAGGGCTTTAGCGCGCTGGCGATGCAGGTGGTCAGTCGCATCGAGCAGGGCCAGCAGGAGCAGCATGGCTGTTGCCCCGGCTACGAAGGCGAAGTGATGAACCGCCCACCACGACCGCGGCGGCGCAGCGGGAGGCGGCAATTCGGCGGCTACCCGCTCCCACAAGCCAGCGGGCGGTGCGGCCTCGTGGTCGTCGAGCGTTCGGCGGAAGTAGTCCTCCAGAGGGTCGTGTATATGGTTTTTTTCCATGACGTTCTATTCGACAAGGCTTTTTTCGAGCAGGCGGCGCAAATGCGCCTTCGCCCGAAGCAGTTGCGATTTCGACGTGCCGACGGAGATGCCCAAAATGTCGGCAATTTCCGGATGGGTATAGCCTTCCAGCACGTACAGGTTAAACACCGTGCGAAAACCGGGCGGGAGTTGCTGCAGCAGCTGGGTGAGCCGCTCGGCGGGTGGCGCATCCTCAAACGCCGGCGCTTCTGCGTCATCGGCCACATCCACGCCGTCCAAGCGGTCGGTCTGGATGCGGCGGCGTTGCTTTTCCAGATGTTGCAGCGCCGTGTTGACAAACACCTTGCGCATCCAGCCCTCGAAAGGGCCGCGACCGTCGTATTGGCCCAGGTCGCGAAAAACACGCACAAAACCTTCCTGACAGAGGTCTTCGGCCTCGGCGCGCGAGCCGGCATAGCGCAGGCACAGGGCGAACATCCGCCCCTTGTAGCGCTCGTACAGCGCGCGCTGCGCACGCCGGTCGCCGCGCATACAGGCTTCTATTTCCGCAGAACTCATACGGCTGCCGTCGTCCAGACCGCCTCAGCGGTCTCTCGCATACAAATAGGGTAACCTTGCCGGCTAAGGGTTGCATCCGAAACGCCCCTTTTTCGGTTGCCGCCAGATTTAATGTGCCCGGCGCCTTCGAGCCGTCCCACCTCGGAGGCCCCTATTCCCAGGGCCTCCCTGCGCCTACGTGGCAAACAGCCACGTCAGTTCCTTGACGTCGAAGACGGCGTTGCCCTGGTCGGTCTGCACGGCGAGGCGTCCGTCGGGCAGGACGTCTTGGGGGGTACCGTCGAAGGTGCTGCCGTCGGGTCGTGCGAAGCGCCGTCGTTGGCCCATTCCGAGCAGGTGATTTCGGTAGTCGTGTCGGATGCGTTCGGTTTGTCCCTGGCGCAGTTGCAGGTATCGCTGTTCGACACTCCAGAGCAGCCGTTCCAGCACGGCGAGGCGGTCGAAGGGTTGGCCGCAGGCGAGGGCCATAGAAGTAGCGTTGGGGGCTTCAGGTGGGAAGTGTGTCTGGTTGACGTTGAGGCCAATGCCAGCGATGGCGTGCTGTACGTGCGCGCCGCTGAGGGCGCACTGGAGGAGCAGGCCGGCCGTTTTGCGTTCGCCCAGATAAATGTCGTTGGGCCATTTGATGCGGGCGGGCAGTTGCGTCAGGTCGGCCACGGCGTCGCGGATGGCTGCGGCCATGGCTTCGCTCAGGAGCCATTGGTCGCTGGCCTTCAGCCAGGTGGGGTAGAGCAGGACGCTGACGAGCAGGTTTTGGCCCGGAGCGCTGTACCATCGGCTGCCATATTGGCCGCGTCCGGCTGTCTGGTTGTCAGCCCAGACGACCGTACCTTCGGGTGGCTTGCTTTTTGCCAATAGTTCGGCCAAAAAGTCGTTAGTAGAAGGCAGCGTCTCGAAGTGGTGCCGAACCTTTCCGACGAAGAGGTTGTTTTCCATGCGCTTTGAGCGATGTCGCTTTTTTTTGCCTCAAACTTATGGCCGGTTTTTCGAGCGGACATCCATAAGCGCCATAACTTTAGGCCGGCTTTTGACCGCCGTTTTTTTCTACACCAAACTGCGTTAGATTTGAGTAGTACAACTGCCATCCGTCAGCCATTTACGCGCGAAGCGTACCTGGAGCAACTGAACGATCTGATCATCGAAGGAATTCGAGACAAAAAGGGCAAAAATATCGTCCAATTAGACCTGCGAAAACTGGGAGACGCTCCGGCAGATTTTTTCATCATCTGCGAAGGCGACTCGAGCACGCACATCAAAGCCATTTCGGACAGCGTCTATAAAAAGGTGAAAGATGCGCTGCAAATGATGCCTTCGCACACAGAAGGGTCGCTCAATGCGCGCTGGGTGCTGATGGATTATTTCAATACCATCGTGCACGTCTTCTACCCCGAGACGCGCCACTTCTACGACCTGGAGCAGCTGTGGGGCGATGCCGACATGACGGAGTTTGCCGACGTGTGAGCCGCTGTTTTCCACCTGCCCGGTAGCCTCTTTCCAGTAGCCAAAACACCAGGACACCGGAGATTTATCAGGCGAGACGGGGCCTGAAGCGGAGTCCACCCACGGGTACCATCCATTACACAAACAAGGAAAAAATCATGAGCAACGATAAGCGCCTGCGCAACGACGATCCTCAAGAGGAGTTGCGCCCCCGACGCAATGACACTTCGCCTGAAGGCGAGGGTCCGCGTTTTAGTTTCACCTGGATTTACATTCTGATTGGCCTGGCCTTACTGGGCCTTCAGCTGTCGCGCATGTTCGTGTCGCCGCCGGCCATCACCTACAAGGACTTCAAGCAAATGGTGCTGAATGGAGACGTCGAGCGCGTTGTAGTGGTCAACGAGACGACGGCCCGGGTTTTCATCAAGTCCGACAGCCTGTGTAAGTACTTCAAGCAGCTGCGCATCGAAGACCAGGACGGTGACTGCCAGCCCGACAAAACGGCCTGGAACTTTGACCCGACTCGCGCCTACATGACGTTTGAAGTAGGGCCGATGGAGATCTGGAAGGAGCGGGTCAAAGAACTCGACGCTGCCCTACTCAAGGAGAAACAGCCCAGTGTTTCCATCGAATACAAGAAAGAGTCCGATTTTATCGGGACGGTTCTGCCCTACCTGCTTCCGCTGTTGTTGCTGGTGATGCTGTGGATTTTCATCTTGCGGCGCGTCAGTGGCGGCGCTGGCGGGCCGGGAGCGCAGATTTTCAACATCGGCAAATCAAAGGCGACGCTTTTCGACAACAACTCGCGCGTGGATGTAACGTTTGCCGATGTGGCAGGCTTAGATGAGGCCAAAGAGGAAGTCATGGAGATTGTGGACTTCCTGAAAAACCCGAAGAAATACACGGCGCTGGGCGGCAAGATACCCAAAGGCGTGCTGTTGGTGGGGCCTCCGGGCACGGGCAAGACGCTGTTAGCCAAGGCCGTAGCCGGTGAGGCTGGCGTGCCGTTCTTTTCCATTTCGGGTTCCGACTTTGTGGAGATGTTCGTGGGCGTGGGCGCTTCGCGGGTGCGCGACCTGTTCCGCCAGGCGCGGGAGAAGGCGCCTTGCATCATTTTTATTGATGAAATAGACGCCATTGGGCGCGCCCGCGGTCGGGGAGCCATACAGGGTGGTAACGACGAGCGCGAAAACACGCTCAACCAGCTGCTCGTGGAAATGGACGGCTTCCCCACCGATAAGGGCGTCATCCTGATGGCGGCCACCAACCGGCCCGACATCCTCGACCAGGCCCTGCTGCGCCCAGGCCGCTTCGACCGCCAGATAGGCATTGGGCGCCCCGACATCAAGGGACGCGAGCAAATCTTCCGCGTGCACCTGAAAAACATCCGCATCGCTCCGGAGGTAAAACCCGAAGCCTTAGCCGAAATGACTCCGGGCTTCGTGGGCGCCGACATTGCTAACGTGTGCAACGAAGCCGCCCTCATCGCCGCCCGACGCAACAAGAGCGCCGTGGACATGGACGACTTCCACTACGCACTGGATAAGGTCATCGGCGGTCTGGAAAAGAAAAACAAGATCATCAGCCCCGAAGAGAAGCAAATCATCGCCTACCACGAAGCAGGCCACGCTATTTGCGGCTGGTTCCTCGAGCACGCGCACCCGTTGGTGAAAGTAACCATCGTACCGCGTGGGCTGGCGGCTTTAGGCTATGCCCAATACCTGCCCAAAGAGCAGTACATCACCCGCAAGGAGAAACTGCTCGACGATATCTGCATGACGCTGGGCGGTCGGGCCGCCGAAGCGGTGGTGTTTGGCAAAATCAGCACCGGCGCACAAAGCGACTTAGACTACGTTACGCGGTTGGCGTATGAAATGATCATCAATTACGGCATGAACGAGCGCGTGGGCAACGTCTCCTACGCCTCCATGCTCAACGACTCTTTCATGCGCCCCTTCTCCGACCAGACAGCCTACCTGATTGACCAGGAGGTGAAACGAACTATTGACGAACAATACGAACGCGCCAAAAGCCTGCTGCGCGAAAAACGCCGCGAGCTCGACCTGGTAGCCCGAGCCTTGCTGGAAAAAGAAGTGCTGCATCGCACAGACCTGGAAAACCTCATCGGCAAGCGACCCTTTGCCGACCCAACGCCGGGCGAAAGCGCCCCCATTCTGGAAACACCACCCGTCAGCCGAGACGACGATGAATAGCAACCTGCCTTCTCGAAGCCTGGAGCCGCGGCGGCTCATCGCCTTCAAAGCGGCTCTTCAGCAGCAGCGCATGCCGATCTACCGGAAGATTATGCGCTGGCTCTGGATACTCACCCTCGGCGGCTTCGCAGCGGCGATACTGTTCCTGGTGGTCATCAGCCTGACGGCCATCCCGTCGTTTCAGGAGCTGGAAAACCCGCGCTCCGCTCTGGCCAGCGAGGTGCTGGCCGCCAACGGCGAGGTGCTGGGCCGGTATTTTGTCGAAAACCGCGTGCCCGTTACCTACGACGAGCTCAGCCCTTATCTGGTGCAGGCGCTCATCGCCACCGAAGACGAGCGCTTCCGCGAGCACAGCGGCATTGACGCGCGCGCTGTGGCTCGCGTGCTGGTACGCACCGTGCTGCTGCGCGACCAGAGCGCCGGCGGTGGCTCCACCATCACCCAGCAACTGGCCAAAAACCTCTACTCCGACCGCAACTTCGCCGGCATGAGCGGCGTGGAAAAGGCTGCCGCCCTCATCTACCGAAAACTGCGCGAGTGGATCACCGCCGTCAAGCTGGAAAAGCGCTATACCAAAGAGGAGATCATCGCCATGTACCTCAACCAGGTGGACTTTGTCAACAACGCCTATGGCATTCACGCCGCCGCAGAGGTCTATTTTGGCACCACGCCCAAAAAACTCAAGGTAGAAGAGGCCGCCACGCTGGTAGGCATGTTGCAAAACCCCTCGCGCTACAACCCCAACACTTACCCCGACCGCTGCATCCGGCGCCGCATGGTGGTGCTTTTCCAGATGTGGCAAAACGGCTACCTCACTGAACGCCAGTACGATAGCCTCAAGGTGTTGCCGTTAGACATGAGCCGCTTCAAGCGCGTCTCCTTCTCCGACGACACCGCACCTTACCTGTGCGCCGAACTGAAAAAAGACGTGCAGGCCATCTTAGAAACTCCTGAGGCTCGAAAGCCTGACGGCACGGTGTATAACATCTACCGCGACGGCCTGCGCATCTACACCACCATCAACCCCGTCTATCAGCGCCATGCCGAAGCCGCTATGGCCGAACACATGGCCCAGGCTCAACAGCGCTTCTTCCAGGTCTGGAAAGGCCGCGACCCGTGGACCTATAAAAGTCGCGAAACCACGCCCGCCGAAATCGAACTGCGCCAGGAAGAACTGCGCAAACTCGTGCGCACCAGCGAACGCTACCAGCTCCTCTGGCCCAAATACATGGGCGATATCGCCGACCACATCCAGAAGCAATATGGCCTCGACCTCCAGGACGCCGATATGACGCGCATGCTGGCCGAAGAAAAGGACGGCAAAACCTTCGCTACTTTCATCGCCAAAGGCTGGCTTACACCGCAAAAAGCGGCTCAGTACCGCCAGATTATGAACAGCCGCGACTGGCCGGAGCTGAAAAAGCAATGGCAAGCCCTACAGCGAACCGTCAGCCAGCAGTACGCCCAAAAAATGCCCATGAAGGTGTTCGACTGGAAAAGCCCGGGCTACGAGAAGGATACCCTCATGTCGCCTATGGACAGCCTGCGCTATCACCGCATGTTTCTGCAGGTAGGTATGCTGGCCCTCGAGCCGGCCACCGGCGCCGTCCGCGCCTGGGTAGGGGGCATCAACTTCAAGTATTTCAAATACGACCACGTGCGCTCGATGCGCCAGGTCGGCTCCACCTTTAAGCCCTTCGTTTACGCCACCGCCATTGCCCAGCAGGGTGTCAGCCCCTGCTTCCAGGTGTACGATGAGCAGGTTACCATTCCGGCCCATTATCAGGGCTTTACCAACATAGTGGACTGGACACCCAAAAACGCCACGGGCAGCTATTCCGGCAGCCTGCTCACGCTCAAAGAGGCCCTGAAAGGCTCCGTCAACTCCGTGAGTGCTTACCTGATGAAGCAATTAGGCAGCCCCGAACCCGTGCGCGGCCTACTGCACCACATGGGCATTGACTCGTCCAGACGCCGCCCGGATGGCGAGTACTACATCCCTAAGCAGCCCTCCATCTGCTTAGGTGCTGCCGACCTCACGGTGTGGGAGATGACCGCCGCCTATGCCACTTTCGCCAACGAAGGCATGTTTGCCCAGCCCTACGTTATCCAGAAAATCGAAGACCGCAACGGCCGTGTCCTTTATCGCGCCCATCCCGAAGAAAACCCAGCCCTGCCTGCCAACGTCAATTACGTCATGCTCGACATGCTCAAGTACAACGTCAGCGGCGCACCGGGCATGCGCGACCTCAAGAGCGAAGTGGGCGGCAAGACCGGTACCACCAATAATTATAGCGACGCCTGGTTTATGGGCCTCACACCTTCCATCGTCGTCGGCACGTGGGTGGGCGGCGAAGACCGCTGGATACGCTTCCTGTCGCTGTCCGATGGCCAGGGCGCGCGTTTGGCGCGACCTATCTTCGCCAGCTTCGTCAAGCGCTTGGAACAAGACCCTAAAGCGGGCTACGACTACACGAAGCGCTTCAAGCGTCCGGCCGGCGACCTGGAAATCGAAATTGACTGCTCTAAGTACCTGGAGAGCCGCCCGGCCAGCGATGAAGAAGGCTTCGGCACCGACCGCTACCAGGACTTGCCTTCCGACCCCAATCAGGCCACTCGCGCCAAGCCCTCTACGCGCCGCGTGGACGATGGTTTTCAATAAAATTTATCTGCCTGACCGACATTCACCATGAACGTTTCCGAGCTCATCCACCGCCGCCGTGCCATTTTCCCCAAATCCTACCTGCCTGAGCGCCCTGTAGAGCGCGAGCACCTCGAACAATTGCTCGAAAACGCCAACTGGGCACCCACACATCGGCTGACGGAACCGTGGCGCTTCCACGTCTTCCACTCCCCCGAAAGCCGCCAGCAATTGGCCAACTACCTGACAGAACACTACCGCCGCAACACGCCGCCCGAAGCATTTTCGGAAGAAAAAATGCGCAAAATGGCCGAAAACCCGCTCCGCGCCGGCGCCGTCATCGCTATCGTCATGCACCGCGACCCGCAGGAAAGCGTACCGGAATTCGAGGAAATCGCCGCAGTAGCCATGGCCGTGCAAAACATGTGGCTCACCTGCACCGAGCTGGGCCTTGGCTGCTACTGGAGCACCCCGAAAGCGGCCTTAGAAGCCAGCGAATTTCTCGGCCTGCAGCCCAACGAACGCTGCTTGGGCTTCTTCTACGTAGGTTGGCACAACGCTCCCGACCTGCCGGGCAAACGGCGGCCCATCGAAGAAAAAGTCGTCTGGCATTGATGCGAACGCCTCAACGATAGGCCGGGCAAAAAAATAGGCGGTATGCCTTTGCATACCGCCCGAACAAAACCCATTCTATCGTATGAAGCAAAACTGTTCCTGTAACCGCCGAACTTGTTCGGCTATGTAACCGCCAAACTTGTTTGGCTACGTAACGGCCAAACTTGTTTGGCCCACCAATCACTACCCCGCACACAGCGGCAGCGCATCCAAATTGCGGAAGAGTATCTTTTTCCGGCTGAAATACAGCACGTTCGATCGCTTGAGTTGGTTGAGCACGGCCGTTACCATCTGGCGGCTGGTGCCGGTGATGTCGGCAATATCCTGGTGCGTCAGGTTGTGTTTGACCAGCGTTTCAGCGCCCACCGCCTGGCCCTGTTCTGTGCCCATCTGGTGCAGGAATTCCAGAATGCGGCTGCGCGAGTCTTTGAGCACGACGTTCTCCAGCTGAGACTCCGTCTGGCGCAGGCGCTCGCCCAGCAGGTGCAGGAGCGATTGGGCAAAAGCAAAATTGTGGCGCATGAGGTACAGCAACGCGCTGACGTCGAACTCCAACACCTCGGTATCGTTCAGCATGGCATACGCATAGTCGCGCCGATACCAGTCGCCCATCAAACACGACTCGCCGAAAAGATTGCCCGGCTGCACTACGTACTTCACCACGTCCTTCTTATCGTTCTGCACCGCTATTTTCACCGCTCCTTTCAATACATAGAAAACCTTTAGGGCACGCTGCCCGGTCATGTACACCTGAGCATTTCGCTTATAGCGAAAAATACGGGCAGATTTCTTGAGAAAAGACAATTCCTCTGGCTTTAATACGGCAAAAAGGGGCATCTTATCGAGCTGAAAAACAACATTACGTGCATTCATATTCGTCGAAACAGGTGTTTTTGTAGAAACATTCCTTCTTGATGACCTGTGCTAAAGAGACAATGCGGGCATACCAATCCCCTACTCTAAAGGGGAAAAAAAGTGGCTCTTTGACCTGGGGTGCTGATTACCTGACTGAAAGACAGTATTTTGCGCCGCATTTTTTGTTTTCAAATTTTTTGAGCCTTGTTATCTGCAGGCGCGCCTGCCCCTTGCAATAGGGCAATCAAAATAGGCTGGAATGCGCTTTTTCAACTATGGAAATGACCTCCGCTCCTCATGCTCATGACCTGGAAATGCTCCGCAGGGGGTGCTCCAATGCCCTTCGGCGGCTGTTCGACCGTTACTATCCCGGTCTGGTGTCGGTGGCCTTTTCGTATGTGAATGATGTGGAGACCAGCAAAGACATTGCTCAGGAGGTTTTCGCCGACCTGTGGCATCGCCGACAGACATTGGAGGTGGATCCTGTGCGGTTAGGCGCCTATCTGCATCGCTCGGCCATCAATCGCGCACTCAACCACATCAAAGCGCAACGGCGCTACCAGCTGCAAGACGACGACACCTCGTGGCGCGACCTGCCCGACCCCTCCGGACATGAATTGGACTGGAAAGCCCACCAGGACGAACTGGAAGAACGCCTCCGGGAAGCCATCGAGCAATTGCCTGAAAAATGCCGCATCGTCTTTCAGCTCAGCCGCTTTGAGCGGCTCCCTCATCGGGAAATTGCCCAACAACTCGGCATATCGGTAAAAACCATTGAAAACCAGCTCCTTCGAGCCATGCGCCTGCTGCGCCAGGCCTTAGAAAAACACCGGCATTTGTCTTCTATTGTCCTTTTGTGCATAAAAGCCTGGTGGGGCGAATAGGGGAAGCGCTCTGCCCGGTTGTCTTTTTAACAAAACGCTAAGATGTCGCACGCAGAATTACTCATACTCCTTCAGCGGCAGTGGGCTGGCGAAATTGCTCCCGAAGAGGTGGAGCGATTAGAGGCTTGTTTGCGCGAGTCGCCTCAGTGGGCAGCCGAAGCGGAAGCCTATCGGCAAATCTGGCAAAAGGCAGCACCGCCGACTAAGGTTATTGAGGTGGATTTGGATCGAGAATTTGAGCAGTTGATGGCGCGCATCGAAGCTGCCGATAAGGAGGCTTCGGCGTCGTCTCAGGTGCTGCGGCGTCGCCTGATGTGGTGGAGAGTCGCTGCTGTGGCAGCTGTGGTGATGGTTGTGGGTGCTGTGCTGTGGTTTTCGCGTCCGTCGGTGCCGGAGCTATACGAGGAGTATGCCGCTACGGCGCATCGCGAAGTGCGCCTGCCCGATGGTTCGTTGGTTTACCTCCGACAAGGTTCCAAGTTGCGCTACGACGCCAGCACCTATCATCAGCGCGAGCGGCGCGTCCAGTTGGAAGGCGAAGCGGTATTTATCGTAACCCACAATCCGCAAAAACCCTTCTGGGTGGAAACCTCTGGCGGCGCCTTAGCTGAGGTGATCGGTACGCAATTCGACTTGCGCATGGAGCATGAGTACACCTCCGTATTGGTGTGCGATGGGTTGGTGCGCTTCTGGCCAGAGGGTAGGGGCTTAGGAAAGAAGAGTGTCATCCTTCAGGCTCGCGAGAAAGCCCGCTGGAATACCCGGAGCCAGACCTTAGAGACCATCCCTGTGCCAAACCTGAACGAGTTGGTCTGGCAAACGCATCAGCTTTCGTTTGACGGAGAGCCGCTGGTGAATGTGATCTCAGAGCTGGCCGACTACTATCACGTGGACATTCAAATCGCATCGCCCGAAATGCGCAATTGCGCTCATGGAGGGCATATTGTCTTAGATGAGGCCAGTGTAGATAAGCCTCTCGATCTTCTCTGCAGTACCTACGGCTTTCGTAGCGAAAGGAAAGACGACACCCACTATGTCCTTGTTGGCGGCAAATGCCCTGTAAAGTAACTGTCCCTGTGCGAGCAAGGTAGAGAGAAGTTAGCATCCCCTCAGGCGGTGCTGTTCTGGTTATAGCAGGCATTTTTAACTTCTTGCAATTGCCCCACTCATGGGGCGGTATGGGGCTTTCCAAACCAGCGCACTAAGAAGGGATGGCCGAACACCGACAATAGGATAATGCCCACTCCCACGTAGAAGCCTGGCGACATTTCGCGGTGCTCGCCGAAGAACAACCCGGCGAGGATGACCCCGTACACCGGCTCTAAGTTCACCGTCAGGTTAGCGGCGAATGCCGTGAGGTGGCGCATGGCTGTGAGGGTCAGGTAGTAAGGCAGCAGAGTGCACCCCCAGGCCAGCAGGAGCATCCAGAGCCAGTCCCAGGGCTGCGGCTGCAGCGTCAGTTCAGCGCCCGATAGCGCCACAAAGGGCAGGGCGGCCGTGCATATGATCAGCCCGCCGAGCAGCTCCATAAAGCTCATGGGCCAGGCCGGCGGGGCTTCGGCGTCAATCAGTCGCTTGTTGAGCACCGTAAAGAGAGCAGCCAGAAAGGCCGCGAGCAGCCCGACAAGAAAGCCCGAGCGCATCGTCCAATCGAGATGGCCAATGATGAGCGCCATGCCCGGCAGCACAAACAATCCCAGCGCTACCTCGTACCAACGGACGCGCTGGCGCAACAGCAGGGGCTCCAGCAGCGACGAAAAAAACGAGGCCACGGCCATGCTGGCCACCGCCACCGAAGCATTCGACAGCTTGATGGCGCCGTAAAAACATAGCCAATGCAGCCCTACCAAAGCGCCTATACCCAGCATGCGCCCCAACGTGCGCCGCGACAGCGCCCGCAGCTGCGCCCTGGGCAAAAACCACCACAGCGCGCCGCAACACAACACCACGCGCCACCACACCAACGGCAACGCCGACAGGCTGATGAGCTTGCCCAAGATAGCAGTAAACCCCCACAAGAACACACAAAAGTGGAGATACAGGTAAGCGCGTAGGCGGTCGTTCATGGCTCGGTCGAAAATTGGGCGGCAAAGGTAGCCGCTCCTGTGCGCCTGAAGGCGACGGAATAGTGCGCCTTTTCAGCGCACGGCGAAGCGGCGCCTCTGCCGTCGGTCAAACGCTCCTACCTTTGCTCGCCTTTTTATGCAAAAACACGTTTCCGCCACACCATGAAATTTGCCACTAAAGTCATCCACGCCGGCATCGAGCCTGACCCCAGCACGGGCGCCATCATGACGCCTATCTTCCAGACCTCCACCTACGTGCAGGCCGCTCCGGGCGAACACAAGGGCTACGAGTACGCGCGCACGCAAAACCCTACGCGTCATGCCTTAGAGAAAAACTTAGCCGCACTGGAAAACGGCACCGACGCCATCTGCTTTGGCTCCGGCCTGGCGGCTCAGGATGCCGTTATCAAGCTGCTGAAAACGGGGGATGAAATTCTTTCCGTCAACGACCTCTATGGCGGCTCTTATCGGCAAATGGTGCGCGTCTATGGCGCCTGGGGCCTGAAAAGCCGTTTTATAGACATGACGCAGGCGCACACCGTAGCCGACGCCATTGGACCCGACACGCGCATGCTCTGGATAGAGACGCCCACCAACCCCATGCTCAACATCGTGGACATCGAAGCTGTGTGCGCCATTGCGCGCCAGCGCGGCATTCTGACGGTCGTGGACAACACTTTTGCCTCGCCCTACCTGCAAAACCCGCTCGACCTGGGGGCCGACATCGTGCTGCACTCGGCCACCAAGTATCTGGGCGGCCATTCGGATGTAGTGCACGGCTGTCTGGTGGTACGCGACGCAGCATTAGCCGAACGGCTCCATTTCATTCAGAACGCCTCTGGTGCTGTGCCCGGGCCGATGGACTGTTTCCTCATCCTGCGCGGCATCAAGACGTTGCACCTGCGCGTGCAGCGCGCTTGCGAAAACGCCGAGGCCATCGCCCACTTCCTGCGGAAGCACCCCAAGGTGTCGCGCGTGTATTGGCCGGGCTTTGCCGACCATCCCAACCACGATATTGCTCGGCGGCAAATGCGCCACTTTGGCGCCATGGTGTCGTTTGACCTGACCGACAACACCTTCGAGGCCGCGCGCCGGGTGCTAAGCCGCACGCATTTGTTTTCTTTAGCCGAGTCCTTGGGCGGCGTGGAGTCGCTCATTGGCCACCCGGCCAGCATGACGCACGCCAGCATCCCGCGCGAAGAGCGCCTGAAGGTGGGCCTGACAGACTCGCTCATCCGCCTGAGTGTGGGCGTGGAAGACATCGAGGATTTAATCGCCGATCTCGACGCTGCTTTGTAGTTTTGTCGGCGCTATGAAAGACGGTAAGTATCTGTTCGCGTATCTGTTGCCCCTGAGCGCTGCCATAGCGCTGCTGCTGAAAGGGCCATGGGCGTGGGCAACGCCCTTTGTTAGCTTTGTACTGTTGCCGCTGATAGAACTGTGGGCACCGCAGTCCACCGAAAACGTGCCGCCAGAGGAGGAGGAAGTGCGCTCCCGTCGGCGTTTCTTTGATGTACTGCTGTACCTCAATCTGCCCATTCTCTTTGGTCTGACGATAGGGTATCTATGGGTCGTGCAGCATGAAACGCTGAGCATGTCGGAACTGGCTGGGCTGACCTTCGGCGCGGGTATCATTGTGGGCGCCATTGGCATCAACGTGGCGCATGAGCTGGGCCACCGCGTACGCCACTACGAACAGGCCATGGCCAAATGGATGCTCATGACGGCGCTTTACCAGCACTTTTTCATCGAACACAACCGCGGCCACCACAAGTACGTGGCTACCGAGCGCGACCCGGCCACGGCGCGGCGCAACGAATGGCTCTTCGCCTTCTGGCTGCGCTCCATTGTGGGCAGCTGGCACAGCGCCTGGCATCTGGAAATCGAACGCTTGCGCAGGGCAGGACTACCCATCTGGAGCCGCCACAACGAAATGCTGCGCTTCATCGGCTGGCAGGCCGCATGGTTGGTCGCCGTAACGCTCCTCATCGGCACGAAAGCCCTCTGGGGGGCCATAGCCATCGCCCTCATTGGTGTGCTGTTGCTGGAGACTATTAACTACATTGAGCACTATGGCCTGCGCCGGCGCATCCTGCCTAACGGACGCCCGGAACCCGTCAGCCCGGCACACTCCTGGAACAGCAACCACGAAATCGGGCGCATCTTCCTCTACGAACTCACCCGCCACAGCGACCACCACTACAAAGCCACGCGCAAATACCAGATCCTGCGGCACATTGACGAAAGCCCGCAGTTGCCCTTTGGCTACCCGACCAGTATCCTGCTGGCCCTGATACCACCGCTGTGGTTTCGGCTGATGAACCCGCGCCTGCCCGACACTGACACTACCGCAGAAGCGGCTTAGGAAACAACACTTTCATGCGTAGCAACCTTCTGTGGGCGGCAGCCCTGATGGCCCTCGGCGCAGCCGTCTATTTCTTTTCCAATATCGTCGGCTACCTTATTGCAGCAGCGGTGCTGGCCATGCTGGGCCGACCGCTGAAGGACTTCTTCCAGCGCCGCATCCGCATCGGACGCTGGCGCATGGGGCCTGCATCGGCCTCACTGCTGACGCTGCTGTGCTTCTTTCTGATAGTAACTGGTTTCTTCCTGCTCTTTGTACCTACCATCGTTGCTCAGATAAAGCACCTGGCGGCGGTGGACTACGCCGCTCTGAGCGAGAAACTAAAAGGCCCTATGACTGAATGGGATACCTGGCTGCATCGCGCAGGCCTGCTGGAGCCCGGGCAGTCGCTGGCCAAACGCATACAAGAAAGCCTTATCGGCTTTTTTCAGCCTAAATTGCTGGGCGACTGGATAGGCGGCTTCCTGTCGGCAGCCAGCAGCATCGCATTAGCTGTACTTTCGGTATCGTTTATCCTGTTCTTTTTCCTCAAGGAAGAAGACCTGCTCACCGGCACCATATATGTTTTTATGCCAGCCCGTTGGAAACGCAAATCGCTGCATGCCTTAGAGGAGGCAGGCACCGTGCTGACGCGCTATTTGCGCGGCTTAGCCCTGCAAACACTATCGTTTATGGCCATTGCTTCAGCAGCCCTGTGGCTGTTGGGAGTGCCTAATGCCCTGTTGCTGGGCATTCTGGGCGGGCTTTTCAACATTATACCCTATCTGGGTCCGCTCATTGGCATTGCGGTGGGCTGCTTTTTTACCCTAATCCATTTCATTGAGGCAGATTTTAGCGTCATTGGACTGAACCTGCTCAAAGTGGTAGCCGCTTTTGGCTTCACTCAATTGATAGACAACGTCCTGCTTTACCCCTACATCACTTCGACCAGTGTGCGCGCCCATCCGCTGGAGGTCTTTCTGGTGGTGCTGGTCGCTGCCCAATTGGGTGGGCCGGTTGGCATGATCATAGGCGTGCCGCTCTACACGGTGGCCCGAGCTATCATTGGTGTGTTCTTCAGCGAGTTCCGCATTGTGCAGCGTTGGACGGGTCAGGGCGAACCAATGACGGGAAAACGCACAGAAAAAGAGAGCCCGCCAGCAGCACCTCCTCCGGAAAGATAGGGCTGGAGAAATGAGTGCCCTATCGGCGCTGAGGAAAATTTGACCTTGCCCGGATGCAAAATGCGCCAGTCGCTCCAACAACTTCAGGTGCTGCGCGCGTGTGAACATTCCCTCCGCCCTACCTTTGCCGCCTCAAAAGCGCGCCTGCGGAAAGGGCGCCTCATCTCGCTATGTACCGAACCCATACGTGCAACGACCTGCGCCTCAGCGACGTCGGCCAGACGGTAACCCTGGCTGGCTGGGTAGCCGCCAGCCGCGACCTCGGAGGCCTCACCTTTATTGACCTGCGCGACCGCTACGGCATCACGCAATTGGTCTTCGACATGGACGACAATGCCGACCTGTGCGAACGCGCCCGCCGACTGGGACGCGAGTACGTCGTGCAGGCCACTGGCGTCGTGCGCGAACGCGCCAGCAAAAATCCTAACCGCGACACGGGCGACATTGAAATCCAGGTAACAGCGCTGACGGTGCTCAACCCGGCCAAAACGCCGCCCTTCACCATCGTGGACGACACCGACGGCGGCGACGACCTGCGCATGAAATACCGGTACTTAGACCTGCGCCGCCCCAGTGTGCAGAAGAACATCCTCTTCCGCTCGCGCCTCAGCTTAGAAACGCGCAACTACTTGGCAGCTCTGGGCTTTGCCGAAATTGAAACGCCGTTCCTCATCAAGTCCACTCCGGAAGGAGCGCGCGACTTTGTGGTGCCCTCGCGCATGAACCGCGGGCAGTTTTACGCCCTGCCGCAGTCTCCGCAGACGTTCAAGCAAATCCTGATGGTGGCCGGCTACGACCGATACTTTCAGATTGTGCGCTGCTTCCGCGACGAAGACCTGCGCGCCGACCGCCAGCCTGAATTCACGCAGATTGACTGCGAAATGGCCTTCGTACACCAGGAAGACGTGCTGCAAACCTTCGAGGGCCTGACGCGCCACCTCTTCCAGGCTATGCTGGGCATTGATTTGGGGCCATTCCCGCGCATGACTTACGACGAAGCCATACGGCGCTTCGGCTCCGACAAGCCGGATGTGCGCTTCGGCATGGAATTCTGCGACCTGACGGAGCGGACACGCGGCAAAGGCTTTCCCGTATTCGACCAGGCGGAGAGTGTACTGGCCATTTGCGCCCCCGGCTGTGCCTCGTATAGCCGCAAGCAGATAGACGAGCTGACCGAGTGGGTGCGTCGCCCGCAAATTGGCGCCAAAGGGCTGGTCTATGTGCGCTATGAAACGGATGACTCCGTCAAATCGTCGGTAGATAAATTCTATTCCGCCGACGATTTGAAAAGCTGGCTCCAGGCATGTGGCGCCGCACCGGGCGACCTGCTGCTCATGCTGGCCGGCGAAACGGAAAAGACGCAAAAGCAGCTCTCTGAGCTGCGCCTGGAAATGGGCAATCGCCTCGGCCTGCGCCCTCCGCACGTCTTCAAGCCGCTGTGGGTGCTCGACTTTCCGCTGCTGGAGTGGGACGAAGAAGAAGGGCGCTTTTTCGCCATGCACCACCCCTTCACATCGCCCAAAGCAGCTGACATCCCGAAGATGGACTCCGACGACCACGCGGTGCTGAAAAGCATTCGGGCCGATGCTTATGACTTAGTCATCAACGGCGTTGAGATTGGTGGTGGCTCTATTCGCATCCACGACCGCGACCTGCAAAGCCGCAACTTCCGCCTTTTGGGCTTTACCCGCGAAGAGGCGGAGGCACAGTTTGGATTCCTGCTGGGCGCTTTTGAGTACGGTGCTCCCCCACATGGAGGGATTGCTTTCGGCTTCGACCGTCTGTGTGCAGTCATGAATGGCGCCAACTCTATTCGGGATTTCATCGCCTTCCCTAAAAACAACCAGGGACGCGATGTCATGATTGACGCCCCCGACGCATTGAAGCCCCAGCAGCTGGAGGAATTGGGCATTGCCCTGGCGGATGAGCGCAAATAAGCGCTGCCGAATATCCCTGAGACAAACAAGTAAAAAGGCCTACCCTTTTTTCTCTGAGCCATTTTCGGCTGGCGCATTGGCCAGCCCCTCTCTTAGGGCGCGCACCTCTTCTTCCGGTACGCCGCTCAGAAAAGCAATTCGTGCGTCGCTCAAGTCCGGAAGTTCGCGCAACAAATTGAGGGCGACTATTCGGGCGTGTTCCTCAAAGCCTTCTTTGCGTCCTTCTTTGCGTCCTTCCTTGCGTCCTTCCTTGCGTCCTTCCCTTAGGCCTTCTTTAAGCCCTTTTTCGCGTCCTTTCTCCAAACCTTCTTCGCGGATCTTTTGCAATAGCTCGGGTTTGCGACGCCTCAGAAAGTCTTCCGCCAATATCTCGTAGGCCTCCTGAGCATCCTTAGGAACGCGGTATTCCAGTTCTGCGGCAAAATCTTTGTCTTCCATAGCATAGGCCTTTTCTAAGAAGAAAACCAGAGATTGGTACAAAATGCGCTCCCTAGTGCGATGCTTCCGCTGCTGTGGCAAGGCCATAATTACGGGCAGGCGCCTCGAGAGCTCCTCTAAATTTCGCGCAAATTTAAGCGCCAGCAGCACGCCGCGCAAGTATTCTGCCTTCCGGATATCCTCGATTTCTTCTGCCGGGATAGCGTTCAGGTTTACCAGCAGGTACTTGAAGTTTGGCACGAAACAGCGGTGCCGCCTGGGTAGATGCGGAAAGCTTTCGAAGAACTCCCGGTAAACCCATGGCGCTTCTCCATGGTAGAACACGATCGGTATGATTTCTGTGAATGGGCGTTTGTTCTTGAGGTCGTCCTCCCATATTTGAAGCATGTAGTCGAGCAACTGCAAGTGAATGGGCACCTTAGGCAGCACACTTTTATGTTCAAAGAGGAAGATGATGCGCACCGGATCGCCATTTTTTCGGCGCGTCTCATAGAGGATGTCGCAGAACGAGGCGCCGAAGCGGCCGCTGATGTAAGCCTCTGGTGCTTTTCGGAAGTAAGTAAAATCAATACCCTGGCGCACCGAACGCGGTAAGAAGTGCCGGATAAATGCCTTCGCTATGCGCGCATCGCTGAAAAAGATTTTGAAAAGCAGGTCGTAAAGTGCCATCATAAGAATATGGTTTTAGACATCCGGCAGCAATCTTCTGCAAGAGGTTGAGGTTGGCGTGCAAGATAATGCAGGTTCAGCAATTTGGTCTGATAATACGTGATTTCAGGCTGAAAAGGCGCAATTTGTTTTGCCTTTAGGGCGGTGAAAAACGACCGTTTGGCGGCTATTGGCAAAATTTGGGCAACAAAGGCGCCGGCTTCGGCAGCAGAAAGGCTTACTTTCGCATCCGCCGTTTCAAAGCGGTTTACCTTTTTCGATTAAATACAAAAACTGCCTGTTGCCATGCGTTTGACTGTCTTGTTTTTGCTGTGGGCGGCTGCTTTTTTCGGAGTGAAAGCCCAGCCGACAGCAGTTTCGTTTTTAAAACCCATTTCGGAAGAGACCATTGCCCTGCCGGAAACGGCGGAGCGTAAGCTGGTGCCGTTGCGCTACCGCGCGTATGTGCTGGACGAGCAGGGCCTGCTGTCGGCATTGAGCCGGGCACCGCGCGAGTTTACGCCGGAAGCGAGCCAACAGCGCTGCGTGATACGCTTTCCCTTGCCCGATGGCACAGAGGAGGCGTTCTCTGTGTGGGAAACCATTCAGGTAGAACCTGCGCTGGCACAGGCCATGCCTTCGGCACGTACGTATGCAGGTGAGGCGCTGGGGCGTCCGGGCATGACGGTGCGATTTAGTTACACATTGCGCGGGTTGAACGCCTGGATTTTTTGGCCAGACGCCCGCCTGTCGTTTGTGGAGGTGTATGCCTGGGGCCAGACGCGCTACTACATGGCCTACGGCGAAGAGGATTTGCCCCAGGAGGCGCGCCCACGGGAGGCCGACCTGGCTTGCGGATTTGCGGACGACGGCAGGCGGCTGCAGGCATCAGGTGTTGCCGAACGCGGCACCCTGGGCGGCACACCGGTGCAATTGAAACAGTATCGCATCATCATCTCTACTACGGGAGAGTTTTCGCAAGACCACGGCGGCACGCGCGACCAGGTGTATGCAGCGCTCATTGAGTACGTCAACCGCATCAATGCTATCTATGAGCGCGACCTTTCGATACGCTTCATCCTGGTGCAGGCTACGCTAGCAACGATCTTCCTCAATCCGGCCACAGACCCATTCACGGGCACAGATAACGGCACCCTGGCGGCGCAAAACCAGCAGGCGTTGGAAATAGCAGGGGTGCCGCTTGCTGCCTACGACATTGGACACGTCTTTGCCCGCGGCGGCGGCGGTATTGCCGGCCTGGGCATTGTGTGCCAGAGCGGTAAGTGGCGGGCTTGCAGTGCTGGTAGCGGCTCATATGGTTTAGGGTTTACTTATGTAAACTGTCACGAAGTGGGCCACCAGCTGGGTGCTAATCACTCTTGGAACCGCTGTGGTGGTTTTGCCCCTGACCAGCGCTCCGGCATTTCAGCCTACGAACCTGGTAGCGGCAGCACCATCATGTCGTATGCAGGTGCCTGTGGCCCCGACAATGTGCAGGGAGGAGCAGATATGTACTTCCATGGCGGGACGCTGGGCGAAATCCGGAAGTACGTGGATCAGGAAAGCGGTGCCCAATGCGGCACGCTGACGCCTACAGGCAACAACCACCCATCGGTGTCGCTGTCGTATAGCAATGGCTTTTTTATTCCTATACGTACACCGTTTGAGCTGACCAGTATGGCTACCGATGCCGACGGCGATGTGCTTACGTACAATTGGGAGCAAATAGACATAGGCCCGGAGACGCCGCTGGGCACGCAGTTGGGCAACTCGCCACTGTTTCGCTCGCGGCCAGCGGTGCCGGTGCCTAACCGATATTTTCCACAACTAAGCACGGTCATCAACAACGCTACCGACCCGCGCGAGCTGCTGCCCGACACCACGCGCAACCTCACCTTTCGCCTGACCGTGCGCGATGGGCGCGGAGGGGTGAGCTTTGCCAACCTATCGTTCCGGGCCACGGCGGCAGCCGGGCCGTTCACCGTCGCTTATCCGAATACCTCTGGCGACCGCTGGAACATCGGCGAGTATGCCGAAGTGCGCTGGAATGTGGCCAACACCAACCAGGCGCCGGTCAATTGCTCGCATGTCAACATTCGCCTGAGCACCGACGGGGGCCTGACGTACCCCATCCTGTTGGCCGAGCGCGTCCGCAACGACGGTAGCCATTACGTAAAAGTGCCCGACCTGCCCACCTCTCAAGCGCGCGTGCGCGTGGACGGAGCCGACAACGTGTTTTTCGACATCTCGAACAGCAACTTCACCCTTCAGCAGCCTACACAACCCTCACTGACGATGGGCCTGGAAAACGACGATGCCGTCCTGTGCCTGCCCGCCGAACATACGGTAACCATTCGTACGGCGGGCGTGCTGGGCTTCAGCGCACTCGTTGCGCTGGACATAGCCAACCCGCTGCCGCCCGGCGCCGTGGCAACCTTTAGCCAATCTACCCTGCAACCCGGCGAAAGCGCTACGCTAACGCTCGACTTTTCGCAGGTAAATGTGGAAGGAACATTTGTCTTGCAATTGCGGGCTACGACTGCCGGCACGGCACCCATTGTGCGCCCTATCGAGATACGCACCATCCGCAACGACTTCAGCGGGCTGGCGCTTACCTGGCCCCCCGATGGTGCCACCGACCAGGAGCTGGTGCAGACCCTGCGCTGGAACAGAGGCTTAGACGCGCAGACCTACGATGTGCAGCTGGCAACCAACCCGTCGTTTGAGCCGTCCTCCATCGTGGCTTCGGCAAACAATACGGCGCTGGACAGCTTCCAGGTACAGGCATTTCTGAACAAAGGCCAGCCCTACTTCTGGCGCGTGCGCCCGCGTAACGAATGCGGTGCACATGCCTGGACGGAGCCCTTCTTCTTCTCCACAGTGGCTGAGCGGTGTTTCGTGTGGGAGGCCACCGACCTGCCCCGAAACATCAGCGCCAGCGGGACGCCGACCATTGAGTCGAAAATCAACGTCCTCAGCGGCGGCATCATCAAAAATATGGAGGTGCGGCGTGTGAAAGGATACCACGAGTTTTTCCGCGACCTGGACGTGCGGCTCATCAGTCCACAGGGCACGGAGGTGGTGCTGTGGTCGGGGCGCTGTGGCAACTTCAACGGCTTTTTCAACCTGCGCCTGACGGATGCAGCTCCCGCGCCATTTTCCTGTCCGCCGCCCAACACCGGCATGCCGTTCCAGCCACAACAACCCCTGGCAGCGTTTAACAACCAGAATGCCACCGGCGTGTGGACACTGCGGGTAAAGGACACTCAGGTTACCAGCGGTGGTACATTGGAGCAGTTCCAGTTGGAATTCTGCTCGGAACTCACCCTCAACCCGCCGTTCCTGGTCAACAACAACCCGCTGATCGTAGAGGCGGGCAACAACCACCCCATTACGTCCGACCTGCTGCTGGCTGACGACGCCGACAACGGCCCTGCCGACCTGACCTTCACACTGCTGACCGTGCCGCAGTATGGCCATCTGGCCAAAAACTGGTCGGCACCGCTCCGACCGGGCGATCAGTTCACCCAGGCCGACATCAACAGCGGTGCCATTCGCTTCTTCGACTACGGCTTCCGGCGCGACGACGGTTTCCTGTTCGTCGTCAGCGACGGCCAGGGCGGCTTTTTCGGCACGCCGCGCTTCCGCATCCAGACCCAAACGGTGAGCACACGCGAGGCTGAAGGCCAGGCACTGGACTTTCAGCTGTATCCGAACCCGGCGCGCGAAATGGCCTGGATTGCTCTGAACGCGCCATCAGAACAAACGCTGAACGTGCTGCTCTTCGACAGCGCCGGACGCTTAGTGCAGCAGACCTTCCTGCCCTCTGGCACCACAGCGCTTCCCTTACAGGTATCGGGCGCGCCCTCAGGGTTGTATTTCGTCCAGGTAGGGCATACGGTGAAGAAGTTGGTTTTGCTGAAATAAAAAACACCGTTTATTGAAGAAATTGATGGATGTTTGCCCGCCTTTTGGCGAAAAAGGGCACGCCGCCCATTCGCGTTAACGCAGAATGGGCGGTGTTTTTTTCCTTTGTTTTTTAAAGTAAAAAAATGAACTGCCTGCGCATTTCCTTTGCCTTTCTCTTGCTGTGGCATTTGTCGGCGCTGCCTCTTTTGGCACAGACGACGCTGAAAAGCCCCGATGAGTTTTTGCCGCACCGATTGGGTGAGCAATTCACGCCGCATCATCTGCAGGTGGCTTACTTCGAGTACTTAGCCGCTAACGCACCTAAGACGATGCGCTTAGAGCGCTACGGCACCACCTACGAAGGCCGCCCGCTGCAAGTAGCGTATTTCTCCTCGCCTGAAAACATGGCCCAACTGGAGCAGATACGCCAGCAGCACATAGCAGTTACGGAACCCGGTGGCCAGGGGCCGCGCAGCGGTAACCAGCCGCCAGTAGCCATTGTGTGGCTGAGCATGAGCGTACACGGCAACGAACCCTCTGGCTCGGAGTGCAGCATGTTGCTGGCCTGGCAATTAGCCACCCAAACAGAAGCGGAGGTGCGGCAATGGCTGAAGAATACTGTAGTCATCCTCGACCCTTCGCTTAACCCCGACGGCTACGACCGCTATACGCACTGGTACCGAAGCGTGAGCAACCGACGCAAAAACCCCATCCCCGACGGGCGCGAGCACGTAGAACCCTGGCCGCGCGGCCGCACCAACCACTACCACTTCGACCTGAACCGCGACTGGGCCTGGGCTACACAAATCGAAACGCAACAGCGTCTGGCACTCTACCACCGCTGGCGACCCCATGTGCATGCTGACTTGCACGAGCAGGGCGTGGACAATCCTTACTATTTTGCTCCGGCCGCCGAGCCGCTGCACGATTACATCACACCCTGGCAACGCGATTTCCAGACCCGCGTGGGCCAGAACCACGCTCGCTACTTCGACCGCAACGGCTGGCTGTATTTCACCAAAGAAGTCTTTGACCTGTTCTATCCCTCCTATGGCGACACGTACCCGATGTTCACCGGCGCTGTTGGAATGACCTACGAACAGGCCGGGCACTCTACCGCCGGGCGTGCCGTGATCACCTCGGCGGGCGATACTCTGACGCTGCACGACCGCATCCTGCACCACCTAACAACCAGCCGCTCCACGATTGAAATCGCCAGCCAAAACGCTGCAACGTTAGTAGAAAACTTTCGCAAATACTTTGAGCGCAACGCCACACAACCGCAAGGAGCCTACACGGCCTTCGTCATACCCGCCTCGAACAACCCCAACCAGGTCAGTGCATTGTGCCGCTTGCTCGACCGCCACCACATCCGTTATGGGCGTGCAGGAGTGAGCCTACGCAGCCTGAAAGGCTTCAACTACGCTGCCAACAAAGACACCGTCTTCGACCTGGCTGAGAAAGACCTCGTTATCAGCGCTTATCAGCCCAACTCGGTGCTGTTGCAAGTGCTCTTCGAGCCGGAACATCGCCTGACGGACTCGCTCACCTACGACATCACGGCCTGGGCGCTTCCCTACGCCTATGGGCTTGAAGCATATGCCCTGAAGCAGCGAATAGAACCCAAGTGGGGGTTCGCACCTTACGAAGCCCCGGCGGTACGCCTGGCTGCCTCTCCCTACGCCTGGTGTGTACAATGGGCCTCGCCGGCCGAAGCGCGCTTTCTGGCCAGGCTACTGGAGCGCGGAGTACGGGTGCGCTACGCCCTTCAGCCATTCTCTATCGCCGACCAGAGCTATGCTCCAGGCGCTTTAGTCATCAATCGCGCCGACAACCTGAACCTGGGTGCCGAACTGGATGGCATTGTACAGGAAGCAGCCCGCGCAGCTAACGTAGAAGCACGGCCCATCTTTAGCGGTTGGGCCGAAAAAGGACGGGACCTGGGTTCGGATAATTTTGTGGTCATTAATCGCCCTGAAGTAGCCCTTATTTACGGTGATGAGGCCGACGACAATGCCTTCGGGCACCTGTGGTATCTGTTTGAGCAAGATTTGGACTACCCCATCACACCGATTGCCCTGAGTCGTCTGTCGCGCGTGCGTTTGAGCGATTTTAATGTCATCGTCTTTCCCAATGGCTCTTACAACCTGAGCGAGAGCACGCTTAAAACGCTTCAGGAGTGGGTACGTCAGGGCGGCCGCCTTATCACTGTCGAAGGTGCCGTAAAGGCATTTGCCGATAAGGAGGGTTTTGGCCTGAAAACAAAACCCGAGCCCAAGAAGGATACCACCACAACGCTCCTTTCCAACCGGCCCTACCAGAGCCGCGAGCGCGAACGCATCAGCGAACAGGTCTCTGGAGCCATAGTGCAGACGGAAGTGGATGCCACGCATCCGCTGACTTTCGGACTGCAAAGCCGGTACTTTTCGCTGAAAAACAGCAACTACTGCTATGAATTAGAATCTGGAGCACACGCGCCTATCCGCTTGGGTGAGACCTTCGTCTCGCGTGGCTTCATCGGCAGCCGAATACGGCCACGTCTGAAGAATACGCCCATTGTGGCGACGCAACGCATGGGAGAAGGACAGGCCATCTTCTTCGTGGACGACCCAGTGTTCCGCTGCTTTTGGGAACAGGGTAAAATGTTGCTTTACAACGCCTTGTTCTTCTAATCTTCCTGCCACACCACCTCACCCTCCGGGTTGATGTAGCGCCATTGGCCGCCGACAACAACCCGCGCCAGGCCGTGCTTAAACGAAAAGGCTGTGTCGAATGCAGGTGCAATAGCCCAACTGCCATCGGGTCGTAGGTAGCCCCAGCGTCCATTGCTCTGAGCGGGTGCTAAACCTTCTTTGAAGGCGCCGGCTCGTTCAAACTTGGGCAAAATGGCTAAACGTCCTTCGGGATCAACATATCCGCAAGCACCGTTAATCTCGACTAAGGCCAACCCTTCACTGAAGTCATCGGCCCGCTCAAACATAGGCGCTATGGCCACCCTCCCATCTTGCGCCACAAAGCCGTACCTGCCCTGCGAAAAAGCCAACGCCATGCCTTCGTGAAACTGAACCAAACGCTGGCGAGGCGCAAACTCAAACTGTGGCGTTAAAAGCACGGCTCCCTGGCGGTCAATGAGGCCCCAGCGCCCATCCTTCACGGCCACGGCCACCGGGCCATCAAAAGGCTGGCAGCCGTCCCAACGCGGCGCAATGACAAACCCTCCATCGGCAGCGATAAAACCGCATTGACCCTCTACCGCTGCCGGTGCAAGTCCTTGCCGAAAGGCTCCCGTGGCTGTGTACTGAAACGGCAGCGCCGGGTGCCCCTGGCGGTCTATGTAGCCCGCTCGCCCTTCTATCTGAACGGCGGCCAGCCCTTCGGAAAAGTCGTCGGCAACATCGAAACGCGCCGGAATAACCTCATCGCCGTGCTCATCCACAAAGCCCCAAAGCCGCACGACCTGGGCGCGAGCCAACCCCTCAGAAAACAGGCCAATGGCACGGTATAGGCGCTTCACATACAGCCGCCCTAACGTATCCAGCAGCACCCAGCGGTCGTTGAGCCGTACGCGCGCAAAACCGCCGTGAAAATCCGTAACCTCTAAATACTGCGGCTCGATAACAACCTCTCCGGCGGCATTCATAAAGCCCAGGAAGCCCCGACGGCGAATTTTGAACAATGGCGACGGCGTCATGGGCGGCAAAATTAGGGCAAGATGCTACAGGCGCAAGTAGTAACCGATGCTACGCACGGTCGAGATGTCCTATCCGCTCAAGCCTTTGGACTCTCTTTTTTAACCTTCTACCTCACAGTGGCCCTACGAAAGGTCAGTTTTAGAAATGCGTTTGCCTGGCATGACGGGTGTTCCTCTCATCGGATTTAGGGCTGAAATCCGCGCGTATAAGGCGCCACATCTTGCCCGCAAAACTCGCCGCGCAAATACTTGAAGTAAGCGGCCATACCGATCATGGCTGCATTGTCGGTGCAGTACTCGAAGGCAGGGATATACGTATTCCATCCCTCCTGTCGGCCCAGGTCCTCGAAGCGGCGGCGCAGTTTGGAGTTGGCACTGACGCCCCCGGCTAAGGCAATTTCGCGAATGCCTGTCCGTCGAGCGGCACGGCGCAGCGTCTTGAGCAGGGTAGAAACAATGGCGTTTTGCACCGAAGCGCAGAGGTCGGCTAAGTTTTTTTCGATGAAGTGCGGGTCGGAAGCCGTCTGTTCGCGCAGAAAGTAGAGGATGGCCGTCTTCAGGCCACTGAAGCTGAAGTTTAGCCCGGGCACCTGGGCTTCCGGGAAGGCAAAGCGCGGCTGCCCCTGTTGTGCCCAGCGGTCAATGGCTGGGCCGGCCGGATAGCCCAGCCCGAGCAATTTGCCCGCTTTATCGAAGGCCTCGCCGGCGGCGTCGTCGAGCGTTTGACCCAGCACTTCCATATCGTGCGTGTGGCGCACCAGTACAATTTGCGTATGCCCGCCGCTGACCGTCAGGCAGAGAAACGGGAAAGCAGGTTTTGGATCTTCAATAAAATGCGCCAATACGTGCGCCTGCATGTGGTTGACCTCGATGAGCGGTATGTCCAGGCTCAGGGCGAGCGCCTTTGCAAAGGAAGTCCCAACCAAAAGCGAGCCCATCAGCCCCGGCCCGCGTGTAAACGCCACTGCTGACAGGTCTTCCTTGCCTACGCCAGCCCGCCGGAGCGCTTGCTCGACCACAGGGATGATATTGGCCTGATGCGCTCGCGAGGCCAATTCGGGCACGACGCCCCCATAATGCCGGTGTGCCTCCTGATTGGCTGTGCAATTCGACAACACTACCCCGTCGCGAAGCACTGCCGCAGAAGTGTCGTCACAGGAAGATTCTATGGCCAATATGGTTACCTTTTCCCTCATGGATGCATCAAAAGGCAGAACAATTTCGACAAAGATAGGCCACTCGCTCGTGTTCGCTTTTTGTTAAAAAAACACGCCATTTGGCTATCAAGCAGCGAAAGACGCATCTGATAGCATCCTAATGCAAGTTTTTTGAAATTTTTTTCATCCCAAATCTTGTTTTTTCCTAAAAAAGCGCATACCTTTGGCGCTAAATAAAAAGGAGGCCCGCTATGAAATACATGGTATCATTTACGCTGAGTCTGGCGTTAATCGTCAGTTCCGCTTTTGCTCAAATGCCGGGTAAGACCTTTTCCAAATCCTTCAATGCTGATGGTGTCGGTAAAATCAAGTTCGAATTGCCGGGCGCCGTTGACCTGAAGATCTGGAACCAACCCACGATACGTATTGAGATAAATGTGTCCCTGCCTTCGGGCAGCGCATCCACGCTGGACCAACTGGCTAAGGTAGGCCGCTACGATTTGAAAGGAGACCTGGCTGCTGACCTCTTGGCGATTTCAGCCCCCAACTTGCACCGCGTGGTCAAGGTGAAAGGTGAAGAACTGCGCGAAACGGTGAGCTATGTCGTGTTTATGCCAAAAGACATTGAGGTAGAAATCTTGAGTATTGCGCCAGCTACCGGAATGGTGGCTGCTCAGAAGAAGCCTTAAGTATCCGAACGACTGTTTTCTTACTCGCCGCCCTCCTTGTCTCAGCAGAGCAAAGGGGGCGGCGAGTTTTTTATCTCACTCTGCTTTGGTAAAGCCGCTTCACCGCGCCCATCTTTGCCTCAAAACGCGAGAGGCGCTATGCAGTACTGGCTCATCAAATCGGAACCCGACGTTTACAGTTTTCAGCAGTTAGTGGCCGACGGCACCACGCGCTGGGACGGCGTTCGCAATTACCAGGCGCGCAACAACCTGCGCACCATGCGAGTGGGCGATCTGTGCCTGTATTACCACAGCAATATCGGTCTGGAGGTTGTAGGCGTTGCGCGCGTCATTCGCGAGCATTACCCCGACCCTACAGCAGACAAAGGAGACTGGTCGTCGGTAGATGTTGAGCCGGTGCGCGCCTTCGAGCGCCCTGTGCCGCTGGCTGAAATTAAAGCCCACCCTGGGCTACGACAAATAGGCTTAGTGCGCAATCCGCGCCTGTCAGTGATGCCGTTGACAGAGGAAGAGTTTTGCCTGTTGCTGGAATTGGGCCAAACCCGCCTCTAAGGCAGGCGAAAGACGATGAAATGCGGCGTTTGCTCCAGCACTTCACCCTGTTGGTACAGCTTTTTCACCAACGCCAGTTCAGCGTCGGTATCCAGAAGAGGGAGGGCTGTCTTTTCCAAAAAGAAAACAGGACGCTGGCGGAGGGCTTCCTCTTCCACGAAGGTTTCGTAGCGGCCCATTTCGCGCCGCACTACCCAATCGAGCGGCAGCGGCGGGCGTGTGCGCGTCAGGAAGTTGGCCTGAGGGAAGGTGGGCAGCACCGTGAAATCAGGGCCATAGCGCTTAGCCAGCGCGGCCAGATCGGCGTAAAGCGCCGCCTTTTGTGGCGTCGTGTAAATGCCGTTCAGTGCGGAGAACACTTGGCCCAGCGGAGCGGTCATATCGTCGCGATAGCCGTCGCGATAGACCCATTTGTAGCCCTGATAAAAAGCAAAAAACAGCAGCACATAGGCGACTGTACTTCCGTAGCGAACGTAGTTCTGTACAGAAACAGACAGGCGCCGCGAAATCTCCCATAGCGCGAATGCCCAGGGCGCACTGAAAAGGATGGGCAGGTTATAGCCCCAACTGACGGCAGCGCTCCAGCTCAGAACTGCCAGCGCAGCGTAGCGCGCCATGCGCTGAGACGACCACTCGCCGCGATACCACCGCCACAGGGCATAGGCATTGGATACCCAAAACAACAGGCGCGCTTGCCCAAAAGGCGCCACAAACGCACGACGCGTATGCACCTCCCAGACAAAGGCTGCGCCTGACATGAGCAACCACATGACCCACAAGCCAAATGCCCAATGGCCATGGCGCCCATCCCGACTAAACCATGCCGTGGCCGCCAGCAGCAATACGCTGGCTACCGCCAGCTCCGGGCGAATGCGGAAGTAGTCGAGCACACCGTGCTGCCATGCCTGCGCTGCTGAGGTAGCCCCTGCGGTCATGCCCCAAAAGCCATCCCAAAGCCCAACGGCCCACAGATAGGCCGCAAAAGCACCCCAACCCAGCGCCAGCCCAAGGGCTAAGGCAAAGCCATATCGCCAGGAATAGGCCCACACAGCTACACCCACGCCGGCAATGGCTAAAGGGTAGAACGATTGCTTGCACAGCATAGCAGCAGCCAACAGCACGCCAGCCATCAGCGCTGCCCAATACGTTGGGTGGCGAAAAAGCACCCAAAAGCCCAATGCCCCCCAAAACAGCCCGTCCACCGTGTGCCAGGCCGCTGCCGGGTAGTGGTGCGCCGACAGCAAAAAGGCCAACACCGCCACTTGCCAGCGTTCCCGACCTTCGGGCAAAAGAACGGCAGCGCCCAACGCGCTATACGCCGCCACTTTAACGTAGAACAACGCGCGTTCGCCCCATATTACCCATGCCTCAGGCAGCAGGAGCAACTCCAGCGCGCGCATCCACACAGGCAGTGGCGGTCGTACATACACCACATCGGCGTACAGGACTTTGCCGCTTAGCACCTGCCAGGCCAGCCCGGTGAGAAAGCCGCCATCGGTCTCATTAATGCCATAGCGCCCATAGAAGAGCGAGTAGAAAAGCGGCAAAAGAATCAGGACGCCTACCCAGCCGTAGCGTGTTTTCCAGTTTGTTTCCATAGCGCAAAAAGCAAAAGAGCGAGCCGCCCCTGTTATGCAATAAGGCGCCCGCTCCCGTATGACGACGCCCGCGCTTGCTTCGGGCGGGCGGAACGGCGGCAGCACAAAGGCCACCGCTGAGGCAAAAGTAAGTCATCACAGGCACTTCTGATGATGCAAATGACAATACTTACTTCAGGCAGACGAGTCGAGTCGTGCATGCGCAGGAGTACTCGCGTACCAGATTTCTCCAAGAGGCCGCATGCTCGGCTGGATGGAGTTATCTGTGAACAAACTCCTACACACTCATCTCCTCCGCCACCCAGCGCTCCACGTTGCGCCGCTGACTCGACAACTCCACACCCACACCCACCACCGGCTTGCCCAAATGCCACCACGCCTCGTAGTAGCGCCGCTGCCGTATCTGCTCCAGCGCCACCTCCGCCGACTCGTCCAACTTGAACTCCAAAATGTACACCCGACCCGACGTCTCCACCGCACAGTCCATCCGACCCTCCGATGTGCATACCTCGCTGTGCGCCCGAACACCCATGTACCGAAACAGTAGAAAAATGCTGGCGTGAAAAAAACGCTCCGGCCACTTCTCGTGCAGCCAGTACGGCACACCGCCAAATACACTGCGCAACAGCCGAAACACCCGCTCCAAATCGCCCGCCTCAAACGCCCGCTGCAACTCAATAGCCGTGCTGGTGCTCTTCTCTACCTCCACTCCCACAAAGGCCTCCAGCAACTGCTGCAGCATCGAGTCGCGCACCTCTTTGTTGGGGTAGTCCAGCGTCAGCAAGCCCTCCTCGTCCACGCCCGTAATCGTCAGGTAGCCAGTCTGGTACAGAATGGCCGACAATTTCAGGTTGTCCAATTCAAACGTGTCCAACCCGCTGGGATTGACGTGCTGCATGCATACATCGTACACACCCTGTTCATCGCGCAGCTGGATCAAGAACGTCGGCCTGCCGCTGGCAAGCCAGTAGTTACCACACTACTGCATATCGAAGCTGTCTCTTATAATACTCTTCAGCTGCCGCCTACCTACCTAGTTTACATCCTGGTTGG
>CAZYEV010000031.1:0-53152 GCA_964646615.1 uncultured Saprospiraceae bacterium
GATTCCAATGCCTCCACCTTCGCAAGCAAGGCCATGACCAAATCCTTCAATACCAATATGTCATTCGATAACTCCATCAACCAGATTTGTTCGCTAAAACAGTTTTACATTGAATTGGGTTGGATGCCTAAGTTTTTACAAGAAATCTATGATCCTTTGATACGAGTTTACTTTAGGGCCTCACCAGGAACTAATGTAGAAATAAGTGCTGGTGTATGTCGGACTTTCCCTACTCCATTTTTCTATCACACCGTCCAACCGCTAAATCATCAGAATGTCATAGTACCTGGCGCGCATAAAGTAGGCGGCATCGTTCGTAAAACACCAGGAGTTACTGCAGAATGTGAAAATGGAATTAACGCAGGCATCTCGAATGTACAGATACAATATAAGGGACTAAAAACAGGATGTTTCCCCTACATTCCTGCCCATTTTCCGACAAATCCATACACTATAATAACACTCAACGGACAGTACTCTACCTGGGTGCCGCCTCACTATCAATACGTTATAACGCCCTACAAAAATAGCCGTTGTGATTGTGGGCTAGATTATGGCGATCTGGATTTTGTAAGAAGAATAATCCTCGGAATTGTAGAGGAACCTACCTTGGCACAGTTGATTGCTTCGGATTTTAATGGAAATGGCTTCGTTTCTACCTTTGATATGGTCAACATGATACAATGCCTGAACGGTATGTGGAATCCGCCAGTAGGATGGTCTTCCTGGCGTTTCATTCCAATCATAGTATACAACTGGAATAATCCTTACGGCGGAGTAGATCTGAATGCTCTTCCCTCTTCAATTACGACTCCTGTAGTTACAGGCAACCAGTTAAATCACCAGTTCTATGGTATCAAACGTGGGGACATAGATGGCTCTTGTTCTGACTGCGATGATCAATATTCACCCATGAAAGAGCCGCCGGTGGCGGACCGTGTAAATCTAAATATCTTCTTGGAGTCTGAAGATATAGAGTTGCATAAAAGGGATATCAAAACATTTTCAGTCTCTATTAATCAAAATATTTTAGATGTTTTCTTATTTAACTTCGAATTCAGTTACAATTCAAACATAATAGAAATTGTGGATATTGAGCCGATTGGTATTAGTAATGAGTATTTTATGAAATACACAGACGAGTCCGGATTTAACATCATATGGTTTAGTTCTCATGCCAATGGAGAAACATTTGAGTCGAATTCTGATCTATTTAATGTAACTATTCGAAGTAAAGTAGATAAAATAAAAACCTCTAAAGCAATCTGGTATAGGGACCATGGTGGTAATCGGTTATACTGTCAAGGTGGTGAAGTTAAAGTTCAATGGAATTGGAAGAGTGGACAAAATTTGAAGGAGATAAAAGTTCAAGCCTTGGGGCCTAACCCGACGAAATCTGAATTTACTTTAGCTATTACAACCCCAAATGAGGAAAGAGCGGATATTTTAATATATGATATTCAGGGAAAATTATGTAAAGAGAAATATTTTCAACTTCAGGAAGGATATCATCTGCTTACATTGGCGGACTTACCGATACAACCTGGAGTCTACATACTTCAATTAAGTATAGGTAAACATCGCTTGGTTAGTAGAATTGTTAAGTTTTAACTAAATAGTGGACACATGGGCCGCAGATATTTTCGGTATATCTGCGGTCCCTAAATATCTTAAAAAAATGGCTATGAATCACCATAAACATATACTTATTGTAATATTATTGCCGATTTTTTCACACCTATCCTTATCTCAACAGATATACCTAACAGGTAGAAATCAAAATATTGACATAGAGTTTGGATTTTTTGACCCATCTACATGTAGTTATCATAAGCTATCTAATATACCCAAAAACTCTAACGCAGTCTATGACATTGCCTACTGTCCAGATGGCAACTTTTACGCTCAGTATGTATCTCCTAAAAACTATATTATTCGATTAAATATATTTACTGGTAAAACAGATACGATACTGCATTTACTCAATGCAGGTGGTAATTCATTAACTTGCAGAAGTGATACAATTTTAATAGGCGCCAATGGAAATGGAGATTATTATTTATATGATGTAAAGAATAAAAATTATTACCATTTAGGTAAAAACTCTATGGTAGGAACTTCTGGAGATTTAACTTTTTATAAGGGCAGATTGTACGGATGCTACCTTGGCGGTGTTTTTACAGAGATAGATACCAAAGATTTAAGTAATAGTAAAAGAATTTTTCAATTACCAGTAGTTTCTCCAGTATGTTACGGCATGAGTTCACTTGTATTTGATTGCGATAGTACAATAGTTTATTTATTTTTGTCTCATGCTCCTACAATAAAAACTGATGTTTATACTTTAGATATACCCAATCAATCAAGTACTTATCTTTGCACTATACCTGATTTAGCAGTAGAGGGCTCCGCCACTACTACAGAATTTTATGCCTCAGATTGTAGCATAAAAATAGATTTAGATAAGGATGACTCTTCTGGAGCTTTGGGTAAGGACTATAAGACTGCCTCGCTATGTGGACAGAGCAGTTTTTTGTATATAAGCGATGACGATTTGACCTTTTATTCTGGCTATCGGGTAGACTCTGTTATCATCCGTTTTCAAGGAAGCGCACCCGACATGCCTTTTGAATATTTGAGTGCTCAAGCATCTGGTGCTGTTGCCGTGAGCAATGCTAGCAGTGGTGGTATTAAAATTTATTACAATGGTACATTTTTTTTGAGTAAAGCCAATGCAGACTATCGCACCGTCTTACACACCCTTCGCTGGCACAACACAGCAGCGGTGCCCACGCCGGGCCAGCGGGTCATCGAGGTGATTGCCTACGCCGTTAATGGGCTGACGGATACGGCCTACACGTATCTGAGCGTAGAGGCGTCGGCGCAGGCCGGGCGCGACACTTCGGTATTAATGTGCGCCAATGCGGCGCCTGTCAGTCTGGCTACCCTGCTGGGCGCCCAGGCTTCGCCCGGCGGTATGTGGACACCTGCGCCCTCAGGCGGCAGCGGTGTCTTTGTGCCCCAGGTGGATGCGCCGGGTATCTATCGCTACATCGTCGGGGGAAGCCCAGGCTGCCCGGCGGATACCGCCGAAGTGCTGGTCTCGGTGCAGCCATTACCGGTGTTCTCCTTAGGCAACGACACCAGCATATGCGCCGGCAAAAGCCTCACCCTGCAGACGCCCACCATCGCCCACTGGCACGATGGAACCCTGGCACCCACCTACAACGCCACGCAAAGCGGACTGTACTGGGCCGAAATAACCGACCCACACGGCTGCCGCTGGCGCGACAGCATCCGCATCGAGGTGATGCCTGCGCCAACGTTCCAGCAGACCGCCTCCGCCTGCCAGGGCACCACCTACGTGTGGAATGGCCTGAGCCTGAACACCGACACAACGCTGTGCCTAACCCTAAAAGCCGCTAACGGATGCGACTCCATTGCCTGCCTGAGCCTGACCTTCCATACCGCCACCCTGGCATTAGACACCACCCTGTGCTCCGGAAAAGCCCTCCTCTGGCACGGACGCCTCTATGACGCACCCGGTCTGTATCAGGACACCGCCCACATCAACGGATGCCTCACCGTGCTGCAACTGCGCCTGCAGATGCTGCCGCCTGACACCGTCAGCCGACAGGCCACCCTGTGCCCGGGTGAGACCTACTCCCTGGGCGGACAAACCTTCAGCACACCCGGACAGTACTTCATTCCCTTGCCGGGTCAACACCTGCGCTGCGACACCGTCGTGGCCCTGCGCCTGGAAGCCAAAACACTGCTGCAACTCCAACGCGAAGCCACCCTCTGCCCGGGCGGCACCTACGCCTTCGGACAACGCCTGCTGAGCGCGCCCGGCACCTACCGCGACACCTTCGGCTGCGATAGCATCGTCGTGCTCACCCTCACCCAGCGCACGCCGCCCACCGTGAACATCAGCGGGCAGCAGCACCTGTGCGCCGGCCAAAAGGCTACGCTGAATGCCGAAGGACCGTACACCTCCTGGCGCTGGTCTAACGGCGCTCAAACGCCCACCATCCAGACCGGCGGCGGCACCTATCGCCTCACCGTCGCCGATGCCTTCGGATGCACCGCTACCGACTCGGTAAACATCAAAGAAGCACCACCGCTGCAGGCGCAGTGGTCGCTCACCCCGCCCACCTGCTCAGACCCCCTCGGCGGAATACTGCACATCAACGCCACCAACGGAGGCTTCGGTGGCTATCGGTACGACATCGGCCTGGGCCAATGGCCCTCCATCGGCCAATTCAGCGGCCTGGCCGCCGGCACCTACCTGCTGCAGGTGCGCGATAGCCTGGGCTGCACGGCCAACTACGAAATCAACCTGCCGCCAGCACCATCCCTATCGCTCGACCTGGGCCCAGGCGTAACGCTCGACCCAGGACAACCTTACGCCATACCCGTCAGCATCCAACCCAGCGGCATGTACACCTACGCCTGGCAACCCACCACAGGGCTATCCTGTGCCAACTGCCCCAATCCCGTAGCGCGCCCGCAGGAAACCACCACCTATTGGCTGCGCATCCAAGACGATCAGGGCTGCTGGGCCGAAGACTCCGTCCTGCTGCGCGTGCGCACCACCGAGGCAGCAGTGTACGCACCCAACGTCTTCTCGCCCAACGGCGACGGCCACAACGATTACTTCACCCTCTTTGCCCGCACCGACCACGTCGCCCTCATCGAACGGCTCCAGGTCTTCGACCGCTGGGGAAACCTCGTCTTCGACGGCCATAACCTGCCCATCAGCCATGAACCCGCCGGATGGAACGGCTCCTGGCGCGGACGAGAACTGCCGCCTGCCGTGTACACCTGGCATGCCCAACTACAACTCAATGACGGCACACTCCAACGACTGGCGGGAACAGTAACTCTCGTGCGATAGCGCAGAGGCCGGCGGCCGGTATAAAATCGGTCGCCGGCCTCTTTCTCAAAGTCGCTCCAGCAGCCGCACCATGTCGGTTTTCTCGCGTACGATGTTCACCACCTGCGCTACGGGTATGCGCTCCTGTTGCATGGAGTCGCGCTCGCGCAGGGTTACGGTATCGTCCTGGAGCGTTTGAAAGTCAATGGTGATGCAGTAGGGCGTTCCGACGGCGTCCTGGCGGCGGTAGCGGCGTCCGATGGCGTCTTTTTCGTCGTACTGGCACTGGAAGTGAAACTTCAGCCGGTCGAAGATTTCGCGCGCTTTGCCCACCAATTCTTCCTTATTGCGCACCAGAGGCAGCACGGCGCACTTCACTGGCGCTAAGGGTGGTGGTATGCGGAGCACTACACGGGTGCTGTCTTCGCCCTGAGCATCGGGCACAGTTTCTTCGGTGTATCCGGTACTCAGGACGGCTAAGAACATGCGATCGAGGCCGACGGAGGTTTCGACCACGTAGGGCACATAGTGTTCGTTGAGTTCCGGGTCGAAGTACTGCAGTTTGCGGCCCGACAGCGCCTGATGGCTGCCCAGGTCGAAGTCTGTACGCGAATGGATACCTTCTAATTCCTTGAAACCGAATGGAAATTCGTACTGGACGTCCACGGCGGCATTGGCGTAGTGGGCCAGGTTGTCGTGGTCTTTGAAGCGCAATTTGGCCGCCGGTGTAACGGCCTGATGCCAGGCCATGCGGCGGCTTTTCCAATACTCGTACCATTCCATTTCGGTGCCCGGGCGCACGAAGAACTGCATTTCCATCTGCTCAAATTCGCGCATGCGGAAGATGAACTGGCGGGCCACAATTTCATTGCGGAATGCCTTACCCGTCTGCGCGATGCCGAAGGGCACTTTCTGGCGGGAGGTTTTGAGCACGTTGAGGAAGTTGACGAAGATGCCCTGGGCCGTTTCGGGCCGCAGATAGAGCTTGCCTTCCTCCCCGGCGATGTTCGACAGTTGCGTGCTGAACATGAGGTTGAACTGGCGTACTTCCGTCCAGTTGCGCGAGCCGCTTTCGGGGTCAGCGATTTCCAGTTCGTCAATGAGGGCTTTCAGGGCAGCCATATCGTTGGCTTTGAGGGCATTGGCTAAGCGCTGCGAAATTTCTTCGGCCCGTTTGGCCCATTCGAGCACACGCGGATTAGTGCTGCGGAAGAGGGCCTCGTCGAAGTTTTCAAAGCGCTTGCGCGCCTTTTCTACCTCTTTTTCAATTTTGGCCTCCAGGCGGTCAATTTCGCCTTCGATGAGCTGGTCGGCGCGGTAGCGCTTTTTGGAGTCCTTGTTGTCAATGAGCGGGTCGTTGAAGGCGTCCACGTGGCCCGAAGCCTTCCAGATTTTCGGGTGCATGAAAATGGCGCTGTCAATGCCCACGATGTTCTCGTGCAGTTGCACCATGGCCTTCCACCAGTATTCACGGATGTTGTTTTTCAATTCTACGCCCATGGGGCCGTAATCGTACACGCCGCCCAAGCCGTCGTAAATTTCCGAGGAGGGATAAATGAATCCGTACTCTTTGCAATGCGAGACGAGTTGCTTGAAAAGTTCTTCCTGTTGCATGCGAAAAAGCGCCTGACGGAGCGCCTGCCGTTTTTGTCGGAAAAGGAGTTTTGCTGAAAAAACGGCGCAAAGGTGCGGAAAAACGGCTGGAAAAATGGGAAGCGGTTTTGGCAAATGCCAGACTTTTTTGCGGAAGTCGCGCGGCGACGACGGAGGAAAGGAGCACGCGGGTGAATGCGTTTAGACAAAAAGCGCATGCGCGCGGAGCGCCAAACAATCTCTACTTTCGCGCTGTTTTTCCGGCCTCGCTACCTGCGATGCTCACCTGTACACACCTTCGAAGCAAAAATTTCCGCTGAGCAATGAGTCATTTTCCGCATCCCGACCGGTTTGAGCGCCGGCACATCGGGCCAGACCCGCGCGACGTGCAAGAAATGCTGCGCGCGCTGAACGTCGCTTCCTTAGACGAATTGATTGACCAGACCATTCCGGACAGCATCCGATTGCGTCGGCCGCTCAACCTGCCGCCGGCCCTGTCGGAGTATGAGTATCTGGCCGAGTTGAAGGACACCGCGCGTCTCAACCGCGTCGTGCGCAGCTACATCGGCATGGGCTACTACGGCACCATCACGCCTTCGGTCATCCTGCGCAACCTGTTCCAAAACCCGGGCTGGTACACCCAGTACACGCCTTATCAGGCCGAAATTGCGCAGGGGCGGTTAGAAAGCCTGCTCAACTTCCAGACCATGGTCAGCGACCTGACGGGGCTGCCCATTGCCAACGCCAGCCTGCTGGACGAAGCCACCGCCGCCGCTGAAGCCATGCACATGTTCTACGCCGAGAAGAACAAGCGCGCTGCCGCTGGCCAGGAGGCCAATGAGTTTTTTGTGGCCGACTCGGTCTTCCCGCAAACCTTAGACGTGTTGCGCACGCGCGCCGTGCCGTACGGCATCCAGCTGGTCGTGGGCGATTGGCGCACCTATGTTCCCTCGGAAAAGACCTTTGGCGTTCTGCTGCAATACCCCAACCGCGAGGGAGCCATCGAAGATTGCCGCGCTTTCGTGGAAAAAGTTAAAGCTGCCGGTGCCTACGTCTGCGTAGCCGCCGACATTCTGTCGCTGGCGCTGCTCAAGCCGCCCGGTGAATGGGGCGCCGATTGCGCCGTGGGCAACACGCAGCGCTTCGGCGTGCCCGTGGGTTTCGGTGGCCCACATGCGGCCTATTTCGCCACTACGGAAGAGTTCAAGCGCCTCATTCCGGGCCGAATCATTGGCGTTTCGGTAGATCGCTACGGCAACCGCGCCCTGCGCATGGCGCTTCAGACGCGCGAGCAGCACATCCGCCGCGAAAAGGCGACGTCCAACATCTGCACGGCCCAGGCCCTGCTGGCCAATATGGCCGCCATGTACGCCGTCTATCACGGCCCACAAGGCATCCGAGGCATTGCTCAGCGCACGCATGAGATGGCGAAAGCCTTAGCAGCGGCCCTGGCAAAAGCCGGCTTTGCCGTAGCGCACACCCACTACTTCGACACGCTGCGCCTCAACCTGAGCACTGAGGTACGCGAGCAAATCCACCAGAAAGCCGATGCGGCGGGCATCAACTTCTTCTACGACGAACACGGCCTGCAAATCAGCGTAGATGAAACCGTTACGGAGCGCGACCTGGCCGATATCGCCGCCATTTTTGGCGCACCAACGCCGGTGCCCGTCAGCCACAGCGCCATTCCCGCCGCCTTGCAGCGCGAAACGCCGTTCCTGACGCACCCGGTGTTTAACAGCTACCACACCGAAAGCGAAATGATGCGCTACCTGAAGCGCCTGGAAAACCGCGACCTATCGCTGACGCACTCGATGATCTCGCTCGGCTCGTGCACCATGAAGCTGAATGCTGCCACCGAAATGATACCAGTGAGCTGGGAGCTGTGGGCCAACATTCATCCCTTCGCACCGGCATCGCAAACGCAAGGGTATCAGAAGATTATCCGTGAGCTGGAGCAATACCTGTGTGAAATCACGGGCTTTGAAGCCTGTTCGCTGCAGCCCAATTCGGGTGCGCAAGGTGAGTACGCGGGGCTGATGGTCATTCGGGCCTATCACGAGTCGCGCGGCGAGGGGCATCGCAACGTGGCGCTCATTCCGTCGTCGGCACACGGCACCAACCCGGCCAGCGCTGTTATGGCCGGCATGCAGGTGGTCGTGGTGGCCTGCGACGAACGCGGCAACATTGACGTGGACGACCTGCGCACCAAAGCCGAGCAGCACAGCGAGCGGCTGGCCTGCCTGATGGTTACGTACCCCTCCACACACGGCGTGTTCGAGACGGCCATCCGCAACATCTGCGACATCATCCACCAACACGGCGGCATGGTGTATATGGACGGCGCCAACATGAACGCCCAGGTGGGCCTGACCAGCCCGGCGGCCATTGGCGCCGATGTGTGCCACCTCAACCTGCACAAAACCTTCGCTATCCCGCACGGCGGAGGCGGCCCAGGCATGGGGCCTATCTGCTGCAACGCCCAACTGGCTCCTTTCCTGCCCGGCCACCCGTTGGTGAAAACCGGCGGCTCCAAAGCCATCACGGCAGTAAGTGCCGCCCCCTGGGGCAGCGCCAGCATCCTGCTCATCTCCTACGCCTATATCAAAATGCTGGGCGCCGAAGGCGTAACCAACGCTACCAAATACGCCATCCTCAACGCCAACTACATCAAGGCTCGCTTAGAGGGTGCGTATTCGATCCTGTACAGCGGTGAAAACGGCCGCTGTGCCCATGAAATGATCGTGGACCTGCGGCCCTTTAAGGCGCTCGTCAGTGCCGAAGACGTGGCCAAGCGCCTGATGGACTACGGCTTCCACGCGCCCACGCTGTCGTTTCCGGTGGCCGGCACGATCATGATTGAGCCCACGGAAAGCGAAAGCAAGGCCGAACTCGACCGCTTCTGCGATGCTCTGCTGGCCATCCGCCGCGAAATAGACGACATCGCCGAGGGCAAATACAGCACCGAGGACAACCCGCTGCACAATGCGCCCCACACGGCCCAAGTCGTTTGCGCTAACGAGTGGCCGCACGCCTACAGCCGCGAACAGGCGGCCTTCCCGCTGCCCTACCTGCGCCAGGGCTGGAAATTCTGGCCCACCGTCAGCCGCATTGACCAGGCCTACGGCGACCGCAACTTAGTGTGCGTATGCCCGCCCATTGAGGCCTACGAAACAGCCTGATTTCTAAGGCTTTCCAAAACAAAAAGCCGGCTGCGCCCTAAGGTACAGCCGGCTTTGTTTTTGGCAAAAAACGTTCTTCTTACAGATTCGGAATGGTCAGCACTTGACCCGGGTGAATGAGGTCCGGATTTTTCAGAATGTCGCGGTTGGCTTCAAAAATGGCCATGTACTTTTTCATGTCGCCGTAGTAGTGCTGAGCGATTTTGCTCAGCGTGTCGCCTTTTTGCACCGTGTGTTTGGCGTAATAACCCGTGTTGGCCACGTGGATATCGGCCATGATGTCGGACGGATTTTCACCACCGATGGCCTTGATGGCATCCCACAGCTGGTCTTTCTCGTATTGGCAATCTACTGTGCCCCACACTTTGAGTTTGCCGTCGCTTTCTTCGACACGGCCGTCTTTCACATTGAGTTTCTCGCCCAGATCGAGGACTTTCTGGTACTTTGCTTTGACTGACATAGGCTATTTGCGTTTGAAAATGAACATTTACGGTGCAAGATTAGAGCTGTAGGCGGAATTAAGGGTCAATTTTAGATTGAAATTGAGGTAAATTTTTCATCCTCTGCTTTCGGAAAGACGCGCTACCGACGTTGCAGGGGCGCAGAGGTAACACATCGGCTTAGCCAAAAAATTTCAAGGCCGAAATGGCCGTGATGGCGAGGAGGAGGCGGTAAATCCAGACGTTGGCGTTGGGCACGCGCGCGATGAAGTGCACGCCTATCCAGGCGCCAACGCCCTGAAAGAGGGCCATGAGGATGCCGTAGCCGAGATGCACCTGGTCATAAAGGAAAAAGACCAGTGTAGAGGGAATGGTCAACATCAAGACAATGAGCAATTTAACGCCATTGCCGCTGCGCAGGCTGTACTGGCTGAGCCACACCAGACCGGCGAGCAAGAAGATGCCCACGCCCGCCTGAATAAAGCCGCCGTACACACCGATGAGGAAGAAGGCCAGCACTGTGAGCGGATGCCGGTTGCGACCGATGGCCGGCTTCGTCTCGCGCAGCCAGCGCTCCGGGCGTATCAGCAAGACGACGAGCATGAACACCATCAGCCCGCCCAGGGCATAATTCATCCACGCCTCTGTGAGGGCTACAGCGATGCGCGAGCCGACGATGCCGCCCAACGTGGCGGGCACGACCAGCCAGGCACTGCCCTCAAAATCGGTAATGCCGGCGCGGCTAAGGCCGCGAATGGCCACCACATTTTGCAGCAGCACGCCCACGCGGTTGGTGCCGTTGGCCACGGGCGCCGGCAGGCCGCAGAAAAACACAAAAATGGGCAGCGTAATAAGTGAGCCACTGCCGGCCAGTGTGTTGATGATGCCCGACGCCACGCCGCCCAGCGCAAACAGCGCCCACTGCAGCGGCGTCAGATCCATATGCCAGAGGTTTTCCATGCACAAGTTCAGGACTGTGGCTCGATGACACCATATAAATCGTAGGCGTCAGCCGCCGTGATGCGCACGTGAGCGAAATCGCCGATGCGGGCGTAATTGCTTCGCGCCTCCACGCGCACCTCGTTGTCCACTTCGGGCGAGTCGGCCTCTGTGCGGCCGATGAAGTAGCGGCCTTCCTTGCGGTCGAACAAGACCCGGAGTACCCGGCCCACTTTGGCCTCGTTTTTTTCCAGCGAAATCTCGCGCTGCACTTCCATGAGGCGCTCGGCGCGTTCGGCCTTTACTTCGGGCGGCACGTCGTCGGGCAGTTCGTAGGCACGGGTGTTTTCTTCGTGAGAATATTGGAAAACACCGGCGCGGTCGAAACGCTGCTCTTCCACAAAGTCCAGCAACGTGTCAAAATCGGCGTCTGTTTCGCCGGGGAAGCCCACCAAAAACGTCGTGCGCAAAGCGATATCCGGAACGCGCTGACGGATTTGGTCGAGCAGCTGGCGGGTCTCGTCGCGCGTAATCTGGCGGCGCATGGCTTGCAGCACAGGGTCGCTGGCATGCTGCAAGGGCATATCCAAATATTTGCACACTTCGGGCCGTTCGGCCATGACGTCGAGCACTTCCCGCCGGAACTTGCCCGGGTAGGCGTAGTGCAGGCGTATCCATTCGATGCCCTCCACGTCGGCCAGCGCATGCAGCAGGCGCGGCAGTTCGCGCTTTTTGTACAGGTCTAAGCCGTAATAGGTCAATTCCTGAGCAATGAGCATCAGTTCCTTGACGCCGCGGCGGGCCAGGTTGCGCGCCTCTTGCACCAGTTCCTCGATAGGGCGGCTCACGTGTTGCCCGCGCATGAGCGGAATGGCGCAAAACGAGCAGGTGCGATTACAGCCCTCCGAGATTTTTAAATAGGCGTAATGTGGCAGCGTGGTTATCTGGCGCTCGCCCAGCAGTTCGTGTTTGTAGTCGGCTTCTAAGCGCGCCAACAGGGCGGGCAGCTCCAGCGTGCCGAAAAAGGCGTCCACCTCCGGGATTTCCGCTTCTAAATCGTGGCGGTAGCGCTGCGAAAGGCAGCCCGTTACATAGAGCTTCTCGATTTTGCCGGCGCTTTTCAGAGCCGCGTGCTCCAGGATGGTGTCAATGCTCTCCTGTTTGGCTAAATCAATAAAGCCGCAGGTGTTGATGATGACGATGTTGGCCTGAGCGTCGGCGCGTTCGTGCGTTACCTCGTAGTCGTTGGCGCGCAGCTGGGTAATGAGGTTCTCACTGTCCACCAAATTTTTAGAACAGCCCAGAGTGATGACGTTGATCCTGTCTTTGCGCAGCGTCCTGGTTTTCATAGTGTGCGTATGCGGGCGCAAAGGTCGCTTTTTACGCGCTTAAGCCGGGCAAGGTTTTTAACACCTGCCATGCGAGTGCCCTACCTTTGTCGCTCCAAACGTTTTGACTCATCCGTATGACCTCCGACGAGCTCCTCGACTTTGTAGAGCAAACGCTGCGCCAGGCCCTGACAGCGGTGCGAACGCATCTGGCCAGCCAATCGTTAGAAGCCCTTCGCCAGCGTCCGCATCCGAATGCCTGGAATGCTTTAGAGTGCCTGGCCCACCTGAACGCCTATACCCGAGACTATCTTCCGCCCATGCACCGGGCCCTCCACTTAGCCAAAGCCCGTCAGTGGACGCCCGTGTCAGAGGTGCGGTATACCGCCGCTGGCAGGCGCTTGCTGCGTCGTACCCATACCAACCGGGCTTTTAAAAGCAAGCGCCGATACGATTGCTTCGCTCAGTCGCTGGACAAAGACACCCTCAAAAGCTTCCTCATCTACACCGAGCAGCTGCTGCGCGTCGTGCAGGAGGCCCGTCAGGTCAATCTCAACCGCTGCCGCGTTGCCTGCCCGGGCTGCTGGCTGCGGCGCTACCCTATGGGAAATCTTTTGGAATTTTTCGCTCGCCACACCGAACGGCATATCGCACAAGCACTGCGTGCTGCCGGCGTTAGCGCTTCGTTTAGCCCATCCACCTCCGAAGCCACTACCTGAAAAAATAATATTCGCAAGCGGCTGCCCAATCTATCTTTGCCGCCGTTTTTGGGAAAAACACGACATCGCGAAATGATCAAAATTCTGGCCAACGACGGCATCCACCCCGACGGCAAACTGCTTTTAGAAGAAGCCAATTATCAGGTAGTTACGGATAAAATCCCGCAAGAAGCGCTGGCCGCCCACATCGGCGAATACGATGTGCTCATCGTGCGCAGCGCTACCAAAGTAACCCGCGAGATCATTGATGCCGGCAAAAAACTCAAAATCATCGCCCGTGGCGGCGTAGGTCTGGATAACATTGACGTCGAGTACGCACAGTCGAAAGGGATACTGGTGTATAACACCCCCAAAGCCTCCTCGCGCGCTGTAGCCGAACTGACGCTGGGCCACCTGCTGACGCTGGCGCGCATGCTCCACCGCAGCAACCGCGAGATGTTTGGAGGCGACTTCAAAAAACTCAAAAAAGCCTATGAGCAAGGCATCGAATTGCGCGGCAAAAAATTGGGTATCCTGGGCTTTGGCCGCATCGGGCAGGAAGTCGCTCAATTAGCCCTCCCGCTCGGTATGGAAGTGTTGGCACATGACCCCAATGTGCAAGAGGCTAAAATCGGCATTGGCCTGCGCCAATACCCGGACATAAAAATGACGGTGCGCATCTCCACCGTGCCCTTCGAGCGCGTCATTACGGAAGCCGATTTCATCACCCTACACCTGCCTGGCGGCACGGGGCCGGTGATCACGGCAGCTGAAATGGCCCGCATGAAAGACGGCGTTTTCCTCATCAACACCGCCCGCGGCGGCGTCATTGACGAAGAGGCCCTCCTGCAGGCCTTGGATAGCGGCAAAGTAGGCGCCGCAGCCTTGGACGTGTTTGAAAACGAGCCCACACCGCGCGAAGCCTTGCTGCGTCATCCGAAAATCTCCTGCTCGCCCCACATCGGCGGCAGCACGTTGGAGGCCCAATCAAACATCGGCATGGAACTAGCCGACCGTATCATCGCCTTTTTTGGCGACCAGCGCTAACTATTCGCCCAGCCGGGGTGTTCTCGTGCCTGCAACGTATGGTAACACCTTTTATCTGCACCGGCCACCGGGCGGCCGTGTACGCACTGGCTGCCACCGACGACGATGAGCAATTCCTGTCCGCCGGCGGCGACGGCTGGATAGCGCAGTGGAACCTCCGGGCACCCGAAAACGGCCAATTGATAGCTCGTACAGAAGGGCAGATATTTTCCCTGATCCACCTGCCCAGACAGCGCCGCCTCGTGGCGGGCGACATGAATGGCGGCGTGCACTGGATTGACCTGGAACATCCCGACCGCACCCGCGGCATCCAGCATCACCGAAAAGGCGTTTTCGACCTCAAACTCAGCCCACCCTGGGTGCTCTCTGCTGGCGGCGAAGGCCTGCTCACCCGCTGGGATGCCAACACCGGACGCACCGTCGAAAGCATCCACCTGACCCACCGCGCTCTGCGCGCCCTGGCTTTAGCCCCTCAGCGACGCGAAATGGCCGTGGGCGCCAGCGATGCCAACATTTACCTGCTGGACAGCGAAACGCTTGATATCCGCCAAACCCTGCCCAACGCCCATGCGCCGTCCGTCTTCACCATCGCCTATTCGCCCGACGAGCGCTACCTGCTCAGCGGCGGACGCGACGCCATGCTGCGCGTGTGGGACTTGAGCGCCGACCCACCCGCCATAGTCAGCGAGCAGCCCGCGCACTGGTTTACCCTCAACCACATCGCCTGGTCGCCCGACGGACGCCATTTCGCCACCGCCAGCCGCGATAAAACGGTGAAAATCTGGGACGGCACCACCTTCCAGCTACTGCGCGTACTCGACCCCGTGCGCGACGGCGGGCACCTCAACTCTGTCAACCGCCTGCTGTGGTTGCCTCAGGCACTCCTCTCGGCCAGCGACGACAGAACGGTGAAAATCTGGTCGAACGTCGCCTCCGGTCTCTGACATCCTCATCACCGCAGGTCGGCTCGATCCAACTCCTCCAAAGTATCAGGGTTGATAACGCGCATGCGGATGCGCGGGCCGTCTATGTCGAACAAACACAGGGCGTTTTGCACCGTAAAGCCCTCCACCCAATCGGCCCAGGGCGTCGGGTCCTGACCGTAAAAAGGCGCGCCGGCAGCGCCGTTGATGATCTGCCACAGCGATCGGCGCAGGATCAGGCGCGGTTTGTCCCAGTTTTCGGGGTAGCGCGGCGTGGCCTCTTCGATGCGCATGCGGTTGTAGTTATGCTCATCGCCGCAGAGGAAGCCCACTACCTTAGAGGACTGGTTGGCGCACAGGTCGAGCAGCTCGTCCCGGCGTTCGATGATACCTTTGTCCACCGGCCTTCCGGCGATGTAGGGCCGATGCTCATTGTTGCCGCCGTACCACATACAATCCTTCACATGGCCGCCATTGGGGAAGAGTGGCGTGTGTACGGTAATGAAGATGTGCTCGATAGTGCTATCCGCTTCCATATCGGCCAGGGTGGTGCGCAGCCAGCGCATTTGCTCATCCATGAGATAACCGTGCAGGTTGCCGCCGATGTGGCGCGTACGATGGAGTAAAGGCGCATGCCAGTAGTCGGAGTTGAGCACGATCATGGCCGTGTTGCAGTACTGGTAGTGATACACATTTTCGCGGTACGAAGGGAAATCACCTCGCCGGTAGGGGTCTGGGTCGTACTTAGAACCGTCCTCGCTTTGCGGGCCATTGAGCGGATGAGCGAAGACTTCGGCGAAGACAGCCTCTCCCGAATGGGTCTCATAGGGGAAGCCGTCGGCTACTATCCAGCGGGCCGAGTCGGCATACCAGCCTACGGACTCGTGGTTGCCCATACCGACATAGAAGGGCAGGTAATGCCAGAACGGCTCTACGGCATGTATCCAGTTGACTAACTGCAGGCGCATTTCGTCAGGTTCACTAACGTAGCCATCGGCCAGGTCGCCGGTGAACTGGACGAAAGCAGCGCCCTCTTTGGCGGCTAATGCGCCGATGCGGGCCATAATCTGGGCATTTGTCCCGAATATGTTGCGCTCGCCACCGCCATAGCCGCTGCGCGAGTCGCTGGCATAGGCAAACGTGAAAGGCGTCTGAGCGCCCGGCGGCGGCGGTGTCCGGAAGGAAAAGCGCAGATGGGCGCTATCGCAGCTGACCGTGTAGCCGTATTCCGTGTCCGCTGTCAGGTTAGCCAGTGTTACCTCGTGGCGCAGGTGGCGTGTGCGGCTGAAAAAAGTGTCTTCCGCCTGGTCAGTCTTGATGGTGGTAAAGACCGGTTCGGAAGTCTCGTACCAGATAACGGCCTCATCGTGTTGCAGTTGTGAAATGAAAGGCCCGCGCAGGATGGTCGGACGCGGCTCGAAGCCCTGCTCGGAATAGGCAAACGCCTGCTTGCCCTCGTAAACGATTATGCCTTTAGCATCGGTGAGGCGATAGCCAATCACCCCGAAGCCCTTTTTCAGTGCTCCCGTGTGGTCATAGCCTCCCTCCAAGTTCTTTTTTAGCGGGAGGAAAGCTTCGCCTGTGGCCGAGTCAATACTGACCTCGAAGCGGAGCACGGTCGCTGGATAGCGGTGCTGACCGTAGGGCATGAGGCCGTATGTCAGGCGGCCCTTGCGCAGGCGTTTTGCCGAAAAGACGAACCGCAGCCCATGCTTTTCGCCGCGCACGGTGGGCGTAACACCGGCCAGGGTGTACACAGGTTCTTTTCGCCGGAGGGTCAGAGGCTTCTTTTCCGGGCTTTCGCTGGTGAGGGTACCATCGGCATGTATGCGCAGCGGGCCGTAGGCTGCCGGCACCGTCAGCGGCTGGGCTACAAGCCATGTTGCAAGCGAAAAGAGCGAGAGCAGCAGGAGTGTTTTTCTCATAAATATGCTTTTGAAGGCAAAGGTCGGCTTTTGGCCGCCCCTGCTGCCGTCGGCCCTGCCAGAAATAAGCCTGTGCTAATGTTGACGTCTGGCTGACTCAATATCCGCCAGCCGAGTCGTCGCCGCGGTCGTCGGCTACGGCGTGCAGCCGACCATTGGGCAGGCGCAGGATGGCTTCCACCCTGCCGATGGCGCCGCGCTGCCGCAGGGTGTGGCCCATGGCTTGCAACCGCTCGCGTACTGCTTCCGAGAAAGCGCCCTCTTCGTAGTAAACCACATCGGGTTCCCATTGGTGGTGAAAGCGCTTGTTGTGCACAGCTGCGCGCAGCGGCAGGTCAAATTCATACACGTTCAGCAGCACCTGAAACACCGACGTGGGAATGGTAGTACCCCCCGGCGTACCGACTACCAGGCTAAGGGCGCCATTGCGCACCACAATCGTCGGTGTCATGCTGCTCAGGGGGCGTTTGCCTGGCGCAATCGCGTTGGCTTTGCCGCCTATGGCTCCGTAGAGATTGGGCGCGCCGGGTTTGGCGCTAAAGTCGTCCATTTCATTATTCAATATAAAACCCGCTCCGGCCACCACCACGCGGCTGCCATAGGCGTCGTTGAGCGTTGTGGTAACGGCTACGGCATTTCCCTGCGCATCCACGATGCTCAGGTGGGTGGTCTCCTCAGAAATGCCGGGGAAACGTCCGGCTTTGACGGTCTCACTGGGGGTGGCGCGCTCGGGGTGAAAGTTGGCCATGCGTGTGCGCAGGTAGGCGGTGTCCAGCAGTTGGCGCACCGGCACTGGCCAGAAGTCGGGGTCGGCCATGTGGCGGGCGCGGTCGGCATAAGCGCGGCGTTCGACCTCGACCATGCGGTGTACGGCCGCGGCAGAGTGGAAGCCTTCGGCCTTCAGATTTGCATCGCCCAGCATGTTTAGCATTTGCGCCAGCAAAAGCCCGCCACTGCTGGGCGGTGGCATGGTGATGATCTGCAAATCGCGCCAGTGGAAAACTAAGGGCTCGCGCCAGACGCTGCGATACCGACGCAAATCTTCCCGCGTGATCAGGCCGCCCTGCCGCTTCATTTCGGCCGCCATTTGGGCGGCGACAGGTCCTGTGTAGAAACCGTCACGCCCTTTTTGGGCAATGCGGCGCAAAGTGTTGGCCAGTTCCCTCTGGAGAAGGGTATCGCCCACTTTCCAGGGCGTGGAGCGCGTAAAAGCCGTGGGCCGGTGATTGTAGCGCAAGAAGTTATCCCGTTCTCGGTTGAGCAATTCTGCTTCCTGTTCTGTAATTGCAAAGCCCTTGTCGGCCAGCTGAATGGCCGGTGCTACCAGGTCGGCCCATTTCAGGCGTCCGTAGCGACGGTGGGCTTCCCACATACCATCTACCGAGCCGGGCACTCCGCAGGCTAAAGGGCCAAAGCGACTCTTATCGGGCAACACCCGGCCCGCCGAGTCCTGGTACATACGCTCGTGGGCTGCCGCGGGCGCCTTTTCCCGATAATCCAGCGCGGCGATTTCGCCCGAAGCGCTGCGGTAGACCATGAAGCCACCGCCTCCGATATTGCCTGCCTGCGGATACACCACTGCTAAGGCAAATTGCACCGCCACTGCGGCATCCACGGCATTGCCGCCTTTTTTCAGCACCTCCACTCCGACTTTGGTGGCCAAAGGATGCGCCGAAACGACCGCCGCCGAGTCGGCGATAATCTCCTTTTGAATAGAATAAGCCGCAACAGCGGCAGGCTGTGCTGGCGCCGTGCAGGCATAGAACAGTGCCGCCACAACGGCTAATAGCCAACCTCTCCAGATGTAAGATAAGAACATGACAACAGGTTTTAGGGCGGCAATGTTACGAAGTGGAAGCCTATTGCCAGGTACGACCTCATACCGCAGAAGATGCTGAACCATTCGCCTGTCTTCGCGTTATTTTGACCGATTTTAAACGCAGGCGCCCGCATTGCCGGGCGCGGTAAAAGCGCGACATTTGCCTGCACATTTCAAACGATATTCTGGTTATGCAACAGACTCAAGAGCGCACCCCATCGGTGGTTTCCTTAGAAGAGCAGTTTCAGCAAAAAATAGACAACGAAATTCGCATTGAGCCGAAGGATTGGATGCCCGAAGCGTACCGCAAAACGCTCATCCGGCAAATTGGCCAGCACGCCCACAGCGAAGTGGTCGGGATGCTGCCCGAAGGCAACTGGATTACGCGCGCCCCATCCCTCAAGCGCAAGGCCATTCTGCTGGCCAAAATCCAGGATGAGGCCGGTCATGGGCTTTACCTGTACTCCGCCGCCGAAACGCTGGGCGTCTCGCGCGATGAAATGATTGAGGAGCTGCACAGCGGAAAGGCGAAGTATTCCTCTATTTTTAACTACCCCACCCTGACCTGGGCCGACATTGGCGCTATCGGCTGGTTGGTGGACGGAGCCGCCATTCTGAACCAGATACCGCTGTGCCGCTGCTCGTACGGGCCGTACGCTCGCGCCATGGTGCGCATTTGCAAAGAAGAGAGTTTCCACCAGCGCCAGGGTTTCGATATCCTGTACACGCTGGCCCAGGGTTCACCCGAACAGCGCGCCATGGCTCAGGATGCCATCAATCGCTGGTACTGGCCTGCTGTCATGATGTTTGGCCCATCCGATGCCGACTCAGTACACTCTGCCCAGAGCATGCGCTGGAAGATCAAGCGCTTCAGTAACGACGAACTGCGCCAGCGCTTCATTGACATGATCGCTGAGCAGGTTAAGGTGCTGGGCCTCACCCTGCCCGACCCTGACCTGAAGTGGAACCCTGAGCGCGGCCACTACGACCACGGGCCTATCAACTGGGAGGAGTTCTGGAACGTCGTCAACGGCAATGGCCCGTGCAACCGCGAGCGCCTGCGCGCCCGCCGCGAGGCCTGGGAAAAAGGCGCCTGGGTGCGCGAAGCCGCCCTGGCTTATGCAGAGAAAAAAGCCCGCCGCGCCGCTCAAACGGAGAAAACGCAAGCTGCCTGACCATTTCACCGCCCACGGGCAGCAAAAAATGTTGGCAAGGTTTGTGTCTGGTGTTTGCACCTTTGCAGCGCCTTTTAAAAGGCATTCCCTGAGGAATTGATCAACATCAGGGTGGTGCTTCTGCGCATCCCTCATTGCTTTGCTTTTCTGCAAATTCTTCCCACCCGTGCCCACCGACGTATTGCCGCTACTCACCGACGCCGCCCGCAAGCGCATTCTCATCATTGACGGTGCTATGGGCACCATGATCCAGCGCTATGGCCTGAGCGAGCGCGACTTCCGCGGCGAGCGCTTCCGCGAGCATCCGTGCGACCTCAAGGGCGATAACGACCTGCTTTGCCTGACGCGCCCCGACATCATTGAGGCCATCCATCGCGCCTACCTGGAAGCCGGCGCCGACATCATTGAGACCAATACCTTCAATGCTACGCGCATCTCGCAGGCTGAATACCAGATGGAAGCCGCTGCGCGCGAGATCAACCTGGCCGCCGCGCAAATCGCCCGCCGCGCCGCCGATGACTTCACCCGGCAAAATCCCGACAAGCCGCGCTTCGTGGCCGGCGCCATCGGGCCTCTGAACAAAACGCTGTCGCTATCGCCCGACGTCAACAACCCTGGATACAGGGCCGTAACTTTTGACGAGGTGCGCGAAGCCTACGCCGAACAAGCGCGCGCCCTCCTCGACGGCGGAGTGCACCTCCTGCTGGTCGAGACCATTTTCGACACGCTCAACTGCAAGGCCGCCCTGTATGCCATCGAGGAAATCTTCGAGGAAAAAGGCTGGCGCGTGCCCATCATGATCTCGGGCACCATCACCGACGCCTCAGGCCGAACGCTCAGCGGACAAACTGCCGAAGCTTTCTGGATTTCCGTCAAACACGCGCGGCCGTTCTCCGTCGGGCTTAACTGCGCCCTCGGCGCCGAAGAAATGCGCCCGCACATCGAGGCGCTGGCCAACATGGCCGACTGCTTCATCAGCGCCTACCCCAACGCCGGCCTGCCCAACGCTATGGGTGAATACGACCAGACGCCGCACGACATGTGCACGTTCATCGAAGAATTCGCCCGCGCCGGCCTGGTCAACATCGTCGGCGGCTGCTGCGGCACCACGCCCGACCATATCCGACACATCGCCGGGCACGTCGCCGGCATCGCGCCGCGCAACCCGGACAACGTCACATTCGCTAAAGAAGCCCGGGAGCGTCATTACACCCTCCTTTCCGGGCTGGAGCCGCTCATCATCCGGCCCGAAACCAACTTTGTCAATATCGGCGAGCGCACCAACGTAACCGGCTCGCGTCGCTTTGCCGCCCTCATCAAAGCAGGCAAATATGCCGAAGCCCTTGAGGTGGCCCGCCAACAGGTCGAAAACGGCGCGCAAATCATAGACGTCAACATGGACGAAGCGCTGCTGGACTCCGAAAAAGCCATGCGCGACTTCCTGCTCCTGCTGGCCGCCGAGCCTGACATTGCGCGCGTACCAGTCATGGTGGACTCGTCCAAATTCTCCGTCATTGAGGCGGGGCTGAAATGCCTGCAGGGCAAAGGCATCGTCAACTCCATTTCGCTCAAAGAAGGCGAAGCCGAGTTTTTGCGCCAGGCCAAAATCTGCCGGCGTTACGGAGCGGCGGTAGTGGTCATGGCCTTCGACGAGCAGGGCCAGGCCGATACGCTGGAACGCAAAGTTGAAATCTGTCAGCGCGCCTATCGTCTGTTGACCGAAGAAGCGGGCTACGACCCTACGGATATCATTTTCGACCCAAACATCTTTGCCGTAGCCACGGGCATCGAAGAGCACAACAACTACGCCATCAACTACGTCGAAGCCACGCGCATCATCAAGCAGACCTGCCCGGGCGCCAAAGTGAGTGGCGGTGTGAGCAACCTGTCGTTCTCCTTCCGCGGCAACGACCGCGTGCGCGAGGCCATGCACTCGGCCTTCCTCTACCACGCCATCCAGGCGGGCATGGATATGGGCATTGTGAATGCCGGTATGATCGAGGTCTATGAGCAAATACCGCCCGAACTGCTGCAACGCATTGAAGATGTGTTGTTTAACCGCCATCCGGATGCCACAGAGGCCCTCATTCAGCTGGCCGAAAGCTACCGCGACGGCGGTGGGCGGGCCGTGGCCAAAGACCTGACCTGGCGCGAGTCTTCTGTAGAAGAACGCATTTCCTATGCCTTGGTCAAGGGCATTGATGAATATATTGAAACCGACGTAGAAGAGGCGCGTCAGCGCTATCCCAGCCCGCTGGCTGTCATCGAAGGGCCGCTCATGGCCGGCATGAACGTAGTCGGCGACCTTTTTGGCGCTGGTAAGATGTTCCTGCCGCAGGTGGTCAAAAGCGCCCGCGTCATGAAGCGCGCTGTGGCTTACCTGACGCCGTTTATTGAAGCCGACACGTCTAAAAATGGCGCGCAAAAGCGCGGCAAAGTGCTGTTGGCTACCGTAAAAGGCGATGTGCACGATATTGGCAAAAACATCGTCGGCGTCGTGTTGGGCTGCAACAACTACGACATTGTTGACCTCGGCGTCATGGTGCCGGCCGAGCAAATCCTGCGCAGGGCCATTGAAGAGCAAGCCGACATTATCGGCCTTTCGGGCCTCATCACGCCTTCTTTGGATGAAATGGTACACGTGGCGCGCGAAATGGAGCGCTTAGGTCTGAATAAGCCGCTGCTCATTGGCGGCGCCACAACCTCGAAAACGCACACAGCCGTAAAAATTGCGCCGGCATACCAGCGGGCACCCGTCGTACACGTGCTGGACGCCAGCCGAAGTGTGCCTGTGGTCAGCGCTTTGTTGGGGCAGGATACCGCAGAGCGTCAGACGTTTATTGAAAATATTCGCCAGGAATACGAGCAAATCCGCACCGCGCGGGCCAATCGCCAATCAGCCAAAGCGTTCCTGACCCTGTCCGAAGCACGCGCCAATAAATGGACGTTTGACTGGAGTGCCTACACGCCGCCCAAGCCGACTTTTCTGGGCGTGAAAACCTTCGACAATTACCCGCTGGAAGAGCTGCTCCCATACATAGACTGGACGCCATTCTTTCAGAGCTGGGAGCTGGCCGGAAAATTCCCGGCTATTTTGGAAGACCCGGTCGTAGGGGAGGAAGCCCGCCGGCTGTACGATGATGCGCGCGCCATGTTGGAGCGCCTATGCGTCGAGCAGTGGCTCACTGCACGCGCTGCCATCGGCTTCTTCCCGGCAAACGCCGTTGCCGACGACGATTGTGAACTCTACACCGACGACAGCCGCACCGGTATTCTGGCCGTTTTACACCATCTGCGCCAGCAAAACAAAAAGGCCGCCGGGCAGCCCAACTACTGCCTGAGCGACTTTGTGGCGCCTAAAGAAAGCGGCGTGCCCGATTACATAGGCGCCTTTGCCGTTACGGCTGGCATCGGTATCGAAGAGCATGTGCGGCGCTTTGAGGCCCAACACGACGACTACCACGCCATCTTGCTCAAAGCCTTAGCCGACCGCTTAGCCGAAGCCTTGGCCGAACGCATGCACGAGCGCGTGCGCCGCGAATTCTGGGCCTACGCTCCCGATGAAAACCTGACCAATGAGCAACTCATCGCTGAAGAATATCGGGGCATCCGACCTGCTCCGGGCTATCCGGCCTGTCCCGAACACAGCGAAAAGGCCACGCTGTGGCGATTGCTTCGGCCAGACTCGCTGGGCATTACCCTCACGGAAAACTTCGCCATGTACCCGGCAGCCTCTGTGAGCGGGTGGTACCTGGCTCACCCTGAAGCCCGCTATTTCGGCTTAGGTCAGATTGGAAAAGACCAGGTGGAAAGTTATGCCCGCCGCAAGGGCATCTCCCTCACCACGGCTGAACGCCTGCTCGCCCCCGTTCTGAACTATGACGTATGACCCCGTACCCGCAAACTTGTTTGGCCCCGTAACGACCAAACTTGTTTGGTCGTTACAACAGCTAAACCTGTCTGGCCCACAACCACGCCCACATATTTTTCATACAAAAAACAAAACACAAAAATCGCGGCGCTAAAAAGCTGGAACATTCTTTGCCCACGCCTGCAATGCGCCTGAAACAAAATTTTTTGAGCCTATGATTCGCATGGTTGACCTGAAGACCCAGTACGAAAACATGCGTGAAGAGATTGACCGCGCCGTGCTGGACGTCATTGCTTCCACGGAGTACATCAACGGTTCGGCAGTGAAGCGCTTTCAGGCCGAGTTAGAGGAATACCTGCAGGTGAAGCACGTTGTGCCTTGCGCCAACGGCACCGATGCGCTGCAAATCGCCATGATGGCACTGGAGTTGAAGCCGGGCGATGAGGTCATCGTGCCTGCCTTCACGTACGTGGCCACGGCAGAGGTTATTGCTTTGCTGGGCCTGACGCCGGTCATGGTAGATGTCTATCCGGACACGTTCAACGTGGATGTAGAGCAGGTGCGGGCTGCCATCACACCGCGCACACGCGCCATCGTGCCGGTGCATTTGTTTGGCCAGAGCGCCGATATGGAGCCTCTTTTGGCCTTAGCCCGGCAGCACAACCTGCACGTCATTGAGGACAACGCCCAGGCCACGGGCAGCGACTATACGTTCAGCGACGGCACGCGCCGAAAGACGGGGACAATGGGCCACATCGGCTGCACCTCCTTTTTCCCTTCCAAAAACCTGGGCTGCTACGGCGACGGCGGCGCCATTACCACCCATGACGACGCGCTGGCCCAACGCCTGCGCATGATTGCCAATCACGGCCAGAGTCAGCTATACCACCATGCGGTCATCGGCGTCAATTCGCGGTTGGACTCCATCCAGGCGGCCATTTTGAGCGTCAAACTCAAGCGATTGGATCAGTATAATGCCCGTCGGCGCCAGGCAGCGGACTATTACGACGCGGCCTTTGGCCCGATGCCGCAGCTGACCGTACCGGCGCGCAGTGCCAATACGACGCATGTGTTTCACCAGTACACGCTCATTTTGCGCGAGGGCGACCGCGATGCGCTGAAACAGCATCTGGCCGAGCGCGGCATCCCGGCGATGATATACTACCCTATTCCCCTGTACAAACAGCAGGCTTTTGCCCGCTATTGGGCGGGCGGCGAGCTGCCGGTTACGGAGCAGCTGTGCCGCTCGGTCATTTCGCTGCCCATGCACTCGGAGCTGACGCCTGAGCAGCAAAACGTGATCATTGAGGGCGTTCAATCCTTCTTTGCCTGAAAACCGTATTCCCATCACCTGATTTCTCATCGCTATGTACTCCGCACTTCAGGAAAAAAAGAAAGCCATCGGCGTCATTGGCTTAGGCTATGTAGGGCTACCCATTGCGCTGGCCTTTGCCCGCAAATTCCGGGTTATCGGCTTCGACATCAACGAGCAACGCATCGAGATGATGAAGCGACACCAAGACCCTTCCCAGGAGCTTTCGCCTGAGGCGTTTGAGGGTTGCGACATCCACTTCACAGCCGACCCGGAGGAGTTGAAAAATGCGCATTTTTTCGTAGTAGCGGTGCCAACGGATGTAGATGCTCACAAAGTGCCTGACTTAACGCCGCTCAAAAAGGCCTCCACTACCGTCGGGCGCGCCCTCAAGCCGGGCGATTACGTCGTTTACGAAAGCACCGTCTATCCGGGCTGCACGGAGGAAGACTGCCTGCCCATCCTGGAGCAGGAAAGCGGCCTGAAAGTAGGGCGAGACTTTAAGCTTGGCTATTCACCGGAGCGCATTTCGCCGGGCGACAAAAACCGCACCGTAGTGGATATTTTGAAAATCGTATCCGGTTGCGATGCAGAGGCTTTGGAAAACATTGCCCAGGTGTATGAGGCCATTATTAAACCGGGAGTGTATCGCGCCTCCTCCATAAAAGTGGCGGAGGCGGCCAAGGTGATTGAAAACACGCAGCGCGACCTGAACATTTCGCTGGTCAACGAACTGGCCATCATTTTCGACCGCATGGGCATTGACACCAATGAAGTGCTCAACGCTGCGGCCACCAAATGGAATTTTATCCGCTTTTCACCCGGTCTGGTGGGCGGCCATTGCATCGGCGTTGACCCTTACTATTTGTTACACAAATCCAAGCAGTTGGGTTACGATCCGCAGGTCATCCTCAGCGGTCGGCGCGTCAACGACGGCATGCCGGCATTCATCGCCAAGCGTTTGGCGCAAATGCTGACGCAAAAAGATAAGAATCTGTCGCGTTGCAAGGTGCTGGTAATGGGCATCACGTTCAAGGAAAACGTGGCCGATATTCGGAACTCCAAGGTGGCCGATGTGGTGCAGGAGCTGATGGATTACTCCATCCACGTGCACATTCACGACCCACATGCTTCGCCCAACGAGGTAGCCCACGAGTATCGCCTTACACTGATTGACCAGCTGTCAAACGATTACGATGCCGTCATTCTGGCCGTAGCGCATGATGAATACAAAAAGCTGAATGCCGATTTCTTCGTCAGCATCATGAAAGAGCAGCCTATCCTCTTCGACATCAAGGCAATATACCCGCGCGAGGAGATGGAGGCGCGGATGACGTATTGGCGGCTATGAGGATACGGCGTACTTTTGAGCCCAGGAACTAATCATCCCCCTCATGTAGCCATTATGCAGTGGATCTCTCGATTGCTTTCGCCATCCAAACCCGCCGACTTTTCGGTGCTTCAGACCGACCTGCACAGCCACCTGCTGCCGGGCATAGACGATGGTGTGCCCAACCTAGATGAGGCCCTGGAACTCATCGAAGCGCTGGCGCAAATGGGCTATCAGCGCCTCATCACTACGCCGCATGTTTCGGGCGAGCGCTACCCTAACACTTCGGCCACCATCCGCGAGAAAGAGCGCGCCGTTCAGGAAGCCATCCAAAAGGCGGGCATCTCGGTAGAGTTTCGCGCCGCTGCGGAGTACATGCTCGACGAAAACTTTGCTCGCCTGTTGCGCGAAAATGACCTCTTACCGTTGGACGAGCAAGGGCATATTCTGGTGGAAATGTCGTTCTTGCATCCACCTTTAGCCCTTCACAAATATCTCTTTGAATTGCAAAGCAAAGGCTATAAGCCCATACTGGCCCACCCGGAGCGCTACCCCTTTTATCACCTCAAATTAGAAGAATATCAGGCGTTGAAGCAAGCCGGTTGCCTTTTCCAAATCAATATCTTGTCCATTACTGGCCATTATGGCCCTGACGTGCAGCAATCGGCATTACTCTTGCTAAAGCAAGGCATGGCTGATTTTCTGGGTACCGACGCTCACCGCATGCGCCATGCTCTTACGTTGCAGGCCGCATTGCGCAGCGGGCACTTAGAAAAGACCTTGACCCGACACCTTTTTCACAACTCAGCGATGAATTAAGATCGCCTGCTGTTTTTGTTTGTTATGAAACGCCTCCTCTACCCTTTTCTGCTTCCTGTGCTCTTAGGGGTGATAGCCCTGCAAACGTCTTGCATCCAGCATCGCCAATTAGTCAATTTTGACATGGGGCCTGCCTTCGATAGCCTGCCTCCGTCGTTCCAGCATCCGACCCTGCGCATTCAGTACGACGACCTGTTGGCTATCACGGTGCTTAGCCAGGTAGCCGACCCTAAGGCGACGGCTCCCTTTCAGGCGGCGGCCTCACCGGGTGCAGCGGCTGCGGGTGGACCAGCCGAACCCACGTATTTGGTGGATGTGCACGGCTGTGTCAACATCCCCATGGCCGGACGTGTGCGCGTTGTCGGGCTGACCACCCAGGAGGCCCGCGACACCATTACAAAACACATTGAGCCTTATTTGAAAAACCCTATCGTGAACGTGAAACTGGCCAACTTCCGGTTTTCCGTGTTGGGAGAAGTAAATAAGGCTGGAACCTACACCGTTGGTTACGAGCGTGTTACCATTTTAGAGGCGCTCAGTATGGCCGGCGATGTGGCCAAGTACGGCAATCGCGAGAATATCTTAGTCATTCGCCAGGTGAATGGGCAGCGCCAGTACGGCCGAGTCAACCTGCACCGTCGGGATGTTTTCCAGTCGCCCTTCTTCTACATTCAACAAGGTGATATCATTTACGTAGAGCCGCTGAAGGCGAAAGTGGGCGACACCGCCGACGCTGCGACCAAATACCTGCAATGGGCTTTGCCCATTGTGTCGGCGCTGGGTCTACTCGTTACCTTAGTAACGGCTACCAAATGACCGTATTCGCATTCGAGCGCGCCTGGCACCATCTGGTATTGCTGTTATTAGTTGCCCTTTTCGGCCATGGATGCGTGGCCCGTAAGGATTTGATTTCTATACAAAATACTCCAGTGCAGCAAACGGCCCAATGGATAGAACCGGTGGTACAGGCGGGCGACATCTTGCACATCGTCGTTTACAGTGCTGACGCCGAGGCTGTGGCACCGTTCAACCTGCAGGCGGCGATGGCTCCTAATGCGCTGACGGCGCCGCACCAACACACCTTAGAAATGTTTATCGGGTACTTAGTGAGCGGAGACGGCACCATTGATTTTCCCGTACTCGGCACGATTGCCGTAGGTGGCCTGACGGTGCCGCAGGTGAGGGATACCCTCGAACGGCGTCTGCGGACCTATTTGCGGGAGGCAGTGGTCAGTGTGCGGTTTATCAACTTCCGTATCACCGTGTTGGGTGAGGTCAATCAGCCCGGCACCTATACCATATCGTCGCCCCGCATCACGCTGCTCGAGGCCATAGGACGTGCGGGCGACCTCTCCCCATACGCCAATCGCACCAATATTCTGCACATTCGCGAGCAAAACGGGCAGCGTATTTACACGCGCGTCAACCTGCAAACGGGCGAAGTCTTTGCTTCACCGGTGTACTATCTGCAGCAAAACGACATCATTTACGTCGAACCTAATCGAGCCAAGATCGCTGCCGTAGCCGACCCGGCCACTCGAGCCATTACGTACACCACAGGAGTTCTGTCCGTCATTACGCTGCTGATAGCGCTGTTCCGATAGCCAGTCAGCATTTTAAAGCGCCTTCCAACGCTCGAGTCAAATAAAAAACACGCCTCAAAATTTTGAAGTTGCCTGTCTCATTCAATTAACTTTGCCGGTCAGAGAAATCACCAGGCTACTTTTTTAATGCAACAATCTGATTATCAATAACCCATAACCGCAGTTACCTTGGCCAAGAAACGTATCATCAAGGACTACCACGCGCTCCCGGAGGAGATTATTCGTCAGGTAAAGATGGCCTATCCCACGGGTTTTGTGGCGCATTTGGTGCAGTACACCAATCAGGAAGGCAAAATTGTATCTGCTCTGCCTTTCGAGACTGAAGACACGTATTACCTCATTCGCATGACGGCTCAGGAAGCCCGGCGCATCGTCAGCGAAGACGAAGATTACGACGAGGAAGGCGTGCTGCGCGAAGGCTTTGCCGATATTGATGTGGACGCTGAATTTGAGGGCGCTGCCGAAGAAGAAGAGCAAGAGGACGACTACGGCGATGACCTCGACGAGGATAGCCACCACATCATCCCCACGCGCCGCCGCAGAGGCGATGATGACGAGGCGGATGATATCGCAGACGACAGCGACGATTATTAAGCCGCTCCCTGTTTGCGCGCCGGCGTTCGGTTGAACGGACTCAACGCTGAAAAACACAAAGCTACCCAAAGGCCTGGGCCGCTCGTGTTTTTCAGCGTTTTTTATTCACTAAACCGCTTCTTTTGGCATGGCATCTACCGCGAACAAACCTGCGCTCAGTTTCTGGCAGATTTGGAACATGAGCTTCGGCTTCCTCGGCATTCAGGTGGGCTGGGGTATGCAAATGGGCAACATGAGCGCTATCTATGAGTACTTAGGCGCCGAACCTGACCAGATACCCATCCTCTGGCTGGCTGCTCCCATGACAGGCCTTATCGTGCAGCCCATTATCGGCTACATGAGCGATCGCACGTGGGGGCGCTGGGGCCGCCGCAAGCCGTATTTTACGGTAGGTGCTATCCTGGCAACGCTTGCGCTTATCGCCATGCCGCATGCTTCAGCCATCTGGATGGCTGCCGGCCTGCTGTGGATACTGGATGCCAGCATCAACATCAGCATGGAGCCATTCCGGGCCTTTGTCGGCGACCTGCTGCCAGAGTCGCAGATCAACCGGGGCTACACCATGCAGAGCATGTTTATCGGCATTGGCAATGTGCTGGCAGCGATATTGCCCTCCGTCATCATCCGAGTAATGGGCGAAGAAGCACAGCAGGCTACTCATGGCGTGCCTCCCTATTTAGTGGCTGTCTTCACCGTGGGCGCTTTTTGCTACCTGGCTGCCGTACTTTACACCGTAGCCACCACCAAGGAGTACCCTCCGGCAGATATGGAGGCATTTAAACAGGAAAAGGCAGAGACTGCCGGTTTTTTCCGCGGTGTAGAGGAGGTGTTTTCCAACATCGTTAACATGCCCAAAACCATGCGCCAGGTGGCTTTGGTGCAGTTTTTCACCTGGCCGGGTCTTTTCCTGATGTGGTTTTATTTCACCCCGGCCGTAGCCCGCGACATTCTGGGAGCTTCCGACACGCAGTCGCCATTGTATGCGGAAGGCGTGGCCTGGGGCAACATCTGTTTTGGGTTTTATTCGGCGGTTTGTTTTTTATTCTCCTTTTTTCTGCCCAATATAGCCGATAGGTTCAGCCGCCGCTATACGCATATGGCCTGCCTGGCTATTGGCGCTTTGGGCTTGCTGTACGTGGGCTTTGCTCCGGGCAAATACTGGCTGCTGCTGTCTATGTTTGGTGTAGGCATCGCCTGGGCGAGCATTCTTTCGATGCCCTATGCAATGCTGGCCTCTACCCTGCCGCCGAATAAGCTGGGGGTTTTCATGGGCATTTTCAACTTTTTTATTGTGTTGCCGGAGATCATCGCCACACTCTTCTTCGGGCCAATCATGGAGCACGTGTTGGGCAACGACCGCGTGGCGGCAGTCATGGTAGGTGGCGGCTTGCTGGCCATTGCCTCAGTGCTCTGCCTGCAAATTCGGGAGCAGAAAGCCCAGCCAGATAACACCGAAAAAGCGTTGGAGTATCTGGGTCCTTAAGGGAAATGCTCGTGGTGAAAGGTAGCGAGCTGCTCTTCTATCCAGGTCCGCACCATATGCTCTAACGCCTGCTCATCTGAGCTATAGAGGACAGGGCCGTAGCATATCCGCACAGCAATTTCCTTTTCCTGGAAGCGCCTCCAGGCATGTCGGAGGAAGGACTCAGGCCCCACCCAAAAATCATCGGTGTGGGAAAAGCAAAGGGCTACAGGCACGACCGGCAGTTCCCAGCGCGCGGCAGCGCGAAAGGCGCCTTTTTTCATGGGCAGCAATCCGTTGTGCGCGGAGGTGGTGCCCTCTGGAAACAAAATAACCGAAAACCCTTCCTGTAAAATCACATCGGCAATGCCTTTAAGCGCAGCAACCCCGCTGCTGGCCCGTTCACGCTTCAGGTAAATAATGCCAGCCTGCCGGGCGCCCCGCCCGATAACCGGCCAGCGGGCCAATTCAGCCTTGGCTACCGGATAGGCGTACACGTCTCGAAGCACCAGAATAGGGTCTAAATAAGACCGGTGGTTAGCCAGCAGCAAACACGGAAAGGCGGGTGCTTCGCCATGCACCGAGACTTTCACACCCGTAGCGGCCAACAGCCGCTGGGCCCATCGCCGGCGCATTTCCATCAGACGACACATATCAGCGCCCCACCAACGCCGAAAAATGTACATCTGGGTTGCTACAAACGTTGTGTAAGCGCTAAAGAACAGGAAGCGGTATAAAATCCGGATAAAACGCACAAATGCAAATATACGAACGGTGCGCGCAAACGTTATTGCCCGCACCGTTCGTATCCAACATACGAGTATTTTTCTTTATTCGTTAATGCCACCGAAAAGCCTTTCGACTTCAATACGGGCAACCGTAGCCACGATGGCAGGCTTCCAGCAAAACAACACCTGCCAAAAATGCCCAAAAAAGAACTTTTTTCCAGTTTTTCATGTCGAAAAATTTTAAAATTTAACGAATTTTCGTGATAACCCACCGATGTATTTCGCGCTCCAAACGGTCATTTCGCTCCAATTATTGCACAAAGGGCATGCCACAGAACGCTGCTGCGCGAAAGTAAACTTGCCATTTGTCGGGTTGTTTAATAAAGGTAGTATTTTAATCTACATTTAATTCACCGTCTGACAGAAGCCGTGACGTACAAAATTAAACTCAAAAATTCCGACGAATTTGTGCTGTTGGATGACTTCAGCTATGAATGGTTATCCAGTGATCCATACTATACGGCGCTGGATTTTCTCAACAACCTGCGTTTGCACTCCAGTGGATGCGCGGTATTTCAGAAAAACTGGCGCAAACTTACGGGAGGATACAAGACCGAGACGATATACCTGCACAAATTGATCGCCGATAAGTATCTGGGTCACCAAAAAACACCGGAAGCGTCGTTAGTTGGCGCCATAAACGGCAACAAGCTGGACTGTCGCGTGGAAAATCTTTTTTTTCACTCGCGTTCCTCCGCAGGGCGACGTCGAAAAGCGCAAAATCAAAGTGGCTACATAGGCGTATACCCCGATAACAAGCGCTATCGAGCGGTCATCTCGATTGATGGCAGGCCGGTGCATTTGGGCATGTTTGATACTGCCGAGGAAGCAGCAGCGGCATACCAGCGAGCACAGCGCGAGCTACTCAAAAAGAAAGATGAGCCTCCCACCGAGTCTTAGTACCCTCAACCCGCAGTAACGGCCGCCCCTCGAGAGGCAACGATATCCCATACGCCCGAATTTTCACACGAATACAGCCAGCCATATTTGTCGGGGATGCGCCCTACGCGGAGTTGGTTGATGTAGTTTTTAAGCCGCGTGCCGATAGGCCGGTGCTTTTCGTCCACAGGCGGCAGTTCCAATTTTCTATCGCGCCAGGTAATCTCACTCACATGACTGACCACAGCGGCCGTGCCCGCGCCAAAACATTCCTGGAGCGTACCGCGCCAGTAAGCGTCCGCAATTTCCGCGATACTCAGCAGACGGTCTTCGGCAGTGTAGCCCCAGTCTTTGAGCAGCGTCATGAAGCTGTCGCGAGTGATGCCGCGCAGGATAGTGCCGGTGGTCGCAGGAGTGATGATTTTGCCATCCATGACGAAGAAGAGGTTCATCGTACCCACTTCTTGCACGTATTTCTTTTCCTGAGCGTCCATCCACATCACCTGGTCATAACCGGCCTGGCGCGCACGCTGAGCCGGTAAGAGTGAGGCTCCGTAATTACCGGCGCATTTGGCCTCGCCTACGCCGCCCTGAGCCGCGCGTGTAAACACCTCTTCTACCCATAGACGTACCGGCTTGGGGTAATAAGGCCCCACAGGCCCCGTGAATATGATAAATTGGTAGGTCTCCGAAGCGTGTACGCCAAAGTACGCATCAGTAGCAAACATCAGCGGACGAATGTAGAGCGAGTAGCCTTCCGTCTCCGGTATCCAGTCGCGGTCCAAATCCACCAGCATCTTCAGCGCTTGCAGAAACAAATCTTCCGGAAAGGTCGGCATACACATCCGTTCCGCCGAAAGATTTAGCCGGCGCGCATGGGCATCGGGCCGAAACAGCACCGGCTCGCCGTTCCGCTTCGTAGCCTTCATGCCTTCAAAAATGCTCTGGCCATAATGCAGAGCAAGATTAGCCGGAGAAATTTCTAAATGGTGAAAAGGTTCGATGCGCGGGTTTACCCATTCCTTGCCGTCATAATCGGCAATGAACATGTGGTCAGAAATAACCTTTCCAAAAGGTATGTTGGAAAAATCAACGGTCGAAATCCGCGATTTTTTCGTGGGGGTTACCGAAATAGCAGAACTTAGCGCCATGAGTCAGCTTTTTTTATGTAGAGGAATGTGTGCGATGAGCAAGCCTCGGCAAAGTTACGGGTAAGACCAAAAGCAGACAAAACAATCTTCCAAAACGCCGGTTTTGTATTGCTTAAAACGAAATAATATCAAGAAAGATTAGGCTTAACCAAAAAAAGTAGCACGAAGCGTGTTTGTCAATCCCAGCGTTGTGTATCGGATACCGGAAGCAGATCTGCTTCATGCGGCTCAAGGGGGCTTTCAGAAGCAGGTACTGGTAGTGGCAGCCTTTGAAGCGGGAGAAACAGGCAAAGTGGCATTTTTAGAAAAAATACTTGCCGCTGTTGGTATGGATTTGCACAAAGATACTCTCTTTGCCCTTGTTCGACCAAACGAGCGTGTTTGCCTGAGCACATTTCTAAGGGATAAACAACCACAGGCCGTTCTGGTTTTTGGCCTTGCCCCCGCCCATTTGGGTTTACAGGCGGAGTTCGCCCACTATCAGCCCGTTCGATTTTGCGGTGCTTCGTTTTTATGGGCTGACGCACTGGCCACTTTAGAACCGGACAAGGCCCTGAAAGGGCGCCTGTGGACGGCTTTGCAAACCATGTTTTTATCACAAAAAGGATAACCAACGGATGAAACGAGCGTACGTTTTTCCAGGACAGGGTTCCCAGTTTGAAGGTATGGGCAAAGCCCTTTACGAAAGCCATCCTGTGGCAAAAGATTACCTGGAGCAGGCCAACGACATTTTGGGCTGGCGCATCACCGACGTGATGTTTTATGGCACGAAAGAAGACCTGACCCAGACCAAAGTAACGCAGCCGGCCGTGTTCTTGGAGAGTTGGGTGCGCACACAGGTGGCTGGCGAGCAGTTTCGCCCCGACGCTGTAGCCGGGCACTCACTGGGCGAGTTTACGGCGTTGGCCGCTGCAGGCGCCCTGTCCTTTGCCGATGCATTGCGCTTGGTGAACCAACGCGCCTTAGCCATGCAAAAAGCCTGCGAGCGGGTAGATAGCACGATGGCTGCCGTGTTGGGCATGGACGACGCTGTTGTAGAAGCCATCTGTGCCGAAATCACCGATGAGGTAGTGGTGCCGGCCAACTACAACTCACCGGGCCAGCTGGTCATTTCGGGCTCGCGCAAGGGCATCGAACGCGCCGTGGAAAAGCTCCAGCAAGCCGGCGCCAGGCGCGTGGTCGTGCTGGCCGTAGGCGGTGCCTTCCATTCCCCGCTGATGCAGCCGGCTCAAGATGAGCTGGCTTTAGCCATTCAGGCCACACCGTTTCAGAAGCCCATCTGCCCGATTTATCAAAATGTACACGCCCGTCCCGTGGTGGAGCCAGAGGAAATCCGCCAAAACCTCATTGCCCAGCTGACGGCGCCTGTGCGCTGGACGCAGACGATCCAGAACATGCTGGAAGACGGTATCTGCGAATTCATCGAGGTGGGGGGCGGTGGCCCAGTACTCCGGGGCATGATCCGAAAGATAGCCAAAGACGTTGCCTTAGGCGAATGCTAAGTCTAAGGTAAACGCTTTCAAAGGTCACGGATCGGCTTTTTCCGAAAAACCACTCCTTACCACAGCAAAAAAGTGCCTACTTTTCGGCCCTAAAATAGAATACAACCCGCGAAGTACAATGCCCGCGAATACGTTGGTAAAAAGTGGCCAGATTCTGATTGCCGAGCCCTTCATGCTCGATCCCTTCTTTCGGCGCTCGGTGGTGCTGCTGTGCGAGCACCACGAGCAAGGCTCCTTAGGTTTTATCATGAACAAGGCCATCAACATGAGCCTTAACGAATTGCTTCCGGATTTTCCATACTTCGAAGCCGATGTCTTCTACGGTGGCCCAGTGCAGACCGACACCCTGAATTATCTGCACAACGTAGGTGACATATTGGAAGGCAGTGTGCCGGTAGCTCGCGGTGTCTGGATGGGCGGCAACTTCGATGAACTCCAGTTCCTGATTTCCCAGCAACTCATTCAACCGCATAATATCCGCTTCATGGTCGGGTACGCCGGCTGGTCCGCAGGTCAATTGCAAGAGGAATTATCGTACCGCTCCTGGGTCAGCGGCGAGATGGACCCCAACTATTTGTTCAACACTGACCCCGCCGACCTGTGGAAATTGGCCATGTACAACCAGGGAAATGCCTATTCGGTCATTGCGGAAATTCCAGATGCTATCAACTGGAATTGAGCGGTTTTTTTAAGAAATGCTCCCTGGCTGCCCATGTCGTCAGTAGAGTACCAGCCACAGAGCACCCGTCATACACACCAAGCTAAAACCCACCAGCGTCTGCTTTCGAGTATGCGGATGGCTTCGGACGAGCACCAGCAGCGTCTTGAAGACGGTATTCGACAGCGCCGCCACTATAATGGTCTGCGCAGCATACCGATACGCCGCTGAACGTTGCACCCACTGCGAAGTACTGATAGTGATGGCGTCCATGTCAGCGATACCTGAAAAAGCCGCTGAAGCATAAGACCCGGACTCTCCCAGCTCCTGACGCGAATAGTGCATAAACAACGAAACCCCCACGTACAAAGCCGCAAAATAAAGCGCGTTCTTCAAGTCGAGCGGGTTCCCTAACGGAATGTCTGGCGCAATATCGGCTCCCTCATATTTCGACCCAGGCACCGATAAAAAGAGCACTACCACCGTACTCACCAAAAACATGAGTGCGCAAGGCAGCAGAAGCCGCCAGGTGAGCTCCGGTGCAAAAAGACTTGTCAAGAAAAGTACCCGCAGGTACATAATGGAAGAAGACAACAGAATGCCCCCGCTAAACAACGACGTCAGTTGAGGCGTCTCCCGGCTCCGGGCACTAAAGGCCCAGGCCACCAAAGTAGAAGAAAACAGCCCGCCCACCAGTGCCGTACCCAGAATGCCGTGGCGAGCACTGCCAAATTTGAGCAGCAAATACCCCGTGAGGCTGATAGAAGAAACCAGCAGAATTACCCAGCCAATAGACCGATAATGCAACAAGTTGTCCGGCCCGAAATATGCGTCGGGCAGCAGCAACAGCGCCAGCACTATCAGCACAAAAAACTTCAGGAAAGCCGCCAACTCCTCCTGGCTAATCTGCTGGATGAAATGCTTGAAGCGCGTTTTGAGCGATAACAATACCGCCACAACTACAGCGCCACCAAAGGCCTCGCCCGGATAACCTGCAGCAATCAAATTGCCCAATAAGTAACTGATAAACAGCGCAATTTCGGTGGTAATGCCCAGGCTCTGACGCTCCGCCTGAGCGCGATAGGCCACCGTTATCAGCAACAGTACCCCTAAGGACACCAGTGGCGTCAGCCAGGTATTGGCCGTCTGAACAGCGAGGTGAGCCGTCAGATAGCCCGTGATGCTCATCAGCGAGAAGGTACGCAGGCCGGCAAAGCTATACTGCTCCGTACTCTGCTGATGCTCTCGCTCCAGCCCCAGCACTAAACCAATGCCCAAGGCTACAACGAGCCCCTGAAAAAAAGCCGGCAGAAACGATAGCCAGGTGGTGTCCATAAAGCAAAGACGTCTGTTTTTGGAATGCTACAGCTGCAAATGGCAGCAGAAAAGCACCGATAAAAGCAAGCATTGTTGCTCAGCCAATACCCGTAGCGGCCTTGCAAAGTACGGGGATTACAAACAAACCGCCCGCGCCTTTCCTAAGCACGGAAAGACGCGGGCGGTTAAATGCTGCGAAAAATCGGAGACCACTTACAGGTCTATGCGCAATCCGATGTTATGGATGCCACGGAAAATGTTTGTATTCCGATAGCCATAATCCACTGAAAGGCGGCTATCGCCTCCTTTTTTGAAGGGCGTGGAGAACGAAAAGCCAGCGCTCAGGCCGTTATCCAGCGTGGCCTCTGTGCTGCCGCGAGCGGCATCGAACTCGATCTTGTAAGCCGTGCGCAGGACAAACATCTGGCCGACAAAAAACTCCAGGCCAGCGCCCACCTGGTCGCGGGCAAAGGCATTGGAAGTGAAGGTACCCAACAACGAAAGACGATTGCTGCGGCCCAGCAGCCAGTCGTGCGACAGGCCAATGTTCAGCTGGGAAGGCAACTCGTACTCTGCACTACGCTGGTAGAACGTAATGGGGTAATTGAACGTCGGGTTGGTGCTGTTGTTCTGCACCCCCAAACCTTCGCCCTTGAAGCGCATCTTGCCACCTACGTTGCGCAGCGAAATGCCAAATTTGAAGTTATCGTTAGCGCCTGTTACATACTGCACGCCGGCATCGAGTGCAATGGCACTGGCACCCGCGTTTGGAATAGACTCACTGATAAATTTCACAGCGACACCCACCGAGACACGGTTCTCGAACAGATGCGCATACGAAAGGCTCATGTTGAAAAACGCCGGGCTGAAGGTAGCCCCCGAACCTTCGGGCGTGTCCGCCGTCGTCAGGCGCAAGTCGCCCAGGTTGAACGACACTAAGCTAAGGCCAAAAGCCCCGCGCCCTACGCGCTGTGCGAAACCTAAAGCATTGAGCGCCAGATCGGCGCCTTCCAGATAGCGCGTGTGATTGACGGCCAACTGCGTCCGTTCGAAGCGCGGCAAACCAGCCACGTTCATGTAAAGGGCATCAATGCCCGTAACCGACGAAGTGTTGAGCGAATGCAAACCTGCACTACGCGCCCACGGATTGATGAGCAGCTGCCCTGCACCTGCTTCACCCTGACGGTCAGGGTTACCCGCCCACGCGGCAGCCAGCGTCAACGAAAAAAGCAAAAGCAGGCTGCTCCGATATAAGTTCTTCATACGAATGTAAGAGTTGAGCATAATGGCTGAAGAATGAAATTGGATGAAAAAACGACCGTCGCAGGAGCAGGAGACCGCAGCGTTAAGTTGGTCTCCGCTCCTGCGCTGGTCAAAGCGTTTTACAGACCCGATGGGTCAAATTGTCGGGCAATGCCGAACCATTTTATCGTTCGTTCCCCTAAGCCAGGAGCATTCACGTGGATGAGGTATGCCCCACTGGCCACGGGTATGCCCTTGCTGTTCTTCAAATCCCACTCTAAGTCCGGACTGATCTGCTGATACGGTGCATAGACCTCGTCGCGCCGGTACTGCTTGATGAAGCGACCATCGAGCGAGTAAATGGTTACCGTGCACTTGCCCGGCAGGTTGGTGATCTTCACCACATTCGAGAACTGACTCGTCTCATAGGGCGAATAGCCGTAGTACGGGTTAGGCACCACTTTGATGGAGTCGAGCGCATTTTGCACCTGCACCGCATTCAGCTCAGTAGCCTGGCGGCCTTCGATCTTGAAGCGATATCTGGGCATGCCCGTCTTCTTGCCGCCATCGGCATCGTTGAACCACGTATCGTATTGGCGGTTGACGCGCAGTTTGATGACCGTCTCCGTCGGGATAAGTCCTTCGCGCAACGACTTCATCTGCTGGTTAGGCGCCAGCATGAGCATACCTGCCCAAGCAATGTTACGCATCTCCGGCTGCTTGAACACGTCTGCTGCACTGATGTTGGGCGCGCGTTCAGGCGTCAGACGAAGGCGCAAGGCCTCGCAGGCATCGTAGGTAGTGTAGGTAACGTACACCCAGTGCTGTCCGCCCAGGATAAAGTCGAAGTAATCCTGCGGCTGCTCCGTAGTGAGGAACTGACTGGTCGGGTTCCACAACATGTCGCGACCCGTGTAAGAGGGGTCCACCGAGCGGCTGTACACCGAGTTTTCGCCAAAAAAGATGTTAAGGCGGCGCCCTGTCTCCACTTCAATAGCATACCCCGGGAACCAGCCCATACCGACTACGCCACTGCCATCCGGGTCGGGGAGGCCGTCGCCATTGGCATCCACCTTGCTGACGGATGGAGAGAAGCGCACATCAAACGAAGAGCGCCGGCGCGTAGGTGTGGCCGGGTTGCTTTCCGTCTCGAGCCCCGGCTTCTTTGGGAAGGCTGTGCTGGTGTAATAAAGCGATGCCGACTCTACTACGATGCAGCGGCTCCACTTGCTGGTGTCGGGCGTAAGTACGATATCCACGTTAGGCAGGTTGGCCAGTCGGAAATAGCGGCTTCCCGTATTCGTCGGCTCTGTATTGTTGCCCACTACCGCACCGCTCAGCGACAACTGTGTAGGTGTCCAGGCCGGCGTGAACATGCGCGAGTCGGAGGGCAGTGCCCAATCGCAGAGCACGTACGGCACAAACCAGCCATTGCCCAATTTGGAGAGTGCCTGTTTGGGGTCAAACTCCTCGTCGCGCTCTAAGCGGTTCGTCTTCACGTAGTTGAAAAGCCCCGACTCTGCATCCGGCAAGCCCGTCAGCCAGCGCACGTTCGGATCGGCATACTCAATAGCGGCTCCGATGGCGCCGTTTTGCTCGCCCGGCGAAGGATATTTCTTCGGGTCTCGCTTCGACCAGGTGAAACTGCCGGTCAGCGGTGGTTGTGCTATTGTTACAGAGAAGCCGTATTGCGGTACAATCTGCTCGTTGATGTCTGCAATGGTACGCTCCGATGCGATGACCTGACCGTCGGGCAGGCGGCGAAGTTCCCAACGCGCATCGGGATCCAGCTTGTCGTCGTTCGGGTTGCTGTCCACGAAGCGCAGCTCGTACTCGCCGTCTTTCACCTCCAATGGGTTGAAGATCGTTACAGTAATAGGCCCTCGGCCCGGGCGATACGTCAGGAAAGTATCCTTGGAGGAACCCAACTGGAACAGCCCATTGCGGCTGGCGTCCTCCAGCTCCAGGAACGTGCCATTATTACCCGTGCCTTCTAGGCGAGTAACGGCTACGCCATCGCCATAGGCTGAGTTGAGCACCCGGTCCACAATGGGACGCGGCACCACCGTATAGATGGGAATGGGGCCGGTAGGCGCTTTACGACCCGGCAGATAGGGATACTGCTGTCCGGATACCGGCACATCGTACGGCCGGAAGGGCGCATACTGGTTGTAGCTATAGGCAATGACCGTGTAGTAATACTTCTTGTGGTTGATGAGGCGCTTATCGTTGCCCGTAGCGAAACGGTCTTCCGTCAGGCGGAAGGTGTGGCGCAGGCCCTGGTCGGCACCTTTCACTTTCAGCACCGGGAAGTACACCAGACGCTGCGGATCGTTTGGGTCGCGGACCTCTTCCCAGTTGTAGATGTCGGCGATGCCGTTTTTAATATCTACCTGCTGTACTAAGCGGGCTTTAGCCGGGTCGTTCAAGTCCGCAGTCGAAACGTTCGGGTTGATGAGTTGGTAGATCAGGTAGCCTTCAAAGCGGTACTCGGCGAGTGCCCGCTTCTCCGGGTCTTCGCTCAAGCGCAGCGAGTCGGGTGCCAGGATATCTACTTCGCGATAGCCTTCGCGATAGTTGTTAGATACCGGGTTTTCGTTCGTTAGCACGGCGATCAGTTCCTGGTGCATTTCGATCCAGTTCACCGTCGGAGCATCGGGGCCATCGGCGAGTTCAAAGCAGTTGTCGAAGAGGCCCTGAGCAAACTTGTCAGCGCGGAAAAGTTGCTCCAGGTCGGGGCAGGGATAATCAATATCCGGCACCCACGGAATACCGATGATCAGTTCGTTGACGGCACCGGGCAACAGTCGGAACGGCCCCGAAGCCTGCAATGTACGGCGGTCGCCAAAGGCTAAGTTAGCTGTGCACATAGACCACCCGTTCGGGTCGTTGGGCGGATCGTGCAGTGCATATTTGGTAATATTCGTGTTGGCCAGGTCGTAGCCGCTTCCTCCGTATGTAAAGGGTGTGCCGTCGCGCCAGCGCCCAGTGAGGTAGTTGTAAAACTCGAATGGCTGTTGTGGGTCTGTCATCACGGTAGGCCACGGGCCAATGCCTGGGTTGTTGTAGTACACGAAGGACGACATGCCGATTTCTTCGCCAAACTCGTCCAATGGGCCGCGGAAGTAGTCCACACCAATAATGGGAACGCGCTGGCAATATGTGGCTACACCTGCGCAGTCGCAGCCCGGTTGGCCATCGGTGGCGTCCTGGTTGTAGCAGTACATCAGGCTCTTCGAGCTGTCGCAGCCGATGTAGTCGTCCTGATAGCAACCCAAATCCGGGTCCACCCACATGGCGAAAAAGGTCGAGTCAATGCGATCCACAGCGCGGTTGATCAGTTTGTAGCGCTGGAACGTCATATCGTTCAGTTCGTCGTTCGTTACGTAGCCAAAGGCCTGCACCTGTACCTCCATCTGGATAGGCACGCCGTTGGTGCGCGCATGCGGAGCACCGCCTCCCTGGTCGTTGTAAATCCAGAAGATCATCTCATCAGGAAAGCGGTCCAGCGGGCAGCCGCGAATTTCGATGGAGGGGTAGTCGCCGTCCATGGGGTTGTATAGACCATCTGAATTAGCATCAAAAAAGCCGGCCAGACCCTGGCTGGTGAAGGGCAGCGGGAAACCCCACACGTCAAAGAAGTATGGGTTGCCACGCGAGGGCCAGCCTCTCAGGCCGCGCGGGATATTCTCGGGGGTGGCCGTTCCGGCGGCTAAGTTGCCCAGATGCTGGCGAATTTCATCCCCCGTTACGCGGAAGTGCTTGTTCCAGTTATCACAGGTGCGATCATCCGTGACGCCCTGCTCGTTGAGTGGACCGGGCCAGAAGTCGTTTCGGCCACCTGGGCGATAGTCCTGGCAGGCCAATTTCAGGTTACCCGCTGGGTCAACACCGCCCAGCCACACTGAGCCAGCAAACAGCGAAGAGACCTCGCGCTGACCGGTAGCCGGATCCACTTTGGGCACGATGTAGCGCCCGTCGCGGAAGTCCCACCAGCAGTCGCCACCGCCCAGCAGGCGGGCACGTACGTTGTTAATTTCCTGGTCTATCTGTGCCGTTGAAGCCGCACAAACGCCGCGGTACTGGACGTTCTTGACATTCTTCCCGGCAGCCTGCGGCCCGCCCGGAATGTGTGCCGATGCGTAACCAGCCCACAGCGCTAACACCGCTATGACGATTCCTGTGAGTATGCGCATGGTTGACATGTGTTTAATATGAGCAATTGTAGTTTGAGTGCTATCAGAACTGGAAGGCCGCGCCCACATAGATACGGCGCGGGATGGTGAAGAAGCCCGGGTTAAGCATGGCCCAGGAGTACGCATCTAAATAGGCTTGCACGTTGCGGCCCTGCGTTACAATACCTTGCACAACAGATTGGCCTTCGGCAGTTGCCAGGTAGCCGTCATCATACGGAGAACCGCTCACCGGATACACGTTAATGATGTTCACCGTATTGAGCAGGTTGGCCACGCGCAGGTAAACGTTTAGGCTGAGAGGCATGCGCGGATTCTGGTTCAGCTCGAAGGTCTTGTCTACCCGAAGATCAATGTTGGTGCGCCAGGGCAGGCGGCTGCCGTTGATAGAGCCCAGGAAGCCACTACCGCCAAAGCGTTCCGCCCGCTGACGTGCCGTGTAGGGGCGACCCGATACGGCGGAGAACTGTACGTTGACTCCAAAGAGCGCCAGGATATCCTTGCCGGCGATGCGCGGGCCGTTGTAGCGCTTGCCCGTATCGAAACGATAGTCAAAGATGCCCTGGATGTTGTGGCGCTCGTCAAAGCTGAGCGGGAACAGCGTGCGCAGGTTACCGCGCTGCGTCAGGCCGCGCTGCGAGTTGGCATCCGAACCGGTGCCGTCGGCAAACTGCAACGTGTACGCTAAGCGCAGTTCAGCATTCTGCACACGGCGCAGATCGTACTGGAACGTGAAGCCTTTCACCGTACCAAAGTCAATGTTGCCATAGGTGTCGTAACTACCAATGGTTGGTATAAACAGCAGGGTACGGCGCTGAATCATGTCGCGCAGTTCGCGATAGTATGCCGAGAATTTAATGGCCGAGTTTTGCGTAACGCGCTGCTGGAAGCCCACCTCATAGTCCACCACGCGCTCGGGCAGCAGATTCGGGTTGTTGGCCGGCGTGCGCCCGGGCACATAGAAGTAGAGGTAATCCAGCGGAGTGGCCTCCCAGTTGCTCGGCGGCCGCTGCACCAAGATGTCGTAGTGCGCAAAGAAGTTGGCATCGTCCGAAATCGGGAAAGAGAATGCCAGGCGCGGCAACCAGTTGACCTGCGGCGTGTAGTCGCGGAACGAGGTATTCGGGTTATAGCGAACGTCGAAGATGTCGTCACCAGCGATAGTATCGCGCAGATACGGCGTTACAACACCGCCGCCAAAGATGACGTTGCCGTCGGGCGCCTGCGTACCATCGGCAAAGAACCAGGTTTCGCCGTTGCGGAAAGCTTTGACGGTGCGGTCGTTCGAGCTGGTTACATACACCTTGTAATCGTCGCCGATAGTGCCCGGACGCTGACCGGCGCCCGGTACCGTGCGGTAGAATTCGTCGGCACTCATAATTTCATACAACGAGAACGGATCGCGCAGCACCTTCGTGTTCAGATCGAAGCGCTCGATGCGAAGACCAAGGCGGAAGATCATCTTATTGAAGACGAACTTATCCTGAATAAAAGCCGCCTGGTACAGCGGGCGCAGCGGCGCTACCGGGAATGTGCGAATGCCATCGGCATCGCGCGCTGTGAAGAAATCATTGAACGTTACATTGCCCGTCAGGCGGCGCCCGGTGTGGTCGTAACCGTAGTAATCCACGAAGTTCTGGTCGGTCAGCTCGCGCGAAGAGAACATGTTCAGACTCAGCTGACGCGGATCGAGAGCGTCGGTGTTGACGAAGTCAGCCAGCGCCTGTCCTGTCAGCTGACGTACAGCGCGATAAAATCTGAAGTCGGGCAGGTCCACCGTTGCGTTGGCATAACGCGGCACTTCGATACCCAGCTGCGGAATCGGTACCGTGCCGATGACCACATTGGTATCTAAGCCGTTGAAATGGCCGTTAGCCAGCTGACGCATGAGGTTCCACAGCCCAAAAGGCGCCAGGCCATAGGAGCGCTCTACGCGCTGCTCGTTGAGCAGGCCGAACTGGAAGCTGTGTGTGCCGATGCGGCCCAGCTTCAAGTCGAAGTTAGCTGAGGCAATAGCGGTGATAATATCGCTCTCCGAACGCTGGTACGAATTGTATACCAGATTAACATTCCGGTGCATATTCGACCAGATATTGTCGTAAAGCGAAGAGAATATGCCATTTTGGGCAAAATAGGTATTGACGTTCTCCGGGTTGGTGGAGTACTGGTTATACGCAATCAACCCCGGATTGGTGGTAATAGGCCCGGGTTCGTAGCCCGTAAAGGCGCGCAAATTACCTACGTGCGCAATTCTTCCGTTGTTGTCAATGCCCGGAATAGGGCGCTCCTCAAAATTAAAGCGACCTATATAGCCGTAATCAAAAATGCGGTCCTGGTGTCTGGGGTCATAAGCCTCTGTGCGACCACGTTCAAAACCGAACTGGAGCACATAGCTGACGTTAGCAATACCCACTTTACTGGTGCTTCCGCCGCCATCACCGCCCAAGCGATGGCGAAAACGAGCAATCGTGCGGTAGCGCGACGCATACGACGTGGGGTTATTATGGCTGTTGAGCAAGCGCCAGCCGCTGGGCGTAAACTGATCTTGCACATCCCGGTACGTTCCGGTCAGGCTGAAGTCCATGTTATCCGACAGCCGGAGGTCTAAGCGGCCGGTGAAGTCGAACTCCTGGCGTGCCTCGAACGGGCGATACTTCAAGGCGTCCACGCTGTCCCGCGTGTACGTCTCAGCGCGCGGCACTAAGATGCCGTTCTGACGGATCAGCGGATTGTTGATAAGCGTATCCAGCAGTTCATCTTTAACACGATAAACAGGCACCGCCGACGGACGGTCGTCCTTTTGGGACAGAAACTGCCCCGAAGCGCGGAAGCCCAGTATCGTCTTGCTGGGCGCGCCATTTACGCCTTTGCGCTTGATCAGCGGACCGCTGACGTTAGCCGTGCCCAAAAACCAGCCATAAGGATCCAGACCATGCGAGTTCTCGATTTCTACCGTGCCGTGGTAAACATCGGCCGGGCCTTTCGTGGTGATGGAAATAACACCGCCGGTTACGTCGCCATATTCGGCGCCGAGGCCGCCCGTTACTACCTGCAGCTGCTCGATGTCCTGCACAGGGGGAGGTGTGCCGGCTACGCGGATACCGTCAATGTAATAGTTGGTGGCGTTGGAGCGCGAGCCACGGATGTTCACAGCTCCGCCGTCAATGGAAGTAGTACCTGCCGTCGTAGCCACGATGGCGTTCACGCTTCGAGTGGGCAAGTTTTTAATCTGCTCCGATGTCAGCGTCTGGCCACCCGAAGTTTTATCCTGCTCGATGAGCGGCACCTTAAAATCCCGAACAACCACCTCGGTGAGCACCGTGCTGGACGAGAGGACAAAATCCAGGTTATTGATGATGTTCGAGATGACGCGAACACCCGTAACCTTCTGGGTCTGATAGCCCGAATACGATACCTCAACGTCGTAGTTACCCGGGTCCAGATTGACCCGGTAATTACCGTTAAAATCTGTCTGCGTACCGCGCACGAGGTCTGCGCCGCGCATGATCTTAACGGTAGCCCCCAGCAAGGCCTCACCCTGATCGTCGGTAATTTTACCGGCGAGCACCGTAACGCCAACCTGAGCAAAAGCCAACTCCCCAGCCAAAAGCAGGGCCAGCAGTAGTAGTAATGAACGTACCATAGAACAGATGTTGGTGATGCAATCGTAATTACACAAAATTTTGATTACCAACGGCTTAACGCCGACTTACTTCACGTTTTTAACACAAAGATGGGCGCAATGATAACAAATACCTGACAGCTCCAAAGGTCAAAAAGCACAAACGACGTATTTCCGGCATTTTTTTACCGCCCATGCGTTAACCTCGCTTTCAGAGCCTCCGCCAGGCGCGTTACCAGAATTTCGGCTAATTTTTGCTTCGACTCGCGCGTCCAGCCGGCGATATGCGGGCTGAGGACGACTCGGTCGCTCTGGTATAGCCGTTCGTAGAGCGCTGCTTCTTCCGGGCTAAAGGTCTCCGGCTTTTCATTTTCGAATACATCTAAGCAAGCGCCGCCTATCTGGCCCGTTTCTAAGGCCTCCACGAGGTCCAGCGTCTTTACGCAGGCGCCTCTCGAGGTATTGATGAGGATAAAACCGGGTTTGCAACGCCGGACGAAGGACGCATCCACAAAATGGCGGGTTTCCTGCGTCAGCGGCAAATGCAGGCTGATAATATCGGCCTCCCGGATCAGCGCGTCCAGACTCGTCTCGCGCACCCAGGGCATGTCCGCAGCATAGTGCGTCTTGTACTTGTCGTAAGCCAACACCTGCACTTCCATGCCGGCCAGCTTGCGGGCAAACTGGCTGCCCGTGTGTCCAAAGCCAATGATGCCCACCGTCCGGCCGCTCAGCTCGAGGCCTCGATTGGCTTCGCGCCGCCAGATGCGTTGCCGCACTTCCCGGTCGGCGCGCAGCAGATGGTTGAGCAGCGCCAGCAACATGCCCAGAGCGTGCTCGGCCACAGCGTTGCGGTTGCCCTCCGGACTACTGGCCACTATCACGCCACGCGCAGCAGCAGCCTCGCGATCCACAATCTCCATCCCGGAACCTAACCGTCCCACAAACTCAAGCCTCGGAGCGCGTTGTAGCAGGGCTGCATCCACCCGAATTTTGCTGTTGATAATCAGCCCTTCGTACTCCGAAATACACGCGGAAACTTCCTCCGGCGTGATCTCCGGGCGAAAGTGGCATGTGTAACCTAATTGCTCCAACCCCGTGAGCAGGGCTTCATGACAATCGTCGGTGATCAATGCTTTTTTCATCCCAAAAGACGACACAAAGACCGTAATAAAAAAGCGTTCTCGACAGGGCAAATGTATGAATGCCCCTTCTATGCCTGTGAAAGCCGCCTGTGAATGAGCGAAATGTTTGGAGCGCCAGGCCCAATTGACCGAATTTTGCCCGACCAAACGGCACACTTACAATGCTGTAAAGACATCCTGCCTATGCGATTATTCCTGCGTTTTTCATCCCATTTTATCTCGCCTTTTCTTGTGCTGGCGGTGTTGTATGCCTGCGCCTCTTCAGATGCCGGCGCTGTGGAAGAGGTGGAATGCTATGTGCGTTACCTCAAGCCTGAAGGCCAATCGCTGGCGGAAATGGTCGTCCGCCGTCAGGAGCAAAATGGGACGCGCTCCGTAGAGATCCCCGGCGGTGTGTACTATGGCGGCACCTCTATGCAGGCGCTGGCGTCGGGGGGGAGCGTTACCTATCGCTCCGAAGGCAGAAGCACCTTCTCACCACAACATGCCTTTAGCTGGAAGGATGCGAAAGGCCGACCACAAGAGTTTGCGCTGGAAATGCTGCCGGTTTCTGAGCTCTCTTTCGGCAGCCAAACGCTCTCGCTGAAGCAGACCGCTACTTTGCGCTGGCAGGGGCCGCCTATTTCGGAAAACGAGGCCTGGGTCATCCTGTGGGAAAAAACCGACCGAAGCGCCACCGTGCCTATGGAAATCATTACCGCTGCCGGCATGGATTATATCGAATTCCCCGCAGCGCAGCTGGCTAAGCTCGGACCCGGGAACTGGAGCTACTACGTCGTACGCCAGAAAGCATTCCGACAGGAAAAACCGGGATATATTATTAAAGGTGTGGCCGAATACTACAGCGATGCCGACACGGTGCAGCTGATGAACTGATGCTACGCGGCCCAAAAGGAGCATTCGCTGGTCAACTGCCAGAACGTTTTTAAAAATGCTTTTACAGACGCCACGAAGCGCCCGTGCGTTTTTCTGGCCAAAAAATTGCTTTAAACCCGACGCCACGAGCCTTTGCGCTAATTAGCGCAACGCGCCCCGGCCGAGTGCGTATTTTTGCGGTATCTTTTTTCATTTAAAAAATAGCAAACAAATCCAGACATGAAGAAAGCGCTTTTGCTCCTGCTTTTAGCGTTGCCCCTGCAGGCGTATTTACAGACCACTGCAACCAAGAAAAGTACTGATGCCCCTGTTACGCTGGTGTGCAAAATCATAGATGGCCCGCCCAATGCTACGACCATCTTCGTTTACGAAAAATTTGGCTTGGCCACGCGAGAGGTTACACGTGGCCAGCGGCAGGAGGATGGCTCCTACGTGGCCACTCTGCCGGGCGGAGAGCCGCGCGTGTACTTTGTGGGCTTCAACGACGTGCAAACCACACCGCTCATCCTGGGCAAGGAGAAAACCCTGACCCTGTGGGCCAATGCCCAGTACATGGAAAAAGGACGCACAGTAGGCTCCGAAATCAATAAGGCCTACGAAAACCTGCGCAAGGAAGTCGAACAGTTCCGCGCCCAAAACGAAGAATTGCACAACGAACAGCGCGACGCCCGCATGCGCAACGACGCCGCTGCCATGCGCGCCGCCCGCGACAAGTTCAAGGCCCACAACGAGGCCAAGGCCAACTTCATCGCTGACCTGAAAAAGACGCAGCCCATGCTGTGGCGTTCGGCCACCCTGCTGCTGTGGCCCGACGACGTGTCGGAAAACGCCACTCCGGCCTCTGTGGTGGACTTTTATGTCCGCGAATTTTTCGCTTACGCCAACCTGGCCGACCCGGGCTACGAACAGGTGCCGGAAGTGTTCGATGCTTTCCAAAACTATGTCGCCTTCCTGCAGCAGTTGGGTGCTCCTGCTGACCAGGTCAAGAAGGGCCTCGAAACTCACTTAGCCAAACTGCCCAAAGGCTCTATGGCTCACCGCCGTGCCTTTGGAGGCGCCATTAAGGGCTTGCAAAATGCCAACCATACGGAACTGCTCACGTTCACCCAGCGCTATGTAGAGACCTTCAAAGGCAATGACCTGGGTGATGTAGCCATCCTGGAGGCTGAAATGCGTCGCACGTCCACCTTCACGCCGGGTATGCTCGTGCCCGACCTGGTAGGCGCAACGCCCAAGGGCGACACGCTTTCGCTGCTCAAAACGGCAAAGGGGAAATACACGCTTATTGACTTCTGGGCCAGCTGGTGCGGCCCTTGCCGCCGCGAAAACCCGAACGTCGTGGCCCTGTACAACAAATACAAGGCGAAGGGCTTCGATGTCTTCGGCGTCAGCCTCGACCGCGACCGCGACGCCTGGATACGCGCCATTGAGCAAGATGGCTTAGTCTGGCACCACATCAGCGACTTGCAGGGGTGGCGCAGCGAACACGCCGCGCTTTACTCGGTCAACTCCATTCCACAGACGATCCTGATTGACCCACAAGGACGCATCATCCAGCGCAACTTGCGCGGCGAACAACTCGCCGAAAAACTCCGCGAAATCTTCGGAGAGTAAGCCAAACACTCTTCCACCTCGCATGCTCCGGGCAGATGACGACGTCGGCGTCTCTTTTGCTCGGAGCATTTTTCTTCGAGCATAACTATGAAACCATTTTACCTGCTGCTGCTCTTCTCCGGCCTTTTCATCCCGCGCAACACCCTCGCCCAGACGCTGCGCGGGCAGGTGCGCGACGCCATTGCAAACTTACCCATCAGCAGGGCGACAATACGCCTTTCGGATGGCCGCACCAGCGACGACCGAATGGCCATATCCGATAGCGCCGGCATCTTCTACATAGAAATGTTGCCCCCAGGTCTGTACCTGTGTACCGTGCAGGCCCCTGGCTACGAAACACTCATCCTGCCCGAAGTACACATCGTCTCCGGGCGAGCCATGGCGCTGGACTTTGCGCTGAAGCCCTCCGCACGCGCTCTGCCCGATGTGGTCATCCGGGCCGGAGCCGACCGTCAGACGCTGCTGCCTCTGGGCGAAATCTCGCTGACGCGGGAAAAAACGCAGCGCTTTCCGGCCACATTCTTCGACCCCGCCCGCTTAGCCATGGCCTTTGCCGGCGTAGCCAATGCCGACGACCAGGCCAATGGCCTGCTGGTGCGCGGCAATAGCCCTCAAAACCTGCGCTGGCGCTTAGAGGGTGTCGAAGTCGTCAACCCCAACCATTTGCCCAATGCCGGCACCCTCAGCGACCGGCCCACCGCTGCCGCCGGCGGCGTGTTGCTTTTTTCAGCCCAATTGCTCGACAACTCCACCCTACTCACTGGTGCACTGCCCCCCGGCTACGGCGATGCTTTCGGCGGAGTCATGGATATCTACTGGCGTAACGGCAATGCCCAACGGCACGAACTCACCGCTCAGGCCAGCCTGTTGGGCCTCGACTTCGCCCTCGAAGGGCCTCTGGACCGCCAGCGTAAACACTCATATTTAGTCAATTACCGATACTCCACCGTAGGTCTCTTGGGCCAAATGGGCATCTCCTTCGGAAACGAGCAAATCTCGTTTCAGGACTACGCCTTCAAAACCTCCTTTGCTGGGAAAAAAGGCGGCCAGTGGGCCGTCTTTGGCGCCACCGGCAATAGCCGAAACCGCTTTACACCACCTTCGGACAGCCAGGCCATTGAGCAGTTCAAAGACCTGTTTCGCATTGACTTCCGCTCCAGCACCGGCCTGCTGGGCACCAGCTGGAATGGCCCCATCGGTGCTCAAACACGCCTGTTCGTCAGCGCCATAGGCTCCGCTCAACGCAATACACGCACAGCCGAAGCCCAGGACCTGTTTTCTGAGAGGGATACATCTCTGGAAAGCCGAGCCGGCCTATCGCTCCGCATTACCCACCAGAGCCATCCGCGCCGCCGCTTCCAGGCCGGCTTGCTGGCACAATACGCCCATTTTGCGACAGGCGCCGAACGCCGCGACAGCCTGCTCTATTCGGCTGCCGTATCTCCGCTGACCCTCCAGCCCTGGGCCAGTGCCCAATGGACACTTCCGAACGAACGCACGCAAATCCAGATCGGGCTGCACAACCTCCTGTGGCACTCCAAACAACACACGCCCGCCTACCGCTTAGAGCCGCGACTCACCGTGGTGCAGCGCCTGAGCGAACGGCATCAATTAGCCTTCTTTGCAGGCCTCAACAGCCAGACTCACCCGCTTTGGTTCTATGCCCTGCATCCGCGAAATGGCGAGGCCAACCGCTTAGAAGGCGCCTCCGTAGCTCGTGCGATCCAGCTCTCTGCCCGCCACTCCTGGACACTCAACGATTGGTGGCGCACCCGCGCAGAAATTTTCTACCAGCATCAACACCAAATACCTGTTGCAGGTGCCATCCACCTGGCTAATATCAGCGAACAGCAGCCCCTCGGCACGCTCTCGGCCATCGGGCAGGCCAAAAATGCCGGCGTAGAACTGACTGCCGAGCGCTTCTTAGCCAACGGATGGTTCTTGCTGGCCAACACTACCCTGCTGCGCGCCCACTACCAGAGTGCAAATGGCCTCTGGCGCCCAGGCCGATGGAATACGGGCCACATCGCCAACCTGACCGCTGGCAAGGAATGGACGCTCGACGACTGGCCCGAACGCTCGCGCACCTTCGGCGTCAACGGGCGCCTCGCCTGGGTCGGCGGACAACGCACCGCTCCCGTGGACACCATCGCCTCCGCCGCCGCACAGACCACCGTGTACGACCTCTCCAACGGGTACCCCATCCGACTGCCCGACTTCGTCCGCCTCGACCTGCGCATCTACTGGCGACGCCACATCGGCCAGCGCCGCAACAGCCTGCTGGCCTTCGACCTGCAAAACGCCACGCTCCGCAACAACATCGCCTATTATTATTACGACCCACTGCTGGCCCGAGTAGCCACGAAAAACCAGCTCAGCCTCGTGCCCAATATCAGCTGGCGATTGGAATGGTAGTGCCCGTACGCCCCCACTACCGTATTTTTGAGCAAAAATCCACCCGGCCATGACCCGAAAGTTAGTCCGCTTCGACTGGGCCCTCAAACGACTGCTGCGAAACAAGGCCAACTTCGATGTGCTCGAAGGCTTCCTCTCCGAACTGCTGCGGCAGGACGTCAAAATCCGCCAAATCCTCGAAAGCGAAGGCAACAAGGAAACCTGGGACGACAAGTTCAACCGCGTAGACCTCTTAGTCGAAAACGAAAAAGGTGAATTGGTCATCGTCGAAATCCAAAACACCCGCGAGGCCGACTATTTCCAGCGCATGCTCTACGGCACGGCCAAAGTCATCACCGAGCATATGGCCGAAGGGCAACCCTACGCCAGCGTCAAAAAGGTCTATTCCGTCAACATCGTCTATTTCGACCTCGGACACGGCGACGACTACGTCTATCACGGCACCACCCGCTTCATCGGCCTGCACAGCCACACCGAACTGGAACTCTCCGCCCGACAGCGCGAACTGTTCCTCAAAAAAACCGTCAGCGACCTCTACCCGGAGTACTACATCATCAAAACCAACCGCTTCGACGAAGTGGCCCGCGACACCTTAGACGAATGGATTTACTTTCTGAAAACGGCTGAAATCAAACAGGAATTCACCGCCAAAGGTCTGCAGGCGGCCAGCCAGAAACTCGATGTGCTCAAACTGCCTCCAGCCGAACGCAAAGAGTACGAGCGCTACTTAGAAGCCCAGCGCGACGAAGCCAGCTTCGCCCTGACGGTGAAATCGGAAATCGAGGCCGGAGTGCAGCAAGCCGTACAGCAAGC
>CAZYEV010000032.1:0-86433 GCA_964646615.1 uncultured Saprospiraceae bacterium
AATACTCCGCTGGCTCCAGCCAGCTTGGTGTAACTCCACAGCCCGAACCCGCAACCCTTCATATGAACAAGAACCTAATCGTGTCTTCATACCCATGAAATTTGAGCAAAGATACAAATCGCCTCGCAGTACCAAAAAAAATGCACGGGTCTATAAAGCGTACAACGGGGTAACGTGCAACAAAATGGTACGGCTCAACTACGACGGCAGCCTGGATCCTACCTTTAACGTCGGGCTTGGGCCTGATTACACTATCCGGACGTTAGTCGTTCAACCGGACGGAAAAATTTTGGTCGGCGGGTTTTTCAACTCATTCAATGGCATACCGCGCAGCAATATCGCTCGGCTTCATCCGAACGGCGAGGTGGACACATCGTTTGCTCCAACACTGGTTTTTAATGCCGTAGTCATGGGGCTGGCGGCGCAGCCCGATGGTAAAGTCATTGCCGTGGGCGATTTCTATTACTCGACAAATGGAACGCAGGTGAAAGGCATTGTGCGGTTTAACACCGACGGTACGCTTGATGCAACATTCCAGCCAGGCCGGGGCACCGTTCGGCTGGAGGCCATTGCCGTCAAGCCTGATGGAAAGATGCTCGTCGGCGGCGAGTTCACAGATTTTGACAACATCTCTCGCTCCAACCTGGTTCAACTCGAGGCCGACGGTGCATTAGACATCCTTTTCAATTACGGCGGTGGTTTTGATGGAAAGGTAAACGCGATGGTGTTGCAGCCCGATGGAAAGATTATAGTAAGCGGTCGTTTCACCTCGTACGGCCAGGAACGGTTGAACATGGCGCTGGTGCGGCTGAATTCCGATGGTTCTTTGGACCATTCGTTTAAAAACACCTTGCCAATTTATGGCCGCGAATTTTTCACCATGGCCCTTCAGCCCGATGGGCAAGTGTTGGTGGCGCCCAGTGGTTTCCGATATGATCCTGACCTCTATGTGGAGCGGCTGGCTCGACTCAGGGCCAATGGAGAATTGGATGTGGCATTTTCGAGGGAGGCCGGACCTAATTTTAACGGCGACATTTTGCGCATTGTTCCGCTCGCCGATGGCAAGATACTGGTAGGCGGTCGGTTCACGGCCTATAAAAACATCGCCCGTTTGGGTATAGCGCGTCTGAATGCAAATGGTACTTTAGATGCGGATTTCTGGCCTTCCAGCGGGCGGCCTGGGCAAGTTACAGGTCTGGCAGTGCAGTCGAACGGTCGCATTGTCGTCCTGCAGGGCACGGGTACCAATTACCAGGTGTACCGCCTTATGCCGGATGGCACGCCGGATCCGTCTTTCAATAGCGTGTCCCTCTGGGGTGGCGCAGGGGCTCAGATCGTTGTCTTGCCCGATGACAAGATCATGGCAGTGGGTAACTTCCGTTTTGCCGACGGCTTTCAGCGTCGTAGCATTGTCCGCCTGCACGCTGATGGAGGTGTGGACACGGCCTTTGATCCGGGCAGCGGCTTCGATGACGCGGTGTTCCACAATGTGTACGATCTGGCGGTTCAACCCAATGGGCAAATGATCGTCGTTGGTTGGTTCAACGCTTTTGCGGGCAAACCCATTGGTGCAAACGTGGCCCGCCTGAACCCGGACGGCTCCCTCGACACCACCTTTGATACCGGCGAGGGCGCCAATGACCAGGTAAGCGCTGTGTTGCTACTGCCCAATGAAAAAGTGCTCATCGGCGGCTGGTTCACCGGCTACAACGGCATCGGACGCAACCGCATCGCCAGGCTGCAGGGCGGTACTGCTTCCACCCGTACACCTCAAGGCCTCACACCGCTCAAGTGCTATCCCAACCCAACCACAGGCGCTGTCTTGATTGAAATGCCTGAGGAATTGCCCAATGCCGTGCTGACGGTGCGCAACGCACTGGGCCAGACGGTCGTCCAGCAACCCATTTCGCCAGCTACGACGCTACCCTTCCGGCTCGAAGGCCCTACGGGCACGTATTGGCTGGAAATACAGAGCGCCCAGCGGCAAATAGCAGGATGTAAGGTGATGAAAAATTGAGGCCCTGGCCCAACGCCGAAAATACGATGCGCTGGCTTTCTGCCTCTTGGCGAAAGCCAGCGCATCCGTTTTAGGTGGAAGAAGAAACGCTTCAGGCATACGGCGCGCAAAGTGTTGCTACCAGGGGCCACAGCAGTGTTTCTCTCCGTTTCGCACCCACAGAGAAATCGAAAACTTTTCGACCTTTGCCCCGACTCATTGGGGTGCCCCGTTTGGGGGCTGAGATCATACCCACTGAACCTGCCCGGGTCATGCCGGGAAGGGAATGAGCGGGTGGGAAGCATCACCAACGCACCCGAAACCCCTTCGGGGGCGGATGTTTCACCAACATGTTTTATCCTAACCATGTTCTTGTTTTCCTTTTGCCGACAGCTCGCTGCCTGCGGGCTGATGGGCCTGTGTTGGCCCTTGTTCACCTTCGCCCAAAATGCCCATCCTGACACTCTGAACGAGCCGGAGGCTAAAGCCTTGCGTACGGTGGTCATCCAGGCTACACGCGCCGGTGCCAAAGCGCCGGTGCCGCACACCAATCTGACCGATGAGCAGATAGCGCGCACCTATCACGCCCAGGATGTGCCGTTTTTGCTTACGGGCATCCCGTCATTGGTAGAGACCTCCGATGCCGGCACCGGCATTGGCTACACGGGCATGCGCATCCGGGGCAGCGACCAGACGCGCATCAACGTAACCATCAACGGCATCCCGCTCAACGACGCCGAAAGCCAGAACGTCTTCTGGGTGGACTTGCCCGACCTGGCCGCTTCGGCGGCTGAAATCCAGGTGCAGCGTGGCGTGGGGCTGAGCACCAACGGCGCCGGGGCGTTCGGCGCCACGGTCAACCTCGACCTGTCGCGCGTGGAGCCGGAGCCGTTCGCGCGCCTGACGAACACCTTCGGCGCGTTCAATACGCGCAAGCACTCGGCCTATGTGGGTTCGGGGCTGCTCAACGGGCGCTTTGCCTTCACCGGCAGGCTATCGCAAATCACCTCCGACGGCTATGTGGACCGCGCCACAGCAGACTTGCGCTCGTATCACCTCATGGGCGCCTACGTGGACGACCGCCAGTCGCTGCAAATGCATCTGCTCTCGGGCCACGAGCGCACTTACCAGGCCTGGTATGGCCTACCGGCGCAGTTTCTGGACATAGACAGCCTGCGCACCTTCAACGTAGCTGGCACCGAACGCCCAGGCGAACCCTACCCCGACGAGGTGGACGATTACACCCAGCGCCACTATCTGCTGCACTACAAACGCAACCTCACCCAGGGCCTCGACCTGCAACTCAACGGCCACTATACGCGCGGCTTCGGCTTCTACGAACAATATAAAGCCGCCCAGACCTACGAAGCCTACGGCCTAGAACCGCCCACACCCGCAGGCACGCCCATCGAGGAAACCGATTTGGTGCGCCGCCGCTGGTTAGACAACCACTTCTACGGCACAACGTTCGCCCTGCGCTGGGAACCGCCCGTCAACCCGCCCGGCCTCAACGCTCCACCCGTGCTCACCTTAGGCGGTGGCTGGAACCGATACCTCGGCCGCCATTTCGGTGATGTCATCTGGGCGCAATACGACATGCCTAAAGGCCACATTTACTACGACAACGACGCCGACAAGCGGGACTTCAACTTCTATGGGCGTATAGACTTCTTTCTCAAAAAAGGCCTCTCTACCCTACTCGACCTGCAATACCGCACGGTGCGCTATGCGTTCTTGGGCTTCGACCAGAATCAGAACAACGTAACACAATCGGTGCGCCTGGGCTTTTTCAACCCTAAATTGGGCGCCCACTGGCAGTTTCGACCCCAATGGGCAGCCTACGCCTTCTTCGGCGTGGGCAACCGCGAGCCTAACCGCGACGACTACACTCAGTCCACTCCCGCCAGTCGCCCGCGTCCGGAGCGCCTGTACAATTGGGAAGGCGGGCTGAAATACCGCGCTGAGGGCCTCCAATGGAGCCTGAATGCCTTCTTTATGGACTACCGCGACCAGCTCGTGCTCGACGGACGCATCAACGATGTGGGCGCCTACATTCGCACCAACGTGCCACGCAGCTACCGCGCCGGCATAGAATTGGAAGGCGCCTGGACACCGCTGCGCCGCCTGACGCTGACGGGCGCTGCCACCGTAAGCCAGAACAAAGTGCGCGAGTTCGTCGAGTACCGCGACAACTGGGACACTGGCGAACAAGAGGCCGTTGTCTTCCGGAACACCGACCTGGCGTTTTCGCCACCTGCCGTGGCGCGCGTAGAAGTGGGGTGGGCCGTATTACCGCCGTCGCAAAAACGGCATGCTCTGAACGTAACCTTAGCCGGCAAATACGTAGGGCGACAGTTCTTAGACAACACAGGCAACCTGAACACAGTGCTGCCGGCCTATTTCTTCTCCGACCTGCGGCTCAACTACGACATCGAGCGCATCATCGGGCAGCGCGTGAACGTGGTCGTATCCGTCAACAACCTTTTCGATGCGCGCTTTGTCGCCAACGGGTGGGTATATCGCTACATTTCCAACGGCTACGATGCGCGCCCCGACGACCCCTACGTGCGCTACGAAGGCAATGGCGTCTACCATCAGGCGGGCTTCTTCCCGCAAGCGGGGCGCAACGTCATGGCGACGGTGGTCATAGCCTTCTAATGCTGGCGCTACAGCGGGATATTCCCGTGTTTCCGCTGCGGGCGCGCTACGGCCTTGTGCTCGAGCATGGCGAACGCACGAATGAGCTTACGGCGCGTTTCGCGCGGCCAGATGACCTCGTCAATAAAGCCGCGGGCAGCGGCGCGGTAAGGATTGGCAAACGTATCGGCGTATTCGCGTTCTTTTTCGGCCAATTTGGCCTGTGGGTCGGAGGCGCTTTCGATTTCCTTTTTGAAAATAATTTCGGAAGCGCCTTTGGCCCCCATCACAGCGATCTCAGCAGTGGGCCAGGCGAAGTTCATGTCGGCGCCAATGTGTTTGGAGTTCATCACGTCGTAGGCGCCGCCGTAAGCTTTTCGGGTGATGACCGTAACGCGCGGCACCGTGGCTTCAGAGAAGGCGTAGAGCAGTTTGGCACCGTTGGTGATGATGGCGTTCCACTCCTGGTCGGTGCCGGGCAGAAAGCCGGGCACGTCTTCGAGCACCAAAAGCGGGATGTTGAAACAGTCGCAGAAGCGCACGAAACGGGCAGCCTTTTTGGAGGAATTGACGTCCAGCACGCCCGCCAGACTCATGGGCTGATTGGCCACAATGCCGATGCTGCGCCCGGCCAATCGGGCAAAACCCACAATAATGTTGTCGGCGTATTGCTCGTGAATTTCAAAGAAAGAGTCTGCATCCACAATTTCAGCAATGACGGCCTTCATATCGTAGGGATGGTTAGGGTTTTCGGGAACGATGCTGTCCAAGGCCGGGCGATACTCTTCGCCCAACGTATAGGGCAGGTTCGGCACCCGGTCCATGTTGTTTTGAGGAATGTAACTGAGCAGGCGTTTGATTTTTTCGATGCAGTCCACATCGTTGGTGGCCACTAAGTGGGTAACGCCCGATTTGGTGGCGTGGGTGTAGGCGCCGCCGAGTTCTTCGCTGGTAACCTCTTCGTTCGTAACGGTTTTGACCACGTTGGGGCCGGTAACGAACATGTACGAGGTGTTTTCGACCATGATGATGAAATCCGTCATGGCCGGGCTATACACGGCGCCACCGGCGCAAGGGCCCATAATGGCCGAAATCTGGGGCACAACACCACTGGCCTGCACATTGCGGTAAAAAATGTCGGCATAGCCACCCAGTGAGCTGACGCCCTCCTGGATGCGGGCGCCGCCGGAGTCATTGAGGCCAATGACCGGAGCACCGTTTTTGACGGCTAAGTCCATTATCTTGCAAATCTTTTCGGCGTGTGTTTCCGAAAGCGAGCCGCCAAAGACGGTAAAGTCTTGGGCAAAAACATAAACCAGGCGGCCGTGTATGGTGCCGTAACCAGTAACGACCCCATCGCCCAGCACCTGTTGCTCGCTCATGCCGAAGTCGCTGCATCGGTGCGTAACGAGGGTGCCGATTTCTTCAAACGAGCCATCGTCGAGCAGGAAGTGGATGCGCTCGCGCGCAGTGAGTTTGCCTTTTTTGTGTTGGGCCTCAATGCGGGCCGCACCGCCGCCGAGTTTTGCTTCGGCGAGTTTTTGCTGTAGAATTTCGTTTTTATTGCTCATGGTAATCGTCAATCTGCGATTTAGCGGACTAAGGAGATGTATTGCAATCCAGGGCGGTGTTTTTGGTGCAGAACGGCCAGAATATCCTCGAAGACATCGGCCTGGTGTACAAAGTCGGTTTCATTCAGGTCGAGCAAGACGACAGGGATTTCAGTTTCTTGTTTGAAATACTCCAGATAGGCGCTTTGAAGAGCGTGCAGGTATTCTTCAGGCACTTTGTGCTCCATGGCGCGGCCGCGCTGGCGGATGTTTCGCTGCAACACCGGCACCGGGCGGTGCAGATAAAGCAACAAGTCTGGCTTAGGAAATTGGGCATTGAGCACCGAGAAGAGCCGCTGAAAGAGGCGGAATTCCTGTTCGTTGAGGTTGTTTCGGGCAAAGAGGAGGGTTTTCAGGAAAAAATAATCGGCAATAGTGAGCGCATTGAAAAGGCTGGGGCTGGCAAAATGCTCCGACAACTGCTTGTGGCGTTCGGTCATGAAGAAGAGCTCTACCGGAAAGGCATAGCGCTCCGGGCTTTCATAGAAATAAGGGAGAAACGGGTTGTCGGTGAATTGCTCCAGAATGAGGTTAGCCTCCAGACGCTTGGAGAGCATCTGGCAGAGGGTGGTCTTGCCGGCGCCGATATTGCCTTCAATCGCGATAAATGCGTACGGGAGCACGAGTCTGCGTAAGAGGGACTGAATGGAGGGATAAAACGGCGTTATCGCCGGAATTTACGAGGAGACGGCATTCGGGGCATAGGAGGCATTTTACCGCCACTGCCACCCATCATCTGCTGCATCATTTTGCGCATGTCGTGGAAGTTTTTGATAAACAGGTTCACCTTTTCTAAAGGCACTCCGCTGCCCATGGCGATGCGCTTTTTGCGGCTGAGGTTTAGAATGTCCGGGTTTGCCCGCTCTTGCGGTGTCATGCTCTTAATCATGGCCTCGACGTGCAGCATTTGCCGGTCGTCAATGTTGACGTTGCGGAGCATTTTGTCCATACCGGGCACCATGCTCAGCAGGCTCTTAAGGTCGCCCATGCGCTTGATTTGTTGCATCTGGCCGAGAAAGTCATTGAAGTCGAATTTGTTCTGCTGCATCCGCTTTTCTAAGCGGCGCGCTTCGGCTTCGTCCATTTCCATTTCGGCCTTCTCGACCAGCGACAGCACGTCGCCCATGCCCAGAATGCGCCGGGCCATGCGGTCGGGATGGAAGACGTCTAAGGCCTCCAACTTTTCACCCGTAGAGACGAATTTGATGGGTTTGCCGACGGTGTATTTGATGGAGAGGGCTGCACCGCCGCGGGTGTCGCCGTCTAATTTGGTCAGCACCACGCCGTCGTAGTTGATGCGCTGGTGGAAGGCCTCGGCTGTGTTGACGGCATCCTGGCCCGTCATGGAGTCCACGACAAAGAGCGTTTCGGTGGGTTCGATGGCCTTTTTGATGGCGGCTACTTCGGCCATCATGGCTTCGTCTACGGCGAGGCGGCCGGCGGTGTCCACGATGACGACGTTGTGGCCGTTTTCGCGCGCGTACCGGATAGCGTTTTGCGCGATGCGCACTGGGTCGGTGTTGCCGTCTTCCCGATAGACGGGCACGTTGATGGAGGCCCCCAACACGCTCAGCTGGTCTATGGCAGCGGGGCGATAGACGTCGCAGGCCACCAGCAGGGGCGACATCTTGCGCTGCTCCTTGAGGTGGCGCGCCAACTTGCCGCAAAAAGTCGTCTTACCACTGCCCTGAAGGCCGGCTATCAGCACGATGCCAGGCGTCCCTTTGACGTTGATGCCCACCGACTGGCCGCCCATGAGCTCGGTCAGCTCGTCGAAGACAATCTTGACCATGAGCTGGCCTGGGTTCACGTTGCGCAGGACGTTCTCCTTGCCCAGCGCTTTCTCCTTGACTTTATCCGTGAATTCTTTGGCAATCTTGTAGTTGACGTCGGCGGCTACTAAAGCGCGGCGAATTTCCTTAACGCTTTCGGCAACGTTGAGCTCGGTCAGGCGGTTGGTGCCTTTGAGCAATTTAAAGGCGGACTCTAAACGGTCGCTTAAACTTTCAAACATGGATCTGCTGTAAATAAATGGGTCTTACAAAACCGAACGCGCAAAGGTAGTGCGCCGACACGTGCCACTCAGCCGCAGAGCAGGCAAAACGTTTGTACTTTTGTCCGCACAAGACCTATGGCTTTACTATGAAACACATCTTCGCCACAGCATTCCTTCTGACACTCCTGCTGTTGAGCACCCCCTCGTCCGCGCAGCCGATGCACAGCCTTGCCCTGCGCCCTACGCTATACAACTACCACGCGCCATTGCGCGACAACAGCCCTTCGTTTTCCGATATTTTTGGAAAAAACAGCGGCGGCGGCGTAGAGCTGACCTACTACCGTCGCTTACTTCCCAATATCCTGTTGGGGCTGCCGCTGCGGCTGGGCGCCGCTCAGACCGACCCGCAAAGCGGCGACGCCGGACGGCGCGAATGGCTGCTGCACCTGGACTTACTGGCGCAACAGCACTTCTTTCGACCCACGGCTGTGGTGCAGCCCTATTTGCACGCGGGTATCGGCGGCGTGTACAACTTTGACCAACAGGACTTTGGCGTGCACTTCCCGGTGGGCATTGGCCTGAATGTGCGCATCGTTGAAAACGTTTACCTCACCGCCCAAACGCAGCATCGCTTCGCCAACGACAACCGCGATGTGTGGCATCATGCGCTGGGAGTACAATTCAATTTCGGCCGGGAATTGCCACAACGCCGCAAGGAACCTCCCGCCCCCGACAAACCCACTGACCGCGACGGCGACGGCGTGCCCGACATGGCCGACCTGTGCCCCGACCAACCCGGCCCGGCGGCAACGTTTGGCTGCCCCGACCGCGACGGCGACGGCATAATTGACCGCGACGACCGCTGCCCTGATGAACCTGGAGCGGCGGCCCTCTTCGGCTGCCCGGACCGCGATGGCGACGGCGTAGCCGACCGCGACGACCGCTGCCCCGACAAGCCGGGCCCGGCCTCCAACTTCGGCTGCCCGGAAGTCAGCCAGGCCGACCGCGACATCTTAGCGGCAGCCGTGCAAAACGTTCAGTTCGCCACCAACAGCGCCAACCTGCTGCCCTCGTCCTATGCCGTGCTCGACCAGGTAGCCGCGCTCATGGCTCGCTACCCGGAGTACCGCCTCATCATCAGTGGCCACACCGACAGCGTAGGCGACGACAAATTCAACCTCGACCTCTCCAAACGCCGCGCCAAAGCCTGCTACGATTACCTCGTCAGCAAAGGCGTGGACCCGTACCGCATGACGCACGAAGGATACGGCGAAACCCGCCCTGTCGCTGACAACAATACCGAAGCGGGCCGCGCCAAAAACCGGCGCGTAGAGTTTGAACTCCGCCTGAGATAACCCTCAGCACTTGACCGGCGCCTCTTCGGCCAGCTCGCTGAAGAAGTCGGTCGTATCCTCGTCGGGCCGGTCTTTACACGGAAAGTCCTTCTCGATGAGCAGGTGCAGCGAACCACCGCCGGGGAGGGGGATGAATTGCTCCATGCCCACGGCGTCAGAGTCCATCCACGTCTGCGCCTGTTGGGCCGGTACGCTGACGGAAATGCGACTGCCGTCGAAGCGGGCGCCCATTTCGGGTGCGTCGTCGCTGATGAGCATTTCCCAGGTGAAGACGGGCCCTTCCGGGAAGTGCACGGCGGTTTCCAACCATCGTTCGGTGCGCAATTGCGAGAGTTCCGATTTGCGCAGGCGCAGGCGTATGCTGTTGTGTTCGCAGCGGATTTTCATGATGATGTGCTTTTTATGTCAGGCAAAAGTCGCATTCCAACCCGGATGGTGCAAATCTTGGGCATACAAATACAACGAGGCCACCGCGTGGTGCACGCGGCGGCCTCGAGTGAAAGAAATTCCGGTTAGACTCGCTTATTTTTTCTCGTCGAAGTCGAGCACTAATTTGAACTCGACGCGGCGGTTGAGGGCGCGACCGGCCGAGCGCTTATTATCGGCGATGGGCCGGGTATCGCCGAAGCCTTCTGCCTTGAGGCGATCCGCTTTGATGCCTTTATAGACTAAGTAGTCGTAGCACGTCTGCGCACGGCCTTGCGAGAGCACCAAGTTGCGCTCAGGGTCGCCCACGTTATCCGTGTGGCCATGGATGAGCAATTTGTAATCCGGATAGCGCTGCATGACTTTGACGATATCGTCCAGGATTTTGAAGGACGAGCTGGTCAGTTCCGTTTTGCCGGTGTGGAACTGGATGTTCTTGGTAGCAAAAGCGAGGCGTTTTTTGTCCTCTTTTTTCACTTCCGGGCAGCCATAGTTGGTGGTCAGGCCAGGAGTGGTGGGGCATTTGTCTAAGTTGTCAGGCACGCCATCGCGGTCGGTATCGGGGCACCCGTTGAAGGGCCCGGCAACATTCGGGCAGGGGTCTTTGTCGTCGGTGATACCGTCGCCGTCGCTATCGCGCACGGGCGGGCAACCGTTGGTGGCGGCGCTGCCGGGTTCATCCGGGCAGAGGTCGTCTTTGTCGGGCACGCCATCGCCGTCGCGGTCAGGGCAGCCGCGGGCCGTGCCGGGTTGGTCAGGGCAGAGGTCGTCTTTGTCAGGGATGCCATCGCCGTCGCGGTCAGGGCAGCCGCGCAGGGTGCCGGCCACGGTGGGGCAGTCGTCGTCTTTGTCGGCAAAGCCGTCGCCGTCCTGGTCGGGGCAACCTTTAGCGGTTGCACTGCCGGCCATGGTCGGGCAATCGTCTTCCTTATCGGGCACGCCGTCGCGGTCGTAGTCCGGGCATCCGCGGGCAGCGGCCGGGCCGGGTTGGTCAGGGCACTGGTCAGCCACGTCGGGCACGCCGTCGCCATCGCGGTCGGGTTGCGGCTTGTTGGGCGATTGATGCAGTAGATACACAAAGCCAACACCGAGTTGGGCATTGTCGCGCGCATCTGCTATGGCTTTGCGGTATTCCGCCTGGGCGTTGATGAAGGCGTACTTCGACAGGCGGAAGTTGGCGCCTACACCAAACGGAATTTGGAAGTGCCCGTTTTTGAATTCCTCTAAGAAGAAGCCACCGCCGGCGAACAGGTACGGCGATACGCGCGCTTCGCCGCTGATTTTGCCCAGTTGGGCAATGACATCGAGGCTACTAACGACGCTGCGCTCTGTAGAAGCGGGCGTTTCGCCTTGCTGGGGCAAATGAGCCAGGCCCATTTTCAGCGGTACGCCGATGTTAAGGAAAGGCGCAACGTTGCGCAGGTAACCCACTTCGAAGCCCTGACCTAAGTTCAGATCGGCGCCGTTGGGCAGCCCGAAGTCCATGAGGGTTAATTTTGCATACACGGCGTTGGGGTAGTCCCGGTTTTGGGCCGTGGTCGTGGTGGTGGTGTGCAGCAGCACACACAGCAGGAGCGGGAGTAAAAAAGAAAACTTGTTCATCTTAAAAACCGATTTTTAGGGCGGGCAGGACAAAAAGGATACCAACTAACCTGGCCCAGGTAAGCAGATGGCGCCAAAGCGCGCCATTTCGTCCGCTATGCGACGAAATGCGAGCGTGTGGTCGGTAAAGGCGTAGAATAGGGGCGTAAACGCCAGCCTGCGGCATGGTGACTAAAGCAAAAGGCGGCCAAACCACAGCAGCCAGACCAGGGCCAGCAAGCCGGTGGCGATGACCACGCCACGCATGGCTAAATCCCAGCGCCGCCGCTTATACAGGTGCATGGGCAGCAGGTTGAGTGTCAGGGCAATCAGGCTCAGCGTGCGCTCCCGAAACGACGCCGAAAAGCCTTCGCCACTGGCAGCACCAGCTTTCTCCAATAAGCCAAACAGATTATAAAACAATAAAAAGCCGACTATCGGCAGCAGCAGGGCAAACAGCAGCCCGGCCCAGATTTCGTTGCGATTGAACATGTGTACAGGTGGATTTGTGCGCGCTATTGCCGTCCGAACCGGACGCCGGTGGAAGCGCGATGTTTTGCCAAAAAAGCCGATAGCGTCGGCCCGCACAGCGTTTACTTGCCTTTTTTCCGCTCTTCCTGGAAGCGAATGACGTCCTCCATCACTTCGATGAGCTTATCGGCTCCGATGCGCTTCATGAGGATTTCATGTTTGCGATCGAGGATGAAAATCTGCGGCGTGGATTGCACGTCGTACAGCTGCTTGTAGCGGCTCTGGATGTAGGGGTCATAGGTGTTGATGAAGAGGCTTTCCTCGAAGCCCTTTTCTGCAACGCCGTCCCAGCAGGTTTTGAGCACTTTTTCGGGCGTATCGGCGTCGTCTTTGCCCGTAACGACAGCCGTACAGACATTGAACACCTTGATGTTGCGGTCTTTGAATTTTTGAGCGAACTCCACCATGTGCGGAGCGGCTTTTTTGCAATGCCCGCAGTCGGGTGCCCAGAAGAAGAGCACCACGTAATCGGCATCTACGTCCCAGAGCGACACGAGGCGATTGTTGCGGTCGCGCACAAGGATGTTGGGCGCCGTTTTGCCAATCAGGATAGGCTCTAAACGGCGAGCGTTGTCGCAGATTTTTTCCAGGTCCTCGGGTTTGACCCAGGGGGTGCCGCCGTTGCAATAGTACTTCTGCGCCACATGCACATAGCAGGCGTCCATGCCCACGATGTTGGATTTGGCGTAGGTATTCAGGAAGTGAATGAGGAAGTATTTGTACGTCTCTGGGCTATCCTTGACGCGCTGTATCACCGAGTCAATGGCGACGTTGATGCTATCGGGGTGTTGTGGGATTACTTTGCTCACAAAATTGTCCACTTTGGGGTGCAGCACCGGGCTACGCAGCAGACAAGGGTCGGCAATGTTGATGTTGTCGAAATAATGCTCCCGATACCAGTAGTACTTTTTGAGCTGAACCTCTTTGGCGTCGGCGCCCTCAAACTCGGGCACTTCCGGCTCGATGGAGCTCTTGATAATTTTGGCGCTCATCGTTCTGGGGTACTTCTGAATGAGGTCTTGCTGGTACTTGCGCACCTGTTTATCCACCTCTGTGCTCTGCTGAACGATGCGAGCCGAGTCCATTGGGTTTTCCTTTACCTTTTCCAAAAGACTCTTCAGGCTATCCACAGCGGAGCGCTGCTTGTTGAGGTAGGCTAAGTACTCGTAGAAAAGTTTGTTGTCGTCGGAGCCTTTGACTTTCATCTTGCCCACCGGGTCCTTCACGTCGGTGGTCATGGTGAACTGTTGGCCGTCTTCGGGCAGGAGGAATTGGATAAACGTGTTATCGGGCCGCAGGACGAACAGATACACGCCGCAGGGCAGCAGGGTGTCGGCTTTAAAGGTGAAATAGCCGTCGGCATCCATTTGGGCGGTGTCTTTAACGTAGGGCTTGTCGCCGAAGTAGAAGCCCAACACGACCTCCTTTTCGGTGTAGTTTTCTAATTTGAGGCGGATGTGGTGGCCTTTCTTTTGGGCCAGGAGTCCTTCGGCGTTGACGAGCAGAGCAAACAGGATGGTGATACCAATACGCAGAAGCATAGCGGCTGAAGTCGTTTTTGAGAATTATACGAAAGAAAAGCGAAGGGTTGCTTGTGGTGAGTGGCCAAAAGGTCAGGCCAGGTTGTATTGTTTGATTTTTCGGTAAAGGGTGCGTTCGGAGATTTTCAGTTCTTCGGCGGCTTCTTTGCGGCGGCCGTGGTGTTTTTTGAGCGCGCGGCGGATGGCTTCTTTTTCGATTTCATCCATGGCTAAAGGTGCATCTTCTTCTTCGGCGGAGTGGAGCGGATGCGCCGACGGGCGAGTGGGTTCAATAACGATGGGTGCCTTTTGCCCGACGATGGTAGGCGTCGTGGAGGCGGTAGGCGGCACGTAGTCTGCCATAGGCGAGAGACGGCGCAGGGTTGAGGACTCCGATATTTGCAGGTTGTTTCGATGAATGATTTCGAGCACTAAGTTTTTCAGGTCGTTGAGGTCGTTTTTCATGTCCAACAACACCCGGTACAGGATCTCGCGGTCTTGCATCTCGCTGCCTTTGGCCTGATGATGCTCGAAAGGCACGGGCAAGTTGCGGGTGAAGAGGTGCGGCATGTGCTGCTGGAGCGTTTCGAGCGTGATGAGGCGCTCTTCCGACAGGATAGACAGCTGTTCGGTTACGTTTTTCAATTCGCGCACGTTGCCGGGCCAGCGATAGTTTTCCAGCACCTGTTGAGCCTGTTCGGTCAGGCGAATGGGCTGCATGCGGTATTTTTCGGCGAAGTCGCTGGCAAATTTTTGGAAGAGCAAGGGGATATCTTCGCGTCGGTCTTTGAGCGAGGGTACCCGAATGGGCACTGTGTTGAGGCGATAGTACAGGTCTTCGCGGAACTTGCCCTGTCGTACGCGCTCTTCCAGGTCTACGTTGGTGGCGGCAATGACGCGCACGTCGGTTTTGAGCACTTTGGAAGAGCCAACGCGGATGAACTCACCGTATTCAAGCACGCGCAGCAGGTATGCTTGCGTGTCGGGCGGCATTTCGGCCACCTCGTCCAGGAAGATGGTGCCGCCGTTGGCGGTTTCAAAATAGCCTTTGCGGTCGCTGGTGGCACCGGTGAAGGCGCCTTTTTCATGGCCAAACAGTTCGGAATTGATGGTACCTTCCGGAATGGCCCCGCAGTTGACGGCGATGAATTCGTTATGCTTGCGCGCCGAGAGGGCGTGAATGATTTTGGAGAACACTTCTTTACCCACGCCGCTTTCGCCCGTGATGAGCACGGTCAGGTCAGTAGGCGCTACGCGAATGGCGGTTTGCAGCGCCGCATCGAGCAGCGGCGAAGTACCGATGATGCCGAAGCGCGCTTTTATCGCTTGCAGAGAGGTCATGGTTATGCAGGTAGGGCGCAGGATTAGACGATTTCACCCAACAAGGTGGCGCTGGTCGCGTCGTGAATGCGCACATGAACGTAGTCGCCGGGCTTGAGGTTTTCCTTCTTGGGGAAGACCACCATTTTGTTCTGGCTGTTGCGTCCGCAGAAGTCGCGGCTGGAACGGCGGGAGTCGCCTTCGATGAGCACCTCGAAGGTTTTGCCAATGTCGGCCTGGTTATGCCGCAGGCTGACGGCCGTTTGCAGGCGGATGATTTCGTTTAAACGGCGTTTTTTCACCGCCTCGGGCACATCGTCGGCATACTTGCGGGCGGCCAGCGTGCCGGGGCGTTCGGAGTAGGCAAACATGTAGGACATGGAAAAGTTGGCCCACTCGATGATGCTCAGCGTGTCCTGGTGTTCTTCCTCGGTTTCTGTGCAAAAGCCGGCGATGATGTCGCTCGACACGGCAGCGTCGGGCAGAATGCGCCGGATGGCGCGGATGCGCTCTTCGTACCAGGGGCGGTCATAGGTGCGGTTCATCAGCGCCAGGATGCGGCTGTTGCCGGACTGCACCGGCAGGTGGATGTATTTGCAGATGTTGTCGTAGCGCGCCATGGTGTGGAGCACCTCGTCGGTCATGTCTTTGGGGTGGCTGGTGCTGAAGCGCACGCGCAGACGAGGGTGTATCTGGGCGACCATTTCCAGCAACTGGGCAAAGTTGACCACTGCGCCCGTCTCCGGGTTTTCCCATTTGTAGGAGTCCACATTCTGGCCCAGCAGCGTTACCTCGCGGTAGCCGCGCGCGAAGAGGTCCTGAGCTTCGGCCACAATGCTGAACGGGTCGCGCGAGCGCTCGCGGCCGCGCGTAAAAGGCACCACGCAGAACGAGCACATGTTGTCGCAGCCGCGCATAATGGAAATGAATGCCGTAACGCCGTTGCTGTCTAAGCGCACCGGGCTGATGTCGGCGTAGGTTTCTTCCCGACTCAGCAGCACGTTGACCATGCGCTGCCCTTCCTCTGCGCCGCCGATGAGGTTGGGCAGGTCTCGGTAGGCGTCGGGGCCAACGACGAGGTCCACTAATTTTTCCTCTTCCAAAAAGCGCTTCTTCAACCGTTCGGCCATGCAGCCCAGCACGCCCACGAGCGTACCCGGGCGCTGCTTCTTTACGGTCTCAAACACGCGCAGGCGCTTGCGAACAGTCTCCTCAGCCTTCTCGCGAATAGAGCACGTATTGATAAGGATCAGATCGCTCTCCTCCATGTTGCGCGTTGGCACGTAGCCTATCTCGTGCAGGATGGCCGCCACAATCTCCGAGTCGCTGAAGTTCATCTGGCAGCCGTAGCTCTCGATGTAAAAGCGCTTATCGCCTGGGGCGGCTGCTTCCTCCCAGGCTTCTTTATACAAAACACTGCCCTGGCGGGCCTCATCTATGGCTTTCAGCCCTTGCTCGACCATCTGCTCTTCGTGTGTCATGCCGTGGTTCTCTTTTTAGCGCCGCAAAGGTACAGCAAAGGTTTAGAAGGCAGTGACAAAATGGCAGCATCCTGCCGCATAAAAAAGCGGCGTTGGAGGTGTCGCTCATGGGCTGTACTTCCAACGCCGCGGTGTTTAGTATTGTCTGACGTGCCTTAGCGGGCTATGGTAACGTCTCCAGACTTGATTTCCGTTGTGCCGTCGGCGTATTCCAGTTCAATCACGTAGGCATAAACGCCGGGGGCGACATTTTGCCCGCGCCAGCGCCCGTCCCAGCCGACGGCCGGGTTGTTAGGTGCCACATCGAATTTTTCAAACACGCAATCGCCCCAGCGGTCGTAGATGCGCATGAAGCGGATGTTGAGGATTTCCGGGCCGGTCGAGACGAAGAAGGCGCCGTTGGCGCTGGAGCCGGGTTTGAACACGTTCGGAATGTAAATGCGCGGCTCCCGGAGCACGGTTATCAGGATTTCGTCGCGGGCTACGCATCCGGCCGTGTCGCGCACTTCTATGATGTACCGCGTTGTTCGGCTGGGTTTGGCGATGGTGGTCAGCAAGTCCGGTGAGTTCAGGCCCACGGTGGGTGTCCAGGTGAAGCTCGCCAAAGGCGCGCCTGCGGTGAGCGCCTCTACGCGGATGCTGTCGCCTAAGTAAATAGTTGTGTCGGGGCCTAAAGCGACGACCAGCTGGGGTGGGTCGGGCAGGATGAGGCCCAGTTCGCTGTCGCAGCCATTGGCATCCACCACTTTAACGGTGTAGCTATCAGCAGCCAGGCCCTGGAAGACAACCGGCAGCGTGGACACGACCTGTGCTGGCCCGTTGTTCAGCCCTACGGCATACGGGCCTAAACCGCCCTGGATACTGGTTATTAAGATACGACCCGTGCGCTCGCCAAAGCAGCGCGGCAACTCAAGAGCCGTCAGTATTTCCGTGCGCGGCGGCTCCGACAGGGTGAAACTATCGCGGCGCAAGCAGCCCAGGTTGTCCCGCAGCGTGGCGGTGTAGGTGCCTGCTCCCACGTTGCGCAGCTCTGGCCCTTGCGCGCCGTTGCTCCATTGCACCGATACGGGCGGTGTGCCGCCGCTGATTTGGAGGACGATGAAGCCGTCTGCTTCACCCGCGCAGCTGATGTTGTGGCCGTTGCCGTAGTCCGAAAGGGTTGCGTTAAGTGCTATTGGCGGTGAAACAGTTACCGTGGCACCCTGGCCTATCGTTTGCGGGCACTGGTTGCCCTGCGCAACGAGGGTGCTGATGGTGTAGGTAGTGGTGGCCGAAGGGCTGACGCGCACCGTGGCACCGCTCTGGATGTTGTTCAGTTGAATCGGCGCAGCGCCGCCCGACAGCGTAACGTTGTAAGCCGTGCCGCCCGTCAGCGTTAGCGTTAGTGTAGCGCTATCGCCTCTACATAGCGTTGCTGGTGCGGCGCTGATGGCCGCCGTCGGGCCCTCCTGTACGCGAATGCGATACGTGCCGCTCACCGTGCCGGTGCAGAACTGGTCTTGCACCGAGACTAACTCGAATACCTGCGGCTGCTGCACGTTGTTGCTCGAAATGGTGAACACGTTCTGAGGCGCCGATACCGCATTTTGCGGCACACCATTGATGCTGTAAACAAACTGGAAAGGCGCCGCGCCCGTAAAACGTACCTGGAAAAGCGCGTTGCTATTGGTACACACCGTGGTATCGCCCGAAAGGGTTGCTGTAGGCCGTTCGCGGAACACAACCGGCACCGGCGCCGATACCGACAGACACGGGCTGAGCGGATCCACCGTGCCGGAGGGCGAGGGCAGGCCGGCTACCGCCGAGATGTAGTACGTGGTGCCTGCCTGCATACCAGGCTGGAAACCGAATACTGGCCTGTTGCTCACCGCGAGGATGCCCGCCGGCAGCGTCGCCGGGTTCTGATAAAGGATATACTGCAAAGTGTCGCCTGGGGCCAGCGTCGTATTCACCGCGTTGGCCACGCGCGCCGAGTCGGGCAGACACACGTTCAGCGGTGGTGTTGGAATGGTGCCGGCATTAGTGATACAGCTGCACGTGGCCGAACCTGTGGCCGTGGCCGTACATCCAGCCGGTGAAGATACCACCAGACTGTATGCCTGTCCGCTGTTGAGTGGGACGGAAGTAAACGTATTGCCCACAAAAGAGCCGTTCAGGCCACTTACTGTGGGACTGCTTACGCCCGAAACGTTGAAAGTTACCGTATAGGTCAGCGTCGCCGGATTACAGTTGGTACTCAGGTTCTGGATGACGGGCAATGGGTTCACGGTAACCGTAGCACTGCCGCTGACATCCGCCGGGCAGCCATTGCCTGTGGCGCTGACGAGGTTGTAGGTCGTCGTTGACCCTGGCTTGACGACCAGATTGAACAGCGCGCTGTTGGTGTTGATGGGCGGCTGATTGACGCCTCCCGCCTGATAAATTGCCGTAAAGGGTGGCACACCCGTAAAGGCGAACGACAGTGTGGTGGAGTCGCCGGCGCACAGGCTGGCATCGCCACTCAGGGCTACTGTGGGTCTGGGTTGCCAGATGATGGTAGCGCCCGGCGATACCGAAGCACACGGATGGTTGAGGTCTATGCCCGTAACCGGATTGGGGATACCCGCCAGGGCAAAGATGTAGTAAGGAATCCCTGGCGACATTGTACCTGGGTCGAAAGCAAATGTGGGCGTATTGCTCAAGTCTAAAATCGTCCAGGTTGTAGGCGAGTTGGTGGTTACCAGGGCATAAAGCAATGTATCAATGGGCCCGAGGTTAGCACCAGTCGTCGGGTTTACGGAGACAATCTCACCCGCGCAAGGCGTTAATAGCGGCTGAGCCATAGCGCCTGCCTCCGTAACGCAGGCACAGGCCGCCGTGCCGCTCACCGTGTCCGCACCGCATTGCCATTGGTCGCGCGCTGTGATGAAATAGTTCACCGGAGGTGCTGTCGGGTTGCTCGTATAGCGACCGGTAACCGGATTGTAAGAGCCGCCCAGTAAGCCTGTGAACACAACGAAAGGCAGGTCGCCCTGCACCACATCCAGTTCGAGGACAAACGTAAGATTATCCGGAGCACACGTGATAGTTACGTTATCCAGCACTACTGGCGGGTGCACCGTGGCATTAGCAGTGCCCGAAACGGTTCCTGAGCATTCGGCGTTGGAGACCGACACCAGCTGGAAAGTAGCATTTTGCTGGAGCGTAGCGCTGATGGTAAACGTCGTCTGCGTGGCTGTGGCCGTTTGAGGCTGGCCGTTCAACGTGTACGTCAAATCAAACGGTGGTGTGCCCGTCAGCGTAACGGGTATAAGCGCCGTACCGCCCACACACAGGTCGAAATTGCCTGAAATGGCTGCCGTAGGTTTGGCGCGCCAGACAACGGGAGCGCCTGCTACCACCGACAGGCAGGGGTCGCTCAGAAGGACGCCCAACGGCCCGCCCTTGTTGCCCGCCACCGGCGAGAGGTAATACGTGGTATTGATACTCATCGTCGCCGGGTTGAATACAAACGTCGGCTCTGGTGCCACCGCCACAATAGTTCCCAGCGAGTCAGTCGAGCTGGTGTGCAGCACGAAAATCAGCGAGTCCTCGACTTCCAGTTCCTCCAGACCTAAGAAAAGGCCAAACAACGTGTCGCCCACACAAGCCGTCAGGGCTGTCGTATCTATCTCACCTGCATACGTCAGGCAGAAGCACTGCGAAAAGCCCTGAATAACTAACGGCGTACATTGATGAACGTCAGTCAGGCGCAAATCGTAGGGGTCATTGATGGGTATGGGCACACTGGTGAAGCGATTACCCACGAAGCTGCCGCCAGCACCCGTTACTGAAAACGGCGGAGTGCCAATGGCATCAAATTGAACGGTGTAGGTCTGGTTAACTAAATCACACAGTATCAGCAGGTTCTCTATTTTGGGCGGATAATTAACAAACACAGTAGCCTGGCCAATCACCGAGCCAATACACCCCGGCGACTCCACGCTGACGAGGCGGTACACCGTAGTGGTATCTACCTTAACCGGAATGAGATAGGGGTCGTCAAAAGTCTCCACAATAGGCTGCACTACACCGTCAATGGAATACTCCAGCAAGAACGGCCCACTGCCTGTGAAATCCACCATTAAGAAGGTGTCGGCGTTTTCACACACTGTAATGTCGCCTTGCAGCTCAGCCGTGGAGGGCGTAAATACGGCCACTACGGCAACACCTTCTACGGTACCTGGGCAACCGGAGTTGTTGCTGACGCTCTGCAGGGTATAGAAGACCCCGTTAGGCGGATTAACCGGTATGACCAGAGGGTTGCTGCTTGTATTAATAGCCGGTTGCGGGTTTCCATTTGCCCGATAGACAACGGTATAAGGTCCTGGCCCAGTAAAGGTAATGGTAATCGTTGTGCCGTTGCCTCCCTGACAAATTTGCCCACCACCCGAAATGGTGGCTGTCAGAGGAGGCAAGACATTTACCCTTGCCGTGCCCGAAACGGTACCGCTGCATCCGTTGGAGCTGACGCTCAACAACGCATAAACGGAAGTGTCCGCTGGCGCAACCCGGAGTATTTTGGGACTGGAGAAAGCAGTATCCGGCGGCTGAGGAACGCCATTGATGGCGTACGTGAAAACGAACGGCGGCGTACCGGTAAACGTAAGGGTCAGGTTCGTTGAGTCGCCCGCGCATATGGTAGCGCCTCCCGCAATAGCTGCCGTGGGCGGGTTGCCCACGAGCGCTACCAATGTATCGCCGACGCTGGACTCGCACAGGCTATCGCCGACGAAGAAGATGCGATACACCGTTGTGCCTAACGGCGGGGTAATCGGAATGCGCACCAGTGTATCGGTGGTAACAATGAGCGGCAATGTGTCCGCTTTCATCGTATCCGTCCGCACAGAGTACTGCAGCCGGAAGGGGGGCAGGCCTGTGAGCTTAATGCGCAGGGTATCCCGTTGGCCAGCACACAGGGTAAGCGTATCGTTGAGGAAGGAAGCCCGAGGCGCCGGACGCGCAAAGACAGTGTCGCGCCCACTGGGAATGCCGATGCAGCTATCGGCCATGACGCTTTCCAATTGGAAGATATGCCGCCCTGCCGGCAGTGGCGGCGTCAGAAAGACGTGCGGGTTATTGTTCGTATTCACAGGCGGCTGATTGACGCCGTTGATGGAATAGACAAACGAATAAGGCGGGTTGCTGGTCGAAAACTGCACCTGAAGCGTGTCGCGCTGACCCGCGCATATCGTATCCGGCCCTATCCGCGTCAGTGTGCAAGAGGGCGCCCCCGTAACTACGGCCAACGCGCTGGCATTTGGGCCTTTGCAATACGCATCCTCTAAGCCCTGAATGGTGTAGGTCGTCGTAGCTGTAGGGAAAATGGGGTACACCCACGGCGACTCATTGACCACAAACGAGCCTATAGTGTTGCTGCCCGCCTGAAGGTTGAAAGACCACCCTGGCTGGCCGCTGAAATTGGCCACCAGCTGCACCGAGCGGCCCGGGCAAACGGTCGGTATCGGGTTGATGCTCACCGATGGCGGGGCATGCACCGTTACCGTCGTCTGAGCGGGTATGTTGCAAAGTTCTGTCGTAAAGGTAAGCAATTGCGGCCCGAGCAGGCCTAATGGATTGAAAAACAGACCGTTTACACTTGGCCCTGACCACGTCCCATTAGGCACGGCAGGGTCCTGTATCTGCGTCAGGTCAAAAGGTCCGCCGTTCTGACAGACATCTGCTGTGCCCAAATCGGGCTGCGGGCAAATGACATTGAAAGCCATGTAATTAGTAAACGTCTGGTTGCAGCCGGGAGGCAGCGGCTCCACGATGCCCACTACCCAGAATGGGCCGTTGTTGCACATATCCTGCGTTACCGTAGCCGTGTAGGGTGGTATTTCGATGGGCGAACTGCCACCGCCGCCGCCGCCACCACCGGGAATGCTCGGAAAACCACAGCTGGCGTTGCCGTAGAAATTGGGAAAGCCCCCATCCGTAACAAAGGCTCCATCGCCGCCGACCAGCTGCGCCGTGTTGTACGTCGTGCTCCACGAGCAGCCGCACGTCAGCCCAAAGGTTACCGTCTGCGAACCGCCGCTGTTCGGAAACGCTTCCCCGCTGCGCGTGCAGCCGTTTTGCATCACATAGATTACTGGCGACAGCGGGCAAAGGCTGCCAAAATTGTAGTTGTAATCGTATGCAGCACTGGTAAAAATCACCACCGGCACCCCCGGCGGAACCACATCGCCCGGCCCGGCTCCAATCACAACAGAATTGGAGCAGATGGATTGAATGCTGGCTATCGCATTGCCGCTGGGCTGCTGCCACGAACACCCCACACCGATGTCGGCATCGCCTGCGCTGTTGTTGGGAAACGTTAGCGTTGCGTCGTCCACGTAAAAGCCGCTACCCGACCAGATGGCCATCATCTCGTTGTTTTGCTCGGTGCCGCAAGCGTTCACGAAGAGCGCCAATATCCTGGGGCAAGAGCCACACGAGTTAGGCGGCGTTGCGCGCACCTGGGAGCAGCCCAGCAACGTGCCCTCGCCATTATAGGGATTGAAGTTCGGCGTCGTGCCGTAGTACCAGTTCACGCACACGCCCGGCATCAAGCCCGTGCCCGTAGCACGTAGTGTAAATTGGTCGCCCGGGCACAACGTGCAGGGCGTCAGCCCCGGACGGCAACTGTTCGAGGTAAACGTAGCATTCTGCCCCAACGTAGGGCATGGCTGACCCTGCGACGAAAAAGACATTATCAGGCAGGCAAAGCCAACGGTGGCGGGTAAAATTACTCGAAACATGGTCAGTGTCGTGAGTCGTTCATTCATGGGAGGCCCAAAATTGATTACGGAAGATTGTTCACAAATCCAGTCGTGCGCGAAGGTAGGGCGTCCTTAATTTTGGCCGCTCAAATTTAACCGTTCAACATGTACGAAGCGCTGTTAAAAAATCTCCAAAGCCGCGGCATAACCTTAGTCGCTGTTTCTAAAACCCATCCCGTCGAGCGCATTCTGGAACTTTACCAGCGCGGCCAGCGCGACTTCGGCGAAAACCGCGTGCAGGAACTTTTGGAAAAAGCGCCCCACCTGCCTGCCGACATCCGCTGGCACCTCATCGGACATTTGCAAACCAATAAGGTGCGCTACATCGCGCCGTTCATTCACATGATTCACTCAGTGGACTCTTTGCGGCTTCTTGCTGAAATTGAAAAGCAATCTGCCAAAGCCGGGCGCACCATAGATTGCCTGCTCCAGTTCCATATTGCCGAAGAAGAAACCAAATTCGGCCTTTCAGAAGACGAAGCCGATGCCTTGTTGCAGAGTCAGGAATACCAGGCCATGCGCCACGTCCGCGTCTGCGGCGTTATGGGCATGGCCACTTTTACGGACAATACCGACCAGGTGCGCGCAGAGTTTCGCCATTTGCGCCGCATCTTCGAGCGGCTGCGCACAACGTACTTCGCCGGCGCCCCGCACTTCCGCGAAATCTCCATGGGCATGTCGTCCGATTGGGAAATCGCCGTTGAGGAGGGCAGCACCATCGTCCGCATTGGCAGCCTGATTTTTGGGCCGCGCTCCTGAAAAGGGGAACACCTATTTTGAGCGAATGCTCTCGGCCACTTTGCGCATGCTTGGCTCAAACTTGTCGCCCGAAATGTCTAAGGCCAGTACGCTTTTCAGCTGCTGGATGATTTTGCCCAAATTGTTTTTTAATTCAAACAAGCGGTCGCGGTCGTCGTCGAAGGCGCGGGTGTCACCGCCCAATTGCTTTAGGCGGGCAATTTTATCGTCCATTTCCTGCAGCCGCTGCTGAAGGGCCTCCTGAGCGGCGATTTGAAAATCAATATCAAAGGCGACGTTGTCCAACCGCACTGGAATAAACTTTTTGTCGGCCAGCCAGATGGCGTACATGGCCGCCACGCTCTCCTGACCTACCCAGCCCGATTTCAGGCTGCGCTCTGAGACGATGGAAATCACAGCATCGCACGCGCGCACCGATTGTTGAATGAAGGTCATGATGTTCATGCCCGCCGGCATGTCGTCTTCGTCCAGGATGGTTTGAAACCCCTGCTGCCGCAGGTAATCGCGCACTCTCCGCGCTACTTCCGCATCGCCATGGTTGTAGGAAATGAAGACCTTCGGGCGTCGGCCCGGCGGTGTTGGCCCGTTACCGGCTTGCGGGTCTTCGGGCGCTGCCTCTATGGCTGCATTGTTTATGCGAGCTATTTCCAGGCCGTGTTCTCGGAAGTCAATCAGGCCGTCGCGGTATTGCTGGTTGGCGCGGTTGAAACGCGCTAATAATAGTGTAGCCTCATTAGGCCTAACTCCCATGAGCAGCTCTAAGGCTTCTTTCGTTTTTCCCAGGGCAATGAGTGCTCGTATTTGTTCTTTCATCCCGTCAGAAGATGCCGAGTTTTGTCGGCGCTCAAAGGTAAAGGTGTTTCAGTTGGCAAGCACCATAGCTGAGCCGGCGCAAAAGTTTGAAGTGCGACCGTGCACTACTTGTTTTCGAGTGCCGGGAATGCCGGTTCTGCCGATGTAGGCTTGTTTTCAGGGTACTCTTGCTTGAAAGGATGCCGCTGCACCCAACGCTCTTCAGGCGTGAGGTAGCGCAGCAGTGGTGCGCATACGCGCCGCGCAAATGGGTGCTGCATTCGGAGGTACAGATCACATTCCTCGGGCCGAGCACCTACGGAACTCTTGATTTCCAAGGCCGTGCGTCCGAAAACGACGCGCTCGCAGCCGCGCTCAATGCCCAGCCGCACCAGGTCGTACAACATGTTGAGATACAGCTGATATTCGGCATTAACAGCCTCCTCGTAACCCAAAAAATGGGCTTCTAAAGTTGCTCCGTTCTCAATGGCCGTGTGAAAGCCGACTAATTGGCCCTCCCGATACCAGCCTATGCAGTGAAAGGCATCGCGCAGGTGGTACTGCAGGGCGAGCAAATAATCTTCGTGGAGGTCCACCCAGTGGAAGCCGGAGCGCTCTGCTACCGAAGTGTAGAGCGCATGCAGGTGCGTCTGGGCTTGTTGTGCCTCGCGCAGGCTGAGCCGACGCCGCTCTAAAGGAGCCGCCTTTTTGAAGGCTCTTTTGGCCCTGGTGCGGTACTTAGTGTTCATGGCGGCCAGATACTCGTCAAAAGAGCGGAACGAAAGCGGCAACACCATGTTGGGCTGAACGCGAAAAGACGCGTATTCGGCCCGGAGCAGGGCTGTTTTCAGGCTGGCTCGTTCTGGTGATACGTCTTTGAGCAGCGCTGCTGCTGGTCGCCAGCGCCGGGCGGCGTCTTCCAGCGCATTCAACAGCAGGGCTGTGGCTTCGTCAAGGGCTATTGCGCCGTCCTTGAAGTAAAAACCATGCTCTCCGGTTAGCAAGAGGTTGCCACACACCACCACTTGCCCTTGCATGCAGTCGGCCATTTGGCGTTTAAACGGCAGCGACAGGCGCTGAAGCCATCCCGCGGCACCTGTTGTCAGTTCGCGCAGATGGGTACGCCCCTCGAAGTTGGCCCGCTGGAGTAAGGCTACGCCGATGGGTTCGTTGCCCCGATAAAAGACGACGTAGCCGAGTCGCATGCCCGGAGGTAGGCAGGCTTCCAGCACGGTCAGATAGCGGCGGCTTAAAAACACGTTGTCCGCAGGCGCGGCGGCGTCCCAATCGGCCGCGGCGGCATCCATGGTGGGAAAAAAAACATAGTTTTTCTCGGTATCCTTCGGTTCAACACATCGGCTGGTACGAGCAAAAGGGCACAATTCAGTCAGCATACGGCGAGTAAAACGCAGGGCAAAACACGTGCATATCCAAATGGTTGGTCATTAGGGCAAAAGACGCCATTTTTTAACTTCCTCCAACGCGGCCTCCTCGTCGGCCCAACCCATTGGCGTCATTACCCCCAATCCATCGTAGTATAGAAAAAACAATTCCAGGATATGACGGATGACGCTGTACTGCTGCTGAAACTCCGTCCAGGACTCAACGGATACCATGCGCAGCGCTGGGTCAGCCGGTATGGCCAGCACTTTGTGGTCGAGCTCGCCGCCATCCTGGAGCAGCATGAGGCCTATTGGCAGGACCTCCAGCACGCTACCTCGCGGTTGGCTCTCGGCCAGTACCAACACATCCAACGGGTCTCCATCGCCGCCGCGTTCTTTGTTCATGAGGGTGGAGGGGATGAAGCCATAATTCACCGGATATGGCAAAAACGCTACCATGCGCGCCTGTCCGTTACGTACGTCTGGGCGCAATTGCCCCGTTGTTTTATCCACTTCATACTTTTGGTTGGTTCCGGCGGGTATTTCTATTACCGCATTCAAGTAGCCGCGCTCCGAAAAAGGCGGCAAATGTAGCAGGTGGGTCATAATGCTCCTCGAATTGTTGAAGCGCAAAGAGACGACGGTTTTCCAACACGTTTCCCTCCTGCATTAGATAAACTTCTGGCTTTTGCCTCCGCCCGCGATTAGTCATCGAAAAACCCTTCGCACCTTTGCGGCTGGCCTCCGCGAGCGGATGGCAGCCGTGTGTGTGCGCGTTTGTAGCTTTGCCGCGGCTAAAGGCCCTCTTGAGAGCATCAAGCGCTATTTTTAACACAGAAAAACAACATTTTATGAAAAAAACATGGTTTCTCGTCGCCCTGCTGTTCACCCTGTCGGCAGCGGCTCATGCTCAGAAAAAAGGCGTCTTCGTATCGGATGCGGTGGTGGCCGTCGCTCAGCAAATGCAGGTGGACTACAAAGGCCTAGTGCGCAAGGCCTCGGCAAAAGATGCCAAAGCGCTCCAGGATTTGTTTGAATTTACGCGCCTGCTGGACGGCGCAGCCCTGAACGACCACCTGCAGACCTGCCTGGAACTGATACCCGTCGCTACCGACGAGGTGTATGCCAAAGCCTTGGAGAGCCGCAGTCCTGGTCTGAAGGCATATTTGCTCAAAAACATGGAGAACGCTCAAGAGCGCGCGCAAAAAGAGTCGCTCAAGAAGCCCATCGGCGAATGGGCACCCTATACGTGGGAGGCACTAAACGGCCGGGAGGTGAACATCGTCAAACCCGAGGCGATGAAGAGCAGCAGCAGCAGCCCGACTGGAATTGACGCTGTACAAAATCAGACGGCGCCTCAGCCCGGCGCGCTGGCACCCAAGACGGCGCCCGATGCCTCGCAGGGCAACCCACCGGCACCACCGGCAGGCAGACGCGGCAACTGATACAGCATGAAAATTTACACCAAGACGGGCGATGCGGGCCAAACGGGCCTCTTCGGCGGTAGCCGGGTGTCTAAGAGCCATATCCGCGTGGAGGCTTACGGCACGGTGGATGAATTGAACGCCTTTATCGGTCTGCTCCACGACTCGCTCAGCGAGGAGCCGGTGCGCGAACTGCTTCGGCAGATACAGCACCGGCTCTTCTCTATTGGCGCCACACTGGCTGCAGACCCCACCGGCCCGCCACTGCCGCCCGACCTGAGACCTCACGATATCGCTTTGTTGGAAGAGGCCATTGATACTATGACCCAGACGCTGCCACCGCTGCGACACTTCATTTTGCCTGGTGGCTTCCCGACAGTCTCGCTGGCGCACGTGTGCCGCACCGTTTGCCGGCGTGCCGAGCGCATCGTGGTGGCCCTGCACGAACAGGAGGCGGTTCCCGAAGAGGTATTGCAGTACCTGAACCGCCTTTCCGACTACTTTTTTGTATTGGCTCGTTATTTAGGCCATTTGGCCGGCGCTGATGAAATCAAATGGACACCGCGCACATAGCGCTATGAGTAGAAGACGCCGCAGAAAAAGCCATAAAAAGGGTTTACCTCCGGGAACGCTGGTGTACACCGGCGAACACACGTCGGTGCACGTCTCGGTGCATACGATGCGCTACAACGAAGCCGATTGCCAGGAAACCCAGCGCTATCAGCCCGAATGGCGCTCCGGCCCCCTCAGTGTACTCTGGGTTGATGTGCACGGCCTGACCGACACAGGCTTGGTGGAACGCATTGGCGCTGATTTCTCCCTGCATCCGCTGGCCCTGGAAGACGTGCTCAATACCCACCAGCGGCCAAAGATGGAAGAGTATGACCACGTACTGCTCTTCATCGTTCACAATCTGCGGCTCGACCGCGCCAGCAACGACCTGCTCAGCGAACAAATCTCGGTCTTCCTCGGCCGGCATTTTGTTGTCTCCTTTCAAGAGCACCCCGACGATACCTTCCAGGGCGTGCGCGAGCGTATCCGAAGAGGCGCTGGACGCCTGCGCAAAAAAGGGCCCGACTACTTAGCCTATTCGCTGCTGGACACCGTAGTGGACAACTACTACGCCGTGCTGGACGACCTGGAGGCCAGCCTGGCCGAACTGGAAGACCAGATCTATCAGCCCACTACCACCAACCATCTGAAAGCCCGCATCTTCACCCTCAAAAACGCCCTGACCCACTTCCGGCGCTTCCTCATGCCCCTGCGCGACGCCTCGCTACGTCTATACCGCACGGAAACCGACTTGATAGACGATGCCAGCCGGCTCTACCTGCGCGACCTGGCTGACCACGTGGTGCAAATCCTGGATGGCGTGGATAACTGCCGCGAAATTCTATCCGGAATCGAAGCCCTCTATCAGGCCGAAATCGGCAATCGCCTGAACAACATCATGCGCCTGCTGACCATTATCAGCACTATTTTCATCCCGTTGTCGTTTGTCGCCGGCATCTACGGGATGAACTTTGACCACATGCCCGAATTGCGCTGGCATTATGGCTACTTTGCCGTGCTGGGCTTCATGGCCCTTTCGGCCGGGGCAATGCTGTATTATTTTCATCGAAAACGCTGGCTATGAGGCCTTTTGGCCAGCCAGGTCTGGCTGTTGTATGAAATCCATCGCTGTTTTTTGTGGTGCCAACCCGGGCACTGAGTCTTATTTCGCCCAGGCCGCTGCCGAAATGGGCCAACAACTGGCTCAACGCGGCATTCACGTCCTCTTTGGCGGCGGCAGCGTAGGCCTCATGGGCGTACTGGCCGATGCCGTGTTGGCACACGGCGGGCGCATCACAGGCGTCATAACCGAGCAACTCAATGCTTTGGAACTGGGCCACCCGGGCGTAAGTGATATGATTGTGGTAGAGTCCATGTCGGAGCGCCGCACGCTGCTCATCAAGGGCACCGATGGCGTCATCGCCCTGCCCGGCGGCTACGGAACGCTGGACGAGCTGTTCGAGTCGCTCACATTGGCGCAACTGCATCAATACCGCAAACCCATTGGCCTGCTCAACGTGCGGGGCTACTACGACCCATTGCTGCACATGCTGGACCGCATGGTGGAAATGGGCTTCTTGAAAAAACAAAACCGTTCCCTTTGCACTGTCGCTGCCGAAGTTCCAGAATTGCTGGCTCAAATGGAGCAGTACGAATTCGCGGCAACGCCTAAATGGCTATGAGGGCAAACGGGTGTTGTGTAAACATACCGTTATGGCTCCGATAGCAGTCGGCGCACGTCATCCTCGCTAAGCCCACTCTGAAGTACCACCTCTTGGATCGAGGCGCCGGTTTGCAACAATACCCGAGCCAATTTAATCGCGTTAGAGCGAGCCTGCTTTTGCGCTTCCTCGGCCTGCTTTTGGGCTTCCTCAGCCTGCTTTTGCGCTTCCTCGGCCTGCTTTCGGACTTCTTCGGCCTGTTTCCGGACTTCTTTCAGCAGGCTTTTAGCTTCCCTCAGTTCCTGCCTGGCTCTTTTTGCTTCCCTCGATGCTTGCTGAACGTCCTCCTCTCTTTGCTTCAAGCGGACTTCCAGGGTTTCCATCACAGCGGCATCCATGTACGCCCATTGTTCTTCGATGAGTTCTTCCAGCACATCCTCCTCTAAGAGAGGGTGTTGCAGGTAGCGGATGATGTCCATGTACTCTTCCGGCGGTTCGGGCAGCGTCAGTTCGAACGGGCGTGGCCCGACATAGCGCTGGTCGAACAGCATCAGCAATCGTTCCAGAGGCGTGCGCATTTCTTCGGGTAAGCGCTGCGTCTGGATGACGTACGTCGTGTGCGTGAGCAAGTCTAAGAAATCTCGACTTTCGATTTCGGCTTCTTGTCCGGTCAAAAGGTCAATCACCCGTTGATTCACCTTAATGGCGGCGTAAGGAATGTCGCGGAGGTTGTAGCCCAAGATGTAGATGGTGATGATTGGCAGCGGTCCATAGGGAGCAGCTGGTTCTTCTACAGTGCTGACGGGCTCTTTCTTTTTTTTCTCGGCCTCTGGCTGGCCGGCGTACACCCAACCTAAGTACGAGCGAAAGCGCAGGATATTGGTCGGCAGATTCGACTTTTGCAATTCCAGTATCACCTCTTCCTCTCGGCCACTTTTGTCGCGGATGACCGCGCGAAAGTCCATGCGGTATTGGGTCAGGCGCCGCTTGCCTCGGCCCGTCCGAACCGTTATCTCTTGCGGCATCGGGCGCAGATGCACCACCTCTTTGTCCAGGATGACCGACAGCACCTTTTTGGCCAACTTTTCGTTGGACATCAGGTACTTAAACACGTAGTCGGACATCGGGTTGGCGATGATCATAAAGCAAAAATAGCGCCTTTAGCGTTTTTTATCGAGGTTACTGACGCAAAATTTTCTGAGCACCCCAAAAGCCGGAAGGGCTGCGCAGCAGCGCAACGTAGGTGCCTGCAGGAACACCGGACAGGGCTACCTCTGCGGTGTTTGGTCCGTTCAGACGCGCCCGCAGGACTTCGCGGCCCTGCAGGTCGAATAGCGTTAATTCAAAGACGACATCGTTTACCTCTGCGGGTAGTTGCACTGAGATGCGTTCGCCCTGAACGGGATTGGGGTAGATGCTCCAGGCCATTGCATCGGATGCGTCGGCTTCGGTGTTGGATGTCTTTTCCGGGTCGGGCTGATAGCAAGTGAGGTGTTCGAGCAGAGCACAGGCGCGCATCCAGTAGTCGTTGAGCGGCTGGGCATAAGCTGCATTGTCGTAAATGTTGGTGTGGCCGCCGCCGGGTATGGTTTTCAGGTACGACCATGTACCGGCCTGTAGCGCCTGCGGGTGCAGCACGCCGCTGCCCTCCAGATAGGCCAGGCCAGCAGCGATACCTGTCGTGTAGGGCACGGTGGCATCGGCGGTACCGTGTATGCTGGCCATTGGTGGCTCATTGGCCCGTATCCAACCGCGCCGATACAGGCCGCCCGACAGGTTGAGCACGGCGCCCACCGCAGAGGAGTACTGCTGATTGGTCGGGCTGCCGCTGTTGCCCTCCAGTCCGCCGTTGCTGGCAATGAGGGTTTGCATAAAAGGCGGAATGTCGTCGTCTTTATCCAGAAAAGCCGTGTGCAGCGCTGCCACTGCCCCTGCCGAGTAGCCGCCTACGAAAATATGTTCCACGTCGGCGCGAAAGCGGTTCTGGGTGGCAGCGTCTTCGCGGAAATAACGCACGGCGGCTTTCATATCGCCCACGGCTTTCACGGCGGTATCCATGATTTTGGTGGAGTCCGGAAAGCCCAGTGGAAAGATGGGATACAGACGGTACTGGATGGATGCTGCCACATAGCCGCGTTGAGCCAGCAACTCGCACCAGCGGGCCATGTCGGATTTGTTGCCAAAAATGAAACTCCCCCCATGTGCCACCACCACCACTGGGCGCTTTTGCGCCGTGTCGCCTTGCGGCTCGTACACGTCCATCGAAAGGGTAATGGGCTGGCCCAAATGGCTGATAGCCGTTGCATAGGGCACCGTTGTGCGCTGAACATTGGCAAATACCGGCATTTTATATCGAGCGCCGTTGCAGGAAGCATTCTGGCTCCTAATCGAGCAGGCAGCTGAGTGCATAAGCAAGAAGAGTAGTACGTAGCGCATAAGCAGTCATAGCATTTTTTTCACAGAAAAACAAACCAGAGGGTGTAAGGCTTTTAGCCTTTGCCCCAAAGTTAAGGCAAAATGAATAAACGAACCGCATGGGCAGGACCGTCGGAGGAACGCAGCGCATTCTACTTTTGCGGCGCATACCACTGTAGAAAAGTATGGAGGCCTATTTCCAACGGCAAACGATGTGGCTAAGCAAGCTTGGCCGTTATAGGCGTTTCATAGCGCTTTGGGTAATAGTCGGGGCGGCGGTTGCGGGCTGCGGCAGCGATGAGGAGCGCATTGTTGCGGAAAAGGTGGCGGAGCGCGTGGCCGAATTTCGCAAGCGCGAGACAGAGAAATGCCGCCAGGCTCTGCTGGCCGAAGCAGAGCATTTAGTGGACTCGCTGCTGTTGGCCGAGGCGATGACCGAAGTGTCGGACTCGCTGCGCAACAGGGTGCCGCCCAGACCTGCAAAGCCCCCGATGTTACCGCCCTGGGACTCATCGCCCGTTCGACCTATATTCGACACTACCCGCCAATAAAAGCACACCCAAAGTCGGAGCAGGCAACGCCACCGGCAGTGGGCGCGTCCCCGTAAGTCGCAACCACATACCGCGCTTATCGTAAGCGATGCGAGCATTTTCTCTCTTCGGGCGTCTTTTGTTGTGGGCAAGCCTCAACATGCAGGCGATGACCGACAGCGCTGCCCAAACGCCCGTCAGTCGGCCCCTATCGAACCTGCGCTGGCGGGTAGTAGAGGCTTTTGCGCCCGTGCAGACGCTCGACTCGCTCACCATAGCGCCCAACCTAGTGGCCGTGCAGGATGCGGCCACCGGCCAGCCTGTGGATGTTTCTCTGTTTCGAGTAAAAGACAACCTGTTGCACACCGACACTGCGCGCTTGCGCTCACTGGCGCCGCACATCACACACCTGAAAGTAGTGTACCGGGTCTTGCCCGTCAATCTGGCCCAGCCCGTGTTTCGCTTAGATACGGCCATCATTCGCCGGGCAGGCAGGCCTAACGACATCGCTTACGATTATCGCCCGTTTCAGCCCACCACACTCCCCTGGGAAACGGGCACACTGCGCACCAATGGCACCTATGTGCGCGGCATTGGGCTGGGTAATAACCAGAACCTGACCTTTAACTCCAACCTCAACCTGCAATTGGAGGGCCGCCTGGGCAACGACATCGAGGTAGCTGCCGCACTTTCTGACAACTCCATTCCGCTGCAGCCCGACGGCACTACGCGCCAGCTGCAGGAATTTGACCGCATCTTTATTCAACTGCGCCGGCGCAACGCAGCCCTGATGGCAGGCGACCTCGACCTGACACGGCCAAACGGTTATTTTTCCAACTACTTCAAGCGCGTGCAAGGCGCCATGGTGCGCTGGCAACCCACTGGGCCACGCCAGCCAGAGGTGCGCGCCGCCGTATCCGTCTCGCGCGGCAAGTTTCAGCGCCAACTCATCACCGGCCAGGAAGGCAACCAGGGGCCTTATCGCCTGCAAGGCGCCAGCGGCGAGCGCTTTATCATCGTGCTGGCCGGCACGGAAAAGGTCTTTCTGGACGGCATGCTGCTGCGCCGTGGATTTGAGGACGACTATGTGATTGACTACAACCTGGGCGAGCTTACCTTCACCCACCGCCGCCTTATCTCTAAGGATAGCCGCATCATCGTCGAATTTGAATACGCCGTACAGACTTACCTGCGCTCTACGGCAGCCGCTGAAATTGAGCAACGTTTCGGGCAGGGGCGTGTGTACCTGCACGCCTACTCCGAACAGGACAGCCGCACTGCCGGCAGCGCGCGGGACCTGACGCCGGAACATATTCAGCGCTTAGCTGAAGTGGGCAATGACGTGCAAAATGCTTTTGCATCGGGCATAGACACGCTGCCCGTAGAGGCAGCGCTCGACCCTACGCGCGTGTGGTACGCCGAGGCAGACACCGTCGTTTGCGGGCAAATTGTGCGCTTTTTGCGCTACACCACGGACCCAACGCGGGCGCGCTTCACAGCGCGTTTTACCGAAGTGCCGCGCGGCCAGGGCAACTACGTGCAGGAGACCACCGGCGCCAACGGTCGTGTGTTTCGCTGGGTAGCGCCCGACCCCATCAGCTGCCAGCCGCAGGGCAACTTCGAGCCGGTGGTGCGCCTCGTCGCTCCCGAAAGTCGCCAGCTCTTTGCCGCAGGCGGCGAGTGGAAGCCCTCCGAACGCACGCACCTGCACGTGGAATCCGCGCTAAGCCACTACGACCGCAACCGCTTTTCGACCATCGGCAACGAGGAAAACACCAGCTGGGCTACCTTCGCCCACCTGCGCCACCAGCTGCTGCCCCCCGCCGCTCAACAGGCGGGCTGGCACCTGCAGGCGGCTGCCACCTACGAGCATACGGGCCGCAACTTTGCCCCGCTCAACCCGTACCGCCACGCCGAATTCTCGCGCGACTGGAACCTCTCCGGTACCGACAGCACCACTGCCGAACACTGGGCGCGCACCAGCATCACGTTCCAACGACAACACTGGGGCAGTGTGCGCTACGACTTCGGCGCCTTCGCGCGCCCAGGCCATTACGACGGCCAACGCCACCTCTCCCACTGGCGCTGGCAACGCAATGGCTTCGATTTAATGCTGGAAACCAACCTCCTGCGTTCGCAGAGCTCGATGGAAAGCACCCGCTTTTCACGACCCAAATTCGATTTGAGTAAAACGTTCTTTTCCAACGAAAAAAAACCACTCTTGAAAGTCGGCCTCTACGGCGAACGCGAACAAAACGAGCGACGCCTGCGAGCCACCGACTCGCTCCAGGCGCTGAGCTTCTGGTACGACCTGGGCCGCGCTTACGTCGAATGGGGCAGCGAAGGCGCACCCTGGCGCTGGAACGCCAGCTGGATGCACCGCAACGACTACGCCCCGGCGGGCAAAGGGTTTTCGCAAAACACCGCTGTGGACGAGGCCAACTTGAACGGCACCTGGAACCGGCCACCGCCTGCACCCGGCAAAGCCACCCACCAGGTCAATTGGAACCTCTCCTGGCGCCAGCTGCGCATCAAAGACCCGGAACTGACCACGCTAAAGCCACAGCAAACCTATCTGGGACGCCTCGATTACTCCACCAGCTTCTGGAAAAATGCGCTGGCCCTGACCTGCGGCTACGAAATCGGCTCCGGCCAGACGCCTCGCGTCGAATATACCTACCTGCGCGTCAACCCGGGCGAAGGGCAGTACACCTGGGTGGACCGCAACCAGGACAGTGTGCTGACCGTGGACGAAATGGAACTGGCCGTCTTTCCTGACCAGGCCAATTACGTCCGTATCGGCATTACCACCCCCGACTACCTGCCCACGCTCAACACCACCTACAACCAGAGCCTGCGTATAGAACCACGCCTGCTGGGCATCTCGCGCCAAAAGCGCTGGCTATATCGCCTGAGCAAATTGTCGCTCCAGAGCAACCTGCAGCTGTCGCGGCGCATATTGGCCAGCGCCACCGACGGGCAGGTGTGGAACCCCTTTGAACTCAATGTAGCCGACTCTGCCCTTGTGGCCCTGTCGGCGGTGTCTCGTCAGGTGCTCTACGTCAATCGCGCCGACCCGCGCTGGGATGCCTACTTAGCCCTCACCGACAACCGCCAACGCACCGCCCTGACCATCGGCGCCGAAAGCCGAAACCTGGCCGAACTGACCTGGCACGGACGCCTCAACCTGCACACCCACTGGACTACCGAACTCGACCTCTCCCGAGGCCAACGCCGCAACGACAGCGAACTGTTCAGCAATCGCCGCTTCGACATCCGCTTTGGCAGAATTGTCCCTAAACTCACCTGGATACCGCTCGTTGCCTTCCGTGTATCAGCCCAATACACCTTTTTTCAGGGCAAAAACGCATTACCCTCCGCCGAAAACGCCCGCCAGCATGCCTGGAGTGCCGAACTCATGTGGGCTCCGGCCAGCCAGCCCAACAATCAGGGCTTCCGGGCGGCGACCAACATCCGCGCACGCGCCAGCTTAGCCAACATCGCCTTTGAGGGTGCTATCAACTCGCCCGTTGCCTTCGCCATGCTCGAAGGCCTGCAAAATGGACGAAACTACCTGTGGGGGCTACAACTTGACCGGCAACTTTCCAAAGCCATGCAGATCAGCCTCCTCTACGACGGGCGAAAAACAGGCGAAAACCGCGTCATACACACCGCCAGAGCACAGGTGCGGGCCATTTTTTGAAAATCCGCCATCATCTATTCGGTCGTAACTTTCCGCCAACTTTAACAAAAAAATATCGCCCGCGCTGCAACTTAGATGGCGGGCGAGTTGTCTATTTGTTTATCGAAAACGTACGAACGGTATTTCACCATTCGACACACTTTCCTGACCATGAAACAAAAACAACTTTTACGCTACGGAAGCGCCCTGCTGCTGGCAGTAAGTCTGTTCTCCCTCCTGTATGTTAATATAGATGCTGCCAACGGGCGAAAAGCCCCGGGTCATGCGTACAGCACGGAAAAGGTGATGCCGCGCGAAGACGAACGCGGCGAGACGCCTGACCCGGCCTCTGGCGCAGCGTTGGTCAGCCGGGCATTGAACCTGCTACACCGCCTGGTATCCAACCTGCCGGGCCGTTATTAGGTTTTAGCCATAAATGCACGACTCGGAGGCGACATCTCCTGCAAGGAGGTGTCGCCTCTGTTTTTTCATGCACGAATAGTTTTTGGGAACAAAGCCCCCGACCCTCAAACAACTAACCTGCCACTAAGCGGCGCGCGTTGCAAAAACCAGGCCGCTGCAACGCCGCCGATGCCGGTGCCCAAGAGGGCGCCAAAGAGTACGTCGAACGGGTAATGGACGCCCACATATACCTGCGAAAAGGCCACTAACCCCGCCCAAACCAACAGCCCCCTGCGCCAGCGAGGCCGGCGGCCGAACAGCGTTGCTCCCACGAAGACTGCAAAAGCGAAATGATTAGCGGCATGTGAGGAGGTAAAACTATACCCGCTTCCGCAAGAGGTCCTGAGCAGTACAGTCTCTTTCACGGCCGGGTCGTTGCATGGCCGGAGGCGCTGGACGTTTTTTTTGACCACAGAACTGCTAATAAAATCCGCTGCGCCTACCGAAAGCACGACGCCCAGGACAAAGAACCAGAACTGCCGCCCGCGCAACTGCAGCCGGGCAAAAGCCAGCACATATAGGTACAGCGGCGCCCAAAACCACTTTTCCCGACAGAGGGGCAGCAGAAAATCAAAAGCCGGATTGGCCAGATGGCCATTGATGAAATGCAAAAGCGCCAGGTCGAGGGTTTGGAGCCAGGCCATCGTTCAGGTTGGTTTTTGGGCAATGAGGATGAGGCGCTCGGAGGTTTCAGGGTCAAATGGCGCCAGGTCGTAGCTGCCAAAAGTCTGCTGGAGGTGCAGGCCGACTCGCTCGAACATTGTCCGGAAGTCGTTCAATTCAAACAGCCGCACCCGCTCGCGGAAGAAATAGGCGCGCCCGTCGGCCTCAAATTCGACACGCTTATAGACACGGCCCGAACGAATGCTCTTTTTGATGCGAAAAACGGTATCATTGACGATTTTTTCTTCCCGACGCACTAAGTGGCGACGCACCCAATGGGCATTAAAAAAGTCGAGCAGGAAGAAGCCACCGGGTTTCAGCCCTGCACATGCGTTGCGCAAGGCGCGTTCGTGTTCAGCGTCGGTATCGAAGTAGCCAAAGCTGGTGAAAAGATTGAGCACGGCATCAAAGTAATTGACGCGAAAGGGCTGCCGCATGTCGTGCTGGTAGAAGGCCAGGTGGTCGCTCTCGAACTGGCGCGCATAGGCAATGCTGTTTTCCGAAATATCCAGGCCGGTAACGTCGAAGCCTTTTTCGGCCAGATAGCGCGCATGTCGCCCGCGTCCGCAGGCCAAATCGAGGATGCGCGCCCCGGGCGGCAGGGCCAGCGTCTGGAGCAATTGGTCTATAAAAAAGCGGGCCTCCTGTTCGTCGCGACGCTGATAGAGCATGTGATAGTAGGGCGAGTCGAACCAGGCAGCAAACCATTCGCGGGCCATGGACATTCGTTTTTTAGGGGCGAAAGTACACCGCCGCGACATCGCGTGCCGAAGTGGGCGTATTTTCACCCGAAAAAACACGCATGGAGGTTTTGCTGGTATCGGCTACGCCCTTTGAAATAGCACCAACCTTAGAGCGTTTGGAGCGCGACTTCGAGAAAGGCCCGGGAGGCGCCTTCACGCGGGGAAACTTGCGTGTACTCCCGATCATTACCGGTGTTGGGCCAATAATAACGGCATGGCATTTGGGGCGGCTTTTTACGCAATATCGGCCCGATTGGGCCTTACATGCGGGTGTGGCCGGCGCTTTCGACCGCTCAATGTCGCTGGGCGATGTGGTGCAAATCACAACCGACCGCTTTGCCGACGTGGGCGTAGAGGAGGCCGATGGGCGCTTTACCGATGTGTTTGATCTGGGGCTGGCCAACCCCGACGAACCGCCTTTTGAGGGCGGTTGGCTGCGCAATACGGCAGCCGCAGAGGCGCGCTTCCTACCAGCCGTTACAGGCATCACCGTCAGCCGCGTGCATGGTCATGCACCTTCTATCGAGGCCATTCGGCAGAAATACCCGCAAGCACAGGTGGAAACAATGGAAAGCGCGGCCTTTTTTTATGCCTGTCTGCAGGCAGAAACACCGTTTTCACAAATACGCGCCCTGTCCAACTACGTAGAACCGCGCCAGCGCGAAGCCTGGAAGCTCGACCTGGCCATCGAGCGGCTGAATGCCGTGGTGGCAGACATGCTAAGCCTGCTGGTAGAGCACCTTTGAGCCTGAATTCTTCCAACACTTCACTCGTTAATCGTCGTTAACCATGCCCTTTGCGCCTTCCGAGCTCATCCTGAACCCCGACGGCAGCGTATATCACCTGCACTTGAGCCCCGAACAGGTAGCGCCGACCATCATCACCGTAGGCGACCCCGACCGCGTGGCTAAAGTGAGCCGGTACTTCGATGCTGTAGAGTGCCGCGTTCAAAAGCGCGAATTCGTTACCCACACCGGGCGTATTGGCCGGCTGCGGCTGAGCGTCATTTCTTCGGGCATCGGGCCAGACAACATAGATATTGTTGTCAATGAAGTAGATGCCGTTTTTAACATAGACCTGCACACCCGCCAGCCAAAGGAGAAACCCACGACGCTGACATTCGTTCGGCTGGGCACAGCGGGCGGTCTGCAGCCCGAAGTGACCGTAGATAGCTTCGTCGCATCAGTGGGCGGGCTGGGCTTCGACGGCCTGCTGCTGGCCTATCAGGCAGAACCGCTGTGGAAACATCCATTAGCCACGGCCTTGCGACAGCATTTTGAGCCAGCCGGCGGATTGCTGGCACCGCCCTACTACGCCTCGGGCGATACGGCTTTGCTGGCGGATGGGTTCTCCGAAGGCTTCCATCACGGCTACACGGCCACACACGGAGGCTTTTATGCCCCTCAGGGGCGTCAGCTGCGCGCACCACGGCGCCTGGCCAACTATCTGGACTATCTGCAGACCTTTGAATACGAAGGCCAGCGCATCTTGAACCTGGAAATGGAAACGGCAGCCCTCTTCGGGCTATGTCAGTTGCTGGGACATCGGGCGGCTTCCGTGAGCGCTATCATAGCCAATCGGGCTTTGGGTCGCTTCAGCCATGACCCCGAAGCGGCGGTACAGCGGCTCATTGAATACACCTTAGAGCGCCTGTCCGCGTCAGCGCCCTGAACGCAGGTCGGTGCGCGCCATCCCTCGCGCCAGCATCTGGCGACGCAGGTCAAGGGCCGTGCGTTCCTGCTGTGTCAGACACGCAGGCGGACGTGCCCGTATCTGGTCCAACTCCGCCAGCACTTTGGATAAAGGCTGCCAATAGCTGCGCTCGTTGTCGAGAATGTCCGCCAGCACGAGATTTTTCAGGTGTTCCCACTCCGCCTCAAACAGGGGCGCCCTCCGAAAGGCCTGCTCGAGGCTGCGCAAAGTAGCCCAATGATGCCCGGCTCCGAGATTGCTGGCGCTCTCCGTCCAGCTCATCGGAAAAACCCATACCGGTAGGGGAGACTCCATGCTATCTATCGGATAAAGCCGAAGGCAGAGTTGGGCAAAATAGTCGTCCTGTTGGCCTTCTGTCTGTTGTGCTTCACGTGCTAATGCACTGTAATCTAAGGCAATACCACCTCTATAGCGCCGGAAATAGCGCAAGTATTCATCGAGCCAACGCATATCGGGCTGCGCTTCCGGTGTGGGTCTTCGCAGGCCGTAGCGCAGGGCCGTTTGGAGCGTATCGCGCAGGGCAAGCCCAGTTCGCAGGTGTTCGGCTAATGCGGAGTCGCTACCGACGGCCTGCGTTGACCAGCGAAGCAGGCGTTGAGCACAGGCTGTTCCGAAAAGGGCCTGCAGGCGCTTTTCGTGCCGCCAGCGAAGCGCTTCTTCCGCCGTTCGCCTGTCGGGCTTGACCAACCCTCCGAAGACCCACCCCGTCTGGCCGTCGGAGGTGCGCACGCGCAACCATGGTTCCCACAACAGCGAGCCGCCCGAATAAATGCCCGACAGGTAAGGGCTGACCTCGCCCACATCAAAAAGGGCCTCACCCACACGCAACGGCCGGATGATAGCGCCATTTTCTTCGGGTATCTGTCGAAGGGAGGTGGTGCCCGTAACGCGAAGCGCCGAAACATCGACTGAACCGCCATAGCAAGCCGCAAACAACACGCCCAAGAGCCAATGCGCTGCACTGAAGCGCAATAAAAAGCAGGTAATCAGACACCTCATGGTAGCTTCAATTGTCGGGTTAAACGCCGCCTTCGAGGGTGAAGCATGCTTTTGGTTCATTAGAAAGCCCTTAGAGTTGGGGGAGTTTTACTTTTGGGTAACATTCTGCCCATAACTTCGCCTTCCACTTTGCGAGCAAACATGGTTGAAACCGAAATTAAGTCTTCTTTGACGGAACTTCATGGCCTGACGGAGGCCGAAGTAGCCGATAGCCGTGCCCGGTATGGCTCCAATACCCTCCAGTGGCATGAGCGCCGGCAGCTGACGCACCTGATCTGGCAGACGCTCAAGGAGCCTATTTTTCTGCTCTTGCTGGTAGCCTGTGCGCTGTATTTTGTACTGGGCGATTATACCGAGGGCTGGCTGATGGCCGCCGCGATTGTTTTTGTGATGGTGATTGAGGTCGCTCAGGAGTACCGGAGCGAGCGGGCATTAGAAGCCCTACGCCAATACACACAGCCTTTGGTGAGAGTGCGTCGCGGCGGCCGCGAAGTGTCGGTGCGTTCGGAGGATCTGGTGGTAGGCGATATCGTTTTGTTTTCAGAAGGCGAACGTCTGCCCGCCGACGCTATAGTGGTACACCAGAACGATCTCACAGTAGATGAGTCCTTGTTAACGGGTGAGTCCTTGCCAGTAGCAAAATCCGCTAATGGTGACCAAAATCGCCTGTATCAGGGCACGGTAGTCGCCACAGGCATGGGGGTCGGTCGTGTGGAAGCCGTTGGCAATGCTACCGAGTTTGGTCGCCTGGGCCGCGCCATTGAGGCCATCAAGCCAGAGCCAACACCTCTCCAGCGCCAGCTGGAGCGCTTCGTACGTCAGATGCTGTACGCGGGTCTGGCAGCATTCGTTCTGGTTTTTGCCATTAATTTTTTCTATACACAACAACTTGCGGCGGCGCTGCTGTACTCACTATCGCTGGCCATGGCTATCCTACCCTCTGAGATACCTGTGGCCTTCGCCTCCTTCATGGCCCTGGGCGCCTACCGCATGAGTCAGCGCAGTATCTTGGTCAAGCAGCCCAAAACGGTAGAAAGCCTCGGCTCGGCCACTGTGATTTGCTTAGATAAAACGGGCACCATTACCGAAAACCGCATGACCGTGGCCGAAGTGCTCGACTATTCGGGACGCGGCCTGTGCTTAGAATACGCCATGTGGGCCAGCGAGCCAGAGCCGTTCGACGCCATGGAAGTGGCCATTCATGAAGCCTATGCACGTCAGACCGCCACAGACCGCCGCCCGCATTTTCGCCTGTTTCGCGAGTATCCGCTGGGCGGCACTCCGCCCATGATGACGCACGTCTTTGCAAGCGTCTTGGGCGACGATGACCTCATTGTGGCCTCCAAAGGCGCCGTAGAGCGAATCCTCCGCGTGTGTGCATCCGTAGATGACGCCACGCGCAAGGATGTGCTGGAAAAAACGCAGCAACTGGCCGAAAAAGGTTACCGCATTCTGGGAGTAGCTTCAGCGACCTGCCCCTCTGGCAAACTGCCCGACAACCAGGACGATTTCAAGTGGCAATTTGAAGGGCTGGTGGCGCTGCACGACCCACCCAAGCCCAACATCCGGGCCGTGTTCGAGCGCTTCTACGCCGCTGGCGTTCAGGTAAAAATGATTACCGGCGACCACCCAGCCACTGCCCTGAACATCGCCGAGCGCAGCGGCCTGCGCCACAACGGCACCGCGCTGACGGGGCAGGAAGTCATGACCATGGCTCCGGAAGCCCTCCAACAACAGGTCGGGCACACCTCCGTTTTTGCCCGCATGTTCCCGGAAGCCAAACTGCGCATCGTAGAGGCCCTGAAGGCCAATGGCGAAGTCGTGGCCATGACCGGCGACGGCGTCAACGACGCCCCAGCACTCAAAGCCGCCCAAATCGGCATTGCTATGGGGCAGCGCGGCACCGAGACCGCACGCGCAGCAGCCTCTATGGTCTTGCTCGACGATGACCTTTCACGCATGGTTACGGCCATCGAAATGGGCCGCCGCATCTATGCCAACCTGCGCAAGGCCATCCGGTACGTCATCAGCATCCACGTGCCCATTGTGCTGACGGTCGTCCTGCCGCTCATGTTCGGCTGGCATTATCTGTACATGCTGGCGCCCGTGCACGTTATTTTTATGGAACTGCTCATGGACCCCACCTGCGCAGTCGTCTATGAAAACGACCCAGGCGACCCTGACCTGTTGGAACAGCCGCCGCGGCGCCACCAGTCCTCCCTGTTCTCGTTCGGCGAAATCCTGCTCAGCATTGCCCAGGGTCTGGCCATCACCGCCGGCATCTTTGTGCTGTATCACTACGCCATCGCCCAGGGCGCCAGCGAGGCGAAAACACGGGCCTTCGTGTTCGCCACGCTCATGGTCGCTAACATTTTCCTGACGTTGGTCAACCGCTCGTTTGAGCACAGCATCGTGCACACCCTGCGCTATCCCAACCGCACCCTTTGGCTCGTGCTGGCAATAGCGGCCCTCGTTCTGGCTGCCGTCCTGTTCGTCCCCTGGGTGCGCGGGCTGTTCCAGATGGAGGCCCTCACCCCTGCCGAACTGGGCCTGTGCACACTGACCGCATTTGTCAGCGTCTTCTGGGTAGAGCTAACTAAGCGGTGGCGCTAAGCTCATACGAGGCGCCCGCCTCGCATCCCTCGCATGCTCCTATTCTTAGGGCTTTGCCCTACATTAACCTACCAGCGCCGCATACAGCGCCCGCAACCGCTTTGCACTCTGGCGCACGTCGTAGTTCTGTTCTACGTGTGCCCGAGCGCGCTGCGCAAAGCCTTCGTATTCAGCGCTTTGCATGGTGTAAAAGCGCCGGATAGCCTGCGCCAGTGCTGCGGCGTCGCCTTCCTCGACCAGCAGGCCCGTTTTCTCGTGCGCCACCAGCAGCGGCAGGTCGGCGTGGCGCGTGGCCAGCACGGGCAGCCCCACAGCCTGAGCCTCGAGTAAGGCCACCGGCGAAGCCTCGTGGTCGCCGTCGGCAGCGCGCTGGCTGGGGTGGATAAAGGCATCGAAGCCCGCCAGAAAAGCCGGCATCTGGCGGTGTTCTACCGGCGGCAGCAGCGTTACGCATGCCCCCAATCGGTGTTTTTCGATGAAATCCAGCACCTGTCGGTACAGCCGCTCATCGTAGCGCTCACCTGCCAGCGTCAGGTGCAGACCGGGGCAGTCAGCACACGCCTGGCGCACCGCCTCCAACGTCGTCAGATGGCCCTTTTTGGGCGTAAACGTGGATACCTGCACTAAGTGCAGACGCCCGGCGGGTTTGGTTTTTTTATGAAATGAGAAGACCGACAGGTCGGGGCTGGGCGGCACAATGGCAATTTTATCGGAAGGGCAGCCTAAGGCGCTCAAACGCGCCGCCCCAAACGGGCTGGCCACCACTAAGCGCGCCGCCTGCTCGAACAGCCGTTGGTACTGTTGCCGAAGAGCCGGGCGCGTGTGCAGAATTTTCTCATAATCAAAGCCATAGAACGTTACCACCAGCGGCCGGCGCAATCGGCGAGCCATTGGCGCGTACAGGCAGCCCACCGGCCCAAAGTGTGCGTGCAGCACATCGGGCGGCGAAGCGCTCAGACGCCCCGCCAGCCAGTAGGCATAGGTGGGTAAAAAACGCTGCGAGCGCGTGAACAGGCGGCGGATGGCCGGAAAATCTGCCTCCGAATGGGCATCGAGCAGACCCGGCAACTGGAACGGATACCGGTAGGCCCGAAACGAGGACTGCCAGAATTCCCCTTGAATCATCCAGGGCGCGCCGATTTCCACCTGCGTATCAGGCAGGTAGCGCAGCAGGTAGCTGACCCAGTTGAGCGTCGTAGGCAGGTAATAATCGAACAGGTGCAGGACGCGCATGGGCGTGGGCGAGCCGGGATTTATTTGGGAAAATTGCGGCGCGGCATCCAGCGCGCGTTGCGGATGAACTCGAAAGCAATGGGCAGCAGCGACACAGCAATGATGCCAAAGACCACGATTTCAAAGTTGTTTTTCACAATGGGTATCTGGCCAAAATAGTAGCCGGCCAGAGTCAGGCTGGTAACCCACAAGATGCCGCCGCCAATGCAGTAGCCGATGAAACGGCGATAGCGCATCTGGCCCACACCGGCCACGAAGGGCGCAAACGTGCGCACGATGGGCACGAAGCGAGCAATGACGAGCGTGCGACCGCCATACTTCTCATAGAACTCCTGCGTGCGCTCCACGTGCTTGCGTTTGATGAACCAGTAATCGCGCGTGAACACGCGGTCACCCAGAAATTTGCCGAAGAAGTAGTTCGTGTTGTCGCCCAGAATGGCCGCACAAAAGAGGATGGGAATGAGCAGCCACACGTTGAGAATGCCCGTTTTGGCCGTGATGGCCCCGGCTGCAAAGAGCAGCGAGTCGCCGGGCAAAAAAGGCGTTACCACCAGACCCGTTTCACAGAAAATAATGAGCGCCAGCAGGACATAGGTGAGCAGCTGGTAGTCGCGCATAATGCTTTCCAAATGGACATCTAAATGGCGAATGAAGTCGAAAAACTGGGCGAGCAAGTCAAGCATGAAACGAGGTTAGTGGTGGTGAAGGATAGAATGCTTTTAGTAGGGGCCAACCACGACCATGGCCACACCGCGCAGCGGAGGCCCATCGAGAGGCGTCAGGATGAGTTCCAGGACAGCAAAGCCACTGGCGAGATGGTCCGGCAATTCCAGGTTGAGTGTAAACAAGCCAGCGTCAGCCGATTGTGGGGGCCAGGTGAACAGTTCTTGCCCCAATACCGAGAGCAGGCGCAGGCGCACCAGGCCGCTTTCGGGCAAGAGGGTCTCTACCCTACCCTGCCCGTGCCACGGGTTGGGCATCACGCGCAGGGGTAGCCTTGCCGGCCTTTGGGCAGTCGTCGTCGAGCAATCGTCGGGCAATTCCGGGCAATACAACCGACGCGCCAGCGTACAGTCGAGAATGAATGGGTTGGGTTTATTTTGCTGATAAGGTGCTATGCGCCAGGTCCTTATCAGCTCAGCCGAGTCGGCGCGGTCCTGGTAATGCCACTGGCACAACGTGGCGCGCTGGATATCGAAGAAGTTCGGATCCGCATTGAGCGCCTCGGTCGTGTACATAGTGTAGAAGTAGAAGACAGCGCGCGCCACATCACCTTTGGCGGCCTGATGTGGCTCAAAGTTCGTGCTGTTCGATTTGCTGTACAGGTGGGCGTTGGTAGTGGGTTTCGAGGTCAGGACGAAGGTCCGGTAAAACCATTGGTTGGTTTTTTCGTCGGGTATGTTGGCAAAGGGCTTGTTGCTGCGAGCGATATTGACGGGCGTACGGGCCGGGAAGAGGTGGTGCATATCGCTGCGGGGGTTACCACTGCCCGAGCCCTTCGATTGCGGATAAACGTGCTCGGCGCTAATGCCCAACGGGCCCCCGTCCTGGTACAGGTATTGCCGCGGGTTTTGCGTGCGGTCTAAGTACAGCGCGTGCATGGAGTAGATGCAGCGCACGCTGTCGTCATCTACAGAAAAGACCCGTGCATACATCGTGTCGCGGGCGTTGGAGTAATTCAGCACTTTGGATGGCTTGTACTGGGTTACCACCGCCTGGTACAGCTCTGAACCACTCAGGTTGGGAAATACGGGCGTATAAACCTGGGCGTCAAGTCGGCTCGGCGATGTCTGCCACCCCAGGAGCAGCCCGAACAGGAAAGCAAACTTAGCGGAAAACCGAATGTACGGATTGGGCATCAGGTACAGATTACGATGAGAATGGGAATAGCGTAAGGGTCAGGTGCCCGGTTCAGTGGCTTTCCAGGATTACAGTTGTCAGGCCTCGCAGCGGCTGGCCATCGGGCCGTATCAGGGTCAGTTCCAAAAAGGCAAAGCCGTTGGCCGGCTGGTTGGGCCATTCGAGGTCGAGTGCAAAAACGCCCGCTTCGGCGGGTTGTGCGGGCCAGATAGCCAGTTCCTGCCCCAGTACAGAGAGCAGGCGCAGGCGTACCTGGCCGCCTTCGGGCAAGAGCGCCTCTACCCTACCCTGCCCGCGCCACGGGTTGGGCATCATGCGCAAAGGCAGTACAGGCGTCTGCGGGGCTTTAGCCGATACCGTCTGACAATCGTTGGGCAGTTCCGGGCAGTACAGTCGGCGCGCCAGCGTGCAATCGAGGACGAATGGGTTGGGCTTGTTTTGCTGGTAAGGCGCTATGCGCCAGGTTTTTATCAGCTCAGCCGAGTCGGCGCGGTCCTGGTAGTGCCACTGACACAGGGTGGCGCGCTGGTTTTCAAAAAAATTCGCATCCGCATTGAGCGCCTCCGTGGTGTACATGGTGTAGAAATAAAACACCGCTCGGGCAATATCCCCTTTGGCCGCCTGACGCACCTCAAAGTTGGCGGCATTCGATTTGCTGTACAGGTGGGCATTCACAGCAGGCTTTGCCGTCAGGGTAAAGGTTTTGTAGAACCACTGCTGCACCTCTTCGTCTGGGATGTTAGCAAAAGGCTTGTTGCTGCGGGCTTCGTTGACCGGTGTACGGGCCGGGAAGAGGTGGTGCATGTCGCTGCGAGCGTTACCGCTGCCGGCGCCTTTTGACTGGGGGTAGGCGTGTTCCGTGCCGATACCCAAAGGGCCGCCGTTCTGGAACAGGTACTGGCGTGGGTTTTGCGTCCGGTCTAAATACAGGGTATGGGTCGAGTAAATGCAGCGCACGCTGTCGTCATCTACCGCATAGACGCGCACGAACATCGTGTCGCGGGCATTGGCGTAGTCCAGCACCGTTGCAGGCTTGTAGCTGGCCACCAGCGCCTGATAGAGCGCCGAACCGCTCAGCGCCGGGAAAACAGGCGTATAGACCTGGGCATTCAGCCGGCTGTAGAGCGCCGGAACCAACAGGAGTAATGCCACAAAAAAGACGGAGCAAAGGGTCTGTTGGCCAGAATGCCCACGGTAGCGAGTGAGTACAGCGGAGCAGTGCATATTTTTCATAGAAAAGAGCCTTTCAGCGAGTACGCCCTCACTTAGTCTTTTTGCGCTGTTGCTGTTGTTCGCGTTTGGCCTGTTCTTCGCGCAGGCGCTGCTGTTCGCGCATCATGGCATCAATGCGGTCGCGCCACCCGCCGGCTTTTCGCGGGCGGTTCTTGTTAGCCTCAAGTTGCGCTTTAATTTTCTCGTGGTCAATCAGAAACGCTTTGGTGAAGAAGGTCTGGCCGATGTTGAGCAGGTTGCTGAAGCACAGGTACAGCGTCAGACCTGAGGCGAAGGTATTGAAGAAGAACATGAACATGACGGGCATGCCGTACTGCATGTACTTCATGACCTGCATCTGCTCGGGGTTGCCCATGGCGGCGCTGTCCATCTGGCGCATCGAGTACCAGGTGTACCACAGCGTGGTAGCCACCCAGATGAGCGTGAATGCGCTCAAATGGTCGCCCAAGCCCCAGATGCTGAACGGCAGACGAAGCGCCACATCGTAACTCGACAGGTCGGCCGCCCACAAAAAACTGGCCTGCCGAAATTCGATGGCCGCCGGAAAGAAGCGGTACAGCGCAAACCATATCGGCATCTGCAACAACACCGGCAAACAGCCACCTAACGGATTGACTTTGAACTCCGAATACAGCTTCATCGTCTCCACCGACAGCGTTTGCTGGTCGTCGCTGTACTTCTTGCGCAGCTCCTCAATCTTGGGCTTCAGGGCCGACATTTTTGCCTGGTTGTACACAATGCGGTACGTCAGCGGATAAAGCAACAACTTGACGATGAGCGTCAGCACCAGGATGATGATGCCGGCGTTGCCGATGAAGCGCGCCAACAGGTCGAACAGCGGATGGATGACCCAGCGATTGATGGCGCCGAAAATGCTGGAGCCGAAGGGAATGATATCTTCTAAAGAAACGCCGTAGGCGCGAAGCAATTCGAATTCGTTAGGCCCGGCAAAGACAGTCATGTGCGCTTCGCCGTCCTGGAGCGGGATGCGCGCCGAGGTACGCAGGGTTTTCAGGGCCGGGTCGGCGTTGGTGCGCATAATGGTCTCGCCCGTAAAATCGGTAAACGTGAAGTTGCGGGCAATGAGCGATGTGTTGAAAAACTGGTTGGCGTGGCTCACCCAGCGCACCGGACGGTCGCCCAGTGTTTCGACGTCGTCGCTTCGGCAATTGCAGTAGTCGGGTGAGTTGTCTTCGGGCTTGAAATACACCGTGGACATGGTGCGCTCGTAGTCCTGGTTCGGCTCGAGTTTATCTAAGTGATTGACCCACTTGAGAAAAAGCGCTTCGTGTCCAGGGGCAAGGGTCTGGTTGGGCTGATGTATGCGCACGCGGTAGTCGAGCTCGTAGCTGTTGTCGCTGAGCGTGTAGCGCTGCTCGAAGTAGCCGCCGTTGGTTGTGGGAGCGCGGAAAATGACCGTACGCCCCTCCTGCGTCGGCTCAAAGTAAAGCTCGGCCGAGCTGATGCGATTGGGCGCCCCGGCTGCAGGGATAAGGTACTCGAAGCGGTTGTTAGGATTGGCCAGCAGGCGCACCGGCGCTTTCACCAATTTACCGGTGCTGTCAGGGCGGCTTTTATAGTACTTTTTCAAAAAAACCTCTTCGATGCGCCCGCCCTTGCTGTTGAAGGTGATGCGCGCCAGGTCGTTTTCTAACACGACGCGCTGGCTCTGGCCTTTGGCCGCCGGCGCGAACACGCCATAACGTCCGGCAAGCGCCCCCGTGTCCGGCACCGTTTGTTCCGTCGTTTTGGCCTGATTGTCCGAAGTCTGAACGCCTGGCGTTGTCAGGGTATCCGTTGCGGCAGGTTGTTCTGGCGAGGCTGGCTGAGGCTGCTGCTGCGGCGCCGAATACTGCATCCACAAATACACCAGCAGAAAAATCAGCCCCATGCCGATGATGGTGTTCAATGTGCTCTGTCTGTCTTCCATGTCTTTCCTTGTTGCGTCGAAACCTGCCCAAAGGCCTTGCCCGGAAGGTTTCGATAAAAACGCCGCAAAAGTAGCGGAAAAGAAGCGGTGCGTTTGCCCCCAAGCAAAGGTTTCCGTCGTATTGGTGTAAAAACTTTCGGTGCGGGCCAAATCGGCTCCGAACGCACTCGCCTGCACCCGGAGAATGGGCTTTCTGCGCTTTTGAGACACCGGGCCGCCTGTTGCGTACACAGAGCGCTTTGCCTGGCAATTTCCCTGTCTTTATTCCGAAGCGGCGCTGTGGTTCAGCGTTTTTTGAGCGATGGAAAAAAAATATCCGGCAGATATTTTCAACATGTGCAAAAGTCGCCTTAACATTGCCCCAAGTAGTTTTTGTGTTTATTTGTTTGGGTTAGAGTCCCTCGCTGCAATAAGCGGGGGATTTCTATTTTTAGCACCTGAAAATCAGGCTATTGGCCCCATTTGCGCAGTTGCTGCAAGACGGCATTGAAGTCTTTGGGCGGTTCGGCGCGAAATTCCATGCGTTCCTCAGAGACAGGATGGTCGAAGCGCAGGCGGAAGGCATGCAGGGCCGTGCGCTCCAGCAGCGGACGCTCCTCATCGCTGAATTTGCCCATTTTATACGCCCGTCCTTTGATTTCGGAGAGGAGCAGAGCCGTACGTCTTCCGTAGAGCGCGTCCACAGCCAGGGGATAGCCGATGCTCTGCAGATGTACGCGCGCCTGATGCGTGCGACCGGTTTTGAGCAGCGCTTCTACCAGCGTGAAGTTTCTAAAGCGCTCCAGCACGCGGTAAAAGGTCAGCGAAGGCTTACCCCAGGCGGCCACCACCATCTTGCCGGCGATGGTCGGATGTGGCCCAATGGGCCGGTCAATCTCGCCCTCTTCCTCCTGCACCACGCCGTCCACTAAAGCCAGGTAGAACTTGTCCACGGCGTGGTGCTCAAACTGCAGTGAAAGGTGCCGATGTGCTTCTTCGGTGCGCGCAAAGCACAGCACACCGCTCGTCTCGCGGTCGAGCCGATGCACCACGAACACCCGGCCATAGCGCCGCTCCAGCCATTGGTGCAAGTTGTCGGCATTGCCAAAGCGGTCGGCTATCGTCAGCAGGCTGGCAGGCTTGTTCACCACCAGCACGGCCTCATCTTCGTAGAGCACTTCGGGTTGGAGCATAGCGATTTCAGATACTAAAGGCGCCCATTGTCAGGAAGGGAGAGAGGCTGAAGTGGCGCTCTCCGCCCGCTTCTGAACGCCCTCTTTTATCTTGAGCGAAGCAAAGCGGCCCACCCCGCGGAGGTAATGGGCAAAGACAATGCTGCCCGCATACCTTCCGGAGTAGTTGGAAGGCCCAATGCGGTTTTGCTCGACTAAACGGTTGAAAATCTGCCGTTTGCGCCGCATTTTGAAGAAATTTTGATAAAAAGAACCATGCGCCCGCACGATGGCGCCAATGGCGCGCCATTGCCCTTTGAGCAAAAAACGGACGCCTGCCACGCCGTCGAGCAACAGGCGCGCCGGGATGAGCCACAGCAATTTGGCCGTCGTTTCGTTTTTCAACAAGGTGAACAGGCTGTTGCGGAAGTTGAGAAACACCTTGCGCGGGTTTTCGTACTCCAGCGTGCCACCACCGAGGTGATAGACGACCGATTGTGGAATGCACCATACCGAATAGCCAGCGCGCTTAAGGCGCCAACACAGGTCAATCTCTTCGTTGTGGGCGAAGTAGTCGCCGTCAAAGCCGTCCAGTCGGCGATACAGGTCGGCACGGATGAAAAAAGCCGCTCCGGCAGCCCAGAAGCACTCTTGGGGCGTGTCGTACTGGCCGTGGTCTTCTTCGCAATGGCCAAAAATACGCCCTCGACAGAAAGGATAACCCAGGTAATCAATCCAGCCGCCCGCGGCGCCGGCGTATTCGAAGCGGCTTTTGTCGCGCCAGGCCAGGATTTTAGGCTGGGCCACTGCTATGCGCGCATCGGCCCGCATGGCTTCGAGCAGGGGCGTCATCCAGCCGGGCGTTACCTCGACGTCCGAGTTGAGGATGACAAAGATACCTCCGCCCTCGATGCGCGCTAAGGCTTCGTTGTAGCCCTGAGCAAAACCGTAATTGCGCCCTAATTCCAGCACCTCCACCTGCGGAAAGCGCGCGCGCAGCATCGCTACCGAGTCGTCGGGCGAGCCATTGTCGGCCACCACGATGCGTGCCTCTGGGCTGTGGGCCAACACGCTGGGCAGATAAGTTTCCAAATGGGCGCGCGTGTTGTAGTTGAGCACGACAATGACCACTTCGTCAGCAGCACAAACGATACGGCCTGCAGAAGGTTGCTCGCGCAGGCGGATTTGGGTTAAGCGCTGCCGTATGGCCTCGCGGTCGGCCTCAATTTGCTGGCGCAATTGCTGCAAATCGGCCAGTTTGCGGTCTTTTCGGATGAAATCGAGCACTTCAATGCGCAGACTCTGGCCATAGAGGTCGCCCTCGAAGTCGAGCAGGTGTGCCTCAATGGTGCGCGCTTCGTTGCCCGAAAGCGTGGGCCGATGGCCGATGTAGAGCATGGCGTCGAAGACATCACCATTGGGCAGATGCGCGCGCGCGGCGTATATGCCGTCGGGCGGCACCAGTTGGCGTGCCTCTTCCAGCTGCAGGTTGGCTGTGGGGAAGCCGATGGAGCGCCCTACCCGATTGCCCGGCACTACCGTTCCACTCAGCACAAAAGGATGGCCCAACAACCGATTAGCGCGCGCCACATCGCCCGCCTCCAGCGCCCGGCGTATCTTGGTCGAGCTGACGGTTACCTCGTCAATGAGCTGGGCCGGAATTTCCACCACCTGAAAAAATCCCTGGGCCTCGTAGTGGCGCAAGAACTCGATACTGCCCTCGCGCTGAGCACCAAAGCGATGGTCGTAGCCGATGACCACCACCGCCGGACGCAGGTAGCGCAGCAGGAAATCCTCGACGTATTGCTGAGCGGAGTAACGTGCAAATTCGGGGGTAAACGGCGCAAAGACAGCGTAATCCACTCCAGCCTTCTCAAAGAGCCGCATCTTTTCGGAGGCGCTGGTAATCAGGCGAAAAGAGGCGTCCTCCGGGTACAGCACTGTGCGCGGATGCGGCTCGAAAGTGAGCACGACGCTGGGGCCGCCGCGCTCCCGCGCCAATTGCTGCACCTGTTGCAGAATACGCTGGTGCCCTATGTGAACGCCATCGAAAGAGCCAATCGTCAGGACGGCATCCTTCAGCGGTGGCAACTGTTCGAGATTAGAAAAGACCTGCATGGCGGCGGCAAAGATAGACCGGGCACTCTACGCGGACGGAAAGATGCGTGCCCGGCGTGCAAGAACAAAAGCCCTGCCGAAGCTCAGGTGTACGGATACCAGTGCTTCCATTCCTGGCGCAGTTTTTCGCGCGCCCGCGCTTCGGCGGCATTGTCGGCGGGTTCATAGAAGCAGGTGCCTTTGAGCTCCATCGGCAGGTAGTCTTGCTGAACGAAATGCCCCGGAAAGTCGTGGCTGTACCGATATCCTTCACCGTACTGCAGTTCGCGCATCAGGCGCGTAGGTGCGTTGCGCAGGTGCAGGGGTACCGGAAAGACTTGGCCCGCGCGCACGACCTCGAGGGCTTTGTCTATGGCCAGATAGGCCGAATTGCTTTTGGGCGATGTGGCTAAATAAATGGTGCATTCCGACAACACGATGCGCGCCTCGGGCATCCCGATGGCCCGCACGGCGTCCATGGTGGCCGTAGCCAATAGCAGGGCGTTGGGGTTGGCCAGACCGATGTCTTCGGCGGCCAGAATGATGAGCCGCCGAGCGATAAACTCGATGTCTTCGCCGCCTTCCAGCATGCGCGCCAACCAGTATAGGGCCGCGTTGGGGTCGCTGCCGCGCACGCTCTTGATGAAGGCCGAAATGACGTCGTAGTGTTGCTCGCCGCCTTTGTCATACAGGGCGATGTTTTGCTGGATTTTCTCGCGCACAAAGTCGTTCGCGATGCGCACCGGCTGGCCTTCGGGCACAGCGGTTACCACCAACTCCAGCGCATTCAGCAGCCGGCGCGCGTCGCCGCCCGAGTACAGCAACAGGGCTTCCGTTTCAGCCAATTCCACCTTGCGTTTTTTCAAGGCCTCATCCTCCTGAAGCGCTCGATGCAGCAGCAGTTCCAATTGTTCGCGCGTCAGCGGGTGCAGCACATACACCTGGCAGCGCGACAGCAGGGCCGGAATGACCTCAAACGAGGGGTTTTCCGTTGTGGCACCAATGAGCGTTACGATGCCCTTTTCCACTGCTCCCAGCAGGGCATCTTGCTGGTTTTTGGAGAAGCGATGAATTTCATCAATAAATAAAATGGCGCCGCGCGCCTGAAAAAGCGTCGCCTTTTCAGCGCTTTCGATGGCCTCGCGAATGTCCTTGACGCCTGAATGGATGGCCGAAAGCTGATAAAACGGCTTCTTCAGGTGCTGGGCTATGAGCTGGGCCAGGGTCGTTTTGCCCACGCCGGGCGGGCCCCACAGGATGAAGGACGGGATTTTGCCTGCCTCAATGGCCTGGCGCAGCACGGCGCCCTCGCCCACGAGGTGCTCCTGGCCCACGAATTGCGACAGGTCGCGCGGGCGCATGCGTTCGGCTAAAGGCGTCATGGTCGGCGGTATTTTTTAGAAGCGGCGTCCTATTCACCGGCAAAGATGGCGGTTTTGCGCTCGCCCGGGCGCGCATAGCCGCGGTACATGCCCTCGGAGTTGAATGGCATGGCGATGGTTCCGTTCTTGTCCACAGCGATGAGGCCGCCTTCGCCGCCTTTTTCTACTAATTTTTTCATCACCAGCTCGTGGGTTGCGTCTGGTAGCGAAGCGCCGCCATAGACCATGCGCGCCCACACGTCGTGCGCTACGGCATAGCGGATGAAGTACTCACCGTGCCCCGTGCACGACACCGCACAGGCATCGTTAGAGGCATACGTGCCGGCCCCGATGACGGGCGAGTCGCCCAGGCGGTTCCAGCGCTTGTTGGTCATGCCGCCAGTAGAAGTGGCCGCAGCGAGGTTACCCTGGCGGTCTAAGGCCACCGCGCCCACGGTGCCGAATTTGTAGTCGGCCAGTTCGCTGGAGATACTGCCTGTTTTTTCGTCTTTTTTCAATATCCGTTGGAGCGCGTCCCAACGCTCCTGAGTAAAAAACCACGACGGTGGCACTGTGTCTAAGCCGTTCTCTATGGCAAACCGCTCGGCGCCTGGGCCAACCAGAAAGACATGCGGCGACTTTTCCATGACAGCGCGCGCCAGGCGGATGGGGTTTTTCACGATGGTAACACCGCCCACTGCACCAGCATTCTGGGTGCGGCCGTCCATGATGCTGGCATCCAGTTCGTTGCGGCCCTCGTGCGTGAAGACAGCACCGCGCCCGGCATTGAACAGTGGGCAATCCTCCAGCCAGGCGACCGTTTCGGTAACAGCATCCAGGGCCGTACCGCCCGATTTCAAGATGGCCTCACCCACCTGGAGGGCCGAGTCTAAAGCCGACCGGTAGCGTGCCTCTTGCTCGGGCGTCATGGCCTGACGAGAGAGCGTGCCGGCGCCCCCGTGAATGACCAAAACATAGTCAGGGCGAGTGTCGGCGGCCTGTTTTGCAGTGTTTTCGTTAGCAGTGCAGTCGGTCATAACGACAGCGATAGCGAGCCAGAAAAGTGTGCGCAGCATGCGTGTGGTTTCGTTTTTCATCCAAAATAATGGGGCGAAAATAACCGCTATCCGCCTAACGCTCCTTACCTGTATAGCGCATAACCTTACCTGAATTACCATGCTCAGAGATGTCGCCTTCTCGTACCTCGAAGACGACACCTCCCCAAATGCGCAAATAATTTTTTACCACAACGACATGAAGAGGTTTAGCTACGAATGCACGAACTTAGGGCGACATCTCCGACTAAACGAGGTGTCGCTTCTGATTTATCATTTGTGGCCACAAACCATTCCAGCCGATTTGCCCTACTTTTGCCAGCGGCGACACCGCCAGCACTCTATGGAAAGAACCGTTCACCACATCATTCGAGGCGATAGCCGTTGGATGCGCGAGCTGGATGACGCCAGCGTGCACGTGGTCATCACTTCGCCTCCGTATTGGCAGCTCAAGGACTACGGGGCTGAGGGCCAGATAGGCTTCCACGACGATTATGCGACTTACATCAACCACCTGAACTTAGTCTGGAGCGAGTGCTATCGCGTGCTTCAGCCGGGTTGCCGGTTGTGCATCAATATCGGCGACCAGTTTGCTCGCGCCGTCTATTACGGCCGCTACAAGGTCATTCCTATCCACAGTGAAATCATTCGCTTTTGCGAAGCCATCGGCTTCGATTTTATGGGCAGCATCATCTGGCAAAAAACCACCACGACCAACACCACCGGAGGCGCCAGCGTTATGGGCAGTTTCCCTTATCCACGCAACGGTATCGTCAAAGTGGACTTCGAGTATATCCTGCTGTTCAAAAAACCCGGCGAAGCGCCCAAACCCACACCCGAACAAAAAGCGCAAGCCGCCCTGACGACCGAAGAGTGGAACACCTTCTTCCACGGCCACTGGAACATCCCCGGCGTCCGACAGGAGGGCCACCTGGCCATGTTCCCGGAGGAAATTCCGCGCCGGCTCATCCGCATGTTCTCTTTCCCCGGCGAGTTGGTGCTCGACCCTTTCCTCGGCAGCGGAACCACCTCCTTAGCCGCACTGAAACTGGGCCGAAACTCCTGCGGATACGAAATCAACCCGCAGTTCATCCCGATCATTCGCGAAAAACTAACCGCTCACCAGCGTTCTCTCTTTGAAGAGGCCGACCTGCACTTCCGGGAGCAACAACTGCCAGCCTTCGACATAGAGAAAAAAATAGCGCAAATGCCCTACGTCTTCCACGACCCACATCAATTAGACAAGCAGGTGGACGTCAAAAAACAGACGTACGGCTCCCGGATAGATGCTGCCGACAGTACCCGGCGCGAAACGCTCTTCACCGTGCGCGAAATCCTCTCCCCCGAACGGGTGCGCCTCTCCAACGGCGAAACCCTGCGCCTGCTGGGCATTCAGCCCAACCCAACCCGCTCAGATGAAGCCATTGCTTTCCTCCAGCAGAAAACCAGGGGGCAAGCGCGTCTTCTTCCGCCTCGACGCTGCCGCCCAACGCGACGAACAGCAACACTTGCTGGCCTATCTGTATCTGGAAAACAAAACCTTCCTCAACGCCCACCTGCTCCAAAAGGGCTTGGCTCTCGTGGATAATTCGCGCGAGTATCGGTATCGGCGAAAATTTAATGCACTGGTAACTGGCCTTGCGCATAGCTGCTGCGAGGCAGAAGGTTAAAAACCGCCGAGGGCGCAGAGGGCAGCGGAGGTGTTTTTCCTGTCCTGACTTTGCAAATGCGCTTCTTTCTCACCGCAACAAATCCCGCATGTCTGGTTCGTCGTCGGTGTTGCCCAGGCCGCTGTCGGCGAGGAAGTCCTTGAAAGTCCAGCGGTTGAGGATGAATTCCTTGTTGAGCACCTCAAATTCGGCCAGGCCGTGGAGGACCAATTCCATGAAGACGGGCACCTCCGCTGGCGGGATGTTGTGGCTTTCGACAAATTTGCGCAGGCCGGCTGCCTGTTCCAGGCTTTGCAGAAATTCGCGGTCTTTGTGGCGGTGCAGCAAGTCCACAGCATTGCCGCCGGAGAACCAGGCTTTGATGACGCCGTAAGGGTCTTTTTCCTGCCCGCGGCGCAGTTTGGCCGGGTTAGGGAAGTATTTGAGGAAGGTTTTCTTGACGGCCTGCCCTATGAGGCGCAGGGCCACCGAGTGGGGGCCTTCCTGTTCGCCCTCATAGACCATTTCCACCTTGCCGATGATGGCCGGGATGACGCCCCACAGGTCGGTAATGCGCGCGGTGGTGCTGGTATCGCCATTGAGCAGCATGCGGCGCTCGGCCGTGGAGTACAGGTTTTCGTAGGCGGCGATGGTGAGGCGGGCGCTGACGCCGCTGCTCTTGTCCACGTACTCACTGTCGCGGGCGGCGAAAGCGATTTCTTCGATGAGGTCTTTGAGCAGTTCGGGCACGCGCACCGTTTCGCGTTGGGCCGGAGCGATGCGAGCTTCCTGCTCGGTGATGCGCCGCCCGATTTCGATGGAGGTGGGGTAATGGGTCGTTATCTGGCTTTCGATGCGGTCTTTGAGCGGTGTAATGATGCTGCCTCGGTTAGTGTAGTCTTCCGGGTTGGCCGTGAAGACGAACGTGATGTCTAAGGGCAGGCGCAGTTTGAAGCCTCGGATTTGCATGTCGCCCTCTTGCAGGACGTTGAAGAGGGCGACCTGGATGCGGGGCTGCAGGTCGGGCAATTCGTTGATGATGAACAGGCATCGGTGTGCGCGCGGGATAAGGCCGAAGTGGATGACGCGCTCGTCGGAATACGGCAGGCGCAGGTTGGCAGCCTTGATAGGGTCCACGTCGCCCACTAAGTCAGCGATACTGACGTCGGGGGTGGCCAACTTCTCTACGTAGCGCTCGTCGCGGTGGAGCCATTCAATGGGCGTTTCGTCGCCGCGTTCAGCGATGAGGTCGCGCGCGTAGCGGCTGATAGGGGCTAAAGGGTCGTCGTTCAGTTCGCTGCCGGCTACGACAGGGATGTATTCATCCAACAGATTGACCAACAGGCGCGCCAGGCGAGTTTTGGCCTGGCCGCGCAGGCCGAGCAGTAGGATGTTGTGCCGGCTCAGTACGGCGCGCTCCAGGTCGGGCAGCACGGTGTCGTCGAAGCCATAAATGCCGGGGAAGACGTTTTCGCGGCGGCGGATTTTATCCAAAAGGTTCTGGCGCAGTTCGTCTTTGATGCTTTTGGGTTGGTACCCTGAGGCCTTCAGCGCGCCCAGCGTGCGAACGTGGGTGAAGATGTTCGTCGTCGTCATGGCTGCACAAACGCGCGAGGAGCGGTTTTGTTGAACTGTTTTTACCCCTGAAACAGCGCTTTTCTTTCAGCACGCGCTCCGCAGTCGGTCCAGCCCTGCCTTTGCTTTGGCGTGCAGGCTGATGCGGTACTGCTGCGGCTTGAGGCGCAGGCAGGTCTGGTAGGCATTTTTGGCCAGCGTGCAGCGTTGGGTTTGTTCGTACAGGATGCCCAATTGTAGGGCCGACTGGCACGCGAGATAGGTCGGGTTTTGAGCGCCTTGTTCGAGGGTGTGGCGGTAGTAGCGTTCGGCTTCGTCGTAATGGGCCAGAGCGTGGGCAATGCGGGCCAAGCGGTAGGTGTATTCTAAGGCGAGGTTGCCCGTGTAGCGATGCGCGGGCTGTTGTATAAGGGTTTCATAAGCGCGCTGGTAATATCCGCCGTCGAACAGCAGGCGGGCGCGCAGGAGCGTTGGGTCGGGCATAGGGCCTTCGCGGGCCTCGCGCCAGGCGGCCTGGTCTTGTTCAGAGTGGGGGCGTCTGGCGGTGGCGATGCGGTTCATCCAGAGGCGATAGCTGGCGGTATCGCCGTTCAGCAGGGCGTGCCAGGCGATTTTCTGGCAGGCTTCCCAACGGCCCGTTTCGCCCAGAAAGTGGCGCGCAAAGCGGCGCAGCGGCTCGTCAGCATCGGGGGCTAAGCGGTTCAGTTTCAGCAAGCCCAGCAGGTAGTAGCGCTGCCAGAACGGATGAAAAGGCGCGCCTTGTGGGCTGGCTTCCAGCAGCTGGATGGCCTCGTCGTTGCGGCCCGAGCGCGCGGCCACAAGGGCTAACGAATAGGCCGCCAGCGGGTTCTGGCGCGCATTCCAGCGCGGTCCTTGCAAGACGCGCCAGGCGCCTTCTTTATCTTCCAGCAGGTTCAGGCGCAGAAGCGCGATGGCCAGCCGGATTTCTTCTTCAAAAAACAACGTCTCGGGTGCACCTTCAGCCAGCAGGCGCTCCAGTTCACCGATGCCGCCCGACACCGAGCCTCTGACGCCGCTCAGCAGCTCGGCAGCCCAGCGAAATTCGTCGGGCAAGGCGCCCAGCAATGCCCGCACAATGGCTATGCTTTTGCCGTTGAGCGCAAAATGCGGGAACTGCCGGCGGTTTTCGTCCAGCAGGGCACAGGCGCGGCGCGTCTCCTGCGCACAGGTCAGATACCTGCCTGCCTTACCCAGAAGGACGGCCTGCTGCAGGCGCATCTCCGCCTCGGCGTAGCGCTTCCAGGGCGAGGCGCCACTTGTGCGTCGGATTGCCTGCAGGCGGCTGGCCGTCTGTTGGTGAAAATGCCGGGTGCTGGCTTCCTGGTCGTCCAGTAGCGCTTGGGCAAAGTCAGTGTAGTTTTCCAGCAGGTACAACACCGGCGTTGGCGGCCCACTTTGCCGCAAAGTCTGGATGCCCTGGCGCGCTTCCGACAGCCGCAGCGAAGTGATTTGGCGATAAATGGTTTGAAGGGCGGGAGAGAGCAGCTCCGTGCGTTGAGCCGCTACGCCGTTTGGCCAAAAGCCCAATGCAGCGAGGAGGATACCATGCCTGAAAAGAGCAGCCTGTATCGTGTTTTGCATAACAACGGGTGCCTCAGGTCTGTCGGAGTGCCTCTTGATACAGTGCCAGATGATGTTGCGCCACAATGGCCTGGGCATAGCTACGCTCAGCCTTGCGGCGGGCGGCGGCGCGCAATTGTTCGGAGCGTTCGGCCACCCAGACGATGGCTTCAGCCAGGGCCGAGCTGTCGCCCACCGGAGCCAGAAAACCGTTTTCTTCATGCTCCACCATTTCCGGAATGCCGCCGGTGCGGAAGCCCGCTACGGGTGTGCCGCAGGCCAGCGCTTCCATCACCGTGTTGGGCAGGTTTTCTTCCAGCGAAGGGATGACAAACAGGTCGGCAGCGGCGTAGGCTTCGGCAATCTGCCGCGGGTCGGAGAGCGAACCTAATTCGCGCACCGGGCAGGGCAACTGGCGCAAGGTCTCCGGCTGGGCTTTGCCCATGACCAGCAACTCCAAAGGCAGGCCGGGCCACTGCTGGCGTACCTGCGCCAAAGCCTGAACGAGATGCCCGAAACCCTTCCAGGGGTTTTCCACCTTGACCGAAGCAAAAAGCGCCACCACTGCAGAAGCCGGAATGCCCAAGCGCTGCCGGAACGCCTGGCGCTGCTCCGGCGTGGCGGGTGCAAAAAGTTCGGTGTCAATGGCGTTTGGAATGACCCGAATGGGATAAGGGCTCAGCAGGCTGCTGCGCTGGGCGCGCTGGCCCAGCCATTCGCTGCACGTGATGATGTGCATTTGTGGCGGGAAAAGGCGCTTTTTGCGCTGCCAGATGCAGTGCGACAGGTCGCGTGGACCGGGCCAGCGCAACATCGGACAGTGGCCACAGGCGCGCGTGTATTCCTCGCAGCCGGCGCTGTGGTGGCAGCCGCCGGTGAAGGTCCACATGTCGTGCAGGGTCCAGACGATGGGCTTGCCCGTTTGGGCCAATTGCCGGAGGTTGCGGAGCGACAGGAAGCCCTGGTTGACCCAATGCAGGTGAATGACATCGGCCTGTTGCACGACAGGGTGGCGCGACATGTCGCAGCCAAAATTGGCCAATGAAAACTGGAAACGCACCGAGCGGTCGCGCTCATAAGGCAGAAACGACAGCCGCTCGGCATAGAAAGGCCAGCGCGAAGGAGCATCGGCAGCCGTCAGCGTCTGGGCTTCTGCACCGATGTGGCGCAGGGCATTTTCCAGGCGTTGGCAGGCGATGCCCGCGCCGCCGTGGGGGTAAGTGGTCAACAAGGCAATGTGCATGTCTGGGTTTTGGGGCAAAGCTCTGAACAATTGCCCGAACTTTGCGTCCATACTTGCGCAAAGGCGCAGGGCACCCGACGCCACGCCGTTCAATCATGAAAAACTACATCATTTACGACCTGGAGGCCACCTGCTGGGAACATCGCCCGCCCGGCTACGTGCAGGAAATTATCGAAATTGGTGCCTTTCGCGTCAACGCCTACGGCGAAATACGCGGCAAGTTCAACCGCTTCGTGCGCCCTATTGTGCACCCTACCCTGTCGCCTTTTTGCCGACAACTCACCCAGATCAGCCAGCAAGATGTCAATCGGGCCGCTACGTTCCCGGAAGTCATCGAAGAGTTTTGGGACTGGGCTCGCATCGGCGAAGAGGACTATACCCTGTGTTCCTGGGGCTCTATAGATCAGAAAATGCTCGTCCACGACTGCCGCCTGCACCGCCTGGAAACCGACTGGGCCCAACCACATGCCAACCTCAAGCAGCAGTACATGCAGCTAAAGGGCTTGCGGCGTCCCGTGGGCCTGAAAAAGGCCACGGAAATGGAAAATATCCTGTTCACCGGCACCCACCACCGCGGCATTTCAGACGCCGAAAACCTGACCAAAATTTTCCTCAAATACTTAGGACACTGGGCCGTTTGACCACTTCACCAGCGACACGGGACGGCGCTGCATTCTTAATATCAACTTAACCTGCCCAGCACCTTCAGAGCGTCCGGAGACGTAGAATTTTGGCGCAAAAATTCAACACTATGCGTACAGACATTCTTACTCTCGAACAAGAAACCCTCTCTGCTGTGGAACTGGAAGAAATGCTCCGGGCAGCGCTCGCGGATGAAGACGGGCCCGAAGAAGAAGCAGCAGACGAGGAAGATGGCGACCTTGAAGAAGACGACCTTGAGGACGTGGAAGACGAAGGCTTCGACGACGAAGAGGACACCGACGAGGAGGATTTGGACGAAGAAGAGTACGTAGATGAAGATGACGAAGCGGCGGCAGAAGGCGAGGCAGACGAAGAAGAGCCGGCCTGACGGTTGGGCTATTTTCGGGCGGCTGTTGCTGCTGGCGGGTCTGATGATGGCAGGTAGCGGCTGTCACCAAATGCGCAGCGTGGAGCGCATCACGGTGCGAGGCTCGGACACGGAGGTGAACCTGGTGTTCCGCTTAGCCGAAGCCTACATGGCCGAAGACTCTGCCGTTTCCATCAGCATCGCTGGCGGCGGTTCGGGCGTAGGCATAGCGGCCCTGCTCAACGGCAAGACGGACGTAGCCAATTCTTCGCGCGCGCTGACAGACAAGGAGATCGCGCTGGCGCGGCAACGCGGCATCCGCTTAGTGGCGCACGTGTTTGCTGCGGATGCTTTAGTTGTGGTGGTCAATCCGGCGGTGGGCGTGGATAGCCTGACCTTGGAGCAGCTGGGGCGCATCTACGCCGGCGAAATCCGAGACTGGGCGGAGGTGGGTGGTCGGCCAGGTCGCATCTCGCTCTACGGACGCCAGAGCAACTCCGGCACCTTTGTCTATTTCCGCGAGCGGGTGCTGGGGCGCGACTTTTCACCGACGCTTAAGCAGATGAACGGTACGGCGCAAATTGTGGAGTCCGTCATGCGCGACCCTTACGGCATTGGTTACGTCGGGTTGGGCTATGTAGCCAAAGCCGACGGCAGCATTCGCCAGGGCGTGCGCGTTGTGCGCCTGAAGGCCGACGCCAAGCGGCGGGCCGTTTCACCACTGGACGAAGCGGGGTTGCGCTCGGGCGAGTATCCGCTCGTGCGTCCGCTATACCAGTTTACCAACGGGCATCCCTCTGGCAAGATCGAATCCTTTTTCCAGTTTGAGGCCAGCCCGGAAGGCCAGCAATTGATTTTGCAAAACGGCTATTTGCCTCCCTGGCCCGATATGCTGGCGGCTTACCATGCGCTCAGCCCTGCTTCTTCTTATGTGGAAACCCTGAATTACTACACCGAAAAGCGATGACGAGCCGCCGCTATTTCTGGAACGGGTTCTTTGAAAAATCGCTGGCGGCGTCGGCGTTTGTCTCCATCGCTACGCTGCTGGGCATCTTTTTGCTTCTGGCCATCCACAGCTGGAAAGCCTTTGAACGCATTGGGCTGGGCGAGTTTTTCTCGCTGAATGCCTGGAATCCGGCGGCGTACGATACTCCTTCCTACGGCATAGGCGCGCTGCTGCTGGGTACAGCGCTGACGACGTTTGGCGCCACCGCCATTGCTGCGCCCATAGGCGTGGGCATGGCATTTTTCCTCTCGGAAATTGCGCCCATGTGGCTGCGCAATCTGCTCAAGCCCATTGTGGAGCTCATGGCGGCCGTGCCGTCGGTGGTGATGGGCTTTGTGGGCATTGTGCTGGTGGGGCCATTTTTGGCACAGGTATTTGGCCTGCCTAATGGGCTGAATGCCCTCAATGGTTCTATCTTGCTGGCCTTCATGGCGTTGCCCACCGTTATCAGCATTTCAGAAGACGTGGTGCAGGCCGTGCCTCGGGCGTACAAGGAGGCCAGCTATGCTTTGGGCGCCAATCGGTGGGAAACGCTCACGCGGGTAACGCTGCCGGCCTGCTATTCGGGCCTGCTGGCAGCCATCATGTTGGGCGTGGGGCGCGCCATTGGCGAGACGATGACCGTGCTGATGGCCACGGGCAATGCCACGGCCATGCCGCAAGGCTTCTTCTCTTCGGTGCGCACCATTACTGCTACGGTAGCCATTGAAATGGGCGAGGTACCTACCGGAACGACGCACTACTACGCCCTGTTTGCCTGTGCCTTAGTGCTCTTCCTCATCACGCTGACCATCAACTTCGCTGCCGAGCGCGTGGCCGCCCGGCTGAGAAAACGCGGACAATGACGATACGAACACTCTGGATGTGGATAGGCATGGCCTCTCTGATTGCCTGCGCCTTAGGCGTGGCAGCCTTTATGGTCATTATGCTCTTCGACCTGAGCCGACAGGGCATTCCGGTGCTCAGCTGGGAGTTTCTGACCGGCTTTCCGCGCCAGGGCATGACGGAGGGCGGCATCTGGCCGGCCATCTTCGGCACGGCAGTAGTAACCCTGCTGGCTACGCTCCTGGCTGCTCCGTTGGGCGTGGCCTGTGCCGTGTGGCTGGAGGAGTATGCTGGCGAGGGCACGCTCACGCAGCTCACACGAGCGGCTGTGCGCAATCTGGCAGGTGTGCCCAGCATCGTCTATGGCCTTTTTGGCCTGGCCATCTTTGTGGAAGGCATGCGCATGGGGGCATCCATTCTGGCGTCGGCCTGCACACTGGCTCTGCTGACGCTGCCTTCGGTCATTGCCACGACCGAAGAAGCCCTGCGCCAGGTGCCACGCGCCTTGCGCGAAGGCGCGTTAGCCTTAGGCGCCACACGCTGGGAAACCACTTACAGCGTGGTGCTGCCCACAGCGTTACCCGGCATCCTGACGGGCGTCATTCTGGCGCTCTCCCGCGCTGCCGGCGAAACAGCGCCCATCCTCTTCACCGGCGTGGCGTTCTACACCCGATACCTGCCCGCCTCGCCCTTTGACGAGTTCATGGCATTGCCCTACCACCTGTACATCCTCTCCACCCAACACCACGACCCCGAACTGGTGCGCCCGCTAGCGTATGGAACGGCCATTGCACTGCTGCTCTTAGTCTTCTTGCTCAACCTCGTCGCCTTCGTGCTCCGCGCCCAGTATCATCCGAAAAAACGCCTGTAAAACCGCCATGGAAAGGCACATCCTGCAAATAGAAGACCTCCACCTGTACGCCGGCTCGAAGCACGTCCTTAAGGGCATTTCGATGAACATCCCTGAACATCAGATCATTGCCCTGATAGGCCCTTCGGGCTGCGGCAAAACGATGTTGCTGCGCAGCATCAATCGCATGCACGACCTCAACCCCGACATTCGCCTCAAAGGGCGCATCCTGTTTGAGGGCAAAAACATCCTGGACCCGCGCATTGACCCTGTGTGGGTGCGCCGGCAAATTGGCATGGTCTTCCAGAAGCCCAATCCCTTTCCCAAGTCCATCTTCAAAAATGTGGCCTATGGCCTGAAAATCAACGGTATGCGAGACCCTGAGCGCATACGCGCCGTGGTGGAAAACAGCCTGCGGCAAAGCCACCTGTGGGATGAGGTCAAAGACGAGTTGGACAAATCAGCCCTCGAACTCTCCGGCGGCCAGCAGCAGCGCCTGTGCTTAGCGCGCGCCATTGCCGTAGCCCCCGAAGTTATCCTGCTCGATGAGCCTTGTTCCGCCTTAGACCCCATCAGCACGGCTAAAGTGGAAGAAACGCTGCTGGAACTGAAGCAGATGTTCACCATCGTCATCGTAACCCACAACCTCCAACAGGCCCAGCGCATTGCCGACTACACGGCCTTCATGTACCTGGGGGAACTCATTGAGTACGGCCCGACGACCCAAATGTTCGAGCAGCCGCAGCAGGAGCTGACGTACAACTACTTGCACGGGCGCTTTGGCTAAGGAGGGCTACCCTCTGGGCAAAGGATAGCCCTTCGTCTGTGTCGCTCAATACCCCGGGTTCTGGCGCAATCGCCCTTCCGTCAAGTCCACCTCGCTTTGCGGAATGGGCAGCAGTTCGTGTTTGCCGGGGACAAAAAACTGTTTACCCAACGCCTGCATGACGGAGGCTGCACGCCCCCAGCGCAACAGGTCGAACCAGCGGTGTTGCTCCATGGCCAGTTCGGCGCGTCGTTCGCGGTAGATGCGTTCGCGCAATTGCGCCTGGTCGGTAGTGGTTACGTCGGGCAGGATGAAGTTGTTCGTCCCACGGGCGCGTTTGCGCACCTGGTTGAGGTATTGCAGCGCCTGTGCGGGCTTGCCGTTTTCGTTGAGTGCCTCTGCGGCCAGCAGCAGGATGTCGGCATAGCGCAGGATGCGGATGTTGCCCGGGCCGTTGTCCTGCAGGCCGGCGTGAGCCGGCACCCATGCTTTCTGGTTGTAGCGTTCGCCCACGATTTCCGGGTTGTCCTGCACGATGGTGGAGCCGTCGGGCAAGACCTCGCCCACGTAGATGACTGTGGCCTCGCGCCGCGGGTCGCCTGGCTCGTACGACGACACTAAGTTATCGGAGGGCCGATTGAACCCCCAGCCCAGGTTGGGCACACCGCGCACGCCCTGAATCATGTTGTAGGGCGAGGCGCCGGGGCCCGCTATGGGAGCCGGCAGCGCCACGCAGCCAATTTCAAAAACAGACTCTGCGCCGTTCTCGCCCACGGGCAGAAAGTTGTCGGAATACCGCGGCAACAGGCTGTACTGATTGGAGTTAATGACTTCCAGCGCGTACTGTTCGGCTTTGAGAAAATCCTTTTTGACCATGTACAACTTGGCCAGCAGCCCCCGCGCAGCACCTTTAGTGGCACGGCCCAAATCGGCGGGCGGATACTGCGACTTCTCCGGCAGCGCCTGAATGGCATCCAGCAGGTCGCGCTCTATCTGGTCGTAAATGGCCGACCTGGGCTGGCGTTCCTGAGCATAGTACTCGTCGCCCGTCAGGGGGCGAGTGATGAGCGGCAAATCGCCAAACCATTGCACCAGCAACAGATACCCGTAGGCGCGCAGGAACTTGCATTCGCCCACTAAGCGGTCGCGCAGCGCCGGGTCCATGTCAATTTTGGGTATCTCGCTGATGGCCACGTTGGCGCGCGCAATGACGCGGAAATACCCGCGCCACACTGTGGCAAAGGTGATATTGGTAGCGTCGAAGGTGAAGCTGTCCACTTCCAGCAGGAAGGGCGCATCGTTGGGCGTTGAGCCTTTGTCGGCGTCGTCGCTGATGATGTCGGTAACACCCAGATAAGGCAGCCCGACGCAGTCCCAGCTGCGAAACTGGTTATAGACCGCATTGGTGGCCTGAATGGCCTGCTCCGCATTTTGGAAGAAATTCTCGTACGTCAGCTGCCCTAATGGCTTGCGGTCGAGAAAATCTTTCTGGCAACCCGACAGGAGAAAAACGCTGGCAGCCAGCACGGCGAGGAAGCGAAAAAAGGTGCTCTGTTTCATAGCGCTATATTTTGATGAGATGGCCTCCTGGCGTGTGAGGCGCCATCTTCGGGTGGAAGCATTAAAAGGTTACATCTAAGCCGAAGGAGATCGTTTTTGCAATGGGATAGGAACCATAATCCACGCCTGCGGTGAAGACGCTGCTGCCCGGGAATTCGGGCGAATAGCCGTCGTATGCCTGGCGCGTCCACAGGTTGGTGCCGTTCAGGTAGAGACGAGCGCGCTGGATGGCGATGCGCTGCGTGAGGGTACGGGGCAGCGTGTAGCCCACGACGAGGCTGCGCAGGCGCAGGAAGGAACCATCCTGAACGTAGAAGCTCGACATGCGGTAGTTGTGTCCGCCGTTGGTTACGCGCGGCACTTCGTTGCTGGTGCCCTCGCCCGTCCAGCGGCCGTCGTAAAAGCGGCGGTGCCAGTTGTAAACGCCAAAACGCGACATGTGCCAGGCACTGACGACTTTGTTGCCATAAACGCCGAAGAAGTCAGCAGCCAGGTCAAAGCCCGACCATTCGATGCCGGCAGAGAAGCCATACGTGAGTTTCGGGATGGGGCTGCCCAGGAAGACCTTGTCGGCATCGGTGATTTTGCCATCGCCGTTGGTGTCCTGGTAGCGGAAGTCGCCGGGTTTTTCGTTGCCTAATCGCGGGTATTGGGCCAGGTCTTCGGCGTTTTGGAAGATACCTGCCACCTGGAAGCCGTAAAACTCACCGATAGAGCGTCCCACGATGGTGCGGGTGGCGAAATCGCCCTGAGAGGTACCAGCGGCGCGCACTTCGGATTTGCGGGCGTCGAGTTCGACCACCTCGTTGCGGACGGTAGAGAGAATAGCGCCGAGGTTATACGACACTTTACCGCGCGTGTCGCGCCAGCCCAGTGTGATGTCCCAGCCGCGGTTGCGCACATCGGCGACGTTGACCACCGGATTGCCTGCCGAGCCAACGTAGTCGGGTATGGGCAGTTCGTACAGGATGTCGTAAGTGAGGCGGTTGTACCAGTCTATTTCGGCAGTCAGGCGCCCCCTGAAGAGGGCCATTTCTAAGCCGATGTCCGTCTGGGCTGTTTCCTCCCAGCGCACGTCAGGGTTGGCCAGCGTGGTCAGGGTAGCGCCGGTGTTGAGGGCCTCGTTTGGCCCAAAAATGGCGTAGAGATTGCCCTGAATGATGCCAAACGAGGGATAGAGTTGGGTTTTGTCGTTGCCCACCACACCCCACGAGGCGCGCAATTTGAGCCGGTCGAACAGGCGCTGGTGGGCCATGAAAGGCTCTTGCGCAATGTTCCAGCCGACGGCAAAGGACGGGAAGTAGCCCCAGCGGTTTTTGGGCGAAAAGCGCGACGACCCGTCGGCCCGAATGGAAGCCGTTAGCAGATAGCGCTCCGACAGGGCTACGTTGACGCGCCCCAGGTAACTGACCATGGCCCACTCGCCGGCGCCGCCGTAGTTCAGCTGTGTGGTGTCGTTGCCCGCCGACAGATAGAGCAGCTCGTCAATGCCCGAGGGGAAGTTGCTGCGGCTGGCGCCGAAATACTCAAAGCGCGTTTCCTGAGCCGTATAGCCTGCCAGCGCATTGACGCGCAGGCGTTTCCACTCGCGGTCGAAGTTCAGCGTGTTTTCCCACAGCCACGAACGGTTCTCGTTGAAGCCCAACTCCAGCCGGTCATTAGCATTGCGTTGCGCTACCGACACCTGAAACACCGGCTCATAGTAGCGGCTGCGCGCCAGGCCGTAGTCTAAGCCAAAATTGGAGCGGAAGGTGAAGTATTTCAAAAACTTCAGGTCGCCGTACAGCGTGCCCACTAAGCGGTTGTTTCGGGAGAAGTTGTTGTTTTTATAGAACAAATCGGCGGCTGGGTTGCCAATGGCAGTGCCGAAAAAGGTCGGGTCTGAAAATTTGCCCGTCGAGTCGCGCTCGGCGTAAACGGGCGGCATCCACAGCGTCGAAAGCAGCACTCCGGGGGCATTCTGGCTTTTAGCTGAGGCAAAAGAGATGTTGTTGCCCAAGCGAACGGCCTTGTTGACTTGATACTCGTTGTTGAGGCGCAGCGTAACGCGCTCAAACTCCGACTCGCGCACGATGCCCGACTGGTTGAAGTAGTTGCCGGCCACGTTGTAGGTAAACTTGTCGGAACCGCCTGCAGCGCTCAGCTGTACGCTGGCAATAGGCGCCTGCCGATAGACCACATCCTGCCAGTTGGTGCCTGCCCCCAGGGCCTGCGGGTTGGGAAAGAAAGGCTGGCCCTGCAACTCGTTGTACATCTGGGCAAACTCTGCCGCATTGGCCATGGGCACCTGTTGGGTCAGCGCCTGTGTACCGTAGTAGCTGTTCATTGTGATGGCCGCGCGCTCGCCCACCTTGCCGCGTTTGGTGGTGATGATGATCACGCCATTGGCCCCACGGTTGCCGTAAATGGCTGTAGCAGAGGCATCTTTGAGTACCTCGACCGACTCCACATCCAAAGGGTTGACAAACGAGGCATCCTCGAGCAGCATGCCATCCACGACGTAGAGCGGGTTGGCATTGTTGAGCGTGCCCGTACCGCGAATGCGCACCACAGCGCCGTCGCCGGGCCGCCCACTGGCAGGCACCACGTAAACGCCGGCAATCTTACCTTGCAGGGCCTGATCTACCGATGCCGTGGGAATGCGCTCAATCTCGCGCGTTTTCACCGTACCCACCGCCCCCGTCAGGTCGCTCTTGCGCTGCGTGCCATAGCCGACCACGACAATCTCGCCAATGGTTTCCACCTGAGGCGATAGGGCCACATCGAGTGTAGAGCGCCCCTGTAGCGGGATTTGCTGTTCGACATAACCGGTGTACGTAAACACGAGGGTACCGTTCAGGTCAGGCACTTCCAATACATACCGACCTTCCACGTCGGTTACGGTACCCAGGGCAGCGCCCTGAAGCGTAACGGTAACGCCGATAAGCCCTTCGCCCGTCTCGGCGTCGGTTACGCGGCCCGCCACGCGCTGCTGGGCAATAGCGGCTGCCTGCACCAACAGGCAGATGAGGAAAAGGTGTAGCTGTTTCATAGTGTTGTCCTCCTTGCAATCTCGTCCGTAACGGTCTGAGTCGCCGGACTGCGGGGTGAAAACAAGTTGTGGATGAGTGATGAGTGCTTTTTTCGTTCGCCAAACAAGTTTGGTGGTTACAATAGCTCCACCCTCACCGGCTGCCCGTGGGCGGAGTGGCTACTGATGAAAATGTCAAACTCGCCGGGTTCTGAGCCGAAAGTCATGTCGCGCCGGTAAAAGCGCAAGTCGGCCTCTGTGAGGTGGAAGATTACGGTTTGGCTTTCGCCTGGTTGCAAATGGATGCGCTGGATGCCCTTGAGTTCGCGCAGTGGGCGGGTTACGCTGCCCACGAGGTCGCGCACGTAAAGCTGGACGACCTCCGTGCCAGCGTGCTCGCCGGTATTGCGCACTACGGCACTGATGCGCAGCGTATCGCCCGCGCGGAAGGCGCGCGCCGAAGCCGTGGGGGCTGCGTATTCAAACGTCGTGTAGCTCAGGCCAAAGCCGAAGGGGAACAGCGGGCTGTTGGGCGCATCTAGGTACTTGCTGGTCCACTTGCTGTTGGGGTCGAAGGGGCGGCCCGTATTTTTTTCGTTGTAAAAAATGGGCACTTGCCCCACCGAGCGCGGGAAGGTCATGGGCAATTTGCCGCTGGGGTTATAGTCGCCAAAAAGCACATCCGCCAGGGCGTTACCCGCCTCTGTGCCCAGCCACCAGGCCTCCACCAGCGCCGTAGCGCGCTCTGCAACATTGGGTATGGCCAATGGACGGCCATTCATAAGCACAACCACGACAGGTTTGCCCGTAGCGGCCAGCGTCTCTACCAGCGCCTCCTGCACGCCTGGCAACGACAATTGCGTACGCGAGGCCGCCTCACCACTCATGTAAGCCGCTTCGCCAACGGCCACCACCACCACATCGGCCTTTCTGGCCAACGCCAAGGCCTCAGCAAAGCCGCGTCGGTTATCGCCCTCGAGGTCGCAGCCTTTGGCGTGCCAGACGGCGCCTTTGCTGGCAGCGCGCAGCCCTTCCAGCAGGCTGACGCAATCGGCGGCATTGCCCGCCGCGCTCCAGCTGCCGATGAGCTCACTCTTGTTGTCGGCCAGCGGGCCTACCAATGCAATGCGCGTCGTGCGCGCCAGGGGTAGTGTTTTGCGCTCGTTTTTCAACAAAACAATGCTTTTGCGGGCCATGTCGCGGGCGGCTGCCCGGTGTTCAGCACTCAGCAGCAGGCGCTTTTCGCGCTCCGCATCGCAGAATTTGTACGGGTTTTCAAACAAGCCCAGCCGGTATTTCAGCAGCAGGATACGCCGCACGGCAGTGTCTATCTGCGCCATGGAAACCTTGCCAGCGTCGAGGGATTTTTTCAAATACTGCTGAAAGACGGCACCTTGCATGTCCATATCCACGCCCGCGTGCAGGGCCAGTTCGCCGGCCTCCTGTTCGTTGCGGACGACGCCATGCGGCACCATTTCATTGATGGCAGTGTAGTCGGTAACGACGAAGCCCGCAAAGCCTAGTTCGCGGCGCAGCACCTCGGTCAGCAGGTAATGGCTTCCGGTGGCGGGCACGCCGTCGTAGTCGTTGAACGAGGTCATGACCGTGGCGGCTCCCGCGCGCACGGCTGCGGCATAGGGTGGCAAGTAGTACTCGCGGAAGAAGCGCTCGCTCATGTCCACCGTGCCGTATTCGCGGCCCGCCGTGGGTGCTCCGTAGGCGGCGTAATGCTTCACGCAGGCCGCCACAGCATCTGTTTGCCCCAGCCCTTTGCCCTGAAAACCGCGCACGCGCGCCTCTGCGACGCGGCACCCCCACCACGTATCCTCGCCTGCGCCTTCCATGACGCGGCCCCAGCGCGGGTCGCGGCTGATGTCCACCATGGGGGCAAATGTCCAATGCAGCCCCGCTGCCGAAGCCTCCACCGCTGCAATGCGCGCCGAGCGCTCGATGGCCTCCAAATCCCAGCTGGCCGCCTCAGCCAGTGGGATGGGAAAAATGGTTTTGTAACCGTGGATGACGTCGTAGCCAAAGAGCAGCGGAATTTTCAGGCGAGACTCCTCCACGGCGATGCGCTGCAATTCGCGCGTAAACGCCACCGTGTGGCTGTTGAACAGCGCTCCACAGCGCCCCTTCCGGATGTCCTCCTGATAACCAGCCCGGATAGTCGGGCCCGTGGCCTCCCAATCGGTGGTGAATAGTGTCATCTGGCCGATTTTTTCCTCCACGGTCATCTGGGCCAGCAGCGAGTCCACAAAACGCTCTTCGGCCGATGCGCCCACAGGAGCTACAGGAGGCCTATGGGAGAAAAAGGCCAGCAGCGTGGCCACCGCGAAGAAGACCAGCCCGTAATGGCCGAGGCTTCGAGGGCCAGCCCATAGCCCGGCAGTGCGCACTGGCCTTTGGCGTAATCGCCCTTTGAAGTGAGCCGCAGTCGCAGCGAGATATCGAAGCGGATGAAATTTCATAACAAAAAGGAGACCAATCGTTTAGCCCGTGAATGTAAACATAACCCACGCCACGATGCCCACCACGAGGGCCGAAGCAAGGATGTCCCAAAGGTTGTAGCTAGCCTTCAGCTCGGCGCGGTGCTCCTCAGAGAGCGTAGCATAGGTAAGGCCATGCACCTGCTCTTTGGACTGGGGCGGCGTGAGCAGGCTGACGGCCACACACACCACCACGCAAAAGAGGAAGAACCAGCTGGCAAAGGTCAGGAAATTGAGGTCGCCAAACGCATACAGCACGCCCTCCGGGTCGAGCAACGGACGGCTGATTTCGAGCACTAAACGCACGACAGCCACGACCAGGCCCACCAGCAAGGTCGCCATAGCGCCTTTGGCATTGATGCGGCTGGAGAAAATGCCCAACAGGAACACCGCCGTGATGGGCGGAGCGATGTAAGCCTGCACCGACTGCAGGTACTCATACAGCACGCCCGAAATGTTTTGCATAATGGGTATCCAGGCGATGCCCAGCAGCACCACGACGGTAGTGGCCAGGCGGCCCACGCGCACCAATTCATTTTCCGGGGCGTCGGGGCGCCATTTCTTATAGACGTCTATGGTGAAAAGCGTCGAGCAGGAGTTGAACACCGAAGCCAGCGAGCTCATCAGCGCGGCCAGCAGCCCCGCCGCCACCAGACCGCGCAGACCGTGGGGCATGAGCGCCACCATGAGTGTGGAAAATGCCTGGTCGGGACGATCCCACGTCAGCTCGCCCCGATTTTTGAGGGCCAGGGCAATAACGCCGGGTAGCAGGAACAAAAACACCGGCATCAGTTTGAGCAGGGCGCCAAAGATGGTACCGCGTCGGCCCTGCTGCAGGTTGCGCGCGGCCAAAGCCCGCTGCACGATGTACTGATCCGTGCACCAGTACCAGATACCGGAAATGGTGCTGGCCATGACTAACGAAGGCCACGGAAAGTCAGGATCCGTGGGCGGTCGCCACATGCTCAGGTAGCCCGGCTCCAGCGCAGCGCGCATGCCCGACCAGCCGCCCACGGCCTGAAGGCCGAAAAACGTCAGGGCACCAGCCCCTACAATCAGGATAACGGTTTGCAGGGCCTCGGTGTACACCACCGCACGCAGGCCACCCAGCGCCGTGTAAGCGCCCGTGAGCACCACCGTAATCAAGGCGCCTACCCAAAAATCAATCCCCAGCAGCGTAGAAACCACGATGCCTCCGGCGTAGATGGTTACCGACACTTTTGTCATCACGTACGCCAGCAGGGAAAACAGCGTCAGAAACCAGCGCGCTTGCGGGCTGAAGCGGCGCTCCAGAAATTCCGGCATCGTAAACACCCGGCTACGCAGGTAAAAGGGCAGAAACACCCAGCCCAACAGCAGCACAATCCAGGCGTGAAGCTCGTAGATGAGCATCGGTATTTTGCCACCTGCGCCCGCGCCCGCCAGCCCTACGACGTGCTCCGACCCAATATTGGAAGCAAAAATGGAGGCCCCCACCACAAACCAGCCCACGTTGCGCCCGGCCAGAAAGTAGTCCGCGCTGTCGTGTTGCCGCTGGCGAATGACCCAGCCAGCCACCGCCAGCAGAAGGGCAAAGTAGCCGCCGATGACGGCCCAGTCTAAAGCGTTAAAATGTTGCATAAACACCTGAGCGGTAGTGAAAAAAGAAGGTTTATCGCTGTGTCTTTTTCATGAGTTGGCCTGAAACGTGCCAGGCAGCTGTGGGAAATAGCCGACCGCCCCCTTCATCGTTGTTTTCGGCGGGCAAACAGCCATTCCATTACCTGTGGATTGTAGTACGTCTGGTGCCAGATGGCGTGGGCCAGGCTGTCGTATTCAGTGTAGCGCACGGGTTGCTTATGTTGGCGCAGGGCCTCGACGATGCGGCGCGAGCGGAAGGGCGGCACCACCTCGTCTAAGCGGCCGTGAAAGACCCAAAGGGCGACGTTTCGGATGCGATGGGCCTGGGCGGGGTCGCCGCCACCACACAGCGGCATGGCTGCGGCAAACCACTCGGGCCGGCGCATGAGCAGGTCAAACACGCCAGCACCGCCCATGGAGAGGCCCGTCAAATACACGCGCGCGGGGTCAATGTCAGGCTCTTCGCGCAGCAGCTGCTCGATGAGGGCCATCAGCAAACGCATAGGTTCAGTAGGCGTTTCGCTCCAGGTAACGGCTGTGCGGATGTCGGCTCCCGACCAGCGCGCATCAGGTGGGCATTGCGGCGCGAGCACATAGCACGGGTAACGGCGCATCGCCTCCCTTTCGGCAAAGGCCAGCACGCCATTGAGCAGCTGGCGTTCGTTGTCGTAGCCGCGTTCGCCCACGCCGTGCAGGAAGACCACCAACGGAACGCGCACCTGCCGGCCCCGGGCATCCACCAGATGCCTCTGCGCATTTCGGCGCAAACCACTAACACCGGACTCGGGCAGCCCATTAGCCGGGCGCAGCAGCCGATAAGGCAAGGCACTGGACGCGCTTTCGCGAAAGACACCCTTTTCAAACAGCCATTTCGGCTCCGCCGGCACTTCCGGATTGGGCCTTACAGCCCTTTCGGGCGACAAAGGCCCGTCGTCGAAGGCCTCCAGCCAGCCGCCGTTAAAGCCGGCCCGACGCAGACCCGCGCGGATGTAGGGATTTTTTTTCATTAAATCCCATAAAAAGCCGCTGCGGTAGTTCTCCAGCATCAGTAGAATAGGCCCCTGGTCAATGCCCAGATAGTCTTCGGCAAACCAGCCGTTGGGCAGGCGACCATCGGCAGTGAACGTCAGGTTGAAGGCGTCCTTGAAGCCATAGGGGCCTACAAGACTATCGTAAAACATCTCCCACATAGCCTGTAAGGCGGGCAGGCAGACCTCAGGAGCGAAAGGCACCGACCCGCCGGCGGCAGTGGGGGCGATGGTGCCGTCGTCCTCCCGATAGTCGCTGGCGGCGCCGCGCGCGTGATAGGCGCGGAAGGGCTTCCATGCCTCGGGCACGCACAGTCCTTGCCCATGGCGCTGCACCCATTCCATCGGGCCGTCGCAGGCGGTAAGGCCCCAGATGTTTTCCGAGTAGCCCCGGAATTGTTTTGGATTTTGAAGGCAATAGGCGCGATTGGCCAGCGTAGCGCGGCGGCTATTTTCAAAGTAGTCTATGCCCTTTTGGCGCATGTAGCGGTCCTGGATACCCCTGAAGTCAATCCAGACGTGGCTGTACTGGTGGCCGAAGAGCGGACCGAAGTTGACGTGCGGCTGGCCGTAGTATTCGTCCCAGGCGTAGTTAAGCGTCCAGGCATCCCAGCTCGAAGCCGGGATGGGGTGCGTGGGCGAGCCTAACGCCAGGATGTACAGAATCATGGCCTCAGTGTAGCCGAACCATTCGGCGCTGATGAAGCCCTTTTCGGGCCGCCAGCCCATGCTGAGGCGGTGGTTGGGGCCGAGCATCCAGTCCCATTCGACGCGGCGGTACAGGCTATCGGCCGTTTGCCGGATGGCCACCTCCGTCGGGTTGTGGCCGTCGAAATAGGTCATGCACGACAGGATGCCCGCCATGAGCAGGCCGCTATCAATGGACGACAGTTCGACGTCTTTGTAGCGCCGTCCGCGCTCGTGGTCGAGGAAGTGGTAGAAGAAGCCCCGGTAGCCCGCAGTGCCTTCCGCATCCGGCCCTTGGGGCAGGGCCAGCAGCGTTTGCAAGGTATGCAGGATGCGTCGGGCAGCCACCGCTCGACTTACCCAACCGCGCTCGATACCGACGAGGTAAGCGCTCAGGCCAAAGCCCGTGGCGGCAATGCTCGAAAATGTCCTGGTCGGCCATCGGTCGGGTATCTGGCCCAAAGAGTCGGCGCGTTCCCAGAAGTAGAGAAAAGTGCGCCGTTGCAGCTCCTCCGCGCTAAACGGCACGCGCTCCTGCGCTGCCAGCCACACCGCACTCAGACAGCATAAACCCAGAAAAAAGATACGCATAGCGCCCGCAGGTTGAGGTGAAAGAGGCGCTGCCCGACACCGCGACTCAGGGCCAGGCGGCGGGCAGCGCCCCAGAAGCCATTTGTGCGCTTAATGCTTCACAAACTTCGCCATACCTACCGGCAAGCCCTGGGCATTGAAGCCCGTCAGCTGATATACTCCGGGCGCGAACTGCGACACGTCAATGTCGGTGCGCAAATCGCCCAGCGTATTCACCTCTGCTACGCGGCGCCCCATCAGGTCGGTGATGGTGATGCGCGAGATGTGGTCAAAGTTTTCCACCCGCAGCCACTGCTGAGCAGGGTTGGGCCATACTTTCACCGGCTCCAACGGCAATGGTTGCCACACCGATACCGTTGTGCAGGTGCCATCGCCAATGACAATGTCGTCGAAGTATGACGTTACGTTTTGACCCGTAGCATTGATGCCCAGGTCGAAGAAGATGGTCAGGCGTTTGAACTCTGAATTGTCGGGCACAGCCGAAAAGTCAAAGGTGAGCTCTTCCCACGCATTGATTTTCGTGTTAGGCACCGGGATCTCCAAGAAGGCGCCATTGACAGCGTCGCCCTCCACTTTGACGGCGAAGTTACCGATGTGGTCCATGAGCACTTTGGCGCGCACGCTTTTGTTGCCTTTCCAGGCAATGGGTGCCTCTAAGTCGGCATACATACCGGCAAACGGCAGCGCGTCGCCGGCCTTGACAAATTTGCCCACTTTGGAAGAAGTGTTGATACCCGACGGGTTGGGGTTATCCACAACTTCAAACTGATAACCCGCCTGTTCTAATGAACCGTTGGCAAAGTAGCGGAAGTTGGTGATGCTCGTCTGAGGCGCCTGGTAGTCGGCGATGCAGCCGTTGTAGCCAGCGCGCGCCCAGCGGACGTTATCAATGTAATACGTACCGCCGCCCGTTGGGCTGAGGACGTTGAAGAAGATGACCAACTTCTTGTTCTTCGTGCCGATGTGTTTGCTGAAGTCAATGTTGAAACGGTACCAGCGGTTGGCCCCCTTGAGTGTGTCGAAAATTTCTATCGGCGTGTCGCCGTCTTCCAATTTGAAGAGGAAGGGCACATTGTTGAACGGCGACCATACCTGCAGCTGCAGCTGGTTGTAGATGGAAAGGTCGGGCGGTGCAGCGAACTCGTAGCCGATGCCGGCAAATTCGGTGCCCGGACCAGCAGGGTCTTTGTATTCACCCACTTGGAGCGAGCCGTTTTCGGGCGCTAAATGCGGGTTGTTGACCACTTTGATATCGCTGGCGCCGTAGAAAATCTGGGTGAAGTTGCGCTGGCACTCGAAGTCATCAATGATGTTGGGAATGGGCACGACACCGACGCAGGGGTCCACCGTTGCCTTCGACTGGCGCAAATTGTCTATGCACCAGGTCTGGCCCTGTGCTGCGGTGCCAGCGTTAAAGATGAAGCGTGCCTCGTTGAAGTCCTGGATGTTGTTGAATGCCGAGAAATCGAAATTGAGCGTCTCCCACTGGCCAGGTGTGGTGATGGTGGCTTCGGCAGACTTGTTGCCCTGCGTGGGCGAGCTGAGCTGCATGGTTACTTTGCCGCCGCTGGCCGGGCTGAGGACGTCCAAGTTGAACTGCGGGAACACCGACAGGTCGAAGGGCGTCAGGGAGAATGCCTGCAGCGTGGAGAACGGTGAGGAGCCTTTGGCGTAGCAACCCACGTTGGGCGAATTGTTGACGCTGTTCGGGTTCGGGTTGGGCGTTGGGCCGTTGAAGGTGCCGTGCAGGGCGGTGTTCTGGTCGAGTGGCTGCCAGCCGAGGCTGATACCGCCCTCGAAGTCTTCAATAATGGCTTCGGAGGGCGCCGATAGTTTGACGTTGTCGAAGTAGTACACATCGCCCGGTTCACCGTTGACGCCAGCGTTGAAGAACAGCACCCAGCGCGTGTGGCCTTTGCCCGCCTGGTCGCCAAAGTCGGCTTTCGCTGTCGTCCATTTGTTCGGCTCCATGGGCACGAACACTTCTTTGGGCGGGTTGGGGCCGCCTTCCAATTTTAGCAGCAGGTTACCTGCCTTAGGTGACCATACCTGCAGCGAGAACTGGGTGCGCTGCGAAAGGTCTATAGGCGTCGGGTTGGCAATAACCAAAGCAGCCCATTCGGTGCCTGGGCCAGCGGGGTCGTTCCAGCGGCCAACTTTAGCGGAGTTGTTATCGGCTGAAGGGTACGGGTTCTTCGCCACCGACAGGCTGTCCCAGCCCAGCGCATAGGCAGCATTTCGGTTGCATTCAAAGTCATCTATCACATCGGGGTCGGGCGCCACGCCCTGGCAGGTGTTCGGGTAGGCACACAGGTTGTCGAAGTAGTAGGTCTTGTCGTCACCCGTTTTGCCCGGGTTGAAGACGATGAGGATTTTCGTGATGGTGTTGTAGCCCGCCGCCGCCGACATGTCGAACGTCAGGCGCTGCCAGGCATTAGCAACCGGCACGTACTTCACTTTTTCGAGCGCCTGTCCAGTGCCTTCCAACTTGAACAACACGCTGGTAGGCTGCGGTACCCAGACATCTAAGGCAAACTGGTTGTACACCGACAGGTCAATCGGGCCGGAACCGATGGTGCCAAAAGCAAAATTGAAGTCAAAATTAGGATTGTTCGTAAAGGAGCCTATCGTGGCCGTGCTGTTCACCACATTCGGCGCCGGGTTGGCGATAGTGCCGTTGAAGGTGCCGTTCAGGCCAATCCAGGTGATATCGGAGCCGCCCTCGAAGGTCTCGTAGCAGCGCTCGGCGCGCACGGCTGCAATGTCATCGAAGTAGTAGGTTTTATCGTCGCCCAATACGAAAGAGTTGAACGACACCAGGATCGTCTTCAAATGCGTGTAGGACGCTCCTGCCGACAGGTCGAACGTGTACTCGACCCATTGGTTGGCCACCGTGATGTCCACGAACTTTTCCACAGGCGGGCCGCCGGGGCCTTCCAGTTTGAGCAGGGCTTTCGACGGCGCTGTAGGCGACCAGATTTTCATCTTGAACTGGTTAAACTCGCTGATGTCCAGCGGCGTGGAGAAGGTGTGCAGGGCAAAGCAAAAGTCGAAATTCGGGTTGTTGGTGTACGAGCCGACGAAGTTGCTGGTGTTGATGCCCGATTTGTCCGGGTTGGGAATAGCCCCGTTAAAGGTGCCGTTCAGGCCCGTCCAGCTGAGGGTGGGTGCGCCACTCTCGAAGTCTTCGTAAACGACTTGCGCGCGCGCTATCGGCCCCAGGGCGAGGGTGAGCAGTGCGATTAGGAAAATGTTTTTCATACCAACATGCTTTTAGTGAAAGGATGAAAGAAAAAATATCGGCCAAGGTCGCCGAACACGGCGTTGATGTCCGATGACCTTGGACTCAATCATCGGTGATTATCAGCCGCTGCACAGCCTGATGGCCATCAGAGGTAAGCAGACGCAGCGCATACCAGCCTTTAGGCCAATGGGCCGTAGAGAGCGGAAGGAGGTTTTCACCGGCATTGAGCCGGCCCTCCTGGGCAGGTAGTTGAAAACTTCTGCCTAAGGCGTCGGCCACCTCCAACCGATAGGTCATGGGTTGCGGTGCTTCTACCTGCAGCCACACCGTACCCTTAGCGGCCGGATTGGGAAAGAGCGCAAACGCTACCTGAGGCACCGCAAGCGCCGGCGCCGATACCGAAAGCGTATCGCGCTGAAAGCCGCACGCCAGCAGAGCGGGTTCGATTTCGGGATTTTTCATGAACAGCCGCCACAGCAGGCCGGTGCGGTGATTTTCTATCATAGCCACAATAGGACCCTGGTCAATGGCCAGATAGCTGTTGGCAAACCAGTTCTGCGTCAGGTTGAACGCATCGTAAAAGCCGCAAACGCCCCAAAGACGCTCGCCCAATTGGCGGTAGAAGTAGCGCAAGGCAGCCATGCTTTGTTCAGGTACATAAGGCATCGAGGCTAAGGCAGCGGTGGGGGCAATAGTGCCCTGGTCGTTGGCAATATCGAAGGCAAAATAGCCATTGGGCGCATCGCAGGCAGTGAGGCCCCAGCATTCGGCGCTGTAGCCGACAAACTTTTTCGGGTTCAATTTGGCGTACTCCCACTGAATAAGAGCATGGTTGCGGTTGCGAATGAAATAGTTACAGCAGGCATCGCGCCAACGGCGCGGGTCAAAGCCCAAATAGGAATAATGGGCAAAAAACATCGGCCCACCGCCGTTGAGGCCGGTGTAAATGGGATAGCCAAAATAGGTGGCAGAAGTGCAATAGTTAGCGTTGGCCGCCCAACCGCTCTGGTACAGGCTGCCCGGCACCGGATGCGTAGGCGATGCGGCGGCCAGCAGGTAAACGAGGTGCGTTTCATTGAAACCACGCAGCGGGAAGTTCATCTGCCAGCCGTAGTTGGGCGACCAGTGCCAGTAAAGTACCGGGCCGTTGTTGCGCCGGAACCACGACCATTCCACCCCATGCCATAGGCTGGTGATGGCCGTGCGCAGGCCAGCCTCTTGTGGGTCAGGGCGGTCGAAGTACTGGCGAGCGGCCAGCAGCCCTTGCATCAGGAAGGCCGTCTCCACCAGGTCGGCCCCGTCGTCGTAGGTGCTGAAGGGCAGTGCTTTGCCCGTAGCGCCGTGCATCCAGTGCGCGAAGGCTCCGCGAAAGCGGTCGGCAAATTGCAAGAAGGAGACAATCTGGATCAGCCGGTCAAGGGCCTGCTGGCGGGTGATCCAGCCGCGTTCGGCCCCGACGAGGATGGCCATAATGCCGAAACCCGTGCCGCCAGTGGTTACCGTGAAGTTGCTGCTGATGCGCTCGCGCGCCATGCCGCTGACGGGGTGTGCGAAGTCCCAAAAGTAGCGGAAGGTGTAGCGCTGCACCATATCCAAGAGCTGCTCGTCGGTCATGGGAGCCGTTTGCGCGCAAGCCGTCTGAGAGAAGTCGCTGATAGCCAGGCCATTGCTGCGCACACTGCGCACGCGGTAGCAACGCGTGAGGTTGTCGCCCTCGTCGCCCGTCCAGTCCACGATAATCGTCGTGGTGGCGCCTACAGTGCGTATCTGCTCAAACGTTTGCCCCCCGTCCGTAGAGCGGAAGACCTGGTAGCCCGTCAGCTGTGCATCGCTGACAGCCTCCCAGCGCAGTTCGATGTGTTTTTCGTAGCCTTCGGCCTCTACTTTCGCAGGAGGAAAGGGCGCCTGTGCCACTGCCGAGGACTGGAATACCCCCAAAAACAGCGCCAAGAGAGCAATAGTTGAGCGCATAATAAAAAGCCAAATAAGCAGAATTGATTCAAACAAATATCATGGATGAAAATACCATTTGCCAAATAGTCTGACTTGGCCCTTCATCACCACACCGATGCCCCTATTTCCCAGGCGTTCAACTCTGATAGGTCGAGCAGATTCGACGAGTTCTCGAACGTTCGTACTTGAGTAACCCATGCGATACTTTGGGGCAAAAGTACATTAACTCCCTTCACATCTTAACATTCGCATAACCTAAAAAATCTTTTTTTCATCTTCAGGCTCATGCGAAGTAGCCAGACGACCGGATAGAGGTAGAAAACCACACATACTCCCCGCTGCCCCTGCGCCAGTCTCAGGAGACAACGGGTTAAAAAAAACACAGCTCGCAGAGGGCCGCAGAGGTATTTTTCTCAGCGTTTCTCTACGCTCTTGGCAATTAAAAAAGAAAAAATCCCGCAGATGAAGAGTCAAATAGAGGGAGGTATTTCAACCGTGTGCAGCATCAGGCACTACGAGGCATACGGTGAGTCGTAGCCCAGGATGCGGAGCATAGAGTCGGCGTCCTGTTCAGGAAAGACCTCCCAGTCCGTCAGTTCGCCGTAGTAGTTTTTGTCAATGAGGATGTGCTTTGGCGACGGGATGAGGCAGTGTTTCAGGCCGCCGTAGCCGCTAAGCGACTCCTGATAGGCGCCCGTGTGGAAGAAGCCGATGTAGAGCGGCTCCTCCGTTTTTTCGTCGTACACGGGTAGATAGACCTGGTTGATGTGCGCTTCGGAGTTGTAATAGTCGGCGTTGTCGCAGCTGATGCCGCCGATGTTGACGCGCTGGTGTTCTTTATCCCAGTGATTGATGGGCAGCAGGATGAAGCGTTCCTTGATGCCCCAGCTGTCGGGCAGCGTATTGATGAGGGAATTGTCGAGCATGTACCACTGTTCGGCGTCGTTCTGCTGTTTCTTGCCGATAACGGAGAAGATGACGGCGCCGCTTTCGCCGACGGTAAACTTGCCAAACTCGGTGTAGATGTCGGGTTCGGGTACGCCCTCGTCATCGCAGTACTCCTTAATGAGGCGCACGATTTCGCCCACCATGTAGGGGTAATCGTACTCGAAGCCCAACGAGTTGCGAATGGGCATGCCGCCTCCGATGTTCAGGGCCGTGAGGGTTGGGCACTTCTTGCGCAGTTCGCAGTAAGTTTTGATGCCCTTTTTCAGCTCGCTCCAGTAGTAAATGGTGTCTTTGATGCCCGTATCCACGAAGAAGTGCACCATTTTGAGAATGAATTTAGGGTTGGGCGCGATTTTTTCTTCATAAAAGCGCATCACATCGCTTTGGCGAATGCCGAGGCGCGAGGTATAAAATTCAAAATTGGGCTCCTCTTCGGTCGCTATCCGGATGCCGATGTTACATTGCTCTTTTTTGACCAAAGCGGCGTAATAGTCCAGTTCAGCGGCGTTGTCGCACACGGGGATGACATTCTGGAAGCCCTCGTCAATCAAGCGAGCAATGCCCTTGAGGTAAGCCAGTGGCTTATAGCCGTTATTGACAATGGTCGTGCTTTTATTGATTTTTCCCAGCCGATATAGCCGCCAAATGAGGTCAATATCGAAGGCAGAAGAAGTCTCCAGCTGGGTACCGTTTTTCAGCACCTCATTAAGCACGAAAGCAAAGTGCGAGCTTTTGGTACAATAGCAATACACATATTTGCCCGTGTAGTTGTAGCGCTGCATGGCATCTCGGAAGAGCTTGCGCGCCATCTGAATTTTCTCGCCGATCTTGGGTAGATAGGTCAGTTTAAGGGGCGAACCATACTTCTGGATGAGTTCGTACAGGTCTATATCATTGAAAAACAGGCGATTGTCTTTCAGTCGAAAGCCGTCTTGTGGGAAGTCGAACGTCTGGGTAACGAGGTCGAAATACGTGTTTTTCATCTCAACAATGCGAAAGGCCCGCAAAAGTAGCTCTCCCTTTCGAGATTGCGGGCGGCTTTTTTCCACAGGTTATGGTACCCATCAGGGTTATGGTGTCAGGGGGGCATAACGTCGTCCTTTCCCAGACTTTCGAGAGTCGAAGGTCGGGTAAAATCCCACAGCAGAGCAACGACTACGAAGAGATATTCCAGCGCTATCCAGCCGTATTTCTCCTGAAAACCGCCTCCGGCATAGTGGCTGTACGAGAATGCAACGGTAGCCGTCCAGACCATCGGGTAACACCAGGCAGGCCGGCGCTCTGCCACCAGACTCAGCGCAAAAGGCACGAGAACATACCACGGATGCACCGTAGTGGCCAACAGCAGGTACAACGTCGCCGCCAGCATCATGCGGTCGGTAAATGAAGGCGCAAAGGGTGCTTTTCTTCTGTAAAAAGTAATGACCCACACGCCCACAAATACCAGCCCGCCCAAAAGCGGCCCCAACAGACGCGCCTGTATCACTGCCTTAAACCCCAATGCCATCAGCAGCTCCCGCAAAACGTAGTAAATGCTGGCATTGAAAGCAAACTGACGAAAGTACAGCCGCAGGCTGCTGAAAAGGTTTTGCAGCACGGCCCAATCCCATAATGGCAGAAAAAGCAAGGTGCAAAAGACCGCGAAATAGCCCATGAAAAGCCAGCGCGCGCGTCCTCGCAGCCACACCCAAAGCATGGGCAAAAACAACAGCGGCAGCAACTTGACCGCCACCGCTAATGCCCAAAACAGGGCCGCCAATACCAGATGTTTATGCGCCTTCTCGCCTACCGTTCCAGCAGTGGGTTTGATGCAGGGCTGAAGCATCCATACCCCCGTCAGTAGAAACGCCAGCATAGCCACCTCAAAATGACCATTGCCCACACCTTCCAGAAGCACTAATGGATGAAGCGCATACGCCGCCACTGCCCAACCGTCCGGACGCCATTTCCTCAACACCCACACAACCAGCAGATCCGCTGCCAACAAAAAGGTCTTCAGGATAAATATGCCCCCAGGGATACTTTCGGGAAAAGTTTTGGCTGCTAACCAGAATACCCCCTGACACACAGGCGGATATACCGTGTAGTAATTCGGCGAATTGAGCAGGGCAAACAGCTCTGGTGTGATGCCCGTGAGCGCCCAATCGCCCTCCATGCTCTGCGCTGGCGTGTAGGCAAAAGGGTGAATGCCTTGTGCAGCCAGGCGGCCATCCCACAGGAAGCGATAGACGTCGTCGGAAAGGTTAGGAATACTAAAAAGAAATAAGACACGCAGGCCCAAACCTATCCCCAGTAGCCATTGAAGCGAAAAGAGGCTTTTCGCAAAAAAATGCAGAACGGCCATGTAAACCGCGAAAAGCGCCTCATAGACCAGTATAAACGCCAAGAATTCTGGTCTTTCTGCATAATAGCCCACCCAGAGGGTCAGAACGACAAAAGCAGCCAGCAAGAGTATAGGGCGCATGAGACTTCGTGCCGGTGTTGCGTAACGTGCAGCGACGGTATTGCCTGTGAAGAATGGACCAAAGGTCTGAAAGCCGAGACAAAAAAGGCCTCGTGCTCGAGGGAAGTGAGCACGAGGCCTCTTACAGGTGCTGAATATTAACGTCAGGTCAGTGGCAGCCGCCCAGGATGTTCACATTGAAGCGGCAGGTAGCCGTTTGGCCAGCAGTGTTGCTGACAGTCAGCTGTATGGCGACCCTACCCGGGTTGAAGATAGTGCCAGGGGCAGGCGTTTGCACCACCGGATTAAGCGGGGCGCCACAGCCACCACCTACGGAGGCCAGGCCGGTGTAGTCGCCAACAGCAGCCCGGCAACGGCTATCTGCTGTAAGGTCAGGAACAGTAGTTGGGCAGGTAATCGTTAGAGGAGGCAGGTCCTCGTCCACCAGGCCGTCGCAGTCATTGTCTTTGCCGTCGCACAATTCGGGTGCTCCCGGATATACGGTCGGGTCGTTATCGTCGCAGTCATCCGGCGGCGAAACTCCGTCGCCATCGTTGTCCGTCGCGCCACAAGCAGCTGGCCCTGTTTTACTGACGATAAACGTACACGAAGCAGTGTTGCCGCTGCCATCGTTGGCCGTCAAGACAACAGTCAAGGCTCCTGCGTTTGTAACCGTCGTACCCGCAGCGGGCGCCTGCGTAACCGTCGGGCTGGCCGTGCAGTTGTCGCTCACCGATGCGGGCGAGTAGGCAGGTAATGTCGCCTGACACGAAGCATTCAGCGGGAGCGTCTGCGTCGGCGGACACGTAATCGA
>CAZYEV010000033.1:0-4078 GCA_964646615.1 uncultured Saprospiraceae bacterium
CGCCCACCCGCACTTAGACGGGCACCTGTTGGACTCCTGTTGGGCCGAGGCCGCCGTGCTGGAGGCATTCACCACCAGCACGCCCGTTTTCGGCCAGACGCCCCAGGCGCGTACGGAAGTACGGCTGTTCTTTGGCGAATATGCCCTCTACGTGGGAGCCTTTTGCCACTCGAGTGGTACGGTGCGCGACGACCACGGCATCCGGGATGTGGAGCTGACGGGCGACTGGTTTCGCCTCAGCTTAGACACCTGGGACGACGACCGGCTGGCCTTTAACTTCACCGTGAGCGCCGCAGGCGTACAACTCGACGCGCGCAACGCCGGCGTGGGCTGGGATGCCCTCTGGCAGAGCGCTGTGGCGCGCCATGCCGAAGGCTGGAGTGTGGAGATGCGCATCCCGTACACGGCGCTGCGCTTTGCGCGCCAGGGCCGCCGCCATTGGGGCCTGCAATGCACGCGCTTCGACCGCGCAACGGGCGAGCTGTCCACCTGGAGCCCTCAGGACCCGCTCGTGCAGGACGTGGTGTGGCAGTTCGGTACACTGGAAGGCGTGCCCGTTCTGCAGCGGCTGGGGCGCGCTTCCATGGCAATACAGGTAGAGGGCAGCGCCCAAGAAATCCGTCCTTTCCTGCGAGGAGGTGTTGATGGCCGCGCTGGGCTGGGCAGCGCCTCGACGCTGGACGTTACGCTCTTCCCGGGATACCAGGTGGGTCCCGGCCCAATTGTGATACCCTTCGGCTCTACTTCGGACATAAGGCTATTTCAAACGCCCCGGCCGCGCCAATTCGAGGAAGAAGAGCGGGATTCGTTCGAACACAATCCGCATTTCACCTACTACCCGCTCGTAGATGCATCGGCGTTCTCCCACCGTCTGCCGCCCAATGGCCCTCCTATTCCAATTGTAATCTCAAGAATAGCCAACGAGTCGCAGGTATTGCAGGCTTCCAAACTCACGACGCGCACTCGGGGCAACTGGCGCCTGGGGGCTTACCATGCCCTGCTGGAGCCTGTGCGGCGGCGCATCTTTTTCATGGGCGGTGCCGATGTGGAAAACATTACTCTGCAGGGACTGTCGAGTTACCAGAGCGTAGCTGCAGAATACATCTTGCCCAACAACGGCTTTGTGAACGCCTCGACGGCAATGCTGCTGGCCAGCCGAGATTATCAGGTGTACGCGCCTGATGTGCACTGGCGTGTGCGCAATCGGGCCAACAGCCTGGAAGTCAGCGGCTTTGCCAATGGCCGCTACGACATTCGGCGCGATACGTCGTTCTCGCGCGGGCAATATGGCCTGCGCCTGGCGCGCATCAACCGGCGCTGGGGCTGGGCAGTCAGCCATGCGAGCAACCATCTGGTGCGCAACGACTTTCTGCCAGAGCAAAATGTGCGCTTTGAGACAAGCAATGCGGAGGTGCTCTTCCAGGACTACACCCCGCGCGGACGCTGGCTCAATCGCTTTGCTACCGCCGGGCTTAGCCGACGAATAGGCGGTACCTATTACTCGTATGTGCGCCTTTCGGGCTTAGATAACGGCTTTCGCCGTTGGGGGCTTCGTCTGGGCAGCATTCCTTACAAGCGGCAGTATCAGCACACCTCAGGCGGGGCCTATCTGTCTCAGATTCTGGCGTCGGAACTCGATGGTGGCCTTTCGTTCACCTCCGATGTGCGCCGGCGCTTCATCGCCGACGTTGAGGCGAGCGGTCGAACGACGCTGCGCGGAGAAAACTCGGGCCTCGGGGCTGTAGCAGGCTTCTCCTGGAACCTCCAGCGGGCCTGGCGCCTGCGGGCAAACGCTTCGGCCTGGCGCGATTTTGACCGCCTGACTATTCAGGCCGTACCGCTACCGGGCTGGTTTTTCCTGCGGCAGGACCTGGAATACCTGACCGGCAAGCTCACCTTAGACTGGTTTGCCGGCGCACACTGGCAGGTGTGGGGAACAGCCAATTACTACCGCTACCGCAGTCTCCGCGCCCAAGTTGTGGAATTGCAAGACGATGGCAAATTTCAGCCCACAGGCCTTCCGGTGGAACAAAGCCTCACTCCGAAAGATATCGGCTGGGGCGGCGAACTGGGCGTTCGATATGTGTTCTGGGGCATCAGCACACTGCAATTGGCGTACCGATACTACTGGCAACTGGACAGACGCGGGGTTTTCACTCCCGATGAGGTGAGCGCAGAATCGCTCAACTTGAAAGCTATTCTGTTCTTAGACCTTTTGCCGCGGTAAGAAACGAAGGTCTTTGTACGCCTCTTTACTATGCTCTGCACGCCATAATGGCAGAAGGGTTGCGACTGATTGTGGTCGGCATGCTTGCTGTGTCAAGAAGCGCAGCGTTTTTGAATAGTTGCCAATCCACTCTTTGCGGCCGCTGCGTGAACGGATAATGAAGAGGCACGGGTTCGCGCGTTAAAAAAGGGACAAGCCCCTACATAAACAGGTAGTTACAAGAGGGTAAACGCGCCTATGACGACAGAAGACACACTACAACCTTCTACATTGCCGGTGTCAGTTCAGGCGCTCATTTTCTATCCGGTATCGAATAGCCGAAATTGACGCCGCCATAGATGGGCATAATACCGATATCGGGCAGAGAGACCAGTCCCACTCTGTTGGGTTGCTGCTGAAAGCCTGCAGTCAGGTGGAGGTGCCATTGGGGTTGGAAATAGGCTACAGCCAGCCCCGTCTGGAGCAGGAAGTAGTTTTGATAGAACCAACCGTTTCTGGGGCCGCTGAATGGTCCATCTCCACCGGGGTACAGGTCTTGAAATGCCTGAATGGCGTATGCACTGTGTTTGATATGAATCCAGGGCTGATAACCTGCAGCGAGGTGCGGCGCTATGACCCACCTTTTGCCGTAATAGCCCGGGAAGAGGTCCAATTTGAAGCCAGTGTGAATGTAACGACCGTTGATATCGGCTGTCCTGGAGAGGTTCCAACTGATGCCAGAGATGGCCCTGAATTTCTCTGTGAAAGCAAACAGTGCTCCGGCACCGATGCGCAGGTCGAAGTCAAAGCCTTTTTGCGAAAACAGCGGGAAGTTGGCCTGTGCTACGAAGCCGTATCGGCGGATAGTCTTGTGTTGGGTGTCGAAGCCTACAAGATAGTCGGCATTTGCATTGAGGTTAGGGTTGGCATTTGCGCCTATTGAGACCGTCTGCTGGCCGGCGTTGAGCAGGCCAAAATAGCTTTGGGAGGTCAGCGCGTTTGCCAGAAACGCGCTTATCAATAATACGGTGAATGTTTTTTTCATGTTCTGATATAGTTTTCAAGACAGGCCCGGCATAGGCCGAAAGAGAACAAATACCTATGTCGGAAGGCATGGCTCTATACAATGCCTGCCCGGTTTATCTGTGTGCCTAAGCGGACACAGACGCTGCAAGATACGGTGTGTCTTGTTGTTGCGCGGCTGTTTCTTTCTCCGAAAAAATCAGGGCAATTGGACTTGTTTTGGGGAGCGCTGCGAATGGAGGAATTATCCATCTATCATTCGCACATTCATGGCAGATCAAAAAAACTCTGCGCCTTTGTGATAAAATCTCATTTGTGCATTCTCAGAGATGTCGCCTTCTCATGATCAGAGATGTCGCCTTCTCGTACCTCGAAGACAACACCTCTAAGAGTAGCACCTTTGAGAGCACCTGAACTCGTCCCTTTGCGCCTTCTTATGTCTGAAGCCTCCCTTCCAAATGGGATCCAAAAGCAAGCGCCACTTTCTGCCCGCGGGCGAAAGTGGCGCTTCTTTCGTGTCAGATGGAACTAATCTTCGGGTTATTGGCCCGGATTGCGCTTGGCAGCGCGAGCAGCACGGGCCTTGGCCAACGCTTCAGCGCGACTCATCTTCGGACCCTCAGCAGACGGAGCGGACTTCTTCGCCTTGGGTGCAGCCGCCTCAACACCCTGCTCGGCGCGCTTGGCAGCACGCGCAGCACGGGCCTTCGCCAACGCTTCAGCACGGCTCATCTTCGGACCCTCAGCGGCCTGGGCAGGCTTCTTCGCCTTAGGCGCAGCCGCCTCAGCACCCTGCTCGGCGCGCTTGGCAGCACGCGCAGCACGGGCCTTCGCCAACGCTTCAGCGCG
>CAZYEV010000034.1:0-87514 GCA_964646615.1 uncultured Saprospiraceae bacterium
GCATTCGCCAACGCTTGAGCGCGACATATCTTCGGCCCCCAAGCCGCCTGTTCAGGCCTCATCGCCTTAGGTCGGGCGGCCTCAGGGCCGTGCTAGGCGCGCTTGGCAGCACGCGCAGCGCGGGCCTTGGCCCACGCTTCAGCGCGACTCCTCTCCCGACCCCCAGCGGCCTGCGCAGGCTTCTTCGCCTTAGGCGCAGCCGCCCCAGCACCCCGCTCGGCGCGCTTGGCAGCACGCGCAGCACGGGCCTTGGCCAACGCTTCAGCGCGACTCATCTTCGGACCCTCAGCGGCCTGGGCAGGCTTCTTCGCCTTAGGTGCAGCCGCCTCAGCACCCTGCTCGGCGCGCTTGGCAGCACGCGCAGCACGGGCCTTGGCTAAAATTTCGGCACGACTCATACTTGTTTCTTTTGTGGCTGTTTGTTGTTGTGTGGATTTGGGCTTCGCTGACGTTGCTGCGTGCTTTTCTGCCTTGTTTTCAGCGACATTTTGTGCTACTATGTTTAAATGGGCCAGATGGTGTTTGCAGTGCCAGGCATAGAGCGCGATAGCCTCCGGCAAAAAAACAATAGCATTGCGCTCTGGATGGAAATAGCCTTTTTCCAGATCGTCCTCAGTCAAAGACTCCAGCAGGGCTACCCAGCGCCGATGAAGTGCCATCAATAGTCGGAGAGACACTTTGACCGGCATTTCCGTTACATCGGTTGTTTTTGCCCAGAGGTCTTGCTCATAGGGCTTAATAACAGGCGTCGGCTCTGTCAGCGCCATTTTCATGCGTATGAAAGCATTCATGTGCGAGTCGGCCAGATGATGGACGACCTGGCGCACCGTCCATCCGCCTGGGCGGTAAGTCATGTCGAAATGATTTCGACCAATTTTGCGGAGGACTTTTCTGAGCTCGTTGGGCAAGCGCTCAATAGTGTGAATGTTTTCGCGTGTTTGCGCCAGCGAGTAGGTCTTTCCGTACTCAAAAGGGCCGATAGGATAGCGCAAATTATCCGTTTTTTTCATGTGCTCAGAATGATTGGTGAAGATAGATGAAGCGTCGTTTGATGTAATGTTTGTCGGTGGTGACTCTTGCGGCAAAGGCTCAGGCGTTGTTGCCTCTGGCCTCGGCGGCGGCTGAAAGAGTTTTTTTAGTGATTTAATAATGTTCATTGCCGTTTATGTTTGTGCGATTGTGAACAGACGAAGCGCTTTGCCTTTACTGCGTTGCGCTCTTATTGAGCGTTGGTCGAAGTGGCTCAAGCGCCTTTGCTCAAATATCAGAAATGCTCCTCTTAGGCGGCGCTGACCAGCACTCAAGCGCGTTTCATTATTTTTTAGTAAACGCTACACCAAAACGATGCATAGCCGTGCTTAAGTGTGTCTTCGCTTCGCGGAGGAGGGCATCGAACAAAGCGCCTGCTGTTTATTGCTTCGTCAGCCATCCTGTGATGTAAACACGCGGCAAATGTACATGTGTTTGCAACAATGGTATGCACCTCCGATAGATTTTTTTAGAAAACACTGTACAGCCGCTTCTTGTGCGGCAAGCGCAACACCCGCTGCACGCTCTAAACGAAGACTCTAATCCTCACACAAGAACTTGAAATTCAATTGCTTAAGTGAATCTGCATACAATCTGGACAGAATGCCCCATTAGCATCTGAACTGCTTGCAAAAGCACCATTTGTCGGGTACTCTATTTTTATGACAGATCTCCTGTTCGGCAATGGGCACGCGTTTAGGATGTGCTGTTTGCTAAAATGCTCGATGTGAGGGCGTTGGCCTCATCCATCCCACCCAACGGGCGATTGCAGGAGTGAGATGGGTCTGCACAGGCAGCATAGCACCCGGCGAGTAGGGCGGCTCTCTGTTTTGCCTGCACAGGTTTGTTTTTGATGAAGTCGCCTGGTGTTTGGGAAAAAAGTAGCCTTGAGCGAATCACAATACCGCTTGAGTTTTCAGATGTTTGCAGGTGAAAAGAGGAAAACGCCTCGTAGTACGCGCAAAAAACGAACAAAGTCATGGGTTTTCAACGGGTAACGACATTAGAGAATCAGGCGGATATGCTGCTGTTTGTGCGTCGGCTGTTAGACGACGTGCAGGCCTTTGAGTACATGCTGGAGAACGGCTGGTTTGAAGACGACATCGTGCGCATTGGCGCCGAGCAAGAGATGTGCTTAGTGCACAACAAGACGTACAAGCCTGCCACCATCAATATGGAGGTGCTGGCGAAGTTGACCGATGCTCCGTGGTGCGTTACCGAGTTGGCCAAGTTTAATCTGGAGACGAACCTGTCGCCTCGCGAATTTACGGGCGAGTGCTTGAGCCAGTTGGAGGCGGAGAACCTGCGCTATCTGGCGCGCATTCAGGAGGTGCTCAACGATTTTGATGCCTCTATTGTACTGTGTGGCGTATTGCCCACCCTGCGCAAGCACGATCTGGAGATGCACAACCTGACGCCGGTGGATCGCTACTACGCGCTCATGGCGGCCATACAGAAGAACCTGCTGGGTACAGCCTTTGAACTGCGTATTGAGGGCGTGGATGAGCTGCTGGTCAAGCACGAGTCGCCGCTGCTGGAGGCCTGCAACACCAGTTTCCAGGTGCATTTGCAGGTGGCGCCTAAAGAATTCGTCAAGATGTACAACATTGCCCAGGCGCTGGCCGGGCCGACGGTGGCCATTGCGGCCAATTCGCCCTTGGTGTTTGGCCGACGCCTATGGGCCGAAACGCGCATCGCACTATTTCAACAGAGCTTAGACACGCGCACCACTGCCGACCACTTGCGCGAGCGACTGCCGCGAGTCAACTTCGGCTCAGGCTGGCTGACGGGCGATATCACCGAAATCTATAAAGAAGATATCAGCCGCTTCCGCGTACTGCTGGCCGGCAAAATTGAGGAAGACTCCCTGAAGACCATTGCCGAAGGCAAGGTACCCAAACTGCGCGCCCTGCAGATCCACAACTCTACCGTCTATCGCTGGAACCGCCCTTGCTACGGCATCTCGCCCAACGGCAAACCGCACCTGCGCATCGAAAACCGCGTCATGCCCGCCGGTCCAACCGTTGTGGACGCTACCGCCAACGCCGCCTTCTGGCTCGGCGCCATGATCGGCATGAGCCTGCACTACCCCGATATCACGCGCGAAATGTCGTTCGACGACGTGCGCGACAACTTCATCAAAGCCGCCAAATTCGGCATTGACAGCACCTTCAACTGGATAGGCGACCGCAAAGTACCCGCCCCCGAACTCATCCTCAAAGAACTGCTGCCCTTAGCCAAAGAAGGCCTCAAACACCGAAAGGTCAGCAGCAGCGACATCAGCAAATACTTAGGCATCATCGAGGCGCGCGCCAAAGCCCACAAAACCGGCGCCCGATGGGCCTTGCGCTCCTACACGGCACTCAAACATCAGGTTACCAACGACGAGGCCGTCTCCTGCCTCACCGCAGCCATGATCAAAAATCAACAGCAAAACCAGCCCGTCCACACCTGGAAAGAAACCACCGCCGACGACCTCATAGACTGGCACCCCTCTAAACTCAAGGTGGAGGAATTTATGTCCACCGACCTGTTCACCGTACAACGCGACGACCTCATCGAACTGGTGGCCGAAATCATGAACTGGCGCCGCATCCGCTACATGCCGGTCGAAAACTCTAAAGGCGAACTCGTCGGCCTGGTCTCTTCGCGCATGCTGCTGCGCCACTTCGCCCGCAGCGGACGCCTCCAAAACAACGAACTGACCACCGTCAAGGAAATCATGGTGGAAAAACCCATCACCGTAACACCAGAGACCACCATCATGGAAGCCATGAAAATCATGCAACAACACCGCATCGGATGCCTGCCCGTCGTCAAAGGCAAAGAATTGGTGGGCATCATCACCGAAATGGACTTCCTGCGCATCACCGCGCGACTGATGGAACGAGTAGATAAATAAAACACCATGCAGGCCTATCACGATCTGTTGCGACACATCCTCCACAACGGCGTGCGCAAAGACGACCGCACCGGCACCGGCACGCTCAGCGTATTCGGCTACCAAATGCGCTTCGACCTGCAGGAGGGCTTCCCGTTAGTAACCACCAAAAAAGTGCACCTCAAAAGCGTCATCCACGAACTGCTGTGGTTCCTCCGAGGCGATACCAACATCCGCTACCTCCACGAAAACGGCGTTACCATCTGGGATGAATGGGCCGACCCCGACGGAGAACTCGGCCCCGTCTATGGCAAACAATGGCGCTCCTGGCAAGGCGCCGACGGACGCACCATTGACCAGATAGCCGAAGCCGTGCATCTGCTCAAAACCAACCCCGACAGCCGCCGCATCGTCGTATCGGCCTGGAATGTGGCCGACTTGCCCCAGATGGCCCTGGCGCCCTGCCACTGCCTGTTCCAGTTCTACGTGGCCCAGGGGCGGCTATCGTGCCAGCTGTACCAGCGCAGCGCCGATGTCTTCCTCGGCGTGCCCTTCAACATCGCCTCCTACGCCCTGCTCACCCTGATGATGGCCCAGGTGTGCGACCTGGAACCCGGCGAATTTATCCACACCTTCGGCGATGTGCACATCTACCTCAACCACTTAGAACAGGTACAACTCCAACTCTCCCGAACACCGCGCCCCCTGCCCACCATGCGCCTCAACCCCGCCGTGCGCGACCTCTTCGCCTTCCGATACGAAGACTTCGAACTGCTCCACTACAACCCCTGGCCAGCCATCAAAGCACCCGTGGCAGTGTGAGGACACCCTGCTGGCGCGATAGGGGCGCATCGCAGGTGCGTCAAGGCGTTTCTGACCAGTATCTGTTATCCTGTAGGGGTCGGTTTTGCCCGATAGGGTGGAATAGCCTGCATAGGTGTCATTATGCATGATTGAGATGTCTATTGCAGTTGAAACCCTTATTTGCTGTGTCTGATTTTTTCACCACATAGGTCGCACAAAAACGCCGAGAGCAACACCTCCACGGTTCTCTGCACCTTTCGTGCTTTCTAACCTCTTGCCTCGCAGGACCCTTGCACAAGGTCAGTTATTCAGCAAGGCAACGTCGCCATGAATGGACGAATGACAAACAAATAATTCGCAGCGGCTCAGCAACCCCTTCGTGCCTTTGTGGTATGGGCCTCCAGAGGTGTTGTCTTCGAGGCACGAGAAGGCGACATCTCTGCGGGTTCATCATTCGTTGACAAAGACCTTTCCGCCTTTCATGACGGCGGCGACGCGCTCGAAGGTTCGGATGTTGTCGAGCGGGTTTTCGGGTACGGCCACTAAGTCGGCTGCGAAGCCTGGGGCGATGCGTCCGATTTCGTTTTCTAAGCCCAGCAGTTCGGCGGCGTTGGTGGTGGCGGCGCGCAGGATGTCCCAGGGTTTCATGCCGGCCTGGGCCATGTAGTGGAATTCTAAGGCGTTTTTGCCGTGCGGGAAGACGCCGGCGTCGGTTCCGAAGGCGATTTTGACGTCGGCGCGGTAGGCTCGTCCGACGGTTTGGGTGATGGTGGGTCCGATGTCGAAGGCTTTTTTTCGGACGACTTCGGGGAAGAAGCCCTGGGCGCGTTTGGCGCTGTCGCTGACGGCCCAACCGGCGGTGAGGGTGGGCACGTACCAGACGCCGGCGTTTTTCATGTGGGTGAGGGTGAGGTCGCTCATGAAGGTGCCGTGTTCGAGGCTGTGCACGCCGGCGTTGATGGCGCGCAGGGCGCCTTCGTCGCCGTGGGCATGAGCGGCTACGCGGAGTCCGAGGTCTTGGGCGGTGCGCACAATGGCGGTCAGTTCGTCTTCGGCGTAGTGGGGCAGGCGTCCGTCGCGGGCCAGGCTGAGCACGCCGCCGGTGGCGGTAACTTTGATGAGGTCGGCGCCTCGGCGCACCTGGTGTCGCACGGCGGCGCGGCAGGCGTCGGGGCCGTCGGCGATGCCGTCTTCGAAGCCGGGCGGCGGGTCGAAGAGGTCGGCGCGGGCGCCGGTGGTGTAGTCGCCGTGGCCGCCGGTGATGCTGATGGCTTTGCCGGCGGTCAGGATACGCGGGCCGGGTATCCAGCCCTGTTGGATGGCGTTGCGCAGGGCGAGGTTAGCGCCGCGTCCGCCCAGATCGCGCACGGTAGTGAAGCCGGCGCGCAGCGTCCGTTCGGCATAGACGACGCCTCGGATGGCCGACTCGGTGTCGTTGAGGGTGTAGCGCTCGGAATAGGAGTTTCGGTTTTGCTCCCATTCCAGGTGGACGTGGCAATCAATGAGGCCAGGGAGGACGGTGTAGTTTCGCCAGTCCACGACGTCTGCGCCGGCGGGTGGGCGCTGGTAGCCCGGCTCTATGCGTGCGATGCGGTCGCCCTCGACGACGATGGTCATCTGCGTCAGCACGCGCTCGTCGGTCATGGTGAACAGGCGTCCGCAATGGACGTAGCGCGTTTGGGCCAAAGTCGGAGTTGCCCCCAGCAAGGCTAACCCCACAGACAGGAGATAGGAGTGCAGTTTCATGCGCTTTCGTCTTTTTTGTTGGTACCTTCCAGAAACGGAACGAACCGGAAGGCTTCGAAGACTTCTTCGCGGTACTCGGTTTCGGACAGGCGGGTAAAGCGGTGCATGTATTGTACTTCTTCGCCCACGGGAATGACCAATCGGCCGCCGATGGCCAGTTGCTGGCGCAGCGGTTCGGGCACGACAGGCGCCCCTGCCGTTACGATGATGCCCTGATAGGGGGCGTATTCGGGCAGGCCGCCGAAGCCGTCGCGCCAGAAGCAGCGCACGTTTCGGATGCCCAATTGGGCCAGCAGGGCCTTGGCGCGCAGGTAGAGGGCTTCCTGGCGCTCCAGCGTATAGACGCGCGCGCCCAGCGCGGCCAGGATGGCCGCCTGATAGCCCGAGCCGGTGCCGATTTCGAGTACGCGGTCGTTGGGCTTTACCTGCAGGAGGGCCGTCATGTAGGCTACGGTGAAGGGCTGCGAAATGGTTTGTTTGTGGCCGATGGGGAAGGGCTTGTCTTCGTAGGCGTGCTCCTCAAAGGCTTTGTCGAGAAAGAAATGGCGCGGTACGGCCATCATGGCGGCCAGGACGGCCTCATCGGAGATGCCGCGCTGGCGGAGGGTGTCAATCATGCGTTTGCGCAGGCCTTTGTGCCGGTAGGTATCTTTCATGGCAGGTCTCGTTTCGGGGGCGGAGGCGCCCGAACGACGGCTCAAAGTTAGGCGCGTGAGGCACTTTAACCAAATGCGCCTGCACAGGCTGCTGCTACAGGGTGTGACTTGTTCGACTTCTGCCGTCTCATGGGCGGTTTGTGGGAAAAAGCCTCGCCATTTCAGGCCTTTTTCGTCTCTTTGCAGCCGGAAGTGATTGGTCTTTTTCACGCACAAACCCTCTCGCCTCAGTCTTGACGGAAGCAGTCTCATCCTCCTCTGCTGGAGCGCAGCCTTCGGATGCCGAGCTGGTTGCCCGCTTTTTGGCCGAGCAGAATCCGTACTATTTTACGCTGCTGTATCGGCGCTATGCGGGTAAGGTGTACGCCAAATGCCTCTCGATGCTGGCTAACGAAGCTCAGGCGCGCGACGCCGTTCAGGATATTTTCATCAAAGTGTTTTTAAACCTCTCTCGTTTCAACGAGAAATCCGCGTTTTCGACATGGCTGTATTCGATTACGTACAACTACTGCATTGACCTCATCCGGCGCAAAAAGAAGATGCCGGTGCTGCTGGCCGACGATGTGAGCCGCGTCAGCGACGAGCCGGTGCCCGAAGTGCCCGACAGCGTGCTGCTGGAAATGAAGCAAGAGCGTTTGGAAGCGGTGCTCAAACATCTTTCGGAAGGCGACCGCATCGTGCTGCTGATGAAGTACATGGACGACATGTCTATCAAAGAGATGGCCGACTTTTTTCAGAAGACGGAGAGTGCCATTAAGATGCAAATCATGCGAGCCAAGATCCGCGCTCAGGCGATTTACGAGCAGTTGTATGGGAAGGATCCGCTGCTTTCTTGAGTATTCCCAACCGATTTAATCACCTTATATCTGTTTTGCTTATGCGAGAATTCAACGCCTTCAAGAGATTGGAAAACGATTTGATATCGCAGCTTCCGCCGGAGCTGGAGCCTCAGGTGTTCAGCCAGGTGCGTAGTGCTGCGGCAGCTGGGCGAGTGGCCGACATTTTTCTGCCCTGTGCGTTGCGCACGGCGGCCCATCTTTTGGGTGGTGGTGCGCCGGGGCAATATTCCTGCCTGCCGCCTGGCCGGAGCGTTGCGGGCGACGCGCTGCCGGATTGGCGGCGTCCACCTGGGCGTTTCTGACCTTTTGCCTTACTCCTTTCCTCACTCTCCCCCTTTCCTTTTTTATTGCCTGTTCCCATGCTCGAAGAGTTTATCAATAAAATCAAAGACGGCGTATTTCAGGAATTGATTACCCGTTTTTCGGAGGCGGCGCCCAAGTTGTTGTTTGCGCTGCTCATCCTGATTCTTGGCCGAGTCATTGCGGGTTTGATTCGCCGGGTCATTCAGCGCGTGCTGTCGTTGGCGGGCATAGACCGTTTGGCCGAACGCCTCAACGACATTGATTTGGTGCAGCGCTCGGGCATGCGCATTGCGCTATCAGCGGTGGCAGGCCAGATGGTTTTCTACCTGCTCATGCTGGCTTTTGTCATCTTCGCCACCGATGTGCTGGGCATTCCCGCCATCACCGACATGGTGCGCGACCTGATTGACTACCTGCCGGCGCTGTTTTCGGCCTTTGTTCTGTTCTTGCTGGGCCTCTTTTTGGCCGACATGATTCGCGGTATCGTTCAGGCGACGTGCCAGAGCATGGGCATTCCGTCGGCCCGCCTGATAGGGACGGCGGTTTTTTATTTTCTCTTCATTACGGTGGCCGTCAGCGCCCTGGCCCAGGCGAAAATCAACACCGGCTTCATCGCCTCGAACCTGACGGTTATTGTGGGTGCGCTGGCGCTGGCCTTTGCTGTGGGCTATGGCTTAGCCGCGCGCGACCTGGTATCCAACTACATTGCCAGCCACTACAACCGCGACAAGGTGCAGGTGGGCCAGGACGTACGCATCGCCGGGGTGCGCGGCAAAGTGGTGCACATAGATGCCACGTCGCTCATTCTGCAGACGCCCGACAAGGCGATCATCGTGCCCATGAGCAAGATGATGACCGAAAAGGTCGAGATCTTCTACCCCGACGGTCAGGAGGAAAATTTGCTGCCGCCCGAAAGCACGGCCCCGCAAGACGCTTAGCTCCGTCAACAAAATTCTCCTTTCTATTATGCGCATTTTAACCACCCTTTTTGCCCTCTCCTTCGTTCTGGCAGGCTCGCTTCAGGCTCAGGATGCTGCCACGGCCGCAGCCAAAGACACCACCTGGCGCTTTCGCGGTAGCTTAGGCTTCGACCTGAGCGGTTTGGGCATCATCAACCCGCGTGTGGGTGCCGGCACCAACCGCCTCACGGTGGGCGGATTGGGCACGCTCTCCGCCGACCGCATTGCCCAGCATTCCTTTTGGAAAAATCAGCTGGCACTCCAGATGGTGCTGCAGCAGCAGGGCCGCACTTCGCCGACGCAGCCGAAAGGTTTTCTGAAAAATCTGGACATCCTGCGCCTGACCTCCACCTATGGCCACAAGGTGGGCGGCGGCGATAAGTGGTTCGTCTCGGCAGACCTGCTGGCTCAGTCCCAATTGCTTCCCACGTATCGGAGCAACTATCTGCGCGCTACAGAAATTGACGGCAAGGCCGACCGCATTGTGGCCAATTTCCTGTCGCCGTTGATTGTCCAGTTTTCGCCGGGCATTACGTTCAAACCTGACAAAAACCTCAGCTTCCAGTACTCGCCGGTAGCCGTGCGCTTCATCTATGTGGCCGATGACTCGCTGGCCATTTTAGATATCCACGGCAACGAAGTGAAAAGGGATGCCCAGGGGAATATTACTGAATACAACAACTATTTCCTCGGCTTAGGCTCTGAGCTGGTCGGGCGTTACACCAATAAGTATTTCAACAACCGCTTATCGGTGAACAGCTCGCTGCGCCTGTTTTCCAACTACCTCAACCAGCCGCAGAACATGGTGGTGTTGTTCACTAACAACTTCGGTATTCAGCTGTTTAAGGGCCTGTCGCTCGACCTGCTGGGTGAGGCGTTCTACGATCCGAACCTGAAAATGATCATTGACGCCAATAAAAATCGCATCTACGGCGACGATGGCGATCGGTTAGCCCCAGCCACCCAGCTGACGGGCGCCTTTATGCTCAAGTACAGCGTGATTTTCTGATGCGCATTTTGATGGTTTGTTTGGGCAACATTTGCCGAAGCCCATTGGCAGAAGGTATCCTCAAGCATAAGGCTCAGCAACTGGGCCTGAATTGGTCGGTGGACAGCGCGGGCACAGGCGCCTGGCACGCAGGCGAGTTGCCCGACCGGCGTTCTATTGATGTGGCGCGCCGCTTTGGCATTGACATCACCGACCAGCGCGCACGCCAGGTCCGTCTGGAGGACTTCGAGCGCTTCGACCTCATCTTCGCTATGGACCGGCAGAACTTGCGGCACCTGCAGCAGATGGCCACCCGCCCGGAGCATCGGCAAAAAATCCGGCTGCTGCTCGATGTCCTCTACCCCGGCCAGGAGCAGGAAGTGCCCGACCCATACTACGGCGGCCTGGAAGGCTTTGTGCAGGTTTTTCGCTTAGTAGAAGCTGCCTGCGAGCGCCTGCTGGAAGAGCACAGGCCTCAGTAAGAAAGGTTCCCCCCCCACAGCCCTGAGCAACGCCTTGTTGCTCAGGGCTGTTGTTTATAGCCTCATCCGCTCATTCGAGGCTTCTGCCTCGAATGCCTCTATTCCCAGGGCTATGCCCGGAGCGTCTCCTACTCTCCCTACCCGTTCATGCAGAGGCCGCAGAGATGCTTCGTTCGGCTTTTCCCTGCGTCTGCGGCGGTGCGCGGTTGGCGGTTGTGCTGGTTGCGGGCCAATGAACGAGGCGGCGGCTGGCTTGTTTGAGGGAGTGGCTGGCGTCGTTGAAGATGCGCCAAGTGTTAAAAAATAAAATTTGCCCAGCGGGCGCATACTATTTGCGTCTTCAGCCTTGTTTAAAGGTCGGTTTTCAGGCAATCACACATCACCTTTGAATTTCTCGCTTATGTTCAAACCTTACCCTGAGGATGATCTCATGCGTTTTCTTTACCATGAAATGCCGGCAGAAGAAGCGGCGCGCATGAAACAGCGTTTGGCGTCTGACCCTGTGCTGCGGGCGGAGTTTCACGAGCTGCAGCAGGCGAAGCAAACGCTTCCGAAAGTTCAATTTTTACCGGCGTCCAATACACTTCACCGCATCCTGCAATACAGCACAAAAACGGCTTTAGAGGCCCAGTTCTAACCCAAGCAGCGGCCTCCAGACCATGAAAGCAGCCCCCGCTCTGGCCTTCCGGAGTGGGGGCTTTTTGTTGGCGACCTTCGGAGCGGCTCGTGCGGTCTATTTTTGCGGCCTCAAACGCGAGCGCATGGGTCGAAAATCCAAATCGTATGTGGCGGAGGCCGTAACCATTCACGGGCTGGCCGATAAGGGTAGGGCCGTTGGCCGGGCGGCCGATGGGATGGTTGTGTTTGTAGAGGGTGCTGTGCCGGGCGATGTGGCGGATGTGTGGGTGTTCCGAAAACGCGGCGGCTTTGCCGAGGGGCGTTTAGAGCGTCTTCGGGTGCCCTCGCCGCACCGGGTGGAGCCGTTTTGCCGGCATTTTTCCGTGTGTGGAGGGTGCAAATGGCAGCATCTGGCCTACGAGGCCCAACTGGAGCATAAGCAGCAGGCCGTTGTGGATGCCTTTGAGCGCATCGCCAAAGTGCCGGTAGGCGAATTTTTGCCCATTCTGCCCGCCCCGCAAACGACATATTACCGCAACAAACTGGAGTTTGGCTTTGCCAACCGGCGCTGGCTGTTGCCCGAGGAAATTGCCGACCCCACCATTGAGGCACAACCCGCGCTGGGCTTTCACCGCGCCGGCGCCTTCGATAAGGTCGTGGACATCCAGGAGTGCTGGCTACAGGCAGAGCCTTCTAACCTTATCCGAAATACGGCCCGGCAGGTTGCTTTCGAGCAGAGGCTAAGCTTTTACGACCTCCGAAAACAACAGGGTTTCTTGCGCAACCTCATGCTGCGGCTGACGACCACCGGCGAGGCGCTGGCCCTGTTCAGCTTCGGATACGATGACCCCGAAGCCATCCGACGCTACCTGGATACTCTGCTTGAGCGGCTGGGCGAACACCTGACAACGGTGGTTTACTGCATTAACCCCAAAGCCAACGACATCGTGCTCGACTTAGACATGGTTACCTACACGGGCAAGGGCTTTGTGGTGGAACAACTGGGCGACCTGCGCTTCAAAATCGGGCCGAAGTCGTTCTTCCAGACCAACTCGGCCCAGGCCAAAAACTTGTACGACACGGCGCTGGACTTTGCGGGCCTGACAGGGGGGGAGAACGTCTTTGACCTCTACACCGGCACGGGGTCTATCGCCCTGTATGCTGCCCGGCACTGCCGCCACGTGGTAGGTATCGAGGAGGTGCCCGAGGCCATCGCCGACGCGGAGGAGAACCGCCTGCTGAACGACATTGACAACGCGCATTTTTACGTAGGCGACGTGAAGGACCTGCTGACGCCGGCGTTTGTGGAGCAACACGGTCGGCCCGATGTGGTCATCACCGACCCGCCGCGGGCAGGCATGCACGAGCGGGCTGTGCGCTTTCTGCTGGAATTGGGAGCGCCACGCATCGTGTATGTGAGCTGCAATCCGGCCACGCAGGCGCGCGATGTGCAGCTGCTGGCCGAGCGCTATGACGTGTTGCGCGTGCGAGCGGTGGACATGTTTCCGCACACACATCACGTGGAAAGCGTGGCACTGCTGCAGCTGCGCTCTTCGGAGAAGATGGCCTGACGTTGAACCAATGGCGCCTTATCTGTTTTTAGTGGCCGCTATTTTTTGCTGCCCATGACACACCGCCCGCCCAGTGCTTTAGATTGGTTGCTGCTGTTGATCCTCACGGCCATTTGGGGTTTGTCCTTTGTTTTCATCAAGCGCGCTATAGCCGTTTACACGCCGCTGCAGATGGCGATGTGGCGCATGGTGCTGGCTTTGGTGGCGTATGCGCCGGTGGCCTGGTTGTTCTGGCCGCGCATTGACTGGACGCGCTGGCGGGCGTTGCTGGTAGTGGCGTTTTGCGGCTCGGCCATTCCCAATTTTCTTTTTGCGGTGGCGCAGACGCGCGTGAGCAGCAGCCTGGCTGGCGTGCTCAATTCGCTCACGCCGTTGTTCACGTTATTGCTGGGCGCTGTCTTTTTCCATTTTCGGCCCTCCGGCAGCAAGGTGGCTGGAGTTACCTTAGGCTTTTTGGGGGCTGTGGCGTTGGTATTTGTGCAGCGCGGTCGTGTCGTGGATGGCCAGATAGAGTATGCGCTGCTGTGTGCGGCAGCCACGCTGTGCTATGCCATCAACGCCAACACGGTGAGCCGCTATTTGCGCGACCAGCATCCGGCGGCCATTGCCTCGGGGGCCTTTGTGCTCACGGGAGGGCTGTTCTTGCTGGGGCTGGGCTGGTCGGGCGGTTGGTCGGCAGCGCTGACACATCCGGATGGTATGGCTGGGCTGGGGTACATCAGCTATCTGGCAGTGCTGGGTACGGTGGGCGGCTCCATTCTATACTTCTGGCTTTTGCAGCGCACCAGCGCGCTGTTTGCCACATCGGTAACGTACCTGCTCCCTGTGGCTGCTTTGATAGCCGGATCTCTGGACGGCGAGGCGGTCGGCGCCTTTGACATGGCCAGCACAGCAATCATCCTGACGGGCGTGTATCTGGCGCGCAAATAAATGAGCGCAGGCGCCTGCGCATTTCAGCACAGGCGCCTGCGTCGGATGCCAGAACGGCTATCGTGGGCATTGCGGAAGGCCGCTATTTGACTCTGAAGTCGAAGGTGATGGTTCCGCATTGCTCCGACACGTCCGGGTCGGGAGCAAAGCGGTACTGGCGCGCCCAACTGAGGGCTTTGTTGCGTAGCACGCCTTCGGTAGTGGTGGAGCCGACCTGGGTGTAGGTGGCGGAGGTTACCTCACCTTCGGAGTTGACGCACACGCGGATGGCTACGCGGCCGGTGTATTGGGTGTCGTCCACCATTTTGGGCCGACTGACGACACGGCGGCCCGACAGGCCTCCGCCGATGGACTCACCCACGCCCTGGCCATCGCCGCCGCCGCTACCGCCACCGCTGCCGCCCTGACCGAAGGGGTTGTTGCCTGTGCCACCGGGCTGGCCCTGGTTGCCGGGCTGGCCGGTATTGCCCTGGCCCGTGCCCGAGCCGGGTTTGCCAAAAGCGCTGCCAAATTGGCCGCGTTTGCGGTCGGCTTCTTCTTTCTCACGGCGCTGGCGCTCTTGCTCTTCAGCGATGCGACGCTGTTCGGCGGCCTGCCGGTCGGCTTCTTCCTGTTTGCGGCGGCGCTCGTCTTCCTGTTGTTTGCGGCGTGCCTCTTCCTGAGCGCGGCGCAGGGCGGCCACGTCGGGGTCGGTCGAGGTGGGCGTGTTGGTGGCCGAAGGCGCTGTGGGCTTCGGCGGCGGCGATGTCTTCTGCGGCGCCGGAGTGGGCGTGGGCCGTTCTGCAGGTGTTTTGCTCGACGGGTCTTCCATTTGCTGACCCTGAGGTGCGGGCGAGCTGCCCTGGCCGCGGTCGGGCAGGCCGGGCGATGCTTTCGAGCCACCACCGCCCCATTCAATAACAATGGGTGGTGGCGTCTGCGGAGGTGTTTTTACACCCACCTGCATAAAGATGAGCAACAACAGCAGCAGCAGGTGCAACAGCACACTGATGACAGCCGCTTTGAGGCGGTCCTCGTCATTTTGTCGGGATATGGCAGCAGACATGGCTTTTTTCTACTTTAGATGAATACGCGACTATAAAATGCACAACTGCGCCGAATGCTTTTTGTCGCAGACCGGGCGCCTTATCGCTCGCCTCTGCGTTCTTCTGTAGCCAGAATGGTTTTGATCTTGAGCCGGTTAGCGATGTCCAAAATGTAAACAACATCGTCTAAGGGCACGGTCTTTTCAGCCACGACGGTGAGGGTTATTTGCTTGGGATCTTCCCTTTTAGCGCGGATTTTAGCCGCTACAGCATTCTCTAAGTTCTCTTTGCGCACGCGGACGCCGTCCACAAAGTACTCGCCGTTACGGTTGACGGATACGGCCAGGTCGGGCGAAGCCATCGTCTTGGATGTGCTGGAAGGCAGCTGCAGGTTTAAGGCGTTCGGGGTAACGAATTTGGACGTCAGCATGAAAAACATCAGCAGCAGGAAGATGATGTCAATCATGGCTGCCAGACTGAACGTCGGCGTAACGCGAACTCTTCGTTTCAGGCCCATGGCATTTTTCCGATGTTAGGATGAAAAGATGGGTGAACGACCTTAGCGCGAAGGCTCTTGCAGCAGGTCCATGAATTGCAAGGCGGTGTATTCCATTTTATACACCACTTTATCTAAGTTGGACACCAGCACATTGTAGCCGGCCATAGCTACGATGGAAACCACCAAGCCCATGGCAGTACTGGTGAGGGCCTGATAGATACCGCTGGAGAGCACCTGCGGTGTTACGTTTTCGGCGGTGGACATATCCTGGAACGACAGGATAAGGCCAAGCACGGTACCCAACAGCCCGAACATAGGCCCCAGGCCGGAAATAGAGGCCAAAGTGGAGAGGTTGCGCTCTAATTTGAGCAGCTCCAGGTTGCCCACGTTTTCGATGGCTTTATTGATGTCTTCCAGCGGCTTGCCGATGCGGTCTAAGCCTTTTTCAACCATGCGGGCCATAGGAGCATCCACGCTCTGGCACAACGCCTTGGCGGCCTGGAGGTTACCGCTTTCTACGCTGGCCCGAATGCTGTTCATGAAGTTTTGGTCCACGCGCCCGGCGCGCTTGATGGTCAGGTAGCGCTCGATGATGATGTAAACGGCAGCAATAGACAAAAACACCAGAATGAAAAACATGGCCATGCTGGACGTGGTGTTGCCCATGAAGGTGTCCAGCAGGCTTTTGTGCGTTACGGTTTCGGGTGTCTGGGTAGCGGGCAGAAATTGCAAGAACCAGAATGTGGCAAACAGAAAGGATGAACTCATACGGCGAAGAATGCGTACTGGGTTAGTAAACGTATTGTTTCTATGCGCGCTTGCAAACGCCAAAGGTAGGCCGTTTTGTATTTGCGTAAAGAAACGACGTGTGCTTTGGCGCCGCAAATGTGCGGAAATGTCTGGCGCCATGCTTATGCCAAACGCCAGAAAAAAGTAACCCTTTGCTCTTGTACTTAAACAAACAAAGCCGCCCGGCACAGGCGGCTCTGCTCGTATTTTTGACGGGAAAACAAGGTAGGAAGGGATTATACGTACCCGCTGAGTATCCCGAATTCAGCGAGCAAAGTTGCCCCAGAGATGGGCCATTCTGGGCGCAACGCGCACTACCACGAGTGCGAGGAGGGCAATGTACAAAATGAGCATAGTGCAGAAACGGTTTAGATTATGAGAGAAGATAGGAAAAATGCCAGAACTCAGGCGCATGTTCCGAGTTCAGCGTCAAAGGTAAAAACTACCCTTTTTGTGTGGTGCAATTAGAGGTTAAATTTTTTAGAATTCGGCGAAATTTTTCCGACGAACGGCGCCCCGAGGGCAGAGCAGGGTATTTTGAGCGGCCCCACTGGAAGATACACCGCCCCAAAACGGGTGTGTAACCGCCGTGTGCAGAGGTTTCAGGCTTCTCCACCTACTGGAGCAACGGCATACCCTACGCCTGCGGTAGTCTTTTACCTCATACAAATGACCCTTCGAATACCTGAGGCGTTCGAAGTGGTTTTAGTGGCAAGGCTGACCGGCAGCGTTATCGCCTGAAGATGTTGGCCAGCGCGTCTTCTAATTGTGGGTGCTGAAAAGCGAAGCCCGCCTGTCGGATTTTCGCCGCCGATACGCGGGTGCTGTTGAGCACGACGTCGGCCATTTCGCCCAGTATCAGGCGCAGGGCAAAGGCGGGGGCAGGCACAGGGATGGCCCAGCGGCTCATGGCGCGCGCGGTGGCCTGTACTAATTCGCGATTGCGCACCGGGTGAGGCGCCACGGCGTTGTAGATGCCTTCGGCGTGCGGGTTTTCGATGGCCCACAGGAACATGCGACAAACATCGTCGCGGTGAATCCACGAGTACCAGGCCTGCCCATCGGCGAAGTAGGCGCCAATGCCGAAGCGCAGCGGTCGAATGATCTCGCGCAGGGCGCCGCCCGATTGTTCGAGCACGATGCCGATGCGGAAAGCGACGGTGCGGATACCCGAGGCGCTAATGGTCTCGGTAGCGCGCTCCCACTCGATGGTAGAGATACTCAGAAAACCCTGGTCGGCGGGTGGATCATCTTCCGTCATCCAGCGCTCGCCGGAGTTGCCGTAGAAGCCAATGGCAGAAGCAGCCAGATAGGCTTCGGGCGAATGCTGGAGCCGTTGGAAAGCACCGAGCAAGACACGCGCGCTTTCCACGCGGCTGGCAATGATGAGCTGTTTGCGCGCGGGCGTCCAGCGCTTTTCGGCAATGCCCGCACCGGCCAGATTGATGACCACATCGGCGCCCTGCACGGCGGCATCGTCTATTCGACCGGCAGTGGGGTCCCAGGCGTAATGGTGCGGGGCGCTCGGCGTGCGCGTCAGCAAACGGACGCTGTAGCCCTGTGCTTGCAGCATTTCAACCAATCGGACGCCGATAAAGCCGCTACCACCGGCGACAAGGATCGTTTTTCCCATAAAAATGACAGCACTCGCTTAAAAGACATGCCGCTCCGCATGATAGCTGGAGCGCACCAATGGCCCGCTTTCCACGTACTTAAAGCCTTTGGCTAAGCCGACCTCTCTGTATTCAGCAAACACGTCGGGATGCACGAATTCGGCCACGTCTAAGTGCATCTTCGTGGGCTGCAGGTACTGCCCGATGGTCAGGATGTCGCAGCCGTTTTCCAGAAGGTCGTCCATCAGCTGGAAAACCTCCTCTTTGGTTTCGCCCAGACCGACCATGATGCCGCTTTTGGTGCGTTTGCCGTAGGCTTTGATGCGGCGTATTTGTTCTAAACTGCGCTCGTACTTAGCCTGTGGGCGCACTTTTCGGTAGAGGCTGCGCACGGTTTCCATGTTATGGCTGACCACTTCCTGGCCGGCGCTGATCATGCGTTCGAGGGCCTCCCAGTTGGCCTTGGTGTCGGGGATGAGCGTTTCGATGGTGGTTTCGGGGCAACGCTCTTTGACGGCGCGCACGGTACGATACCAGATTTCGGCGCCGCGGTCTTTGAGTTCATCGCGATTGACAGAGGTGATAACGGCGTGCTTGACGCGCATGAGCCAGATGGCCTCGGCCACGCGGCGCGGTTCGTCCTCGTCGTATTCGGTGGGCCGCCCGGTCTTGACGGCGCAGAAGGAGCACGAGCGCGTGCACACATTGCCCAGGATCATGAAGGTGGCCGTACCGGCGCCCCAACATTCGCCCATGTTGGGGCAATTGCCGCTCTGGCAGATGGTATGCAGCTGAAACTCGTCCACAATGCTGCGCACCATGCGGTAATTTTCACCCATGGGCAGGCGCACCTTGAGCCATTCGGGCCGTTTGGCGCGCGCAGGTGGGGTATCGCTGACGATGGGAAGTTCGAGCATGGGCTGGGCAGGTATTCGGCAGGTGTGGTTGTTTTTTTGCGCTAAGGTACGCGGCTTTGAACGGTTCTGCCGGAAAAGGCCACTGGTTACGCCTCTGGCTTCAAAGCCGCAACGCCCTTAAACGCGCCGAGGGATGGAATGGTTGGCAATGGTGTCAGGTCAAATGATCACTACTTCCGCAGCGGCTTGATGAGCGTCCCCGACTTCATTCTCGGCTCAAAATAAGTGCTTTTGGGCGGCAGGGTTTCACCGGCGTCGGCAATGCGCATCATGTCGTCGAAAGCGACCGGATGGAGCACGAAGCCGATGCGTTCGGGGTGCTGGCCGACGGCCTTTCGGATGCCTTTAAGGCCTTTGGTCCCTTCGACGTAAGTAATGCGGGTATCGGTGCGCACGTCCTGGATGCCGAGGATGCCCTGCAGGATGTATTCGTTGAGCAACGAGACGTCGAGCAGTGCGGGCAGTGGGTTGTTGCGCTGGGCGTGCTGGAGCAGCTCAGGTCGCCATTGGAGGCGGTACCAGTGGTCGCGGAAGAGCATTTTCATTTCGTACTTGTGCCGCGGCTTTCTGGGGTGCTCTACGTACTGAATGGTGCACAGATGCCCCAACTGGCGGAAGAACACCTCAGGCTGCAGGCCGTTTAGCCCTTCGACGACCCGATTGTAGTCTAAGATATCGAGCTGATCGGTGGCGAAATAGGCGCAGAAGAGGCGCCCGAAGTCCATGTCTGGGTGTTGCGCTTGCTGTTGGCGCAGGAGGGCAACGGTGGAGGTGCGGTGGTGCCCGTCGGCGATATAGACATCTGGGACTTGCTGAGCGAAGAGTTGTTGCAGGTACCGGATTTGGTCGGCGTCGTTGAGCATCCAGGCGCGGTGGGTTTGCCGTTCGTCGGCGAAGTGGACGGTGAAGAGCGGTTCGTGGGTTTCGATGAAGTTTCGCATCCAGGCGTTCAGGGCAGGCACTGGGGGGAAGGTGAGCAGCACAGGTTTAAGGATGGCACCCCAGCGCAGCAGGAGCTCTTGCTGGCGCAGTTCGCGTTCGCTCAGGGTGCGTTCGTGTTTTTTGACCTTTCCTTTGTGGAAGTCATCCAGGTCGTTGGCGGCGATGATGCCGGTGTGGGTGCGATGGGCGGTTTGGATTTGATAGACAAAAATGGCCGGCTGCTCTACCTGCGTCAACAGTTGGTCGCGCTGATAATCTAAAAAGGCGTGTTTGGCGTTGGCGCAGAAATCGTCGGGAGAGGCGATGCGCTCAAAGATGGGGTAGATGGCCCGGAAAGGGTGAATGTGCATAAGCGTTTCTGCCAGATTAGGCGGGTAAAAGTACTGGCATTGGCTTTTTACTGCGGGCATTCGAGAAGAAATTTTCACTTTTGAGCCTCACTTCAGCCACAGGTGTAAAAACCGGGTTTTGGTCATGAAATTTCCCGCATTTTTGGTTGTATGTCTGGCCTGTTTGGGTCTTGCTTCGATGCTTCCGGCCCAATCAGTAGCCGAGTTGAGAGCGAACTTGCGCAAGGCGCAGACAAAGAACGAGCGCATGCAACTCAGCTACGATCTGGCCCAGGCGCTGGTGAACGCGCGCAACTTTGCCGAGGCTTCCGACCTGGCGTATCAGGCCTACGAATTAGCCATCCAGCTGAACGAAAAGCGCATGGCCTCCGACGCCATCCTGCTCAGCGGCGATGCCCAATACCGCCGAAAGAAGTACCCGGAGGCTTCCTCCCGCTTGCTCGAGGCCTGGAATACCGCCCGCAACTACGGACACCGTGACGTCGCCCTGGCTGCCGCCGAAAGGCTGATGAACATCAGCAAAGAGCAAAAAAACTTTCAGGAGGCCCTCAAATGGAGCCAGGAAATGATTGCATATCTGCAGGAAAATACCGGCAGGGGTGCTACCAGTGGCGATGCCGCCCGCCGCTTAGAAAGCCAGATAGCCACCTTAGAGGCCGAAAACCGGAGCCTGAAAGAGCAAATCGCTCAACTGACCGGTAAAACCCAGGAAATAGAGACCACGTATAAACAGCAAATACAACAGGTACAGACCCTCTCGCAGCAGGAATTAGGCAAGCGCGAAGCCGAAATTTCGGAAACCCGACGACAGGCCGACTCCTTAGAAAAAGTCAAAAACCGCCTGCTGAAAACGATGACGGAAAGCCAGATGCTCGACTCTATGATTAAAGCCCAGCAGGAGCGCGAAATTCAAAAACAAAAGGCTATCGCCGCCCAACTGGAAGTGGAGCGCCAGAGGTCGGAGGCAGCCCGCAACTTGCTGCTCGTCATTTCAGCCGTTATTCTGATTATTGCAGCATTGCTCTTTATGCTTTATCAGAGCAAGCAGCGCACGGCAAAAGAGCTGGCCAAAAAAAATAAAACCATCGAAGAAGAGCGACAGCGCAGTGAGGAACTGCTACTCAATATTCTGCCCCCTGCTATCGCCCAGGAGTTGAAAGTACAAAAAAGAGTAGCTCCTCGAAAGCATGAGGACGCTACTGTTATGTTCGTGGACTTTGTCGGTTTCACCCATGTGGCCGAGCGATTGACTCCAGAGCAGCTGGTGGAAGAAATAGACCACTGTTTCAGGACGTTCGACCACATTATTGGGCAATATCGCATTGAAAAAATCAAGACCGTGGGCGATGCCTACATCTGCGCCAGTGGTCTGTTATCAGACAAGAACGCCAGCCCATCCGATATGGTGAAGGCGGCCTTGCAGATTCAGGACTTCTTGCTCCATCGCAAAGCGGAACGCATGGCTCAGGGCTTGCCTTACTTTGAAGCGCGCGTCGGCATCCACACTGGCCCGGTCGTGGCCGGCGTGGTGGGTGAAAAGAAGTTTGCCTATGACATCTGGGGCGACACCGTCAACATTGCCGCTCGCGTGGAAGAGGCCTGCGAGCCAGGGCGCGTTAACGTCAGCGAAAGCGCCTACTGGAAAGCCAAATATGAATTTGAGTGGCATCCCCGCGGCCTCATCTCCGCTAAAAATAAGGCACCTATGGAGATGTTTTATGTAACCGGCGTGCGCGATATGAAGTACTGAAAACGCCCTTTCGAGGTCCCTGTCAGACCTCCGAAAGGGCGTCAAGTAGGCCAATAGGCCCTTAATTTTTCAACACCAGTACTCCGGCAGCCTCGAAAGCCACTTCGCGAAGCGGTTCGGTAATGCCAGCAATTTCGTCGGGCGACTTGCCAGCATCCTCGGCGTAGTGGCGCAGCTCCTCTACAGAGGTTTCGGAGATGTACGCAAAGCCGTCAATAATAACGCGCTTGCCAGCCAGATCTTTGGGCATAAAGAAAGCGTAGTCTTTGAACGTTACGCGCATTTCGGGCAGGTCGGTGCCCTCGGCGACGATGGTCATCCAGCAGCCCTTCTTCTGGCAGACTTCACCTACGCGACCGATGATTTTGACGGGCAAAGAGTCTCGATCGCCCATTCGCGCGGCCAGTTCTGTGTAAGGAATAGCGCCGTCCGGCGTGGTCGGAGCGCCAAAACTTTGCTCCACTTCAGGCGCCTGGGCATTGCCCGAGTTGGAAGGTTGCTGCCCACACGCCGAAAGCAACGCGACAACAGATGCGAAAAAAAGGATTTTTTTGAGCATGGCCTGCTTGTTTAAAAATTTGAAAATCAGTGATAAAGGTGTTTCTTAGCCGAACGCAAAGGTACAGCGCAAGGCACTACGTAGCGCATCTGGCACAGTATTCGGAAAAACAGCGATGTTGCCCGTACACGTGTCGGCTCAAACGCTTTTACGACCTTCGCACCTCGAGGCCCAGGTGCATGGCCTTTAATCTTTGCTTAACAGTATTTGCACCCTTCTCACGTTTTAATGTTCGTTTTAACCATCCATCCAAAATCGCACTCCTATGAAGGGTCTTATTTTGTTCATCCTCCCGCCGCTTGCCCTGTTGATGGGCATGTCCCAAAATCTCTCCGCCCAGTGTGTTGAGGGCGATTGCTTCAATGGTGTAGGCACCTACGTATTTAAAAATGGCGACCGCTACGTCGGCAAATGGCAGGCCGGCCAGCCGCATGGACAGGGCACTTACTACTTTGCCTCTAAAGAACGCTACGAAGGCGAATTTAAATTCGGTAAGTTTGACGGTCAGGGCACCATGTACTACCCCGACAATGCTTACTATACTGGCAGCTGGAAAGAGAATAAGAAGAATGGCCAGGGTCGGCTGGTACATCGGAATGGCCAGGTAGAAGAAGGCATCTGGGTAGCCGGCAAGCTCCAGACGCGGGCCAGCAGCACTGCCTCGCCTGCGAATGGTGCCGCAAATACCTCTGCGAACACGTCTTCTACTACGGCCAATACCGCGAATAACACCGGTCGCAACAACATTGCCGGGCTGCGCAACTGCAATACCACTTTCTGCCGCAGCGGAACGGGCTACTACGACTATCCCGACGGTTCGCGCTGGATAGGCGAGTTTCAAAATGGCGTGCCATTGGGCAAAGGCATCTGCTACTACGCCAGCGGCGACCGCTACGAAGGCCAATGGGCCAATGGCGCCCCGAACGGGCAGGGGGTGCTTTACTCAGGCCGCCGCGCTACCGGTGCCGTATGGGTCAACGGCCACGTCATGCACGAGCTGGCCTCAGAAGAGGTCTTGCCCAACAACCCGGTGCGGGTAGAGGCTACCCAGGGCGTCAAGATTTACGCCGTTGTAGTAGGTGTAGGGCGTTACACCGCTATGCCCTCACTGCGCTACACCGACGACGACGCCTACCGCTTTTACTCCTTCCTCAAAAGCCCCGAAGGCGGCGCTTTGCCCGACGACCAGATTGTCGTGCTGGTGGACGAAAACGCCACGCGCGAAAACATCCTGCGCGCCATGCGCCAGTACTTCCTCAAGGCTGATAAAAACGACGTCATCCTCTTCTTCTTCAGCGGGCACGGCCTCGAAGGCTGCTTCCTGCCTGTGGACTACGACGGTTTCAACAACAAACTGCGCCACGAGGAAATCAAGCAAATCCTGCTGCAAAGCCAGGCCAAGCACAAACTGTGCATCGCCGACGCCTGCCACAGCGGTACACTCAACTACGGACTGGCAGCCAAAGGGCCAGCACCGGTGTCGCTCAGCCGCTACTACCAGGCCTTTGAGGAGTCCACGGGAGGCATTGCCCTGCTCATGTCCTCTAAAGGTGAAGAATTATCGTTGGAAGACCACGGTTTGCGCCAGGGGGTGTTCACCTATTATTTATTGCGCGGCATGCGGGGCGAAGCCAATGCCAACAGCGACAACATTATCACCATTCGCGAGTTGTACAGCTACGTGCGCGTCAAAGTGCGCGAATACACGGCCAACGTCCAGAACCCAGTGCTCACTGGTGCCTTCGACGACAATATGCCCGTAGCATTTTACCGGTTTTAAATGACTTCAGTTTGCCATGGCGTACCTGCCCGCTCAGCGCCTGCGCCTGTATCGGAACTTCAAAGCGATTGATGCCGCGGACTACCACGGCATCATTCGCTATTTTGAACAACACGAAGACGAACTGCGCACGCTGGACGACAGCGAGTATTTCGACTGCGCTTATACCTACACCGAGGCGCTATGCTCCGTAGGGCTATATGGGCAAGCCATCGTCATGCTGGACCATCTGATTGAACAGGTTATCCTGCAAAACATGACCCATTGGGGCGGGCAGGATATTCTGGCGCGGCTGCTCTCGTGCAAAGCCGAAGCACTGGTGCAGCAGCGGCAATGGCCTGCCGCCGAGCATGTGCTGCGCGAGTACCTCAAGCTCTACCCTTCCAATCGTTCGGGGTGGCAGCTGTTGCGCAAATGCCTGCTCCATCAGCGTCCGCCCTGGCTGAAGCGCGCGTGGGCCGTTTGCATGGGCCTCGTCTTCGCTGCCCTGGCCGTAGCCGCCGCCGAACTGTTTGTGGTGCGGCCTTTCTTTCGTCTCTACGACGATGTAGCCCTGGCGCTCCAACACCTTCTTACCGGCCTGGCGCTCGGTGTCGCCTTAGGCGCTGAAGGTTTGCACTGGTACCACTGCCGCCAAAACGTGCGTATCTTCGCCCACCAAACCCGGGCGCGAAACAAGCGCTAAAACGCCGCCAAACCTGGATACCCACCACCGGCGGCGCGCCTTTGCCCGTTCGCAAGCAACATGAACCCACTGCGCATCCGACTCATCATCGGCATGATGACCGCCGCCCTCATCGGCATCATCTGCATGCAAATCTATTGGATAGGCTGGAACATCCGCCTCAACGAAGAGCAGTTCGATAAAAACGTCTATGCCATCCTCAACCGCGTCGCCGATAAAATCGAATACTACGAGGACATCACCGCACTGGAAGTGTTGAGGGCCACTTTTAAGTCCTCCTCCGACTTCAACCGCAATCTGCGCCGCGCCGCCCAATACTTCGAGAGCGGCCAGGCTACCCGGCGCATTGCCCGTACCGATAGCCTGCCCGACTTTGCCGGCGACCCGGCTCGTTCCTTTGAAGACCACACCACCCTGTGGGAGTACATGAAAGTCAGCCAACTGGTGGACTCCCGCCCGCTGGCCGAGCGCGTTCCGCTTGACCTGCTCGACCAGTCGCTGCGCGAAGAACTCCGCAGCCGCGGCATTGATGCCCCTTACCAGTACGGCGTCTATTCCAAGGCCCGCAGCAGCTTTGTCATTATGAACGGTTACTACGTCGTTACCGAAAACACGCCTCATCTCATGGCCAAAGGCGCCACGTCGCTCTACAACTCCCCTTATCGCGTTGCTCTATTCCCTAAAGACGTCGAGTCGCCGGGCTATTTAGCCATTTACTTCCCTGACCGCACCCGCTTAGTACTCGGCTCCGTCTGGCAAAGCCTGGTGCTTTCTATTATTTTTACCGGCATTATCCTTTTCTCCTTCTGGTACACTATCCAGGTCATTTACCGACAGAAGAAACTGTCGGAGATGAAGACGGACTTCATCAATAATATGACCCACGAGTTCAAAACCCCGATTGCCACCATTTCGCTGGCGACCGATAGTATCGTTAGCCCTATGGTCATTCAGGATCCTGAGCGCATTCGGCGCTTTGCTGAAATCATTCGCCAGGAAAACCGCCGCATGAACAGCCAGGTCGAGCGCGTGTTGCAAATTGCGCAGCTGGACCGCAACGAAATACAACTCCGCATCGCCGAAGTCAACCTGCATGCCCTCATCCAGCAGGCCGCCGAAAACTTCAGCCTTCAGGTGGAAAAACGCGAAGGGGCACTCAAGCTCGACCTGCAGGCCACGCGGCCTATCGTCCAGGGCGATGCCACGCACTTAGCCAACGTCATCCACAACCTGCTCGACAACGCCAACAAGTACAGCCCGGAAAAACCCGACATCACCGTCCGCACGCGCGACCTGCCCCACGGCGGTGTGGCCATTACTGTCGAAGACAAGGGCATCGGCATCAGCAAGGAAGCCCGCAAGCACATCTTTGACAAGTTCTACCGCGTCCACACAGGCAACCTCCACGACGTCAAAGGCTTTGGCCTGGGCCTCAGCTACGTCAAAGCCATTGTGGAAGCCCACAAAGGCTCCGTAGAGGTACGCAGCGAGGTCGGCAAGGGAAGCGCGTTTACCGTGGTGCTGCCGCCCTCGAAAGGTGAAAAATGAAACGCGAAAGATGGCCGGCTGCCATTGGGCTTTGCCGAGTCGGGGGTGAATTTTTCACCGAATAGCCCATGCAGGTGCAAAAACGATGGAAACCGCCGGCCCGCCCACGCCGAAAAAGCGTTTTGCGCTAAGTTTGCGGCATCTATTGTCAGACCAACCATCCCTCTGCCGCTACTATGTCAGCACCTGTGCCGCATTTGCTTTACGTAGAAGATGACGAAAGCCTCAGCTACGTTACCCGCGACAACCTCGAACGCGAGGGCTTTCAGGTAACCCACATCACCGACGGGCGCGAAGCTTTGAAGGCCATACAGTCCGGCCAGAAGTTTGACCTCTACATTCTGGACGTCATGCTGCCCGAGGTGGACGGCTTCGACCTGGCCACCGAAATCCGCAAGCGCGACCAGGAGGTGCCCATCATCTTCCTGTCGGCCAAAACCATGCGCGAAGACCGCCTGAAAGGCCTCAAAATCGGCGCCGACGACTACATGGTGAAGCCCTTCAGTATCGAAGAGCTCATCCTCAAGGTGCATGTCTTCCTGCGCCGCTCGGGTTTCGGAGAACCCAACCGCCCTACCGGACGGGTACCCATCGGCAAATACTGGTTCGACTACGGCAACCTCCTGCTCTCCTACGACGGCGAAGAAGGCGAAACCCTCACCCAAAAAGAAGCCGACCTGCTCCGCCTGCTCAACGAACACCGCAACCAACTCGTCAAACGCTCGTTCATCCTGGAAACCATCTGGGGCAAAAACGACTACTTCCTGGGCCGCAGCTTAGATGTTTTCATCTCCCGCCTGCGCAAATACCTCAGCCGCGACGAACGCATTAAAATCGAAAACATTCACGGCGTCGGCTTCAAATTTCGAGTGGATGCGTAGCGTTTTTTGGCAGAAAACGTACCTGTATCAACGGCATTTTAGCCGTGTTTTTGGTCTAATAGCATTCATCGGGCAAATGCCTTGAAGATACTACCCGAACATCCACAGGTAGAAATCACCGACCTCTTACCATGCGTACACTCTTCTTGTTCGCCCTGCTTTATGGGCTGCTTTGGGCGGCAGCCTGCCAGTCTAAAAAATCCTTCGTCAGCCCGAAGGCATCGCTGACGGTGGAAGAAGCGTATGCCCTGACACAAAAAGGCGTTTTGCTCATTGACGTACGCGAACCCGATGAGGTAGCCGAAGTCGCCTATCGCGTCAAGAACTACCGCAATGTGCCGCTGAGCCAGCTGGCCAATCGCCTGCAAGACATTCCGCGCGACCAGCAGGTCATCCTGGCCTGCCGTTCGGGCAATCGGAGCCGTCGCGCTTACGACATGCTCGTGGCACAGGGCTATCAGAACTTGGCCAACATGGAAGGCGGCATGCTGGCCTGGGAAGCGCGCAAACTTCCGGTGGTGCGCAAAGAGTGAGCTATAGCCTTCAGCCCTGCTGAGCCTTTTGCCGATACACCTGTTTTTGTGATATGCTTTATCGAGTCGTGTTCCTGGCGGCAATAGCGTCTCTTGCTTTTGCCTATGGCGCATGCCGCCGCTCCTCCAACACATCACCTTCGGCGGCAGAAGGTGCTGCTGCGGATACGTCGCAAACGCGGCGGGTGATTTTATTTTTTGGCAACAGCCTCACTGCAGCGTATGGCCTCTCGCCGGAAGAGGGCTTCGTGGCACTCATCCAGCAAAAAATAGACAGCCTGGGGTTGCCATACGTCTGCGTCAATGCCGGCAACAGCGGCGAGACAACGGCGGGCGGGCGCAGCCGCGTGAGCTGGGTTCTACAGCAACCCGTGGACATCTTTGTGCTCGAACTGGGTGGTAACGACGCCCTGCGCGGGCTACCCTTAGAGGCTTCGCGCGAAAACCTGCAGGCCATCATGGACCAGGTGCGCGCCAAATATCCGGCCTGCCGCATCGTTATTGCCGGAATGCTGGCCCCGCCCAACCTGGGGCCAGAGTACACGCAAACATTTGCTCAGATGTACCGCGACTTAGCATCGGCCAATCAAGCCACCCTTATACCTTTCCTGCTGGAAGGCGTCGGCGGCGAACCAGACCTGAACCTGCCCGACGGCATCCACCCTAACGCCGCGGGGCATCGCATCGTCAGCGAAAACGTCTGGCAAGTGCTCTATCCGTTATTGCGGACGCCCCAGTAAGCGTGCGCTCTCCCTGCTCTGTTAATCCTACCCTGCCCTATGGCGAACAAGCAAGCACTCGACTCGATTAAAAAGCGCCTTAGCCAGGGCGAATTGGAGGCCGCCTACGACGAACTGGCGCAATGGCTGGCGCAATCGCCCGAATACGCCGAACTGGCCCGCATCGTCCGAATCAATCAGGCCGAATTGTACCAGGTGAAGGCAGAAGCACTGAAAGGGACGCTCTCCGGCGAAGAGGCACGCCGGGCCTACAACCAGCTGACCGACAAAGCCTTGCAAGTCATAGGTCTGGCGGAGGCGGGCCGGACGACCCTGAGCGCTTCGCCTGAAGAACCGCGTTCGCGCACCTGGCGCTACTACCTGATAGGCGGGCTGACAGCCCTGCTGGTCGCCGGTGCAGGCATCTGGTTTTATCTACAAACAACCGAAGATTGCCCGCGCTTCAGCGACGCCGCCCGCGTGCGCGTGCTCATCCTGCCCTTCATGGGCGCCAGCAAGGAGTATGACCCAGCCATAGACATTATGGACGAGCTCAACGACTGGATCGAGCGCAGCCCACAACTACGCACCGAAGCTATTGCCGCCGTCCACCGGCGTTTCGACATCGAAAACAACTATCCCAACTCCGCGGAGGCCGTCGAATTGGCCCGAAGATGCGATGCGCAGATGCTCGTGTGGGGCAAAGTGCGCCAGCGCCCCGACGGCACCCTCGCCTTAGATGTACGCTACCGCTTGGTGGGCGCCGGGCAAGGGACAACGACCTCCGACACCACGCTGTCGCGCCTGCTGGCCACCACCGAAGAAGCCGCCCTGAGCAGCGAACCACCCGTTATCGCGCGCATGCTTTACATCGCCCTGTCCAACTTCCGGCGCGTAGCCGTATTGCCCGAAGCCCTCCGGGCGCTGCAAGAAGACGTGGCTGCCCTGACGACTACCGACAAAAATGCCCCGACGCCCATAGACACTACCACCGCCTTTCTGCTGGCCGACCACTACATCCAGACCAACCAGCCGGAAAAGGCCATCGCCGAATACGACAGGGTGCTGGAGCATTACCCCAACAGCCCCACGGCCCACCTCAAACGCGGCGCCCTCCTGCTGCAAACGGAACGCTACGAAGCCGCTGCGCGCGACCTGGAGGCCGTGCCAGTGCTGGATACCACCCTGCTGCCCGCCCTGCGCCAGGCGCGCATCGAGGCCTTCCTGAAAAGCAGCCAGCCCGAAAAGGCCAAAAAAGAAATTGAACAAGCCCGCCGCGAAGGCGCTATACCCGTCGAGCATCTGGAAGAGCGCAACCGCCAGGTACGCGATAGCATCACCGCCTTAGAAGTGCGGCGCGACCAATTGGAGCGAAAAGCCACGCAAACGCGCGACCCCAAGGTGCGCATCGGCGCCGCCCGAGCCAACTTAGCCTTAGGCGATGCCGACCGCGCTGCCCAGCACGCCACGGAAGTGCTGCGCCAAAACCCGCGCAATACCGAAGCTATCCAAATCGCCGTGGAAGCCGAAATCCAGAAAGGCGACACCGCCAAAGCCCTGAAAATCATCGAGCAATCCGTCCGAACAGGCGCCACAGTCAAGGGCATTCGCCCTGAATTGCGTCAGCAACTAACGGTAGATACCCTTGCGCGTCGCCCGCGCCAGCAATAGAGACGCCCCGAAGCAGGCCGCTACTTCTTCAGCAGGCTCTGCATCTGGCGCGTGATGAAATGAACGGCGTACCGGGGCGCCAGCCGATAGAGGCGGTCCATGAACGAGGCATCAGACCCCACCAGCACGCGGAAGGCATTCCTCTCGATGGCCCGCACAATGATGGCAGCCGCCCGCTCGGCAGGCAACGCCTTGAAACGGCTGCTATCGCCCGAAGTGGGCGGAGCGTCTATGGCCGAATTCTCAACAATGTTGGTGGCCACCGCTCCTGGCATCACAATCGTTACCCGCACGCGGGTGTTCAGCAACTCGGCGTAAAGCCCTTCGGTGAGCAACTTGACCGCAGCCTTCGAGGCCCCGTACACGCTCTGGCCGGGCACGGGCAAAAAGCCGCCCATACTGGAAACGTTGACAATATGCGCTTCCGGGCGCTCCAGCAAGTGCGGCAGCAGCGCTTTGGTCAGATACACCACGCCGTAAAAATTGACATTCATTACCCGATGGATGGTCTCCAGCGACAACTCCTGCACCGTCCGGAAGGGTTGAATGATGCCGGCGTTGTTGATGAGGCCATCCGCAGCACCAAAGATAGCCGGCGCTTCGGCGCCAAAGGCCTGCACGCGCTCCCGGTCGGCAATGTCCAGCACAACACCCCGAAAGCGCGCATCATCGCCGCCCGTCAGTGCTCTCGTCTGTGCCAGCGAGGCCTCCTTCAGGTCGAGACCAATGACGCGGGCGCCCTTCTGGATAAGCTGCACCGTCAGCTGCTGGCCAATGCCGCTGCCTGCGCCCGTTACGACGAAAACTTTGTTGCCAATCTGCATAGTCAATAAGCGGTTTGCGTGTGTGTTTTATAGAAAAATGAGAGGGGAAAACCCTGTCGTTTGCTCCCGTCCAAAGATACTCGCGCCCGCACAGACCTTTTTTGCTGCTTTTGGCCAAAGAAATAAAAATAGCTGCGGGCTGTGAATTTATCTACTTTTGCTCACCCGTTTCGGCTACTGCTTTGCTCTTTCTTTATCTAAAACTCAAACTGTCTGTGTTATGCTCAAACGTCTCCTTTTGATTGCCCTGACCGCTGTCATTTCGGCCGGCATCTACTCCTGCGTGCGCGACAACGGCGCCGAGGAACTGCTCCCCACTGTACCTGAAGACGTGAAGGCGAAAATCGCCCGCTTAGGCTTCAGCCCCAAGGACGCTTATGTCCATGAGGATGGCTACATCGTCGAGGGCGATATCTTTTTGCGCAAGCAAGACCTGGACGCCGACCTGAGCCTCAGCCCAAATCTGATTATTGCTCAGGAAGAACAGTACCGCACGTTCAACTTAGTAACGGGTCTGCCGCGCACGATTACCATCAGCACTTCCGGTTCACTCACGACCAACCTTAACAACGCCATCAATGCGGCTATTGCTCGCTACAATGCAGAGAATTTACAGCTGACGTTTCAGCGGGTGTCCAGCGGCGGCAATATCGTCATCAAAATTGTCAACGGTGGCTCCTTCATCGCAGCGGCTGGCTTTCCCAGCGGCGGCAACCCGTATCCGGAAATCCAGTTTAATCGTCAGTACCGCAACTGGGACGTGAACACACTGACCACCGTGTTTGCCCATGAAATTGGCCACTGCATTGGCTTCCGCCATACGGACTACATGAACCGTGCGTATAGCTGTGGTTCGGGCGGCAATGAAGGCCAGGAAAACAACGGCGTGGGTGCGGTGCACATTCCGGGCACGCCCACGGGGCCAGATGCCGGCTCCTGGATGCTGGCTTGCATCAGCAACGGCGTCAATCGTCCGTTCAACACCAACGACCGGACGGCGCTCAACTACTTGTATTGATGGTCTTTCAGGCCGAAGCGGAATGCGGTGCGAGGCGACGGGAGGAGACTCCGGTCGCCTCGTCTGTTTCAGGGCTTTACGACTAAAAAGCCACGAGCCACCGTTTGAGTGTTTTGGGTGAAAGCCCAGGCATAAAAGCCAGGCGGCAGGGGGGGTAAGGCCCAGGTGGTGTGCACGTCCTCGATGGGTTTTTCCGCAATAATGCGCCCGAAGGCATCGTAGAGTTGCCACCGCGCGGGCACATGTTCGCTGGCTATCAGGAGGGTAAGCGTCGTTCGGGCAGCGTGGGCCGGGTTGGGGTACACCAGCGCCCCCGCAGGACCGGCGTAGTACACAGCAACAGGCGCGGTGGCAGGAGTAGCGCCATTAGCCATGCGCAAACGGACGCGATAGGTGTTGGTACCGTTTGAGACGTCGGGGTCTTCCGCTTCCATTTGCAGCCCCGAAGGCGCTTCCTGACGCCAGGCAATCCAGTTTCCGGCGCGCCATTTTTCCCAGAAAACCTCCTCCACACCGTACAGGGAGCCTAAGGAGAGTTGCAAGGCCACGCTTCGGCGCGTTTCGTCGAGCAAGGCAATGAGGGCGTTCAGGTAACAGCCGACGCCTTGTGCGCTCATCTGCGGAGCGGGAGAGGGCAGTGTTTCGGCTCCGTCGAGCAGGGCAGAGACGGCCAGGTGGCTCTGTGGGAAAAGGTTTTTGTATAGAACGAGGGCGGTGTCGGTGGTGAGCACGGGCAATAGCTCTAAGTAAAGCGGCCCAACCCCCCAGAGGCGATAGCGGGCATTCGGGTGTGCGGCATTCCAGCGCAGCAGGAGCGAGTCGGGGCAATAGGCATCCACGTACAGGCGCACAGGCCGGGCGATGAGAAAGGTATCGGAAAGCCATTGGTCGTTTCCGACAACCATGCGCACCTGGGCGGCGGTGGCAGCAGTAGGCAGGTTCCAGGAGGCCTCTCCCCGGCGCAAGGGCAGGCTGTCGCGGAGCGTGATCCACGGCCCATTGGGCAGAGCGCGCCACTGGAGGGCGGCGTGGGTGGCGGCAGGGTACGAGTGTTGCCAGCGCAGAGTCAGGGTTTGGCCAGCGACTGCCGGTTCGTTGGCTGTTGGGCTTTTCCACTCCAGGTGCCCGGCGACCTCCGTACAGACGGCCACGGCAAACGATTGCTCAGCAGTGGCCGCTGTACGCGCCGACACGCGCAGCGTATATGCGCCGGGCATGGGCGCGTACAGGTCAATGACTTCCGTGTTGTTAAGGGTATCCACGCCGCGCCGGGCGGGCTGGTTCAGGGAGTCGGCATGGGGGTAGGTACTGAGCACCCACGGTTGCCAGGTCTGCCCGTCCGGGGCGATGAGCGTCAAGTCCAAATCGTTGACAAGCGCCCTGGGCGCCAGCGGAGGAGGGGGTGGGTCGTTCCAGCACAGCACGGCGCGCAGGCGATGCGTATTGGCAGGCACGTCGAGCGTGTACTGTACCTGTTGCCCCTGCGCCAGGGTGCCTTGCCACAACGGCTGCTGGCGGGCCACTTCGATGGCTCTTCGTCCGTTGAGGATGCCATGCCCGCTTCGGTAATCGGGGCCCGGAGCGCCCGCTTCATCGCAGGCGGCCAGCAGTACGGCGCGCAGCAGGTCGGAGGTGGGCTGCGCCTGGCGCTGTTCCAGCAGACATTGGCGCACTAAGGCAGCAACCCCTGACACCAAAGCAGCGGCCTCGGAGGTTCCGCCGGGGCCGTAAGCCACCAGGTCGGGTTTCAGGCGTCCGTCGTAGGCAGGGCCAGCCGAGCTGGTGGAGCGCAATACGCCGGATTTATCTGTGGCCCCTACCAACAGGATGTTCTTGGCCATCTTGTACGAGCCGGTCAGGTTGGCCCATTCGCCAATGCCGGCATAGGCGCCGATGGTGGGGGTTTTATCGCCCGCATTACCCGCCGAAAACACGTGTAGCAGCTCCGGATGCCGCACACAGGCCACGTCGTAGGCCAGCGCGCTCGGGCTGTAATAATTTTCAATGTTGGAGCCGTAGGAATGGTTTTGCACGTGGATGTTCCAGACCTCGTAGTCTGTGTCGGCGTCGGGCAGCAGGCCAATGAAGGAAGAAGACAGCAGCCGGGCGCCACGCGCCACGCCGCGCGCGCGAGGGTCTGAGGTGCCGGCGCCGGCAATGAGGGTAGCCATCAGTGTGGCGTGCTCTGTTGTTTGGGGGGCAGAACGTCCGGTCAGCAGCACGCGCCCGCGCAAGTCCACGTCGGTGGAGTCGAAGCGCCATTCCTTGACCGATACCGCGACTCCGCGCCCATCCAGGTCAGGGTATTGCCGGTGGACGGCGTAGATGTGGTTGGGCGAGAGGCTGTGCTCCGGCACGGCCCGCTCCGGCTCCGCTGTGGCGTATCCGACATCAGCCACCTGCACTTCGGGCAGGAGAGCCACGTGCCGCCAGAACGCTTCGGGCGGGCAATAAAGCGCCACGGTGCCCGCCGGCTCGTATCGGCTCAGGATGTGTGCCCGCGGCGCTACGGTCAGCAGCCGACGCTCGAAAGCAGCCACATCACTGACCAGAAGCGTAAAATACTCGCGCTTTTCGCCGGCATTTAGCCCGGGCGCGCATTTGAGCGCAGGACGAGAAGGGCTCTGAGCCTGCAAAAGAACAGCCCAACACCACAGCCAGAGCGCAAACCTCATCTTCATCGCCATTTCTTCTTTTTCAAAAACCTTTACAAAACTACACCTTCGGTGGCGGAAGTAGTTGTGCGCAAAGGTGCTATCTGGCGGCATTTTCAAACAAAAAACCCTTCCGTTTGTCTATTGGCCACATTCTGCAGTGTGGGCGACGCAAACTGCTGTACTTTCGCCCTTCACTCAAAACAGAGCACATCCATGACCTCACATTCCATAGCACACCCGACCTTCACTACTGTTCCGCACGACCCCATTGGCGTGCTGCAATACACGCTGAGCAACGGCTTGCGGCTGTTTATGTCGGTTAATCGCGACGAACCGCGCGTTTACACGGAAATTGCCGTTCGAGCCGGCTCGAAACACGACCCGGACGACACCACCGGGCTGGCGCACTACTTTGAGCACATGATGTTCAAGGGCACCGACCGGCTGGGCAGTCTGGATTGGGAAAAAGAAAAGCCGCTGCTCGACCGCATCGAGCAACTGTTCGAGCAACACCGGGCCGAGCAAGACCCGGAAAAAAAGCGGGCGCTGTATGCCGAAATTGACCGCCTGTCGTTCGAGGCAGCGCGCTACGTGGCTGCCAACGAATACGACAAGTTGGTCAGTGCTATGGGCGCTCGCGGCACCAACGCCTACACGTGGGTGGAGCAAACGGTTTATGTCAACGACATTCCTTCCAACGAGCTGGAGCGCTGGTTTGCGCTGGAAAGCGAGCGCTTCCGCCGGCCCGTGTTGCGGCTGTTCCACACCGAATTGGAGACGGTTTTCGAGGAGTACAACATCAGCCAGGACCGCGACTTCCGCAAGACGCTCAAGGCCATGCAGGAGGCGCTGACGCCCACGCACCCCTACGGCACACATACGACGCTGGGCCGCGGGGAGGACCTCAAAAACCCATCGCAGACGAACATTTACCGCTTCTTTGACCAGTATTACGTGCCCAACAACATGGCCATCGTGTTGTGCGGCGACTTCGACCCGCACCAGGCGGTGCTGTTGGCCGAGCGCTATTTCGGGCATTTTGCGCCCAAGACCCTGCCGCCCTTCAACCCGCCGCCTCAGCCAGCGCTGACGGCCCGCATCCAGCGCGATGTGTATGGCCAGGAGGCGGCCTGGCTCGAAATGGGCTGGCGCTTCCCGGGTGCGCGCTCCAAAGAGGCACTCCTGTTGCCCGTAGTGGCCGGCATGCTGCACAACTATCAGGCGGGTCTGTTCGATTTGAACCTCATCCAGGCCCAGCGCGTGTTGGAAGCCTCGGCTTTCCCGCGCACGTACGAAGAGTACGGCAGCCTCATCCTCTACGGCAAACCGCGTGAGGGCCAGGCCCTGGCCGACGTGGAAGCCCTGCTGTGGGAGCAAATCGAACGCCTGCGCCAGGGAGCGTTTGAAGACTGGCTCCCGCAAGCCGTCGTGAAAGACCTCAAACTGTCGGAAATCCGCCAATTCGAGAAAAACACCGGACGCGCCAGCGCCATCACGGCTGCCTTCGTCTCCGGGCTGCCCTGGGCCGAAATGGTCAACCGCTGGAAACGCTTAGAGCGCCTCACCAAGGCCGACATTGTGGCCTTTGCCCAACAGCACCTGCGCCCCGACAACTACGTGGCCGTTTACAAACACCACGGCGACGACCCCTCGGTGATGAAGGTGGAAAAACCCCCCATCACACCGGTAGAACTCAATCGCACCGACCTTTCGGCCTTCGCGCAGGAATTTTTGCAAAAAACAACTCCGGAAATCAAGCCGGAATTTGTGGACTTTAAGAAAGCCCTCCGCACCCTTCGGCTGGCGCCCGGGCTGACGCTGCGCACGGTGCAACAGCCCGACAGTCAGCTGTTCCGACTGTACTTCATTTTTGAAATGGGCAAGAGCAGCGACCGCCGCCTTTCACTGGCGGCCAGCTATTTGCCCTATCTGGGTACGTCGCGCTATTCGCCGGCCCAAATGCAACAGGCGTTTTACCGCATCGGTGCGCATTTTTCGGCCTCTTGCTACGGCGATTACTTCTACCTGTCGCTCACCGGTCTGGCGGAGTCGTTCGATGAAGCCTTAGCACTGGTAGAACACCTGCTCACCGACGTGCAGCCCAACGATGAGGCGCTGGAAAACCTGAAAGCCGACACCTTGCTGCGCCGTGCAAATGCCAAAAAAGACAAGCGCACCATCCTGAACAAGGCGCTGTACAACTATGCGCGCTACGGCAGGTTTTCGCCCTACACCGACCGCCTGAGCACCGAGGAGCTGCAGGCGCTGCGCGCTGAAGAACTGACGGAGCTGCTGCGCCAGCTGCCTGCGTTTCAGCATGAGCGCTTTTACTGCGGGCCGCTCAATACGCGCCAGGTCGCTCAGCGTCTGCGCAAAATGTTTGCCCCCCAGGCTGCGCTTCGGCCGCCCCTGCCCGCCCGCCGCTATCGCGAGCGCATCGTGCGCCGCGACCAGGTCTTCTTCGTGCACTTTCCGATGGTGCAGGTCGAGATGCTGCTCATTGCCAAAGGCGAGCCGACGTTCGACCGCAATGCCTTTGCACTGTCGGAGTGGTACAACCAGTACTTCGGCTATGGGCTGTCTTCTATTGTTTTTCAGGAAATTCGCGAGGCCAAAGCGCTGGCTTATGCCGCTTATGCCTATTATGCTAACCCCGACAAGCGCCGCTTGCCGCACTACTTCCAGGCGTACGTAGGCACACAGCCCGACAAATTGCGCGAGGCCGTCGAAGCCTTCCAGCAATTGCTCGCCCACATGCCCGTGTCGCTGCCGCAAATGGAGCACGCCCGTCAGAGCGTCTTGCGCCAGATTGCCGCCAGCCGCGTTACCCGCGCCGACATCTACTGGAACTGGCGCACCACACGCCGCCGCGGCTTCCACCACGACCTGCGGCAGGACATCTATCAGGCCATCCAACAAGCAAAGCCCGATGACCTCATCCGCTTCCACGAACAATACGTCGCCAACCGACCCATGCGCTGGTTGGTGCTGGGCGATGAAAACCGCGTGGATTTCGGCCTCTTGCAACAAGCCATTGGGCCGGTGCAAAAACTGACGCTGGAGGAGATTTTTGGGTATTAAGGCAAAGCGGTCGCCCGCTTCGGTTTCGGCATCAGGTTCAGGTGTTGTTCAGACTGGCGGCGCCCGAAGCGCTCAGCAGCGTAAGGTGGGAAAACAGGAAGGGCACAGCAGGACAATTTTATGCCGCTTCGCGGAGGGACGTGCCGCTTTCGTCGCCTCGGGGCCGCGCGTCTGATAGTTCGGCGATAGGGCCTGCTCTTAAGCCGAGCAGGCGATACAGTTCGGGTCGTCTAATCTGCACACCCTGCCCTGAAGGTCTTCCACGCGCAGCGCTTCCATTTGGGGCGCAGGCGCATCGGCGCCGCCAGCGGTCGAGTGGGTAGCCGGTGCATCAGCAGAGCGAGTGAATTTCTGCTGGTGCTTGTCGCTGAGGGTAAACTTGATGGGGTCTGTGGCCGCCTTCGAGCGCAGGTAGTACATGCCCGTTTTGAGGCCTTTTTGCCAGGCGTAGAAGTGCATCGAGGACAGTTTGGCGAACGTGGGCGCTTCCATGAACACATTGAGGCTCTGGCTCTGGCAGATGAAGGCGCCGCGGTCGGCGGCCATGTCGAGGATGACCTTCTGGCTGATTTCGTAGGCCGTTTTATAAATGTCGCGCACCTCTTTGGGTATAGCCTCGATGCCTTGCACAGAGCCGTTGGCGGCCATGATGGCTTCGCGCATTTCCTCGTTCCACAGGCCTAAGCGCACTAAGTCGCGCATGAGGTGCTTGTTGACCACGATGTGCTCGCCGGCCAGGGTGCGGCGGGTGTAGAGGTTGCTGGTGTAGGGCTCGAAGCACTCGTTGTTGCCCAGTATCTGGCTGGTGGAGGCCGTGGGCATGGGTGCCACGAGGAGCGAGTTGCGCACGCCCACGCGCTTGACGCGCTCACGCAGGCTTTCCCAGTCCCAGCGGTCGGAGGGCTGAACGCCCCAGAGGTCGAACTGGAACAGCCCCTGGCTCATGGGCGAGCCGGCAAAGGTCTCGTAGGGGCCATATTTTTCGGCCAGGTTGCAGCTTTCAGTAACGGCGGCGAAGTAAATGGCCTCGAAGATGTCGCGGTTGAGGCGGCGGGCTTCTTCGCTGTCGAAGGGCAGCCCCAACAGGATGAACGTATCAGCCAGCCCCTGCACACCCAGCCCAATGGGCCGGTGACGGCGGTTGGAGCGCTCGGCCTGCGGTATGGGGTAGTAGTTGATGTCAATGACCTTGTTGAGGTTGCGCGTAACGACGCGCGTAATCTCGTGGAGGCGCTCGAAGTCGAACCGGCCATCGCGCACGAACTTGGGCAGGGCAATGGAAGCCAGGTTGCACACAGCGACCTCATCGGGCGAGGTGTATTCGATGATTTCGGTGCACAGGTTGGACGACCGAATAGTGCCCAAATTCTTCTGGTTGCTCTTCTCGTTGGCGGCGTCTTTGTACAGGATGTAGGGCGTGCCGGTTTCTATCTGGCTTTCCAGGATGGCATTCCACAGCTCGCGAGCGCGCACGGTGCGGCGCTGGCGGCCTTCGCGCTCATACTGGCAGTAAAGGGCCTCGAACTTGGCCCCATACACGTCGAACAGCCCCGGCGCCTCATTGGGGCAAAACAGCGACCACTCTTCATCGTTTTTCACGCGCTCCATGAAGAGGTCGGGCACCCATAGGGCATAGAACAGGTCGCGGGCGCGCAACTCTTCTTTGCCGTGATTTTTCTTCAGGTCGAGAAACTCAAAAATGTCGGCGTGCCAGGGTTCCAGATAAATGGCAAAGGCGCCTTTGCGTTTGCCGCCGCCCTGGTCTACGTAGCGGGCCGTGTCGTTGAAGACGCGCAACATCGGTATGATGCCGTTGGAGGTGCCGCCCGTGCCCTTGATGTAAGAGCCGGTAGCACGGATGTTGTGGATGCTGACGCCAATGCCGCCAGCGCTCTGGGAGATGAGGGCGCAGCGCTTGAGCGTCTCGAAGATGCCTTCGATGCTGTCTTCCGTCATGGAAAGGAGGAAGCACGACGACAGCTGCGGCTTGGGCGTGCCGGCGTTGAACAGCGTAGGCGTGGCGTGGATAAACCAGCGCTCGCTCATGAGGTTATAGGTCTCGATGGCAGCTTCGATGTCTTCGCCATGAATGCCAACAGCCACGCGCATGAACAGGTGCTGCGGGCGCTCCACCACCTTGCCGTTCATGCGCATGAGATAAGAGCGCTCCAGGGTCTTGAAGCCGAAGTAGTCGAAATCGAAGTCTCGGTCGTGAATGATGGCTGAGTCGAGCCGGTCTTTGTGCTTCATGACGATGCGGAACGTCTCGTCGCCGATAAGGCCAGCGCGCTCGCCGGTTTTGGGGTCTATGTAGTGATAGAGGTCGTGCACGACTTTGTGGAAGGTCTTTTCGGTTTCTTTGTGCAGGTTGCTGACGGCGATGCGTGCAGCCAGCAGAGCATAGTCAGGGTGTATGGTGGCCATAGTAGCAGCCGTTTCAGCGGCTAAGTTGTCTAATTCGACGGTGGTTACGCCGTCGTAGAGGCCCAGGATGACTTTTTTAGCCACCTCAATGATGTTGACATAGCGGGCATCTAACCCGTAGCAGAGCTTGCGCAGGCGCGCCGTGATTTTATCGAACGACACGTCTTCTCTGCGCCCAGAGCGTTTTACGACTTGCATATGTAGCGAATTTGGAAGGTTTTGTATAGAAAATAGATAGACATTTCCACCGAAGTGCGGTAGAGCAGGGTGGATTTTAGGGTTACCTGAAGAATGATTATGTCAGCCCACACCCGAGCGCTATTTGCTCAGGTGTGGGGAAGGTGTGGGTCAGGCCTCAGCCGTCTCATCCACGATTTCGGCGTCAGGTGCATTTTTCTTCACCGACTCGATACCGTTGTCGCGCGTGGTCTCAGAGGCATACATCTGGCTCTGGCCAATGACCTGGCCATTGCTGGCTTTCAATACAAAATAAGGCTGGCCACTGGCCGATACCTTGCGCTCGAAGCGGCTGTCTTCCTGAGCATTTTTCTTGACCGACTCGACACCGTTCAGGCAGGCGGCTTTTGTGGTGTAACCTTCGCTGCTCAGGATGACCTGCCCATTCGTAGCCAGCAGATTGAACTGGAAATCGCCGTTTTTTCGCTTACTAATGACAAATTTGCCCATAAAACTTTTTATTTTAATGAAAAATTAGAAATCGGCTTCCGTAGTGAAGGTCTGTTCTTCCCGTTTGGCCATGACGCCAGCCTTCTGGTAGTCGCCTACGCGCTTTTCGAAGAAGTTAGTCTTGCCCTGAATGGAGATCATGTCCATCCACGGGAACGGATTGGCTGTGCCATAAACCTTCGGCACGCCCAGCGCCACCAGTAGGCGGTCGGCCACAAATTCGATGTACTGGCTCATCAGGTCGGCGTTCATGCCGATGAGCGACACGGGCAGGGCATCCAAAATGAACTCCTTTTCAAACTCGACGGCCTCCGTGATGATGGCCTGCACCTCTTCGGGCGCCAGCTTGTTGCGCAGCATGGAGTAGAGCAGGCAGGCGAAGTCGCAGTGCATGCCTTCGTCGCGACTGATGAGCTCGTTGGAGAACGTCAGGCCCGGCATCAGGCCGCGCTTCTTAAGCCAGAAAATGGCGCAGAACGACCCGGAGAAGAAAATGCCTTCCACCGCAGCAAAAGCAATCAGCCGATGCGCAAACGACGGAGCATTCTCAATCCAGCGCAGCGCCCACTGGCCCTTCTTCGCCACACACGGCAGGTTTTGCAGAGCATTGAACAGGAAGCGCTTCTCCTGCGGATCCTTAATATAGGTGTCAATGAGCAGCGAGTACACTTCCGAATGGATGTTCTCGATGGCAATCTGGAAGCCGTAGAAGCAACGCGCTTCCGGAATTTGCACCTCGCGCATGAAGTTGAGCACTAAGTTCTCGTTCACAATGCCGTCCGAAGCGGCGAAAAACGCCAGCACGTGCTTGATGAAGTGCCGGTCGTTGTCGTTGAGCTTGTGCTCCCAGTCGTGCAGGTCTTGCTGAAGGTCAATCTCCTCAGCCGTCCAGAAGGAAGCCTCCGCCTTTTTGTACCAGTTCCAGACCTCCGGGTACTGAATAGGCAGCAGCACAAACCGATTGGGGTTGTCGGCCAGAATAGGCTCCGCGTCGTGCATATCTTCTCTTAACATAGAAAACGTGTGTGTATGGTGTGGTAAAAATGTTGTCCGACAAAAAGGGCGCAGCTCCTCGTATGGGAAGAACCTCAGCGGGAAAGACAACGAAGCGTGTGGTGGATAAAAAAGCCCCCTTTTCCGGAAGAAAACAGGGGGGCTTGCCCGAGGCAAAAACGATAGAATGGGATTGGAATGGAAGTGAGCACAAAAGTAGGGAAGGCAATAGCCGCTGCAAGTTAATTTCCCCACAAATTGTGGATAATTTTTTCAAACTTTTGATTTTCAGATATTTAAATTCGGCACAAAAAATGTCCACAGTGTGGATAACTCGGTGTGGAAAATTTTAGGCTCTGTGCAGAGCATTTTGGGAGGGTCGTCCAGCGGTCTAAATGCGTTTCTGGGGCTGTTGAGTGGCGCAGGTTCGGCATACCTTTGGCGATAAAAGGCGGCGGGTCGAGCAGCATCGCTCGGCCTACCTTTTCTACGGAATCTATGGAACTCCATTTTCGCGACAGGCGTGTGCTCGTTACCGGGCATACCGGTTTCAAAGGCGCCTGGCTGAGCCTGTGGTTGGAGCGTCTGGGCGCCCAGCTTTCGGGCATTTCGCTCGACCCGCGCACAGAGCGCGACGTGTTCGTCCTGAGCGGCATTGGCCAGCGCATGCACGACCACCGGGCCGATATCCGTGACTTGGATGCTGTGCTGAGCATCTTCGCCCTCGAACAGCCTGAAGTGGTGTTCCACTTAGCCGCCCAACCCTTAGTGCTGCCCGGCTACGAAGACCCGGTAGGCACGTTCGCCACCAACACACAGGGCACGGTGCACATCCTGGAGGCCATCCGCCAAACACCCAGCGTGCGCGCGGCTGTGCTCGTTACTACCGACAAGTGCTACGAAAACCGCGAGTGGGTCTATGGCTACCGCGAACTCGACCCCATGGGCGGCCACGACCCCTACAGCGCCAGCAAGGGCGCCGCGGAGCTGGTCATCGCCGCCTATCGGCGCTCGTTCTTTCATCGCTCCGGCAGCCCGGCCATAGCCTCGGCCCGCGCGGGCAACGTCATCGGCGGCGGCGACTGGGCCGAATACCGCCTCGTGCCCGACATCGTGCGCGCCCTCGAAAGCGGCCAACCTTTAGACATCCGAAGCCCCAACGCCGTGCGCCCCTGGCAGCACGTGCTGGAGCCTTTGGGCGGATACCTGCTGCTGGCCCAGCGCTTACTCGACGCACCCGAACGCTATGCCGAAGCCTGGAACTTCGGCCCCTTGCCGCACAGCATCCAGCCCGTGCGCGCCGTGTGCGATGCCTTCTTCCGGCACTTCCGCCAACAAAACCCTCAACTGCAGGCGCACCCCGGCTGGCGCGACATCTCCTCGCCCAACCAGCCGCACGAAGCTGGTCTGCTCATGCTCGACATTAGCAAGGCCATCCACCGCCTGCGCTGGCAACCGGCGCTGACCTTTAGCGAAATGGTCGCCCTGACGGCAGACTGGTACGCGCGCTACTCAGCAGAGTCGGTACAAGCGCTGTGTCAGGAGCAAATTCAGACGTATGAGCAGCTGTGGGCGGAGCGCTGCGGGTGAGTGCTGACGTTCCTCTTTTGTCCCGAATATGTCCCGATTTGTCCTGAAAACAGTGCGCGCTTAAGCCTTTTACGACGACACCGCCATCTGTCGCCGCCTGTAGGCGTTCAGCTATTTGCCGACGACCCAGGTCGAAACCGCCAGCCTCTGCGTGGCACGAGGAGCACGTTACGAAGCTGGATCGGCTACATAACCCACAAACAGCATCGTATTGGTCGGAATGTGCCGCAACACCAACACGAATGGCTTATCAAACCACAATTGGGGCGGCACGGAGGTTAGGCTAAAGCCAATGGATGTTACGGCAGCACCCTCAGCACCTTTTTCATCCACGTTCAGGACGGCTTTGTGCTTTACCTGACTGATAACGATGTTTCTGCCACTCGGGCTTGTGCCCATCGGCGTGAAATCGGCATCGCGCCCGGAGAAGGGCGCCCGAACGCCCAGCGCCTCCATGCTTCTTATCAGGTCGTTTTCATAGGACAGATTCAGCTTAGGGAAGAGCACCTCGGCCCGACCATAGACAATGCTATCGTACAAGGCCCGCCAGCGCTGAGGCGTCAGATTAAGATGCCACTGAGGGTCTGAGTTGCCCCATCCGGGCTGAATGAGGCCCAGGCTATACGTCGAGTCGCGGAAGGGAAGATCCACCAGCCGAAATTGAGAGGTAGCGGCGAAGGTGAACGCGCGGTCGGCATAGACGAAGTCTGCCTGCACCTTGGAGCCGTCTGCGCGGGTAAAAGGCGCTTTGCGCGTGAGCTGGGGGGCAAAGCCCGTAGCCCAGTCGGCTTTGAAATGCAGGGCATTGATGAGGAAGGCCACATCGAGCGGCGTTATCTGGTCTAATATCTTGTCAATTTTGCCCTTCGTGTTGGTTTTCACCCAGCCATTGATGTGCTCGAGGGCCTCCGGGGCGGCGCTAAAGTTGAGGTTGTCGGCGCCGCTGTGGTAGTATTGCTGGAGGGTTTGCAGGAAAGGCTCTTTTACCGTGATGCGCCCGGCGTCGTAGAAGTACCGGTTAGCGACCGTAACGGTTGGGTGCCCGCTTTGCCTGGTGAGCAGCGCGTCTAAGTTGCGAGAGCCGGCATTAAGGTCGCTATTTGCCCACCCGCTGCAGCCCAGAAATGCCTGCAGCTCTTCGGCAGTCCTTCCGCGCGCACCGTTGACGGCCATGGAGAACGCCGTCTGGATGCTGTACGGCGAAAGCAGCACATTTTGCTTAGGCTTTGCCAACTGCTCCTGGCGGAAGAGCGCCCAGCCTACGACCTGGCTCATTTGTGCAACACTGGCCACCTGCGCCGGCGCAACAGGCGGCAAAGGCGGAGCGTCCTTCCGACAACGGAGGGCAGAGAGGAAAAACGACGCGACAAATAGAAGAACGAGGACTTTTTTCATAAAAAACGCTTTTTCAGGTGAAGAGGAAGGGTTACCAACGCATGACGCAGCCGTCGCCCATAGCGCTGCGCATCCCAAAAATAAACAGTTGCCGATATTTTCGGAGTCGGATAGCGTGTTAACAGGGGGTAAGTTAGCCACGAATGGGTTTTTGGCCTGGGAGGTGTCGTCTTCGAGGTACGAGAAAGCGACACCTCTCAGAATGACTAAACGAGTTTTTACCACCAAGCCATAAAAAGGCCAGCCCCGAAACACCATGCAGGCAGGACACGAGGTAAAAGGCCTGCAAGAAGAGCAAGCCCTTGAGTACAAGGGACTTACCCCGGCTAATTGCTCCGCCAGAAGGGTAGGGCTTTCGTAAAAGTAGGGCAAGGTTGTATCTCCTATCTTGATCAATGCGACCGCCCTGAGGGTGTTAAAGTAATGCGCAAGCAGTTATCTGGCACATTTTTGGCTGCTTAAAAAGTGCCTTTTGAGGTGCAGAAACGATGCGCTACGAAAGGCCACGGTTTTGGGAATTGAGTCCTCCTCCAAAAAGCGCGTGTAATCCCGTGAACTGCGCTTTTCTTTTTCAATCCGCCTTGCGGCTGCCCGGGCTTCCCTCCAGGCAGCCGCTTTTTTTCTCGACCACTGAAAACCAACGGTATTGACCACTGCGGCCCTGGCATATGCGGTTTCTCAGGAATTTGCGCCCATGAGTTCGCGCTTCAAAGGCAATGTTACTGGCGGCGGGAGTGCCGGATAAGCCCTACTTTTGGCGGCGCTAAACAAAGGCGCGCATTGGGTTTATGGCATTTCGACTTCTGGCCACAGGGATGTTCTGGCTGCTTCTGGTGTCCGGCCTGTTGGGGCAAGACGCTCGTTTTTCGCAGTTTTACGCCTCGCCGTGGAACCTCAATCCGGCGCTTACGGGTGCCTTCGAAGGCCGCTGGCGCGCCACGGCCAACTACCGCGACCAATGGAGCAGCATCCTGTCGCCCGTGCCGTTTCGCACCTATTCGGCGGCAGCCGACGTGCGCTTTGACGTAGGCGCTTACGACCACTTTGCCATAGGCGTGGGAGCGCTGCACGACGAAGCAGGCACAGCGCGCTTTTCCCAAAACAAGGCCCATTTGGGCGGCGCTTTTCTGAAGCAAATCAGCGGTGGACCGCGCCGGACCGCTCATGTGCTGAGCGCCGGCGCGCAGCTGGGCTTTGGCCAGAACAGCGCCGACTGGGGCAGGGTATGGTTCAGCCGCCAGTTTGACCCGCTGCAGGAGCGGCCCGACTTCAATGCACCCAATGGCGAGCCGAATGCCCAGGGCAACTCCAGCCCATATTTGGATTTTAACGCCGGCCTGCTGTGGTACGCCGTGTCGCCGCGCAGCGATGGTTTCTGGACGCTGGGCATCGCCTGGCATCACCTCAACCGACCCAATGTGGCCTTACTGGCCGACAACCTCAGCGAGCGCCTCTACCTGCGCTGGACGGCGCACGCCGGCGGCTTGCTGCCCCTTAGTGAACAAATGGGCCTGATGCCTGCCCTGCTGCTGATGAGTCAGGGCCCGGCCCGCGAGCTGAACGCCGGCGCCGCCATTCGCTATTCCAACGGCGACCGCAACGAGCTGGCTCTGCGCGCCGGAGCGTGGGCGCGCGTCGTGAACCGCCTCCACCAGGGCGTGCAAACCGACGCCGTGATAGCCGTCGTCATGCTCGAGCTGGAACGCTGGATGCTGGGCCTCAGCTACGATATGACCACCTCCTCGCTAGCGCGCGTCAACAATTCGCGCGGCGCCTTCGAGCTGTCGCTCACCTATTACCACCCGGCCGTTCGGCGCTCGCGCGTCGTGTGTCCGCGGTTTTAAACATCTGTTTTTCAGGCTGATGCCTGCTATTTTGCCTGTACACTTTTTGCTGTCTCTGGGAAACACCCGCGCATGAACCTGAAGTTTTTACTGCCTACGTTTCGCAATCGCTACCGCTTCGTGCAAGCCTGTCTGGAGCGCTACACCCCACCTACGGAGGGCAAGCCTGCTGTGTCGCAAGCGCTCAATCTGGGCACAGGCGAAGGCGATTACGACCGAATGCTGGCCGCCTACTGCCAACAGGTGGTGGGCTGCGACGTCAACGAAGACGACCTGGCCTGCGCCCGCGCTGTAAATGCCGACGTGCCCAACGTAACTTACGAAAAAAACGACGCTCTGAACCTGAGTTACCCGGATGCGGCCTTTGACGTGGTCGTCTCATGCGAAGTCATCGAACACGTGGGCGAGCCGCGTCGCATGTTGGCCGAAGTTTACCGCGTGCTGCGCCCGGGCGGTCGGGTGTTCCTGACGTTCCCCAATCGCGGTTTCCCATTCACCTACGACCCCATCAACTACATCTGGCTGCGCCTGCGCAAGCCGAACCAGCGCGAGTACGCCATCGCACAGGGCGCCTATGCGTTCGGGCACACGTACCTGATTGACCGCCGCGAGTTTCTGCAATGGGTACAGGAACAGGGCTTTGAGGTGCTGGAACAGCGCGGCCTGAGTCACTATCTCGTGGGCCTGCTGGAAATGTACCACACCGGTTTGCTGCAGCGCCTGCTCAAGCGCAACGCCCAAAATACGACGGATACGCAGACGCCCTCCATTGCCATACAGCCGCGCAGCAGCCGACCGCCCCGCCTGGCTGTGCTCACGGATGCCATTTTGTGGCTCGACCGCGCCTTGTTCGGCTGGTCGAGCGCCAGCGTAGGCGTAGGAGTGGTGTTGGCGAAACCCGAAAAGCCCAGCGCCTGAACTTTTCATCAAAACCAACGCGAAGCAATCATGGCCAAACCGCAAAAAAAGACTGCTAAGACCGCCACCAGGCCCTCCGTCGCTGCGGAAAGCCGCCTCCCCAGACGCGGCCCCAATTGGGCCAGATTCTTGGAGCAATGGGACCACTTCCTCAACGCCCGGTGGGTGTGGGTTTCGGCGGCTATCTTCTTAGTTTCCTTAGCCATCCGATACACCTACTTCCAGGAAGCCCGCCAATCGCCGGCCAGCACCATGCACACGTGGAACAGCAGCGATATGGAATTCTACCACGCTGTGGCCAAACGGCTGGCCTCGGGCGACTGGTTGCTGGACACCGCCATGCAACCCTACCACACCTGGCACGACGAGGTGGCACAACTCGTGTTTGAGCAACGCCCCGAAGAAGCCCAGGCATATTACCAACGCTACCCCAAACCCGACAGCCTCGGCGGCGGCATTGACACGCTGGCCGCGCGCAAAGCCTTCATTTCCGATAAAATGGGCGGGAAAATCTTCTACCAGGACCCACTGTACTCCTACTTGATTGCACTCACCTATAAAATTACCGGCTCGACCGACCCGCACTGGGTGTACGCCTGGCAAATGCTGCTGGGCGCGCTGATGAACGTGCTGGTCTTCTGGCTGGGGCGCCTGCTTTTTGGCCCCTTGGCCGGTCTCCTGGGCGCGCTGTTGGTCATGCTCTCCGGGCCGGTGATGGTGTACGAAATGACGCTGCTGCGCTCGACCCTGACGGCTTTCCTGGCGGTGCTCTCGCTGTATGCTTATGTGCGTACCTTAAAACGGCCCACATTAGCCAATGCTATTGGGCTGGGTATGGTGGCTGCCCTTTCCATGCTCAACCAATCTTATTTCCTGGCCTTCTGGCTGCCGGCATTTGCCTGGTTGGCCTGGCAACTGCGCGACCAGCGCCCGGTAATGTGGAAAACGTTAGGTGCCACTGTAGCCGCCTGGTTGCTGGCTCTGTCGCCACTCTTTTATCGCAATGCCGCCGTGGGCGCGCCCCTAACGGCGTTTTCGGGCGCTGGCCCCATCATTTACGTGAGCTACAACGGCCCTACAGCCCACCCTCTGGAGCCTAATTTTTGGGATGCCAAAACGACAGTGGACCTGTTTCTCAAAAGTGAGGGTTCGCTGCTCAAAGCCATTCCTGTTTGCCTGGAGGCCTTTCCTTCGTCCAGCGAACTATGGCGCGTGTATCGCGAGAAGCTTCAGAGCCTGTTCATCTGGATGGAAATTCCGAACAACATCAGCTATTACATGTACCGGCAGTTTTCGCCCACGCTGGCTGCCCTGCCCGCACCTTACTATTGGATAGCGCCTTTGGGCCTGGTGGGGTTTGTGCTGGGCTTTTGGCGCTTGCGGCGTGATTTCCTGCCTTATTTCCTGATGCTGGTCGTCAGCGCATTGCCGCTCTTTTTGAGCACCAGCGTGGCGCGTTACCGCACGCCGTTTGTAGTGCTGATGACCTTGCTGGCCGCCTACGTCGTTGTGGCGCTGGTGAAAATGCTGCTGGAAAGGCAGCTCAAAGCCGCTGCCGTAACTGCTGTACTCCTCGTAGGCGCTGCGGCCTTCACCTGGAACATTCGCGAGCGGCGGTTTTTCCCGTTTTATCCCAACGACATTGTGCCTGTTTATCTCATTCATTACTCCAATCGGTTGGTGCAATTGGAACTCGAGAAGAAATACCCGGAATACACCGCCCTGTTGGGCGAGTTTCTGGGCTACCTGCCCGACTACTTCTATGAGTTGAACATCAATTCTCGATTGCGCCAGACTAACGAGGCCGGTTGCTGCCGTTTTGTATCGCGTTTCTTTGAAATGCAGTCCATCTTTTTGGGTGAATTGGGCCGCACTGACGAAGCGCGCAAATACGGCGAACGCGCCCAAATCCTGCGCACGCTGGCCGACGAATTTGACCAGCGGCTGGAAATGAAGAAAAAAATGCAATCGCAATAAGCAGCCATAAAAGGCCTTTTTTGTCCGTCCTCACGGTACACTTATCCTCTTTTCCCCTCACCCTCAACCTTTTCGCATGCTATGAAAAAGTATCTGCTCCTTTGCTTGCTCCTTGCCGCCGTTGCTTTCAACGCTTTAGCGCAAACCAGCCCGCTGAAAATCACGCCCGAACGCCCGCAACCCGGCAAACTGCTATTGCTGGAATACGACCTGGCCAAAAGCCCGCTGGCCAACAGCACCGACCCAGTGGAAATGATCGTGCACGAATACGCTGCCGACCAGCCCCGCACTATACCCGTGTATGCCTACCGCGATGCGCAGCGCCTGCACGGCCACGTGAACCCGAGCGAAGATGCCTCCGTGTTGCTCATCACCTTCAAAGCCAGCAGCCGCATGGACAACAACCAGGGCCAGGGCTATTTCATCTACCTGCACAACGCCAAGGGCGAAGTGCTGCCCGCCAGCTGGGCCGCCCACGCCGTTGTGTATCGCGACTGGGGGAATGTGGCTGAATTAGACCGTAAGGCCAACATCGCTCAGGAACTCTTCGAACGCGCCTTCAAGGCCGATGCTCGCCTGAAGAACACCTTTGCCTCCGCCTACGCCAACTGCCTGCTGGCCGTCAAACGCGGCGACGACGGCAAAAAAGAAGCCCTGGAAGTGCTGAAAGCCGCGGCCACCAACTCACAAACCTCGGAAAAAGAATTGGTGGCCATATCGCGCCTTCTCGACCGCCTCAGCGCTACCGACGAGGCCAACCAGCTGCGCGAACGCATGAAGCGCGAATACCCAAAAGGCATCTACGCCCGCCAAACCCGCCAGCGTGAAATACGCACCATGACCGAAACTACCCAAATGGAGCAGGCTATTGAGAAGTATCAAAAAGACTTCCCACCCACTACCCACGAAGAAAAACAGGAACTCAGCCAACTGTACAGCCTGCTGGCTATAAAAGCTCTCGGCGAAAAAAACTGGGACAAAGCCAAAGCCTATGCCGCCCAAATGACGCCCGATGCCCGCGCCAGCCTCTACAACAATACTGCTTGGGAACTGGCTGAAAACGGCGAGCATTTAGACCAGGCACTCGCCATGGCTAAAGAAGCTACCCAATGGGCCGAAAGCGAGCTGCGCAACCCTCAGGCGCCCAAACCGCCCTACATGCCCTATGCCGACTGGGAAGAAAACTTGCGCTTCGCCTTCGCGCAGTACGCCGACACGTATGCTTTCGTCCTCAGCCAACAAGGCCAACACGACACCGCCCTGGCCTATCAAACGCGCGTCGTCGAATACAGCAAGGGTAAAGAAGCCGAACTCAACGAACGCTACACCAAATACTTAGAGCACGTCAAATCGCCCGAACTGCGCTACCGCCTCGAAGGCTTCATCATGCAGGGCAATGCCACCCCGGCCATGAAGGAGCAGTTCAAACGCCTGTACGCTGCCGAAGACAAATCCGCTGCCGGCGCCGATGCTTACTTAGCGCAATTGGAGAAAAAAGCCCGCGAACACCAGAAAAAGGAATTGGCCAACAAGATGATTGACCAGCCCGCCCCCACCTTCCGACTGAAAAACCTCGCCGGCAAGGAAGTCAGCCTCGAAGAACTGCGCGGCAAAGTGGTCGTCATTGACTTCTGGGCCACCTGGTGCGGCCCTTGCAAAGCTTCCTTCCCTGGCATGCAAAAAGCCCAAGACCTCTACAAAAACGACCCCGAAGTGGTCTTCCTCTTCGTGGATACCTGGGAAAGCGCCGCCAACAAAGAGAAGAACGCCGCCGACTTCATCAACAGCAAAGGCTACACCTTCGAGGTGCTTATGGACAACGACAACCAGGTCGTAACCGCCTATGGCGTCTCCGGCATCCCGACCAAGTTCGTCGTGGACAAACAAGGCCGCATCCGCTTCAAAAGCATCGGCTTCTCCGGCGACAACGACGCCCTCGTCGCCGAAATGCAAAGCATGGTGGAACTGGTCAAAACCGCTTCGGCAAAATGAACCGTTAGAGTAGCTCGGCTGAGGCTTCTTGCCTCGCCGAGAACTATTCCCAGGGTTCTACCCTAACCGACGACAGGCAAACGCATGAAATCTCCTTTTCAAATCCCCGTCAGCGTGCGGTGGGCCGATCTGGACCCCAACGGGCATGTGCGCCACTCGGTCTATTACGACTGGGGTGCCTCGGTACGTATGGCCTTCCTGTCGGCCCATGGCCTGACCATCGAGCGCATGGCGGCAGAGGGCTTTGGGCCTATTCTGTTCCGCGAAGAAGCCGTCTTCCGGCGCGAGGTGCGCTACGGCGATGAACTCAGTATGGGTCTGCTGCTGGCCAAAGCCCGACCCGACGGCTCACGCTTCACCTTCCGCCATGACCTGGTGCGTGCCGACGGCACCCTGTGCGCTGTCATCACGGTAGATGGAGCATGGTTAGATTTGCACCGCCGAAAACTGACCGTGCCCCCAGCCACAGTGGCGGAAATGTTCGCCCTGTGGCCCAAAACGGAGGATTTCACTGTGCTCTAAAACCCGAAGACCCGAAAGAAACCTATTTCCAGAGTTTTACCCTGAATACTGTAAGGCGTTTACCGTTTTTTGCCGGGCATTTTGGGCAAAATGAGTGGCCAAACAAGTTTGGCGGCTACTGGGCTAAACAAGTTTAGCCGCTACGGGGCCAAACGAGTTTGGCGGTTACGAGGTTGGTTATGCGACAGTCGTTTATATCGGTTATTGGAGTTATTCACACGCAGCACGACATCGGGCGTCTGGCTTCCTGGCTGGCAGGGTTGCATGCAGAATTGTCGGCCCATTTCAGCGACTTCGAGTTTGTGCTCATCAACAACCATTGCGAGCGCCGGACCATAGACGCCGCGCTGGAGCCGCTGCCACAGGCCTTGCGGCAGAACGTGTTTCTGCTCAACCTGAGCGCACCCGTCAGCCGCGACAATGCCATTATGGCTGGCCTCGACCGCGCCAATGGCGACTATGCCGTGGTGTTTGAGTTTTCGTTTTCCGACAGCCCGCACCTCGTCCGCACACTGTGGGAAAAAGCACAGGAAGGCTTCGATATTGTTTACTTGCGCGCCCCGCAGCGCCGCCTGCCGTGGTACTATCGCCTGATGTACAGTGTCTTTTACGGCATCCTGCACCGCTATTCCAACCTGCGCCTCGACGCCCGCGCCCATCACACGCGCATCATCAGCCGCCGCGCTCTCAACTCGCTGCTGCGCCTGCGCGAAAACAGCCACTACCTCAAAGCGCTTTACGCCCTGGTGGGCTACAACACCACCGCCATAGACGTATCCCGGCCACTCGAGCCTGAACCGGGCATCACCTTTGGCGAGCAGTTCAAAAGCGCGCTGGTGGCCATCACCTCCTTCACCACCTTCCTCAGCGCCCTGCTGGGCTGGATTTTTCTGCTCTCGTGCGTCATCGCAGCCGCCGCCATTGCCAATGCCGTTAAGGTGCGTCTGACCAACGTGGACTTCCTGGGCCAATACCACGAAACGGTGCCCGGATGGGCCTACTTAGTAGTCCTTGTGTCTGTCTTCTTTGCCGTTACCTGCCTCAACCTGTACCTGATGTCCATCTACTTGGCCAACATTTACCGCGAAATCAAAAATCGGCCGTTGTACATCATTGAGTCGGTGAAGCGGTATTAAGGAGGGGGCACACGCACCAGCCATGGTGCAAAAAGAACTTTTAAGTCGGCTTTACCAATCGTCAGGAATGCCGGACAGGTGCAGAGGGGGGTGCTGTTTTCACTCAAACAATCCTCTGCCCGGAACGCGCCACGTCGAGCGCACCCTGCTACACCACCAGCTCTGTCAAGCGGTCAGAAACTCGAAGAAATTGTCTTTATGTACTACATAGGTGTAATTCTGCGGATAAGCATCCAGGAAGGTTTTTGAAAAAGATGCCTTCGCCTTGGAGTTCCATTTGAGCTCATAAGCCCAGAAATATCCGTCGCGTTCTTCCACATAGTCAATTTCCTGTCGATCCTGAGTACGCCAGAAATAAGTATTGGCATACCGGCTGTGGTAATGTAGCCATTTTTTTCGCTCACTGATGAACCAGTTTTCCCACAGGGCGCCCACATCCTGGCGCAGCGCTAACGGCTGGTACTGGGCGATGAGGGCATTGCGAATGCCGTTGTCGTAGAAATATATTTTTCGCTTGGTTTTCAATTCTTTGCGCAAGTTCCTGCTCAAGGGCGGCAACTTGAAAATGATAAACATTTGCTCCAGCAGCGTAATGTAGTTCTCCACCGTCTGGTTATCTAAATCCGTGATTTGGCCCAGTTCGTGGTAAGAAACTTCCTGACCCAGCTGGAACGCGAGAGCCTGGAGCAGCTTCATCAACTTTTCGGGTTTTTTGATGCGTTCCCACATGAGCACATCCTTATAGAGGAAACTGTCTGCCAACTGGTTAAGGATATCCCTGGCCTCTTCGGGGTGGTTGACTACATCGGGATAGCTGCCGTAAACCAGACGGTCGGGGAGCAGGCGGTTTTCCTCAACAAACCCATGATGCGTCTCTAATTCCTCGTACGAAAGTGGGAAGAGCTGGTAGTGCCACTTTCGCCCAGTGAGCGGCTCGTTAATCTGGTTGGCTAATTCCAATGCCGACGAACCGGATGCCACCAGCTGTACGTCCGGAAAGTGGTCGGTAACGAGCTTAAGTTTGATACCGATATCGCGGATGCGTTGGGCTTCGTCCACCACAACGACCCGGGCGTTTTTGATGATGCGACTCCATTTGGCGATACTCACCTCTTCGAGGAGTATGCGCGTCTCTGTATCGTCGCCATCCAGCCACAGGACATCGCGCATTTCATCAAAAATTTGCCTCAGCAGCGTTGTCTTGCCGGTTTGCCTCGGTCCAGTCACGATGATAGCTTTGCCCTTGAACAATCGCTCCCGGATTTTTTGCTCGAGCAGGCGCTTAATCATATTTTGTGGATTTCATTCGCAAAAATAACGCTTTTTTTGCGAATGAAATCTGAAAATTTCCATCGAGTGGGTGCCCTAAGGCGCGGTGTGGTCTTTCTCAGAGGAGAGAGCGTGCCCACCTGACGGCCAAAGTTTCGTGTCTTTGCAGCCAAAAGCGCCTATGCACGTCAACTGGAACGGCACGCCTTTAGAGCGCCTGCCCGAAGGGTGGGCAGAGGCCCAGCGGGCTTTGTTTTACAGCGACGCCCTGTTCGAGACAATGCGTGCTTTTGGTGGTCGTTTGCCCCTGCTGGAGCGGCACTGGGAGCGGCTGCGCAATGGGCTGATGCTGTTGGGCTTTGAACTTCCATTGGAATGGGATGCAGTTTTCTGGGAGCAAAACATCCGGTGCGTTGCCCTACCGAATGCGCGTGTGCGGCTGACGGTGTGGCGGTCGGCGGGCGGATACTATCCGCCAGTGAGCAACCGCCCACAGTTTCTTATTACGGCCGAGCCGTTGCCGGGCGCTGCCTTAGAATGGCCGGATGCTGGTCTGACACTGGGCGTGAGCGCGTCGGTGCGGCTGCCCGTGGATGCTTACTCGAACCTGAAGACGCTCAACGGTGCGCGTTATGTGGCGGCGGCGCGCGAAGCGCAGGCACAGAACTGGGGCGACGCGCTTGTACTCAACGCCTTCGAGCGCGTGTGCGAGGCTACGGCCAGCAACGTCTTCTGGTGGGAGGGCGATGCGCTCTGCACAGTGCCGCTCAGCGAGGGCTGCGTGGCAGGCGTGATGCGCGCCCTGGTGCTGGAAATAGCAGCGGAGGCCGGCCTTTGGACTGTCGAAAAGGCTATTTCCGCCGAGTCTCTGGAGACTGCAGGAGAAATTTTCCTGACCAATGCTGTCCGCGGCATTCAGCCCGTTCGCATTTTTGCGGGCGCGCAGCTGGGCAGTGAACGCACGCGCTGGCTGTTTGAGCGCGTACAGGCCCGTTTGGCCGCCGCACAACACTGAATTTTTCCCATGAAAAAAATACTCGTCGCCAATCGGGGCGAAATCGCCCTGCGCGTCATGCGCACTGCCCGTCGCATGGGCATCCAGACCGTTGCTGTGTACTCGGAAGCCGACCGCTCGGCGCCGCACGTGCGCTTCGCCGATGAGGCCATTTGCATTGGGCCACCGCCTTCAGCGCAGAGTTACCTGCGGGCCGAAAAAATCCTGGAGGCCGCGCTTCGCACCGGCGCCGACGCCATACATCCGGGCTACGGGTTTTTGAGTGAAAATGCCGGCTTTGCGCGCCAGGTGAAAGCGGCAGGTCTCATCTTCATTGGCCCTTCGCCTGAAAGCATCGAAATGATGGGCAGCAAGTTGGCCGCCAAAGAGGCTGCCAAACGCTTCGACGTGCCCATGGTGCCCGGCATCGAAGAGGCCATCACCGACCTTGAGACGGCCAAGGCCATCGGGCGCCGCGTAGGCTATCCCATTCTCATCAAGGCCAGTGCGGGCGGCGGTGGCAAGGGCATGCGCGTGGTGGAGCGCGAAGAGGACCTGCAAGAACAGATGGAGCGCGCCGTATCGGAGGCCATTTCGGCCTTTGGCGACGGGTCGGTGTTCATCGAAAAATACGTAACCTCGCCTCGCCACGTCGAAGTGCAAATCATGGCCGACACGCACGGCAACGTGGTCTATCTCTTTGAGCGCGAGTGTTCGGTGCAGCGCCGCCACCAGAAGGTGGTCGAGGAGGCGCCCTGTGTTATCGTTACGCCCGAAATCCGCCGCGCCATGGGCGAGGCCGCTGTGCGCGTGGCGCGCGCCTGCAACTATACGGGCGCCGGCACGGTGGAATTCCTCATGGATGCTGACCGGAATTTCTACTTTTTGGAAATGAACACTCGCCTGCAGGTAGAACACCCGGTAACGGAACTCATCACCGGGCTGGACTTGGTAGAATGCCAGATCCGCGTGGCCCGCGGAGAGGCATTACCCTTCCGACAGGAAGACCTGAGCATTCATGGCCATGCCCTTGAGCTGCGCGTGTGCGCCGAAGACCCCCTCAACAACTTCCTGCCCTCTACCGGCACCCTCACGCGCTACCGCCTGCCGCAGGGCGCGCACATCCGCGTGGACGATGGCTATACGGAAGGTATGGAAGTGCCTATCTTCTACGACCCCCTGCTGGCCAAACTTATTGTTTGGGGCGCAACTCGAGCCGAAGCCATCCAGCGCATGAAAGAGGCCATTGACGGCTACGAAGTGGAAGGCGTGGCCACTACCCTGCCCTTTGGGCGCTTCGTCATGGAGCATCCAGCCTTCATTGAGGGCAACTTCGACACGGGCTTCATCGCCAGATACTACACCCCCGAAGCCCTGCACGAAAAACACGCTGCTGCAGCTTCCGTAGCTGCCCGCCTGGCACTTCGGCTGCACTTAGAGCATAAGCGCCAGCTGACAGCGCTGCCGCATCGGGAGAGCCTTTGGAGCGGGCGGTATGAGTAGAGAGGGCTTGCCAAACAAGTTTGGCGGTTACGGGGCGGGTAGTGTTAGCCAGAAGTTGTTGGGGCCTTCGCCTTGCACTAAGATGACTTCCTGAGCATTGAGCATTTCCAGCAGCGCCAGGAAGGTAACGATGGCGTGGATGCGGTTGTCTAAGGTCAGGAACACCTCTTCAAATGAAGTCTGCTCATTAGGCCGGAGGCGGCTGCGCAGGTAATCGCGTTGGCCCTGTATCGTGTAGTTGTAGTTATAGACGGTGTGGACGCGCTTGCGCTTTTGGTTTTCCTCGAAACGCTCCATCAGCCGCGAAAAGACACGCAGAAGCCTGTAGGCCGATACGCTTTCCCATTCGGCATCGGCCAGCGCCTTTTGGGCCAGCTGACTCAGCTCGGCACTGGCAAAGCCACGTGGCGCCATGAAGGCGCGCGTTTCTTCTAAGCGGCGCAGTTCGTCGAGCACGCTTTTGTAGCGCTTATACTCGATGAGGCGCTCCACCAATTCCTGGCGCGGGTCTATTTCGTTGCCCTCCTCGTCGTAGGTCTTGCGCGGCAACAGCATTTTGGCTTTGATGCGCATAAGGGTGGCCGCTACGACGATAAACTCCGAAGCCACATCCAGATTGCGCGTTTGCATCTGGTGCAGATAATCCAGAAAGTCCTGCGTAATGCGGGCAATAGGGATGTTGTAAATATCGAGCTCGTCCCGTTCGATAAAGAACAGGAGCAGGTCGAATGGCCCCTCAAAAACCGGAAGTTTTATTGTAAACGTATCCAAAGTCCCCTAACCGCCAAACTGGTTTGGCCCCGTGGCTGCCAAACTTATTTGGCAGCCACGGGCAAAGATACAAACCGCTTTCCGGGTGGTAATTTTGGGCGTTTTTTGGCTGACGATCTTCCATACTGTTTTGGCTCTTTACCTCATTCCCACGCCCATTTCTGAGGCCGCTTTCGACACCCTGCCGGCAGCCACAGTAGAAGTAGCGCGGCGCATAGACGTTTTCATTGTCGAGCGCGCCAAAACGGCGCGTCATTTCATTAAGCACCTGAAGCCTCAGCATCCGTTGAGCGAGCTGGTGTTCGTCGAGCTCGACCGCGACGGCGGGCTGACGCCGGAGGTGCTGGAGGTCTTCGAGCAGGCCATGCAGCAAGGGCGCGATGTGGGTTTGCTTTCTGAAGCGGGTTGCCCAGGTGTGGCCGACCCGGGAGCTGCTGTAGTGGCGCTGGCGCATCGCAAAGGCGTTCCGGTGGTTCCGCTCGTAGGGCCGTCGTCTATTTTGTTGGCGCTGATGGCTTCGGGGTTGAATGGCCAGCGTTTTGCTTTTCACGGTTACCTGTCGCCCAAGCGGCCGGAGTTGATGCGGCAGCTGCGGCAGCTGGAGCAGCAGGCGCGACAGCACGACCAGACGCAAATGTTCATCGAGACCCCATATCGGGCGCCCTGGCTTTTCGAGGTGGCACTGACGGCCCTGCAAGCCGACACGCTTTTGGGAGTGGCGCAGGAACTGACAGGCCCAGAGGCTTTTGTACGCACCCTGTCGGTACGAGCCTGGCGCGAGCAGAAGCTGGTGTTAGCAGCAAAGCCGGCGGTATTTTTAATCGGGAAGTCGGGTATTGGATAGAGCTGCGAAACACGGAAAAGCAAAAGGCCTCCCGCTTTCGGGAGGCCTTCACATCAGACTTGCAACAGCTTATTTGTTTGGGTTATACTGCTGACGGTCAGGCTAACTTGCTTACATCTCGGAAAAGGATAGAGTGGCGGTCGAAGTGGATGAGGTTGGACTTGCGCAGTTCGTTGAGCACGGCCGTTACCGTTTGGCGGCTGGTGCCGGTGATGTTGGCGATTTCCTGCTGGGGGAAGAAGTCGCGCACCAGTGTCTCATAGCCTACTTGCATGCCTTCTTTGCCCGCTACCTCGAGCAGGAACTGGATGACGCGCTCGCGGGCGTCTCGAAGTAAAACTTGGGCCAGACGGTCTTCGACACGCTTGAGGCGGCTGCTCAGGTGTTGCAGGCAGCACAGCATCATGCGCGGATTAGTGTGCATCAGGTACATGAAATCGGAGCAACGCACTGCAAGGTATTCCGCGCTTTCGCTGAGCACCTGAGCAAATTCGGTGCGGGTGCGCTCGCCCATGAGCACCGACTCGCCGAAAACGGCATCGGCGCGGAGCAAATCTTTGATAACCTCCCGCCGATCATTAGAATAAGCGCCAACCTTGATGCGTCCGGAATGCAAAAAATAGAGGTGATCTGCTGCATCTCCTGGCTGATAGATAAACCGAAACTTGCGCCGGAAAACCAATTGAGCAGAAGCGGCCAGACGGCTCATTTCTTCCTCCGACAGGACCTGCAACAACGGAAAGCGTTTGAGGAAGGCTACTTTAGCGGCATTATCCATGGCGGCTCCTTTTTGCAGATTTAAAAAAATTTACTCTTCACGATACAAAAGTAGGGCTGCCATGAAGCGCTGCTCAAGCACAAAGAAGGCAGTTTGTCGGGCTTTTTTTTATTTAAAAAAATGCATAATTGCCTAAATTTCAATTTTTTGAGCAGATTGCTTTCTTCAAAAAAATAAAGCCGGCAGTGTATTTGTGCACTGCCGGCTTTGCGGATTTGCTGCCCGCCTCGCTGCGCTGTCAAGCGGGTACGGTGGCCCGCATACGTTTGAGGTATGAGGCAAGCCAGCACCTGGCGTTGGCGTAGCTGTTTGGAGGTCAGTACTCGTCTTCGTTGAAGAAGAAGTCGTCGTGGCGCAAGTAGTCTGGCCAGATGTCTTCGATACTTTCGTACAGCTCGCCATCGTCTTCGAGTTCGTTGAGGTTTTCGATGACTTCGGCGGGCGCTCCGGAGCGGATGGCGTAGTCTATGAGTTCCTCTTTTGTTGCGGGCCAGGGCGCTTCTTCGAGGTGAGAGGCTAATTCAAGCGTCCAGTACATAGTTGATTTTGGTTAGATTTTGAACAGGTTATTCGGATAATTTTCTTGCGCGTTAAAGGATAAGCATGGCATCGCCGTAGCTGTAGAAGCGGTATTTTTCCTTAACGGCCTCCTGGTAGGCGTCCATGATAAGTTCCGTACCGCCAAATGCGCACACCATGATAAGCACACTGGATTTGGGCAGGTGGAAGTTGGTGATCATCGAGTTGGCAATGTGAAACTCGTAGGGCGGATAGATGAACTTGTTGGTCCAGCCTTCTACGGGTTTGAGCAGGTTTTCGGCGGATACGGCCGTTTCGATGGAGCGCATGACGGTAGTGCCTACGGCACAGACTTTTTTACCGGCTTTAATGGCGCTGTTGACGGCGTCGGCGGCCTCTTGCGGGATGCGGAAGTATTCGGCCTCCATTTTGTGCTTGGAGAGGTCTTCTACTTCGATGGTTCGGAAGGTGCCCAGGCCAATGTGCAGGGTGATTTCGGCGAACAAAACGCCCTTGAGCTCCAGCCGCTTAAGGAGTTCGCGGCTGAAGTGCAGCCCTGCGGTCGGAGCGGCTACGGCGCCTTCTTCTTTGGCATAGACGGTCTGATAGCGCTCGGCATCTAAAGGTTCCGGCTCACGGTCAATGTACGTGGGCAGCGGCGTGTTGCCCAATCGTTTAAGGGTAGCCCGGAACTCTTCATCTGGTCCGTCGAACAAGAAGCGCAGGGTGCGTCCGCGCGAAGTGGTGTTGTCCACAACTTCGGCCGAGAGCACGTCGTTGCCGTTTTCGTCCTCGAAGTAGAGTTTATTACCTACGCGGATTTTGCGCGCGGGATCTACCAGTACGTCCCACAAGCGCGCCTTGGCGTTGAGCTCGCGCAGCAAGAAGACCTCAATGGTGGAGCCTGTGCGTTCTTTCTTGCCGTACATGCGGGCCGGGAAGACCTTCGTATTGTTGAAGATCATAGCATCGCCCTCGTCGAAATAAGAGAGGACATCGCGGAACATCTTGTGCTCGATCTTTCCGGTATTGCGATGGACAACCATCAGCCGGCTTTTATCGCGTTCTTCGGCTGGATATTTGGCTATCAGCTCGGGTGGTAAATGGTAGTCAAAACTGCTCAGTTTAGTGCGCATAACCCGTCAGGAAAAAGGGTAAGAGTGCTACAAAATGGCCGCAAAAATAGATTTTATTCCCAAACGATAAGGAGCAAAAAAAGGTTCAGCCCTTTGCGATTAGGCTGGGCAAAGGGCTGATGACGAGCGGGCGTGTTCGGCTTTATACCGTTACGACACCACGCGGTGCTCTTTTGCGCTCATGCTCTTTGAGGAAGATTTTGCGCAGTCGGATGCTTTTGGGCGTAACTTCGACATATTCATCTTCCTGGATGTACTCTAAGGCCTCTTCTAAAGTGAACTGACGGGCAGGCGGCAGCGAGGCTTTATCGTCGGAGCCAGAGGCGCGCATATTGGTCAGTTTCTTAGTCTTGGTTACGTTGACGACCAGGTCATTTGAGCGGTTGTGCTCGCCGATGACCTGCCCTTCGTAAACTTCTTCGCCGGGTTCGATGAAGAAGACGCCGCGGTCCTGGAGGTTATCCAGCGAGTAGGCGATGGCTGTGCCGGTTTCCATGACGATGAGCGAGCCGTTTTGGCGTCCGGGGATGTCGCCCTTCCAGGGTTCATAGGTCAGGAAGCGGTGGGTAACGATGGCTTCGCCCTGAGTGGCCGTGAGCAGCTGCGAACGCAGGCCGATAATGCCGCGCGAAGGGATTTCGAAGCGCAGCAGGAAGCGGTCGTTGCGCGGCTCCATGCTCTTGAGCACGCCTTTGCGGCGGGTTACGAGTTCGATGCACTTGCCGCTAAAGGCTTCCGGCACGTCTATGCTCATCTCTTCGATGGGTTCGTGTTTAACGCCATCTATAACCCGGATGATGACCGTGGGCTGGCCTATTTGCAGCTCGTAGCCTTCGCGACGCATGGTTTCGATGAGAATACTCAGATGCAATACACCGCGGCCATAGACCATGAAGGAGTCGGCGCTTTGCGTTTCTTCCATGCGCATGGCTAAGTTTTTCTCCAGTTCGCGCATCAAGCGGTCGCGGATGTGGCGGCTGGTAACGAATTTGCCCTCGCGCCCGAAGAAAGGAGAGTCGTTGATGGTGAACAGCATGCTCATCGTTGGCTCATCCACGGCGATGGGGTCGAGTGCTTCAGGGTTTTCAAAGTCGGCAATGGTGTCGCCGATTTCGAAGCCTTCCAGCCCTACCACTGCGCAGATATCGCCTGCTTCCACGATATCGGCTTCTTTGCGGCCCAGGCCGTCGAAGGTGAACAGTTGCTTGATGCGGTGTTTCTGCACTGTGCCGTCTTTTTTCACCAGCGAGACCGGCTGGTTGGCGCTCAGCTGGCCGCGCTTCAGGCGGCCAATGGCAATACGCCCGACGTAGCTGGAATAGTCCAGCGACGTGATGAGCATTTGGGTGGTGCCCTCTTCGGTTTGCGGCTCTGGGATGTAGCGGATGATGTCGTCGAGCAGTGGCGTGATGTCGCTGGTGGGTTTTTTCCAGTCGTGGCTCATCCAGCCTTGCTTAGCCGAGCCAAAGATGACGGGGAAGTCCAGTTGTTCGTCGTTGGCGCCCAGCGAGAACATCAGGTCGAACACCTGCTCGTGCGCCCAGTCGGGGTTGCAGTTGGGCTTGTCCACTTTGTTGATGACGACCACGACCTTTTTGCCCATTTGCAGGGCCTTTTGCAGCACGAAGCGCGTCTGGGGCATGGGGCCTTCAAAGGCGTCCACCAGCAGCAGTACGCCATCGGCCATGTTGAGCACGCGCTCTACTTCGCCACCAAAGTCGGCGTGGCCGGGGGTATCAATGACGTTGATCTTGACGTCCTTGTATTGGATGGCGATATTTTTGGCCAGGATGGTGATGCCGCGCTCGCGCTCCAGGTCGTTGTTGTCCAACAGGAGTTCGCCCGTAACCTCGTGAGCCTTGAGCACCCGGGCGGCGTGGATCATTTTGTCCACTAAGGTCGTCTTGCCGTGGTCAACGTGGGCAATGATGGCGACATTTCGGATATTTTTCATAGTCAACACAAATAGGGCGCAAAGGTACGACGCTCGCACCCGCATTGGTGCGATTTTTGAAATTTAAATTTGCGGGCCAGCCTTGTTATTTAATGAAAAATTAAAAAACGGCGCCCTAAGAATGCTCAACCAAATGATATTTCATTGCTTAAGTGCCGGCTCACACGCGGAAGGGCGTTTGCGTGGAGAAAATCGCCGCCATGGGGATGCGTATGTCCAAATGCGGGTCGAAGAGCTCGTCTTTTTGGGAAAAGACTTCGTGCTGGCCAGGAGCGCTGAACACGTAAATGCTCTGTAGCGTGGGCAACACTAACCAACACGACTTGACGCCAAAGGAGAAGTAGGTGTGGGTTTTGTCCACAAGCGTCTGCAACACCTGATTGGGCGAGAGGATTTCGATGACGGCCAAAGGTGGGTATGTACGTTTGGTTTCGTCATGCGAGAAGTTTACAGGCTCAATGGGGTAGATGCAGATATCGGGCGTAGTTTTCTCACCCGGCGTGTCCAGCGTCAGTTCGGAGAATATCTCGAAGCGCTCTCCAAAATGGACGGACAGGTATGTGATTAGCCTCGCCTGCAAGCGAGCATGTAAGAGACTGGGCATAGGCTTTCCGCGTTCCGTTTCATAATCTATTTCTACGGGCAGGATTTCTGGTTCCATAGCCATTGCTTTTTATGTTGGGCAAAAATACGGGAATACGGCTTACGATGCTTGCCTTTTGGCGTGGATACCTGCTTTTTTAGGTTATGTTTTCAGGCGTCCGAAGCCGCCATCTACGGCCCAGATCTGGCCGGTGATGAACTGGGCGGCGTCGGAGAGCAGGAAGCAGGCGGTTTGAGCGATGTCGGCGGGTGTGGCAATGCGGCGTAGGGGGTGCCGCTGGGCGGCGTTCTGTCGCTTTTCGTCGTTGTTCAGCAAGGAGGCGGCCAGTGGGGTATCGGTCAGCGTGGGCGCTATGGCGTTAATGCGTACAGAGGGCGCCCATTCGGCGGCCAAAGCGCGCACTAAGCCTTCTACAGCGCCTTTGGCAGCGGCAATGCTGCTGTGAAAGGGCATGCCGGTCTGGACGGCTACGGTGCTGAACAGGAGCGCGCTACTGCCCGGCCCGGCGGCCTTAAGGCGGGGGAAGGTTTGCTGGAGGACGCGGAAAGCGCCAACAGCGTTGATTTCCAGTTCTTTTCGGAGGTCGGCAGTGCTGACTCGGCCAAAGGGCTTGAGGTTGATGCTGCCCGGGCAATAGACGACGCCATGCAGGGCGTCGGGCAGTCCGTGGAGCTGGAAGTTCTCTTCGGTAACGTCCACAGCTTCCCAATGCGCCATGGGCGGCAAATGAGTAGGTTGGCGGCGGCTATAGGTGAACAGGTTGGCGCCCTGTTCGCTTAGCAGGCGCGCGATTTCGGCGCCAATGCCCGACGATGCGCCGACGATAGCGAAATTTTTCCCGGAAAAGCTCATGACCTCGTCGTTTGACGGGCGTCTGAACGGCGCTCAAGGCAAATGGTTCAGATGGCGCACAGCGGCAAATCAGTATTCCCAGGGCATGATGGCCTGTTTTCGGGGCAGCACGTGTGCCTTGAGGTGGAGGATGTGGCGTTTGTTGGGGGCCGAATTGTCGTACACGATGATGACCGGTCGGCTATGCCCCAATTTGCCGCGGCTGTTAAACTCCACGCGCAGTTCGGCAGACTCGCCGGGCATGATGGGGTAGTTTGGGGCCTGCACGACCGTGCAGTCGCAAGTGGCGCGGGTGCGTTCAATCCAGTAAGGGTATTTGCCGGTGTTAGTTACGCGGAACGACTCCATGCGTACGGTGCCGTCGGGTATGTCGCCCAGCATGAGGGTGTCGGGCGACCACGCAACGGTGGCGAGCAGCTCCTGCCGGGCCGACTCGCGGTAGAAGTCCAGCAAATCGAGCACTCGCTTTTTATCGCGCTCGGGCAGCTGCCGGTAAACGTTCTGCATCTCTTCGTCTGGCTGCGCCCCCAGGTGGCGCAGGTAGTGCGTCAGCTGCTGCTTTTGTTCAGCAGTCAGGGCTTTGAGCAAGGGACGAATGTCGGCGTTGGGTTGCGCCCATACGGCTGCACAGGTCAAAAGCAGGCCGGCGGGAATGAGGCGAATGCGCAAAAGAAATGGGTACATGACTTCCGGAAGGTTCCACTCAACGAGTGCGCAAAGGTAGTTCTTACCGGTTTTCGCGTAAGGTTGACCGCTTACGGGTATGCCTTTTTGCAAACGACTTTTAAAAATAGCGTTAATGTCCGGTTTTGGCATGTTATTCGCCGCCTTCATAAAAGCCGAAAGTTCTACTTTTGCTGCCGTTTCCTCTTTAATTCTACCGTTCCCCGCATGTTCGCGCCGCAGAAGGCGGTGTAATCAAATCAAAGAAGCCCTCCCCGGGTTTACGCCTTTAACCACAGGCGAAAGCAATCTTCTCCAATCCGTAGTATTCTCCTGCCCAGGCTGACCGACGGTCTCATGCAAAGGCTTCACACACTTTCACCCTGATTTCCGAGTGGGTGTTGTGCGGGTCTCTTGAGTAGTCGCATGCACCACCATACCACACTTAAACAGTCGCATTTCGCACTTAGTCCGTTTCTTATGTGGCATCCATACAGCTTGCGCGCCTGGGCCTTTTCGGCCTTCCGCACCAAATCCCAAAGGGGATTTACCCTTCTGACAGCTGGCCTTCTGGCGCTGTTTTTTGCCCTCCCTATGCAGTCCTCCCATGCTCAGACGTGCGTCTTCAACAGTTTTATCCGCGCGTCGGACAACCCTTTTGGCTCCTGCCCGGCCGGGACGGACACTATTATCATACGGGACTCCTTTCTGGTGAACGTCAACTACGAGCCGATTATCGGATTTGTCCCCTTTGATGGCTTGCTCTTGGTAGATGGTGGTACTATTCAATGGACGGCAAACGCCTTTCTAAAGTTAGGAGATGCGGCCAAAGTAGTGCTCATCAACGGCGGCAAGTTTCGCCCATTATCTAGTAATGCGCCAGACTGCAACTCGTTTCGAGCACTATATTTTGACACGAAAAAGGTCGTGGACTGCAATGGCTCTACAGCTCCACATGCCTTCTCGGATGTTAATAACACTGGTTGCGTGACACGAGATGGCATTTGTTGTAACGCCTACATTGTTGCTGCTGAAAACTCGGGGATTCCCAACGACGGTACCATTTGCCAGCCGGGCGACACGGTGCGCTTGAGCGTCATCACCAGCGGAGACCTTACATACAGCATTCTTTGGTCGCCAGATATCGGCCCGGGTAAAGGGCCGCACGTCGTTACGCCCCAGCAGACAACCAGCTACCGCGTAAGCATGTCGGCCATTTTCAAACCTTACGACGGCACCGACTCCTATGTGGTTGCCTGCAATGGGATCTCTACCGTAAGGGTTAATCCGCCTATCAATGCCACAGCTACGGCCACACCCGTTCCCTGCCTCAATGTACCCGTGGGAGCGCTCAACCTGACCGCATCGGGCGGTACGGCGCCTTACACTTATTTGTGGTCGAATGGTGCTACGACGAAGAACCTGACCAATGTGCCCGGCGGCAGCTACACGGTTACCATTACCGATAGCAGAGGCTGCCAGGGTGTACGCACCTTCACCGTGCCGGTAGAGGACAACGTGCCGCCTACGCTCAGCTGCCCGCCCAATGCCGTGGGTGTGGCCAATCCGGGCGTGTGCACGACGCTGATACCCAACATTGACGCTACTTTCAGCGACAACTGCCCGACCGTGGGCGTTACCTACACGCTTGCGGGCGCCACAACAGGCAGCGGTAATGGGCAGCTGTCGAATGCTGTTCCCTTCTCCAGCGGCATCACGACGGTTACGTATCGGGTGGACGACGGCTCGAACGCTGTTACGTGCACGTTCACCGTGCGCGTGAACGATACGCAACCGCCCACCGCCAACAACCTGCCGCCGCTGACGGGCATTACCTGCCTTTCGGCGGTGCCTGCGCCCAATCCGGCTGCGGTGTCTGCTTCCGACAACTGTGCCGTTACTTCCATCGTTCACGTCAGCGATGCCATTCAGGCGGGCAGCGGATGCCCGGGAGATACCCTGCGATTGCTGCGTACCTATCGAGCCTTTGATGCCGCCGGCAATAGCGCCACGGCTACGCAGCTCATACGGGTCGTAGATAATCTACCCCCCACCTTTACGTTCGTGCCGGCCAACGTTGCCGTCAGCTGCAACGCCATCCCGACTGTGGGGGCTCCAACCGCTACTGACAATTGCAGCGCCAGCGTCAGTATCGCCTACAATGGCGAAACACGCACGGACGGCGCCTGCCCCGACAGCTACACCTTGCGCCGCCGCTGGACAGCTACCGACGGCTGCGGCAACACGGCTACTGCCGAGCAAATCATCACCGTGCAGGACAACACGCCGCCGACCTTCACCTTCGTGCCACCAGCCGTAACTGTCAGCTGCAGCGCTATTCCGGCCGTAGGGGCGCCTACAGCATCGGACAATTGCGATATCAGCGTCAGCATCGTCTATAACGGCGAAACGCGCACCAACGGCGCCTGCCCCGATAGCTATACCCTGCGCCGCCGCTGGACGGCCACCGACAACTGCGGCAACACGGCTACCGCCGAGCAAGTGATTGTGGTGCAAGACTTTACGCCGCCGGCATTTATCTCGGTACCGGCCAATGCCACCGTATCGTGTGACGCCGTGCCGTTGGTGGGCAACCCTGCAGCGACCGACAACTGCGACAACATCGTCAGCATCGTCTATGACGGCGAGGTGCGCACCGACGGTGCCTGCCCGAACTTTTACACGCTGACGCGCCGCTGGACGGCCACCGACAACTGCGGCAACACGGCTACAGCTACGCAGGTGCTGACCGTGCGCGATAACACTCCGCCTGCGTTCACCAACTTTCCAGCCGACGCCACGGTCAGCTGCGATGCCGTGCCGCCTGTGGCCACGCCCGCTGCTGCAGACAATTGCGCCGCTTCGGCTACGGTAACCTATTTGGGTGAAACGCGCAACAACGGCATTTGCCCCAACAATTATGTGCTGCTGCGCCGTTGGCAGGCTGCCGACGCCTGTGGTAACACGACCATTTCCACCCAAACCATTACGGTGCGCGACACGGAAGCGCCGGTATTCACCTTTGTGCCGGCCCATACGACCGTGAGCTGCGACGCCATTCCGCCCGTGGGCAACCCCGTGGCTGCCGATAACTGCACCGCGGCTGCCGCTATCAATTACGACGGTCAGACGCGCACCGATGGCGCCTGCCCCGACACCTACTTCCTCACTCGCCGCTGGACGGCCGCCGACCAGTGCGGCAACACACGCACTGCCGAGCAGGTCATCACCGTACGCGACCAGACGCCGCCGATATTCACGCAGGTACCGGCTAATGTAACGGTTAGCTGCAGCGCCATCCCGCCCGTCGGCACGGCCTCGGCTACCGACAACTGCGACGCCAGCGTAACGGTCAGCTACGACGGTCAGACGCGCTTAGACGGCGCCTGTGCCGACAACTATACGCTCGTGCGCCGCTGGATAGCCGTGGATAACTGCGGCAATACTACCAGCGCGCAGCAAATCATCACCGTGCAAGACCTGACGCCGCCGGTCTTCACGTTTGTACCCCCGAACGCCACCGTAAACTGCGAGGCCATCCCAAGCTTAGGCTCGCCTTTAGCTACCGACAATTGCGATAACAGCGTAACCATCACCTTCGCCGGCGTTACGCAAACCAGCGGCAGCTGCGCCAGTGGCGGCACGGTTACGCGCCGCTGGATAGCCGCCGACAACTGCGGCAACACGGCCGTGGCCGAGCAAATGCTGACAGTGCAGGACACCACGCGCCCGGTATTTGTCTTTGTACCGGCTAATACAACGGTCAGCTGCGACAACATCCCGGCTCCGGGTCTGCCACAGGCCACCGACAACTGCGCCAACGACGTAGAAATCAACTACAACGGCGAGACGCGCACCAACGGTCCTTGCGACGACACGTACACGCTGCGCCGCCGTTGGACAGCCACCGACCTGTGCGGCAATACGCGCACTGCCGAGCAGGTCATCACCGTACGCGACCTGACGCCGCCAGCCTTCACCTTCGTGCCGGCTGACGCCACGGTGTCGTGCGATGCCGTGCCCGCCCCCGGCCAGCCCAGCGCCTCGGACAACTGCGACGCCAGTGTCAACATCGCCTATTTGGGCGAAACACGCACCAACGGCACCTGCCCCGACGAGTACGTGCTGGTAAGGCGTTGGACAGCCACCGACAACTGCGGAAACTCAACTTCGGCCTCGCAGCGCATTACCGTACGCGACCAGACGAAGCCGGTCTTCACCTCCTTCCCCAACGACATCACGGTCAGCTGTGAAAGCATACCCATGCCAGGCACGCCTTTAGCCACCGACAACTGCGCTACGGACGTGCTGGTCTCTTACAACGGCGAGACGCGCCTGAATGGCCCATGCCCGCATACTTACACACTCAAGCGCCAGTGGACGGCGGTGGACAAATGCTCGAACACCGCCTCCGCTGTGCAAACCATTACCGTGCAAGACCTCACGCCGCCGGCCTTCACCTTTGTGCCGGCGAACGCCACGGTGCATTGCGACAGCGTACCCACCCCCGGCACGCCAACAGCTTCGGACAACTGCACCAACCAGGTAACCATCACCTACAATGGGGAAACACGCCTGAACGGCCCTTGCGCCAACACGTATGAGTTGGTGCGCCGATGGACGGCCACCGACGCCTGTGGCAACGCCCAAACGGCTGAGCAGCGCCTGACCGTGCAGGACGTCAAACGCCCGGTCTTCACCTTCTCGCCGCCTAACGTAACGGTATCGTGCGAAAACGTGCCACCCGTAGCCACGCCCGTGGCTCAGGACAACTGCGACGCCACCGTGAACATTTTCTACGAAGGCGAAACGCGCGCCGACGGCTCCTGCCCCGATACCTACACGCTGACGCGCCGATGGACCGCTGCCGACCAGTGCGGTAATACGCGCTCGGTCGAGCAAATCATCACGGTGCGTGACGTTACGCCACCGACCTTCACCGCCGTGCCAGCTAACGCGACCGTCAGCTGCGAAAACGTGCCCGCCGTCGGAACGCCCACAGCCTCTGACAATTGCGACACGGATGTGAACATCGCCTATTTGGGCGAAACGCGCACCGACGGGCCCTGCCCCGACACTTACACGCTGACACGCCGCTGGACGGCCACCGACAATTGCGGCAATTCCACCGCAACTCAGCAGGTCATTACAGTGCGCGATATCACGGCACCGACGTTCACCTTCGCGCCTGCGGACGTAACGGTATCCTGCGAGAACGTGCCGACACTGGCCGCACCCACGGCCACCGACAACTGCGACGCTGACGTGAGCATCGCCTATTTGGGCGAAACGCGCACCAACGGCCCCTGCCCCGACACTTACACACTGACGCGCCGCTGGACAGCCACGGATAACTGCGGCAATTCCACCGCAACGCAGCAGGTCATCACGGTGCGCGACCTGACAGCTCCGGCATTCACGTTCGTGCCTGCCGACGTTACGGTCAGCTGCGAGAATGTTCCGGCTATCGGCACCCCGACGGCTACCGATAATTGCACGGCAAACGTAACCATTAGCTTCGGTGGCGAAACCCGCCTCAATGGCTCCTGCCCGGATACGTACACGCTCCAGCGCCGTTGGACAGCTGCCGACGCCTGCGGCAACACGACGACGGCACTTCAGGTCATTGCAGTACGCGATGTAACACCGCCGGTGTTCACCTTTGTACCGCCTGACGCTACGGTCAATTGCGACGCCATTCCGAACATCGCCGACCCTATCGTTTCGGACAACTGCGACGCCAGCGTCAGTGTGAGCCTGACCACTGACCTGCAAATCGGCACTGATTGTGCCAGCGGGGGCGTCATCATCCGCCGCTGGACGGCCGTAGATAACTGCGCCAACAGCGCCATTGCAGAACAGCGCCTGACGGTGCAAGACACCACGAAACCGGTCTTTACCTTCATTCCGGCAGATGCAACGGTCAGCTGCGCTGCTGTGCCTGCTGTAGGCGCTCCGACCGCTACCGACAACTGTGCCGCTAACGTAGCCATTACCTATGACGGCGAAACACGCACCGACGGCCCCTGCCCGGATACTTACACGCTGACGCGACGCTGGACGGCCAAAGACGTGTGCGGCAACGCCCAGACGGCTCAGCAAATCATCACAGTGCGCGATACCGAGCCGCCTGCATTCACTTTTGTGCCGGCCGACATGACGGTGAGCTGCGAAGCCGTGCCCACCGTAGGCACACCGACCGCGACGGACAATTGCGACGCCAGCGTAACCATCACCTACGACGGCGAAACGCGCACCGATGGCACTTGCCCCGACAGCTACACCCTGACGCGACGCTGGATGGCAGCAGATAACTGCGGCAACACGAAGACAGCCATCCAAAAAATCGTCGTGCGCGACCTCATTCCGCCCGCATTCACCTTTGTGCCGGCCAGCGTTACGGTCAGTTGCGAAAGTGTGCCGGCCATCGTCAGCCCGGAAGCCACCGACAACTGCGACACCGACGTAAGCATTGCTCTCCTCGGTGAAGACCGCGGCAATGGTCCCTGCCCAAACACCTACACGCTGACGCGCCGCTGGTTGGCCACGGACAACTGCGGCAATACGGCCACAGCCCAGCAGGTCGTGTTTGTGGAAGACAAAACGCCGCCGACGTTCACCTTTGTGCCGGCCAATGCTACGGTAGAATGCAACGCTGTGCCCGCCGTAGCCACGCCCATTGCCACCGATAACTGCTCGTTTGCACCCACCCTCAACTATTTGGGTGAGACGCGCGTAGATGGCAATTGCCCTGACACATACACGCTGATCCGCCGCTGGCAGGCTACTGATGAGTGCGGCAACACCAAGACTGCCCAGCAACTCATCTTCGTTCGCGATGTTACGCCACCGGTATTTACCAGCACACCCCCCGATGCCACGGTAAGCTGCGATGCTGTACCGGCGCCCGCCCAACCACAAGCCACCGACAACTGCGACGCCAGCGTACAAATCACGTACGAAGGCGAAACGGTAGTGAGCACTTCGGCCAGCGGCACCTACCTGCTGCGCCGCCAGTGGACAGCTACGGACAACTGCGGCAATACTGCCAAAATCACGCAAAATATTTCCGTCAAAGACATAGCACCGCCCAGCATCACCTGCCCGCCCGACGTGCAGGTGCCGGCCAACGGCGCCACCTGCGCACAAGTGGTAACATTCAGTGCGCCAACGGTTTCGGACAACTGTGACGCCAGCCCCAAGGTAACGGGCAGCGTAACCAACGGCGCCACGTTCCCTATCGGTACGGTCATTGCTACCTTCCAGGCGGTGGACGACAGCGGTAACAGCGCCACGTGCACGTTCCGCATCACTGTGGCCGATACTACTGCGCCTCAGCTCATCAATTGCCCGCCGAACTTTACGGTAACCACGCCTGCCGGCGCCTGCGACATGAAGGTTATCTGGGACGACCCGCAAGTGGTGGACGCCTGCGACCCGTATCCCATTCTGCCAAAGCCCAATATTCTGCCGGGCAGTGTGTTGCCTACCGGACATACGACCATCGTTTACACCGCCCAGGACACCACCGGCAATGTGATGACATGCAGCTTCGTCATCACCGTTCAGGAAAACATCCCACCGGTGTTGGTGGATTGCCCGAAGGACATCGTGCTGTACACCAACAATTGCACGGCTATAGCGAACTGGACCGCCCCGCAAGTATCGGACAACTGCAGCCCGGTAACGCTGACCTCGAGCCACAACCCGGGCTCGCTATTCCCGGAAACGACGACGACCGTAACCTACACGGCCAGCGATATTTGGGGCAATACGGCTGCTTGCAGCTTCTCTGTAACGGTCATTGACACCGTAGCGCCCACTTTCAGCGGCTGCCCGAAGGACACGGTGGTCAACTCCAACGGCGCGTGCTCGGCACCCGTAACCTGGGCGATGCCCACCGCAACGGACAACTGTGCACCCGCGCCGACGATAACGGCCTCTTCGATGCCGGGCGACACCTACCCGGTCGGCCACACCTTGGTGAAGGTGGTGGTGGAAGACCCCAGCGGCAACAAGGACATGTGTTCGTTCAAAATTACCGTCATCGGCCCGCCGCTGAGCTTTGTGGATGCTCCGGCCAATCAGTCCTTCGTCGGCTGCTCCGCCGTGGCGGTATGGTCGCCGCCTGCGACGGTGGGCGTATGCGCTCCGGCTACGGTAACCTCTACCCACCAGCCAGGCGATACCTTCCCGGTGGGCACAACGATAGTAACCTACACCGTAACAGACACGCTGGGCTATTCGGCCTCGGTAAGCTTCACCATAACGGTTACGGAAAGCATTCCGCCGGTGTTCAGCTGCCTCACTTCGCCCGTATTGGCCGACGTCAGCGGTGCCGTCAAGAGCGACCCGTCTAAGTTCCTGACTTCGGCGCAGGCCACGGCCTCCTGCGATGGCGCCGTGCTGACTTTCGGCCTGCCTAATGCTACGGATAATTGCGGCGCCCCATCGGTCGAGCAAACGAGCGGCCTTAAAAGCGGTGAGTTCTTCCCGATAGGCACGCATGTGCTGGCTTTCCGTGCCTCTGATGCCGCTGGCAACACTGACCTGTGCTCGGTAACGGTGGTGGTAGCGCCTTTGCAGCCGCTGGCGCCTCAGGTCAGCGATAAAATCGGCTGCGCCGGCGACGATATCGTCATCAGCACGCCGGTTATCCCGGGCGCCACCTATATCTGGACGGGACCGAAGCCGCCGTATCCGAACTCGAACAATCTGCTCATCGAAAACCTGAGCCCGGCGCTCACGGGCATCTACACCGTGCAGGCCATCGTGAACGGCTGCTACACGCCCACAGACACGGCACTGGTACGCATCGGTAAATTGCCCAAAGCCGTAGATGACTTAGACTTTGAGGTAGAGACCGGTGGCCTGCTCGAAGGCTTCAGCGTGCTGACCAACGACACGTACGAGGACGACGATTTCACCGTAACCGTCGTCGGCCCGTTGGCCGGCCTGACCGAGCTGGGCAACGGCCTGTTTACCTACCAGGCTGGCCCTAACAACGGGCGCGTGAATTTCATCTACCGCCTCTGCTCGGCAGCCTGCCCCGACCTTTGCAGCGACGCCGTGGTAACCATCACCGTACGCGAAAGCTTCTGCACGTACATTCCGAACGTCATCACGCCCAACGACGACGGCATCAACGACTACTTAGAGATACCGTGCCTGAACACCGACCTGTACCCGAACAACCGCCTCATCATCTACAACCAGTGGGGCGACAAGGTCTATGAGGCTTCGCCCTACGACAACGACCCAAGCAAAGCCTGGCGTGGCACCCTGAATGGCCGCCAGGGCCAGAACCTGCCCGACGGCACCTATTTCTATTACTTCCAGCCCGCACCCGACCGCAAGCCGATATCGGGCTACATTGAAATTTTCCGATAAAAAAACGCCTGAAAGGGGCGCCGCCGGGCACAGGCGACGCCCCACCCTTTCTCCCCCTTTTCCCAACCTTCACCGCTTTAGAACAACTCAAACCATGCGCTTATATTTTCTCTTCATAGCTGCCCTCCTGTGCTTTCATCAAGCGGCCTTTGGCCAGCAAGAGCACCGCTACACTCAGTTCATGTACAATAAGTTGGCATACAACCCGGCCTACGCAGGCATACGCGGGTTGCTGACGGGTACGGCCATTTACCGCAATCAGTGGTTCAAGATGGAAGGGGCGCCGCGTGCGGCTCAGGTCAGCGTGCACGCACCCGTGTTCACCCAGCGCGTGGGGGTGGGCGCCGTACTGTCGCACCACCAGATTGGCCTGCACCGCGATGTGCAGCTGACGGCAGCGTACTCGTACAACATCATCAACGGCGACGAATTTTCGATGCGCATCGGTGTATCGGGCAACCTGCGCGTGCTGAGCATTGACTTTGCCAAAGCCACGCCACTCATCCAGTACGACCCTTCGCTCGACGATAAGCGCATCAACGAGGCCCTGGCCAACTTCGGCGCGGGCATCTATGGCACCTTTCAGGAAAAACTGTACTTCGGCTTCTCCGTACCCCGCATCGTACGCAACAACATCGGCCTGAACACGGAACCGGGCATGCGCACAGCACGCGAAGAGCCGCACTTTTACGGCACCACGGGCGGCATCATTCCGCTGGGCGACGACTTCAACCTGATGCCGGCAGCATTGGTGCGGTATGTGCAGAATGCACCCATTGACGTGGACCTGTCGCTGAGCCTCGAGTTTCGCCGCGTAGCGTCGCTGGGCTTTGGCTATCGGGCCGGCGGCGACGGGCTGGGCGAGTCGCTTAACCTTCTGACCTACTGGCAAATAGACCCGCGCATCGGCATTGGCGCCGCCTACGATATGACCCTCACCAACCTGCGCTCGTTTGTGGGCGGCTCGTTCGAGCTGATGATGTACGCCGACTTGGTGAAGCGCAAGAAAGGGATGTCGAACCCGCGGTTTTTTATGTAATCGCCATTCGACTTATTACCTTTTCTCCTTGCAGTAGTTTGTGCGAGGAGGCGACGCTCAAAGTTCTGGCAGAGCATTCCAGGCGCGTACGTGGGCTGAGGAGCGATCCTGATTTTCTGAGCCGGCATAGATGAGGTAGCAATCCTCAGGCGAAATGCCGCTAAGCTGTTGAAAAAGTGCCAGATTTCGGAAATGGTCGGCATTTAGGGTATCCGCAGATTTTATCTCTAAGGCATAGAGGCGCTGCCCCTGTTTTACAACGAGGTCTACTTCGTGGCCGCTGCTGTCAGCCCAGAAGTAAAGGTCAGGGCGGATACCGGTGTTGAGGAGGTTCTTGTAGATTTCGTTGATAATGAAGTTTTCAAACAATGCCCCTCGGGCGAAGTGGGTGTCCAGTTTTGTTGCCGACCGAATGCGCAACAAGGCGCAGGCCAGCCCGGTGTCGTAGAAGTACAGCTTGGGCGTGCGCACGATGCGCTTGTTGAAATTTTTGAAATAGGGTGGAAGCAGGTAGGCCACGAAGCTGGCCTGTAGCACCGACATCCAGCGGGCAATGGTAGGCGCCGAGACCCCTACTTCGGTAGCCATAGCGCTCTGGTTGAACTTTTGCCCAATGCGCCCTGCGCACAGCTGTAGAAAGCGCTCGAAGGCCAGTAAGTCGCCAATGTTCTGTACCTGGCGCACGTCGCGCTCGATATACGTCTGGATGTAAGAAGGATAAAAAAACCTCGGGCGATGTCGGCTGGTCGTAAAGGCGTGGGAAAAAACCTTGATAGACGTATTGAAAAGGGTCTTGCAGCTCGTGGGCCGTACCCTTGAGTTCTTGTACAGAAAAAGGTAAAAGATAAAAGAGAGCTACCCGCCCAGCAAGCGATTGGGTCACTTTTTCCAACAGCAGAAAGTTATGCGAACCGGTTAGAACCACCTGCCCATTACGACCCGTCTCGTCCACATGCACCTGGACATAGGAAAAAAAGTTCGAGTAAGCGCTGCACCTCGTCAATAATAATGCCCTGAGGCGCCTGACGCAGAAAGCGAAACGGATTTTCACGCGCGTACTCGCGGGTAAGCGGGTTTTCTAAATTGGCATACTCGTACTCCGGAAAAACTTGCCGTACCAGGGTCGTTTTCCCGGATTGACGAGGGCCGCTAACGCTTACTATCGGCATTTGGCCAGCTGCTTCGCGTAGTTTTACCGAAAGAGTGCGTGGAATCCACATGGGCCTTGCAAATTAAATATGGCGTTTTTAATTTGCAAAGGTAAGTGGCCAAAATAAGATGACCGAGCCCGCTCGGAAGGTGGCGTCTGAGCGCGTTTCAGGCGCTATTGGCTGAAGGCGAAGCGGACGATGTTGGCGCCCATTTGCAAGGCTTTCAGGCGAATTTCTTCGGGGTCGTTGTGTACGTCGTCCCATCCGTCGCCCAGGTCTGTTTCGTAGTTGTAGAAGACCACTAAGCGCCCCTGCCAGATGAGGCCATAGCCGCGCGGGGGCTTGCCGTCGTGTTCGTGTATTTTGGGCAGGCCGTTTTTGAACTCATACTTCTGGTGGTAAATCGGATGGCTGAAGGGCAGCTCTACTAAGTCCAACTCCGGGAACACCTTTTTCAGCGCAGGCCGCACGAAGGGGTCGAGGCCATAATCGTCGTTGAGGATGAGGAAGCCGCCGCCTTCCAGATAGGCGCGCAGGTTTTTGGCTTCGATATCCGAAAAGAGCATATTGCCGTGCCCGGTTGCGTAAACGATGGGGTAGTTGAAAATATCGGCGCTCCCCGGCTCCACGATGGCGTGCTCTAAGTTGAAGTTGGTGCGCAAGTTTTGGTTGCAAAACTTCGCCAGGTTTTTCAGCGAGTTAACGTCGTTGTACCAATCGCCACCGCCCGAATACTTGAGCAAAGCAAACTGCAGCGTGGGCTTTTGGGCAAGCAGAGGCGCACCGGCGCCGAGGAACAACAGGAAAAGAAGAATGCGCATGTGAGCGAAATACGTGTGATTTTACACCCAGACTCTCGAGAAAAGGTTAGATGGCGAGAACATCTTCCGCTGAAGGTCGGTAGCGTTTTAGCGATTTGAAAAAACCGCCGGCCTCCAGGTCTCATTTTCGGACACAAAAATAGGCACCTCGACAGGAATGGTCTCTGGCTAGTTGCCATGAATGCACGAATAGTCCGGGTATCATTCGTGCATTCGTGGCCACCTTGCAACCCGATAAAAATGCCATTGCGCGCTCGGAACACTTCCCGAACGCGCAATGGCGGTAATGGATAGGCCCGGGTATCCGCTACTTGATGCCGTGCATCCAGCGGCTCACCATGGGGCCCAGCAGGAAGAGCAGCACGGCGCAGCCGATGGCGACAAAGCCCAGCCACTGGAAGATATTTAAACTGAGGCCCAGCGACTGCTGGCGGAGGCAGGATACGGCCTGGCCGGTGAGGCTTTTGTCGGCAATCTCTTTAGCCTCTTCTTTCGATACCGACATCACCTTTTCCGGGTCAGCGTACTTGGGGTCGGTCGTGAGGAAGGAAATGGTGTCTTTACCGACTGTCACTCGGCCGGCGAAGTAGCGCTCGCTGCCGGCCATCTCGTTCGCTTTGCTGATGAAGCTGGGGCGGATCAGTGCCTTTTCTATAGGCATGATTTTGCCTTTGTCGTCTTTCAGCCCGTCGCCGTTGTCGAGTGCCTGGAGCACGGTTTTGTCCGGATAGCAATCCTGGAACTCGGCGCTGGCTATGATGCCTTTTTCATCCACGGCGGTTAGTTTGGCGATGTGCTTTCCGCCCTGGTGAGCGATGGAGGAGGATAGGAACCAGATGCCCATCATGAAGCCCACAATTTGGGCGGGTGCCAATTTGGTAACTAGCGACAGGCCTACGGGCGAGAGCGTCAGTTCGCCCAGCGTGTGCAGCAGGTAAAGCGTTACTAAGAAAATAGCCGGCACCAGACCTGCCACGGCGCTGCCCTTGCCTACGTTGAGGGCCAGGAAGCCCAAACCCAACAGCAGCAGACCCGCGCTGAACTTGTAAGGCGCCGATGGTTCGCGGTTAGCGCGTGCCAGCTGGATCCACATCCACGAGTAAACGGGCGCGAAAATCATGATGAACAGCGGGTTGACGGCCTGGAAGAAGGTGGTCGTCAGTTCGGCGCCCAGCATAGTCTTGTTCACGTTGCGGTCGGTGAAGAGGTTGAGCGCCGAGCCAGCCAGTTCGAAGAACGTCCAGAACACGGTGGTGAACAGCAGCAGGAGCAGGATAACCCAGATGCGCTGGCGCTGCACGATGTCGTACTTGCCCGATGCGTAGAGCATGTACACGATGACACCCAGGCCGATGACGGCCAGCAGGATGTCCACCACGTCGTCGTTGCGCACCAGCACCCATGAGGCCAGCACTAAGAGGATGGTGCTGACGTAAGGCACCATACCGCCGCTGATGCCGGCGATGCCCGGTGCATTTTCGGGCGGCAGGCCGATAGGCCGCGGCCGAGTGAGCGGCTGGCCCTCTTCGTCAAAGTCGGTCAGTATCCAGCCTTTTGCCTGTGCCCACAGGAAAATGAGCAGCCCCAGTACCATGCCGATACCAGCGGTGAGGAAGCCGTAGCGCCAGCCCTCAATCTCGCCGATGGCGCCGCAGGTGAGCGGAGTGAGGAAAGCGCCGATGTTGATGCCCATATAAAATATGGTGAAGGCCCCATCGCGTCGCGAGTCGCCAGCACCATAGAACTTGCCAATCATTGAAGAGATGTTGGGCTTGAAAAAGCCATTGCCCACCACCAACAGCGCCAGGCCGATGAAGAAGGTCGTTTTATTGTCTAAAAACAGCGTAAACTGGCCCGCTGCCATCAGAATGGCCCCCCAAATGATGGCCCGACGGTATCCCATCATTTTATCGGCAAAATAGCCGCCGACAATCGGTGTGAGATATACCAGGGCGCCATAAGCGGCGTAAATGCCGTAGGCTTTGGCATCGTCGAAGGCCAGACCTTTGTTTTTGACCTCCTGGGTAGCTTTAGCCACCATGTAGAGCACCAGAATGGCCCGCATGCCGTAGTAGCTAAAGCGCTCCCACAGCTCCACCATGAAAAGGGCAAATAGGACTTTAGGGTGAATTTTCCGGTTGGAGAAAATGACGAAAGCGACCCAGATGGCAACGCCCACCCAGGCCAACAGCATAAGTTTGTACGCAGGATGCATAAGAGCAGAGAAGTTGATAAGGTGTGACAATAGTTTTCCGTATGTGCGGCAAAAGTGCGCATTTTTTCATCATGCGCTACGGCTTTCGGGGGCGTGTTCTTCCGGCAGGGCAGATTTTCTACCACTGACCGGCTGAAATTGCGGAGGCGCCAGCTTTGAGAGCAGGTTGCGAAGTGTTGCCTGAGCCAGGTGGGCGCTTGAGAATAGCCTTCTCAGCTGCCCTTTTTCGCCTTTCGGCGCTCCCGTTTACGCAGTGAAATCCGACCAAACGGCTTTGGTCGTTGCGGGGCCGCTATCTTTGCTGCCCTTTAGCAGTGCATTTAATCGGCAACCTTTCATGTTTCGCCCAAAATCGGCCTGGATGGTCTGCGCCTACGCGAGCGCCCTCTGGTACGCCCTTGCTTGTGGTTCCTGTGGAAACGACGCTCCACCGCCACCACCGCCGGTACCCATGACCATTGACACCCTCACGGGCGATGTGGCGCCGATGCCTAACCCGTGGAAAAACAACGGCTGCGCCTTAGTAACCGACGAAGAGGTCATCGCCCTCTTCCAAATAGACGTCCAGCGCGACGTCTTCAACAGCCGCAGCCTGCCCGGTCAGGCCTTTTGCCTGCGCTACTGGATGAAGCCCAACTGGCGCGAAATCGAACGCGCCAACGAACAACCCGGCGCCGAATACCGGGAGTTCAAAAACACCCTCGTCATTCAGGTCATTGATTACGGCCGCCAGCTTATCGCTCGCCAGCAGTTTGACCTGTTGCGCAACCGACAGCGCCAGACCTACGAAACCGACGTCGTTGGCCTGGGCGACGACGCCCTTTGGAGCACTTCTACCACCTCCCTTATGGTCAAAAAAGGACACCTTTTAGTCAAAATCACCTTAGACTATACCGACGACCCTCGCGATAACCTGCCGCACGCTAAGCGCGTCGCTGAATTGGCCCTCCAAAAAATGCACTAAAACCAGACCTTTGGCCCAACTGACGCACCTACGCCATGTACACCGCTGAAGCCCAACGGGCCTTATACGAACTCTCCAAAACGCTGCTCTACACACCGAAGGGCGCTCCGTCGGACGAAACCGCCGCCGAGCGCATCGAAAACTTGCGCAGCGTCATTCGGTACCACGAATGGCGCTACTACGCCCTCAACGACCCCGTCATCAGCGACTTCGAGTATGACCAGCTGTACAAGCAACTCGAAGCGTTGGAGCGCCAACATCCGGAGCTCATCACGCCCGACTCGCCCACCCAGCGCGTCTCGTCCGACCTCATCGAGGAAATCAACCAGGTGGCGCACCTGACGCCCATGCTGTCGTTGGATAATTCCTACGACGCCCGCGACCTGCTGGATTTCGACACTTCAGTCAAAAAATTGGCCGCTCTGCCGCCCGACAGCGTCGTCGAGTACGCCGTAGAGCCCAAATTCGACGGCGGCACCATCGCTTTGGTGTATGAAAACGACCGCCTCACCCGCGCCGCTACCCGCGGCAATGGCCTGGTGGGCGATGAAATAACAGCCAACATCCGCACCGTGCGCTCCGTGCCGCTGCAGGCGTCTTTTTCGCAATACGGCATTGCCAAAGCCGAACTGCGCGGCGAGGCCATTATCCGGAAAGACGTTTTTGAAAAAATCAACGCCGCCCGACAGGCCGCGGGCGAAAGCCTGTTTGCCAACCCGCGCAACGCCGCCACCGGCGGCCTGCGCATGAAAGACCCCAAAGAAGCCGCTTCGCGCGGGCTGGAAGCCTTCGTCTATCAATTGGCCTATGCTGCCGACGCCCAGGAGCAAAGCGTTCTGGAGCGCATCCCTACCCACACCGACGCGCTGAACATGCTCGAGCAGTTGGGTTTCAAAGCACCTTCCACCCAGCCCGGCCCCACCGGCCTGCCCGAACGCCGCCTGTGCCGCGGCATCGAGGAGGTCATTGCCTTTTGCGAAGCCTGGCAGGAACAACGCGACGCCTACCCCTACGAGATTGACGGCATGGTCGTCAAGGTCAATGCTTTAGACCTGCAAGAGCGCTGCGGCTACACGGCCCACCACCCGCGCTGGGCGGTGGCATTCAAATTCAAAGCCCGACAGGCTACTACCCGCCTGCGCGACGTCGAGTTCCAGGTTGGCAAAACCGGCGCCGTAACACCTGTGGCCAAATTGGAACCCGTGCAGCTGGCCGGCGTAACCATCCAGAACGTCAGCCTGCACAACGAAGATTTTATCCGCAGCAAAGACATCCGCATCGGCGACTACGTGCTGGTCGAACGCGCGGGCGACGTTATCCCTTACATCGTCAAAGCGCTCGACCACCTGCGCGACGGCTCCGAACGGCCCATCGAATACCCCCGAAATTGCCCCGTGTGCCACAGCCCACTGGTCAAACCCGAAGACGAAGCCATCTGGCGCTGCGAAAACGCCAACTGCGAGGCCCAGATCCTCCAGCGCATGATTTTCCACGCCTCCAAACACGCCATGGACATCGAAGGCCTGGGGGAAAGCACCATCACCCGATTCTATCAGCTGGGCTGGCTGCGCTCCATCACCGACATCTACCGCTTAGACTACGACAAAATCGCCCAATTAGAGGGCTTCGGCGAAAAATCGGCCACCAATCTGCGCAAAGCTATCGAAAAAGCCAAACAAAACCCCATCCACCGCCTGCTGCACAGCCTGAGCATCCACCATCTGGGCCAGAAATCTTCTAAGCTGCTGGCCGCCCAGGTCGAACACGTGCTCGACCTGGCCAACTGGGACTTAGAGCGTTACCAGCAAATCAAGGACATCGGCCCCGTGCTGGCCCAAAACATCTACAACTTCTTCCACAACCCGAACAACCTCGAGATGCTACGGACCATGGAAGCCCTCGGCGTCAACCTGCGTCAGACGCCCGAAGACCGCCGCCCGGCCAGCGCCGCCGAAGGGCCGCTCGTGGGCAAAACCATCCTCTTCACCGGCACGCTCGCCACCCTCACGCGCGAACAGGCCGAAGCCCGCGCCGCCGCCGCTGGCGCCACCATCGCCAGCGGCGTCAGCAAAAACCTCAACATCCTGGTCGTGGGCGAAAAAGCCGGCAGCAAACTGCGCAAAGCCCAGGAACTGGGCACCGTAGAAATCTGGACAGAAGCGGAGTTCCTGGAGCGCGTCTGAACGGCCAACAATGGCCCGTGCGCTGGTAGGCCAGGCGGGTGCAGTCCCCGCCAACGCGCTAACTTTGCCGACCATTCCGAACACCAATTCCTGTCCGCGTTGCGCATATGGCTCGTCCTTCCAAAAGTAAAGACTCCTCCAAAGCGTCGGCTACTACGCCGCTCATGGCGCAGTATGCTGCGGTGAAGGCACAGCACCCCGACGCCATTTTGCTGTTTCGGATGGGCGACTTCTACGAGACGTTTGGCGAAGACGCCATCAAAACCGCCAATACGCTGGGCATCACCCTGACCAACCGCAACAACGGCGGCTCCGACATCGAACTGGCCGGCTTTCCGCACCATGCTTTAGAAATGTATCTGCCGCGACTGGTGCGCGCCGGCTATCGCGTAGCCATTTGCGAGCAAATGGAAAAGCCCATACCGGGCAAAGTGGTGCGCCGCTCTGTAACGGAAATCGTTACGCCGGGCGTTACACTGAGCGATGCCTTGCTCGAAAACCGACAGAACAACTACCTGGCTGTCATTGCCTTTGGAAAAAATGACCACTATGGGCTGGCTTTCTTAGACATCAGCACCGGCGAATTTTTCGCCTGCGAAGGCAATGTCAATGTGGTGGACAAATTGCTCCAGAGCTTCCGGCCCGCCGAGGTGGTGCTGCCCAAAAGCCGGCAGAAAGAATTTGCGGCCTATTTCGGCGACCGGTTCTATACTTACACACTGGAAGACTGGATTTTCACCACCTCCTTTGGGCGGGAAAAACTGCTGCTGCACTTCCAGAGCGCCAGCCTGAAGGGCTTCGGCATTGAAGAACTCGAACTGGCCCAAGCCGCAGCGGGTGCAGCACTACATTATCTGGCTGCCACAGAAAACACCCGCCTGGCACACATCCGCCAGATAAGCCGCCTGCAGACGGATGCTTTCGTCTGGCTCGACCGCTTCACCATCCGAAACCTGGAGCTCGTGCAGCCCAATCACGAGTCCGGCGTGTCGCTCCTGCAGGTGCTCGACCACACCATTACTCCCATGGGTGCGCGCCTGCTCAAAAAGTGGGTGCTGCTGCCGCTGACGAACCTGCAGCAAATCCGAGAGCGGCACGATGCTGTCGAATTCCTGTTGCAACACCGCTCGCTGGCCCGCCAATTGGAAGGGCACCTGCGCCAGATAGGCGACATCGAACGCCTCGTAGCCAAAGCCTCAGTGGGCAAAATCAACCCCCGCGAGTTGCTCCAGTTGCGGCGCGCGCTGGTCGCCTTAGATGCCGTCAAACGCCTGTTGCAGCCCGCCAGCGCACCTGTAGAAGACATCGCACCCGAAGACTCTGCCGTACAACAGGCGCTGGCTTCGCCCTTAGGCGCCGGCCTGCGCCGCTTAGGCGAAGCGCTAAACCCCTGTGCTGGCCTGCGCGAACGCATCGGCGCCACCATACACCCCGAAGCACCCGTAGATGTGCGCAAAGGCGGCGCTATCGCCGACGGCGCCCATCCCCAATTGGACGAACTGCGCCACATCGTGCACGACATCCGCGAATTGCTCCTCAGCATCCAGCAGCGCGAAGCCGAACGCACCGGCATCCCCAGCCTCAAAATAGGCTTCAACAGCGTCTTCGGTTATTATTTAGAAGTTACCTCCAAATGGGCCGACCGCGCCCCCGCCGACTGGGTGCGCAAGCAAACCACCGCCAACAGCGAACGCTACATCACTCCCGAACTCAAAGAATTAGAAACCAAAATCCTCGGCGCCGAAGAGCGCATCCTCGAACTGGAAGAGCAAATCTTCCGAGGCTTAATCCACGAAAGCGCCGACTACATTGGCCCCATCCAGCAAAATGCCCAGGTCGTCGCCCGCTTAGACTGCCTCCTCTCCTTTGCCGCCGTCGCCGAAAAGTATCACTACACCCGCCCCGAATTGGATGACTCCTTAGTCATTGACATCAAAGCCGGACGCCACCCCGTCATCGAAACACAACTGCCTTTGGGCGAAACCTACGTGCCCAACGATGTCTTCCTGGACAGCGACTCGATGCAAATCCTGCTCATCACGGGCCCCAACATGGCCGGCAAATCGGCCCTGCTGCGCCAGACGGCGCTCATCGTGCTGCTGGCTCAAATGGGCTGCTTCGTACCGGCCCAATCGGCGCGCATCGGTCTGGTGGACAAAGTGTTCACTCGCGTAGGCGCCAGCGACAACATCAGCAGCGGCGAAAGCACCTTCATGGTCGAAATGAACGAAACGGCGCTCATCATGAACAACATCAGCGACCGCTCGCTCATCCTGCTCGATGAAATCGGACGCGGCACCAGCACCTACGACGGCATCTCCATCGCCTGGAGCATCGCCGAATACCTGCACGACAACGGCCGCGCACGCCCTAAAACACTCTTCGCCACCCACTACCACGAACCCAACGAACTGGCCGAACGCCACGAACGCATCCATAACTTCCACGTCAGCACGCGCGAGGTAGGCCACAAAGTCATCTTCCTACGAAAACTCACCCCCGGCGGCACCAACCACTCCTTCGGCATTCACGTGGCCCGCATGGCCGGCATGCCCGCCGAAATCATCGAGCGCTCGCAGGAAATCTTGCGCACCCTCGAAGCCGATGGCAGCCGCCTGAGCGCTGAAACGCCCTCCCTGCCCAAGCCCGAGGCCGTCAAAGAGCGCGTCCGACAGGTACAGCCCCGCCTGCAGCTGCAAATCTTCGACGCCGACGAATACACGCGCAAAATCCGCGAAGAACTGCTCGCTTTAGACCTCAACTCCATGACGCCCATAGACGCCTTGTGGAAACTCAACGAACTGCGCAAAATCGCCGAAAAAAAATAGGCAAAGAGGCGCATGTCCTGCCGTTGCCCGGCAACCCTTTCGCTCTGTAAAACAACCGCGGAGCGGTTGGCACCGACGCGCTATCTTCGCTGCCGGATTTCATCTCCTCAACCACACTCACCTTCAAGACAAGACATGGCAACTTTTCGCAAATGGCTCCCGCTGGTGTTCATCGGCCTGGTCCTCGTGCTGGGCTTCAACATGTGCAGCACCTATAATACTTTAGTGCAGAAAGACGAGCAGGTGCGCAAAGCCTGGTCGCAGGTAGAAAACCAGTACCAGCGCCGCATGGACCTCATCCCGAACCTGGTGGAGACCGTCAAGGGTTACGCCGATTTTGAGAAATCCACCCTGCAGGCTGTGGTGGAGGCCCGTGCCAATGCCACGCGCGTAACCATTCAGGCCGATGAGCTCACGCCCGAAAACCTGCAGCGCTACGAACAGGCACAGGGTGCCCTCAGCACGGCCTTAGGCCGCTTGCTGGCTGTGGCCGAAAACTACCCCAACCTGAAGGCCAACGAAAACTTCCTGAACCTGCAGAACCAGCTGGAAGGCACCGAAAACCGCATTTCCGTCGAGCGCAAGAACTTCAATGAAGTCGTAAGCCAGTACAACAGCTATGTGCGGCGTTTCCCCACCAACCTGTACGCCGGCATGATGGGCTTTTCCCAAAAGGCCTATTTCCAGGCTACACCGGGCGCTGAACGGGCGCCACAGGTCAAATTCTGACGCCGCCCATGCTGTTCACCCCCGAGCAGGAAGCCCGCATTGTAGCGGCCATTCGCGCTGCCGAGCGGCGCACCAGTGGCGAAATACGCCTCTTCGTGGAAGACTTTTGCGACCGCGACTACCCGGTGGAGCGCGCCGCCGAAATCTTCCAACTCTTTGGCATGTACAACACCCGCCAGCGCAATGCTGTGCTGCTGTATATTGCCGAAAAGTCGCACCACTTCGCCATTTGGGGCGATGTGGGTATTCACGAGCGCGTGGGTTACGCCTTCTGGGAGGCCGAAAAGCAGCTCCTCCAACAACACCTGCGCCAGGGCGACGCCTGCGAGGGCGTTTGCCGCGTCATTGAGCAAATCGGCGAAAAACTGCGGGAGCACTTCCCCGCCGATCCACAGGACAACGATAATGAACTCCCCGACGACATCATCTACGGTGGGCGATAGCCGCCTACGCCGCATTCGGCACCGGGTGGGGCTGTTGCTGATAGCCCTGCTCGGCATCGTGCGCCTTGAGGCCCAGGACGACGCCCTGTTTCCGCCCAAGCCCGACCCGGCGGTGTACGTGCACGACTATTCGGGCTGGCTCAGCGAGCAGGAGAAAGCCGCGCTGGAAATGAAACTGCGCCGCTATGCTGACACCACGTCCACCCAGGTCGTCGTCATGATCCGGCCCGATATTGGCGACTACGATCGGGCTTCCTACGCCTTCGAGTTGGGCAACCGATGGGGCATCGGGCGCAAGGACAAAAACAATGGTGTCGTGGTGCTCATCGTCAGCGACCCGCCGCAGCGCGGTGTGTTTATTGCCACCGGCTATGGCGCCGAGGGAGCACTGACCGACCTCATGGCCGGCCAGATTGTGCGCCACCTCATGATCCCGCGCTTCAAGGAGGGGCGCTACTTCGAGGGCATCAACGCCGGCCTTGACGGTATCATGGCTGCCCTTGCCGGCGAATTCCAGGCCGACCACCTCGAAGAAGCTCTGCGCATCCCGCTGTGGGTAGTCATCGTCTTCCTCCTGCTGATGTTTCTATTCGTCCGCTACATGATCAAGCACGGCACGATGTACACCGGTACTGGCCCCATGCACCGCGGGCCTGTGCGCACTTACCGCGGTGCATGGGGCCAGTACCGGTGTACATCGTGCCGTGCTTGATCATGTAGCGGACGAATAGAAACATCA
>CAZYEV010000035.1:0-35631 GCA_964646615.1 uncultured Saprospiraceae bacterium
AAAGCCTGCTGGAAGTGCACAGGCAATACCGACAATTACAAGGACTAGATCTTCGGCAGAGTCGTGAGTGTATAAGAGAACGGCACCGCCTCCACCACCGTAACCCTGACCAGTCCGGGATCACCCACCCTTTCGGTCAGCCAGAGCAACCCATCGTGCGGGCAAAACAACGGCCGCATTACGGCTTCTGCATCTGGCGGGGCGCCTCCGTACCAGTTTCAGCTCAACAACGGTGCGTGGCAGAGCAGTGGTAACTTCTCAGGTCTGGGCGCTGGGACGTACACCGTAACCGTTCGGGATGCCTCAACTTGCATAGCTTCTACGGTGGTCAGTCTGACACCCACTACTACTGGCCTCCCGGCCGCTACTATCAGTTACAATACCTTGACAGGTTGTCAGGGAACGACTTTTCAGCTGAACGGAAATCTTCCTGCGGGTACTACCGGGCGCTGGGACTCTGATGAGATTGTGCCGCCAGCCGGGAATAGCCCGACGTGGACGATTATCAACGCTCCGATTGGCACAACGACTATTACCTGGACGCTGTCTGCGCCAGGGTGTCCCAACTACAGCACGGCAACCATTGAAATCACCATGCTACCGCCGCCTGTAGCTAATGATGATGGTATCTTTTCGGTACAAGAGGGTCAGACAATAGAGACACCTGTGCTCTCCAATGACCTTTTTTCTCTGCCTGTGATCGTGCGTGTTTTGAGACAGCCCTTGCAAGGCAGCGCCGTATTCAACAACCAGAATCTGTTGGAATACACTCCCTCACCCAACGCGGACGGCCTTGACTCTGTGGTTTATGAACTTTGCTATACCGCCTGCCCAAATGCCTGCGACACGGCTCTTGTGATCTTTCGCAATATCCGAAATGAGGATCCTTGTATCATTACGGGCGATACTTCCTATGTATTTACCAACGGCCTCACACCCAATGGCGACGGGCGAAACGACTATCTGGTTTTTAAGGTGGTCAGCATCGAGAATTGCGCCATCAACTACGCCCAAAGCGAGCTTATCATTTACAACCGTTGGGGCGATATTATCTATGAGGCCTCTCCCTATAAAAACGATTGGGGAGGCAAAAACCAAAAGGGCGAAGACCTGCCGCCAGGCGTGTATTATTTCGTCCTTCGCATTCGGTTGGACAAAACTTACACCCAGTTTGGCAGTGTGATTTTGGTGCGTTGAGCCAATCCTGTCGCCGGGCGGCATTCGGCTGAAGCGCAGGGCGTTGCCTTCTTCCGAGAAGGCAACGCCTTTGTTTTACAAAAAGCCCTCAATGTGGATTTCTTGTAAACTTGATGCGTTCCGGTTTTTGCCAAAAGTACAAAAGCGAAACGTAATGGGTAACTTACCGCTCTCATTGCGATATGCCGACATCACAACAGCATCCAACGCAATGAGACACTTTATTCTGTGCTTTTTTCTCTGGTACGCAGGAGCCGGGCTTTCTCTTTATGCTCAGTCGGTGGGCGTAAATGTTTCCGTAGGTCTACGCAAGACCTTTAAACTCAGCAAAAAAGACGCCCTGGATTTGCGACAGCAGTTTCAGATGACGCCTGACATCGAGCGCTATGACAATGAATTTGGCGATTTCTTCAACGAAGATGGTTTGTGGCCTATCCCTGATCGGCGCCTACGCAAGACCAATGACGACGACAACGATGAGGACGATAATGATGACGACGATGACGATCTTTTCAATGGGAATGGGAGCAGCAGCAATGGTAAGCCCTGGACCCCAGAGCTGGACGACCAACCCGTTTTCGTCAATCTGGATTGGCGCACGGCCTTTTCGGCTCAGTACAACCGGGAGTGGTTTCGCTGGTTGCGCTCCACTACTGGCTACGCTTTCCAGTACGACGGCAAGCGGGCGCAGCACAGCTTGCGAGCTGAGATCGACTACCGACCCCTACGGCATCAAAAAGGCAAACGCGCCCTCGATATAGCTGCTCGTGTGGGCTTTCAGACAACCGGGACAAAACGCAAGAATAAAAACACCATGCGCTGGGACTACCAGCTCATCCCGCGTATAGACCTGACCTGGAACCTCAAAAAAGACCACACCATCACCTGGAGCAATGGCCTTAATGGCGTATGGGACAAAGGCATATTCCTCTTCGACCGCTGGCGTAGCAACATCAATCTCAACTTCATTTACCGTAAAAACCACCGTTTTGTGTTGAGCCTTCAGCGCCAGCAGCGTATAGATAAGCGGCGCATCTCGCATGGTGTAAGCCTGGGCTATGAAGTGCGTTTTTGAGGAGGGGCGACACTTTGACCGCCCGACGGACTAAGGGTACGATGATAGCGACACGTCTTTTAGCCCAAAAGACTTTATGGCAACGCGTGACCAGTCGTATACCGCCCTCTCAAGACGCCTGTTTTTGGGAGAAAATTTCTTGTTATAAAACGAATATTCCGAATATTTTTATCTCGAGTATGCCGCCCATCATCCTATTATTGAGTACCACTGCCATCTTTGTCCACGCGATATTGTTAGCAATCGGCAATTTCAAAACCTCGCAGAAGCCTGGCTGGAGGGCGACCACTACAAGTGGCGGGCCATGCGTACGCAAGGTGTGCCCGAGCGTTACATCACCGGCGATGCTTCCGATTGGGAGAAATTCGAGTAATGGGCCAGGACGGTTCCCTTTACGGCCCGCAATCCGCTTTTCCATTGGACACACCTGGAACTGCGCCGCTACTTCGGCATCGAGATGCTGTTAGATGCGTGTACAGCCGCTATCAGAGGAATTCGGGGCGTTGGCTGTTCCAGTCGCCGGGTACCGCGAGTGTGGGCGAACGGTCGAAGTCGTATTCGATGCGTTCCCAGCGGTGGGCGGGTTTTCGATGAGCGTAGTAAGGGGCGGCGGAGGTAGTGGCAGCAGCTTCTTTTTCGTCAAAGGGCAGCCAGTTGCGGTGGTTGCGAAAGCCTGTTTCGTAGGGGGGCCACGATGTAATGCCAGTTGCCGGCCAATGAGCGCGCCAATCGGTTAGGAGCGTTGTGCAAGACGATCGCCTGCCCAAAAAGGCCGCTCACTAGTATATTTAACGGGAGGAAAAAAGCGAGGCGCATGCGGTTTCTTTTTTGAGCAAAGACGCGGCTACGGAAGCATTGCCTTGAAAAAACTGCTCTGGCCGGTAACCTGGCCACCCTTGTGCGATGTAAGGGTATACCAAACTTTGCAACGTTATGAGAATAGGAAAACCACTTGCTGCCACCTTCAGCCTGGCTGTTTTGCTGGCCATTTTGTGGCCCATTCGGCAAAACTGGCAGCCAAAGCCCAAGGACGACTTTCCACTGTCCTATTTCCCGATGTTTTCGTACAAGCGCGGGGCTACTTACAAAGTCAATTATTTTGTCGGCTACGACGATCAGGGGCAGCGCTACTGCATTCCTTACCGCTTTGCTGGTTCGGGTGGTTTCAATCAGGTGCGCCGCCAAATCAATAAGGAGGTCAAGCGCGGAAAAGGTGCATCTGTGCTCGGCAAGGTAGCCGAACGCTTAGCTCGCAGCAAGCAAGAGCCTTACCTGCGGTTAACACGCGTGGCTTTGGTGACGGGCGAGTATCATCTGGACGATTATTTTTTGAAAAACTACAAAATGCCGTTGTACGAAGAAGAAGTACTGGCAGAAAAAACGATTGAACGGCCATGAAAAAAGCACTTCAAAGACTGAGCACATATTGGTTTGCTCCCATGCCAGCGCAGCGGCTGGCGCTGCTGCGTGTGGCTTCGGGAGCGTTTTCCTTGTGGTACCTGCTGAGCCGCCACAAGCTGCTGATGAGTGTAGCGCGCACGGAAAAAGGCCTGTTTGAGCCTGTAGGATTAGCCGCCTTTCTGGAAGCGCCGCTCTCGGTGGAAGTATTCACGGCCATTTATTGGCTTACGATTGTGCTGGGGGTGGCTTACTTGTTAGGTTGGAAGTATCGCTATACAGCCATTCCCTTTGCTGCACTGGCGTTGTTTGTGTTTTGCTACCGCAATTCGTGGTCTATGATTTACCACGACAATGCAGCGCTGGTTTTGCACATTTTTATCATCGCTTTTGCCCCGGCAGCCGATGCTTATTCGCTTGATGCGCGCCAGCGCTCACTTTTGGAGCCAGTGCATTGGCAATATGGATGGTCCATTCGGTTGCTGTGTGCCGCTACTGCTCTGACGTACTTCGTTTCCGGAGTGGCCAAGATTTTGGGTGAGCTGGCCTGGAGCTGGATGGATGGTAGTGCTTTGCGTTCGCAGGTAGCGGTAGACTCGCTGCGTAAAGATCTGTTGGGCGAGTCTACATCGGCCATTTTCCCGTGGCTGTATGCGCATAGCGAGATTTTCCTGCTCATGGGCATTTTCACCTTGGTGGTAGAATTGGGGGCTCCATTTTTTTTAGTCAGTCGTCGTTTGCGCGTAGGTTGGGCGTTAGCCACGTGGGGTATGCACTGGGGCATCTGGCTGGTCATGAGCATTACCTTCCGCTACCAGCTGACTGGCTTTATCTTTTTACCTTTCTTTGCCGTAGAAAAGGTCATTCCTTGGGGCCGGCGTTTGGGAGAAGCCCTTCGCCAACGGCTCATCGGCAGGGTATCGCCCGCCAGCGCTGTGGTGTTGTTTGATGGCATTTGCCATTTTTGCCATGCTACCGTGCGCTTCATTGCCCAACGCGACCCGGAAGGGATATTCCATTTTGGCTCGCTACAATCGGACGCTGGGCAGGCGCTTTTGCGGCAGCACGGCATGCCGACTGTTCTCTCTTCATTGGTTTTGATTGAAAATGGCAGAGCATACACCCGCAGCACGGCTGCTCTGCGTATTGCTCGTCGCCTGAGTGGCTTTTGGCCAGTGCTTTATTATCTGTTCATAGGTGTACCCCGGCCGCTGCGCGACGCGCTGTACGATGCCTTTGCACGCCGGCGCTATGCCTGGTTTGGCCAGTACGAGACTTGCCCAGCCCCTACACCAGCTTTGCGGCAGCGCTTTTTGGAAACTGCTTGAATATCTGACCCCGGATAACATGATACGAACTGCCCTGCAACGCCTTCTCCAGCGCTTCGAAAGGCAATGGAAAGAAAATGGTCTCCAGCTGCTGACGCGCTTTTTATGGTCGCAACGCATCTGCGTACTGAGTGCCTTTACCTTAGACTTTCTGGCTAATCTGTGCGCCGTGGCCATTTCGTTACTAACGGCTCAAGTATTGGCGGCCTTTTTGGGTTATCAGTCGGTGCGCGGGCGGCTGCTGTTTCCCGCTTCGTTATCTCTTTCCGAACTCGTCGGAGGCATTGCACTACTGCTTTTAGGAAAGCTCGCTATAGATGTGGTGCGCTGGCGCCAACGCGGGCGGCTGTCGGAGGATTTCGCCCACTTCTTGCGTCAGACGGCCTTTTCCCAACATCTTCAGATAGCACCTGCTTTCTATGAAGGACGTGATCCGGGACGCCACTTATTGCGCTTCAGTGGCGACTTGGGTAGCGCCCAGCGACTAATATCGCATGGGGTACTGCAGTACAGCGCCGATGCCTCCATGGTAATGCTAGGGCTGCTAACAATTGCTTATTTAGACAGCGCTGTCGCCCTACAAGTAGCGCTGGTGCTGGGCGTGTGCGGAGGAATGGGGTTGCGGTTTAGCCAGCGTGCTACTCGAGTAGAAGAGCAGCGCCGCCGTCGGAAGGGTCAGCTACTGGCCTATGTCAGCCGGGCGTTACACCACCTGAAGAGCATTCAGGTGCTTAATCGCCAATCGCGTACCCAGCGCGGCTTCAACGTGCGTGCCCAACGGGTGCAAGAGCAGGGGCATCAGTACCAGAGCCGCGTCGCGTGGGTCGAAGCCTGGCCTTTTTTCGCTGTACACATACAGTTACTCGCTGCCCTTGCCTTTGCCTGGCGCAACGGCCTGGAAGGTACTACGCTTTTAGCCATAGCGCTCATCCTGACCAGTTGGCGCACACCTCTGACACGCCTGTTTAAGGCCGGCCTGATATGGAAAAAGGGCCGACTCTCTTTAAGAAAAATGGTTGGTTTGCTTCAAAAACCGCTGGAAAAGGCTGAGGGTGAGTCTCTGAAAAACAAAAAGGTGAGTCGGCTTCATCTGGAGGAGGTGAGTCTATCTACAGGTCAGAAAGCCCTTTTTGAAGGGTTAAATTTGATGCTATCCGTTGGCCAGACCCTCTGCCTGTATGCGCCAGCCGGTGGCGGGAAGACAGCCTTTGTCAAAATGCTCTTGGGCGTCTATTCGCCTGCGGAGGGCCGTATCCGGCTCGATGACATACCCGCTGACCATCTGTCTTTGCGTGAGCGACGTCGGCAAATGGCTGTTATCTCCGACGCTTTTCCGCTCTCGGGAAAAAATTTGATAGACGCCTTGAGCGCTGATAGCAGCCAGGAGGCCAGGATGCGCACGGAGCAATTGTTCAATCAATGGAAAGAGCATTTCCCTGAAATCAGGGACGCCGATACTGGCAGCCCGGAACTTAGCGCACTCTCCACGGGTCAGCGCCGTATTCTTCAGGCGGTGCGTCTGGTCGCTGCGCGCAAACCTGTCTGGTTGCTCGATGAGCCTTTCGCTGGTTTAGACCTTTCTACAGCCCGCCGACTGGCAGCCCTTCTGCGCCAGGATGCTGCAAGTAAAGCCGTACTCATCCTGACCACCACTCCGGGCCTGCTCGAAGAAGTAGGTTGGGGTGATGTACCTGTGCAGACATTGACCCACTTGCCACTGCTGAAAGAAAGGCCTGAACCGGCATAAAAGGCGTAGCACACCCCACCAAACTGAAGAGAAATCAGAGCAAGCCCAATTTTTGTACGACCATTGTAACAATTCCGACGACCTGCGATATATTGTCAAAAGCATTTCGCAACAAACAAAAACCTGTCCTATGTATCCTGAAGTAAAAAAAGCCGCCACATGCAAAAGAGTTAACCAGTACTTCATCAGTAAACCACTGGTAGATGAGTACACCCCTAAAGCCGGAGATGTGGGTATCTTTCGGGTCGTCAATCCCAACGGAGGTTACATCATTACGCCGGAGGGCGAGAGCAGCTATCTGTTTGAAGGCGACCGGGTGATGCTGGCCTTTGCCAACCGCTATGCCACCAACCAGTACGAAGGATACGTACCGGAGGCACCGACCCGTCAGTGTCAGTTGTTGGGTCGCGGCGGTGTGGCAGGTCTGATTCGTAGCAAGAGCGCGCTGTTCAAGATGTCGCCCGCGCAACTGGAACTGGAAGGCTACGCCATCACGCGTAATGGCAACGTCATCAATACCATTCGCTGGAAGGAACTGGAGCGTTTCAACCGCTACGACCTGCCGGCTAAAGTCATTCTGTCGGTAGGCACCTCGATGGATAGTGGCAAGACTACGTCGGCAGCTTGGTTGTGCGGAGGCTTGCGTGCCGCAGGTAAGCGCGTGGCTTATGCCAAACTGACGGGTACTGCCTTCCCCAAAGATGCTGCCCTGAGTCGAGACCGCGGGGCGCATTTCGCCATCGACTTTTCGGAATTCGGCTTTCCGTCCACCTATCTGCTCGACAAACAAACGCTACTCGACCTGTACTACTCTATCGTACACCTGTGCTGGCGACGCGCACAAGTAGAATACGTGGTGATGGAAATTGCAGACGGACTTCTCCAGCGCGAAACGGCCATGCTCCTAAGCGATCCTACCTTCCGCTCCACCTTGCACGGCGTACTGTTCTCTGCCGGCGATAGCATGGGTGCGCTCTATGGCCTGCAGCTGCTCAACCAATGGGGTATCCAACCCTTCGCCCTGAGCGGCCTGTTCACTGCCAGCGAGCTACTCATCCGAGAAGTGCAGGAACAAACCGAAACACCCGTCCTCCGATTAACCGACTTGCTCCAGGAAAAAGCGCTGAAACCGCTACTGGCACAAGAAGAGCCTGAACATAACTGGGCCGAAGAGGGCATCTGGTCCGATGTACAACCGCAACTGGTCCGCTCGCTCCGTGCCTGAAAACGAATACTTAGAAACGTCCCTGAATTGACGGGTAGACAGGACATTTCAATAGCCGATTACACATAAGGCCGTTGCCGTCGGAAAGATGGCGACGGCTTTGCTCATATTCGAGTGCGCCAAAGGTCGCCAGACACCTTCAGCACGCATGCTTTAACAAACCATTAAGAGCAGGCGATTTAAACGCCAAAGGCAGACGGTGGTCTATGAAACGCGTTTGCAAACGACACGATCCTTTCATTCATCAAAAAAACACAGACTGCACATTATGTTGTACCGAAACCTGTTGCTCATCGGACTGCTGATAGCAGGCATCCTCTACCTGCCCGCCTGCAAAAAAGACGACGCTACCGACGCCGACGTCCTCACGTCCGAAGACGTAGCCGCCTTAGAGGACCTCTCCGCCGAAATTGACCAGGCTGTAGATGTCGCCATCGAAGAGCGCGGCGGTAGCGGCACTTGCCCCACTGTTACGTTGGCCCAGCCCTGGGGCACTTGGCCCAACACCATCACCATTGACTATGGCACCACCGGCTGCACCGGCCCCAACGGCGAACACCTCCTCAAGGGCAAAATCATCGTTACCCAAACGGCCGAAATGTTCACCGCCGGCGCCCAGCGCACCAAGACGTTTGACAACTTCTACGTGGACGACGTGCGCGTGGAAGGCACTAAAACCTGGAAAAACAACGGCAAAGACGCCAGCGGAAACTGGTCGTTCACCCGCACAGCCACCGACATGAAACTGACCTACCCGGACGGCACCTTCACCACCTGGAACCACACGCACACCGCTACCTTAGTGCAGGGCGGCGCAACACCCACCCACTGGGATAACGTGTGGAACATCACCGGCAACTCCTCGGGCACCAACCGCAACGGCAAGGCCTTCTCGGCTACCATCACCGAGCCGCTCGTCAAGCGCGGCAATTGCCGCTGGATTGTGCAAGGGACTATCCAGTTCACCCGAGACGGCAAAACCTCTACACTCGACTTCGGCAACGGCACATGCGACCGCTTCGCGCGCCTGACGCTGCCCAATGGCGAAGAGGTCGTAGTGCGCCTGCGCCGCTAAGGTGGGCCTGGGAAAGTGCTTTGCAAGGCGCGGCTGTGTGCGGAGGGCATGCGGCCGCGTTTGTTTTTTAAGCCGAGAGGCGACCAAACAAGTTTGGTCGGTACAGGGCCAAACAAGTTTGGCGGTTACTGGGGGGCGGAATTATCGGCAGCCGGCGGGGAGTTCTTGCGTCAGGTAGAGGTCCACCTGTTCGCCTACGCGCATGGTGCCGTTGGGGTCGTAGGGCGGCGACTGGCGCCACACATAGGCCGACATCTGGTCCACCACGGTGCCGTCGTTGATGACAGAACCCACGTTGAGGTTGCTGGCACTGAGCAGGAAGCGCGCGGCGTCGTAGGTCAGACACACGCAGTCGGGTATTTCAACGAGCAGGGCAATTTGCTCCGAAACGACGAAATCTATCTCCGAACCCATTTCTACCTCATAGCCGTAGCGAATGGCCTCCGTAATGGTGTCGCCTCGGAAGAGCACGGCCACAATGGTATTGGGCGCCAGTTTGGGGTCGGCGATGCGCGCGATGACGCGGGGCTTTAGCCCCAACCGCAGGCACTTGCGGCTGTACAGGTCGTAGTCGTCGTTGCCTACCAGATTGGGCAGGCGCACAATGTCAGGGTTGCGCTTGGCCACCGTTAAATAAATCGTGCGCCCTTCTTTGACCCGGCTCTCCGGCTTCGGATTTTGCAGCAATACCACGCCCGGCGGTTTGCCGAGCACATAAATGGAGTCGTTAATGACTACCTCAAAACCGCGCGCATGGGCCTTCACGATGGCCTCCCGAAAGCCCATACCCACAAAGTTGGGCACCTGCACACTCTCGCCGTGGTTGGTGTAGCACTTCAGCCACCAAAAGGTGAGCAAGACAAAGCCACCCACAGCAGCCATGAGCGACAGGCAACTCCGCACCACATAAGGGGCCGTCAGAAAACTATAAACCTCAAAGGCGATGCGCCGAACGAAAGGCCATATTTTTTGCATCATGGCAAAAGAAACGCGGCAGCTGCATTTTGGAACAGCTGCCGCGCAAAAGTAGTTCGGCCCCGCCGGATGGCGAGTGCTGAGCCGATGGGCGGGCGCCAATTATTTCACAAACCGCGTTGAGCGGCGTTGGCCGTCGGGCAGCAGCGCCGTCAGGTGATAGACACCCGCAGGCCAGTGCGCGGGCAGCCACAGGGTGTAGAGCGCACCCGCGGGAGCGTTGGCGTCGTCCCACAGCAGGCGGCCCAGCGCATCGGCGACCTGGACGCGCATCAGCCCAGGCGCAAAGGCGGTAGCGTCCACATGCAGGCGGTCGGCAGCCGGGTTGGGAAATACCACCAGCGCATCCGTTGAGGCCACTGCGTCGCCGCTGCGCTCATTGGCTGCCTCATCGCCGTCGAGCAGCGTTTGTATTTGCTGCACCGGACAGCCAAACACGTTCAGGTGCGTTTCCACGTACGTGTTGGGCGCCAGCCGCGCCAGCGCGTAGATGTACTGCGGATTGGCCTGTGGCGGCAGCGTGTACTCGAAGATGTCGGCAGCCCCGAGTGCTATGCCCGTTCCAAGGCTGCTGAAGCGAATGGAGCGCTGCGGCGACAGGTGCGGGTTGCGCACCGCATACGTCCGACCGCTGGGTGCCGTGTACGTGTCGCCATTGGCTGGTGCTTTGGCCACAATGCCTTGCGGCAGCTGGTAAGCGATGCTGACCAACTCGGCTGCGCACTTGTTGACTACGCGCATTCGATACGTTTTGTCGCCCTTGGCGTTGCGCGTAATGCGCAGTATCTCAAAGCGTACGCAGGGTGTCTCCTTCACCTCGCAGGGCTGGTCTTCGGCAGGTGTGGCTGCCACGCTGACGGTGAAGCAGCAGTTCGTCTGGCTCAGACAGCCGTCTTCGGCGCTGAAGCAGATGGTGGTGAGGCCCACTGGGAATGCCGCACCGCTGGGCAGCCCTTGCGTCAGGGCCCACGCCGCTGGGCCGCAGGGGCAGTTGGTGGTGGCTGTCGGGTTGGCGTAGTTGACTACCGCCGTCGTTGCGCCGGGTGCTGTGCTGAGGCTGACGTTGGGCGGGCATTGCAGCGCGGGTTGGCTGGGCTGGAAGTCAATGGTGAACGTATCGCGCAGGATGCAGCCCAGCGAGTCGGTGGCCAGCAGTGTGTAGGTGGTGGGTGCACTGGGCTGGGCGATGACCTCGGGGCATGTGGCGCAACTAAGCCCCGTGGGTGGTGCCCACTGGTATTGGCTGAAGCCTGGGACTGCGTACAGCACGGCCTGGCCGGGGCAGATGACGGTGTCTCCAAAGCGCGTGTCGGGCAGCAGGCTGAAGGTGAAGAACACCGAGTCGCGCTGGGTGCGTCCGCAGGCGTCGGTGGCTTCCACCCAGTAGTACAGGCCCGGTTCGGTGGCGGTGAAGGTCTGGCCGGTGGAGCCGTCCTGCCATAGGTATTGCACGAAATTTGGCCCGGCGTCGAAGGTAGCCGAGGTTTTTTCGCACAGGATGCGATCGGGCCCCAGGTCGAGCGCAGGTTTGGCGGGCCAGGAAAGTTGGGTGAAAGAGAGGTTGTTGTCGTAGGCGCATTCTTGCAGGTCGGTGGTGGGCAGGCTGCTCAGGGCAAAGGGAGTAGTCAGCGAGTTGTCGTAGTTGATGAGGCTGAAGACGGTTTGCGTCTGGTTGGGGTTCAGCCAGGAGAGGCCGGCGAGTTGGCCGCTGCGGCATTCGCCCGGGGCCAGTGGTGGCTCAAGGGTCAGGGTGGCGCTGCCTGAGGCAGTGGTGCTGGCCACGGTGGGGTTCTGTGGGTAAAACCACACCTGCACGTCGCCGCTGACTTCAGCGGTGCCTTCATTACAAACGGTGTAGGTGAGTGCTGGGGCTCCAGCCTCGCATACCGTTCCATCCACCTGGAAGGTCAGGTCGGCACAGGCACCCGTGGGGCCACACAGCATTGTGGTCTGGGCAATGAACTTCACCGGCGGGCTGACCGGCCAGTTCAGGATGAACATCGGAAAACCGGGCACGATAATTTTCGGGTTGCGCGGGCCATCGTCAGCAACCAAAACGGAGGTTACTGGGGACTCAGAGAACCAGTCGCACGTTTGGGCAATGTTGCCGTCTAAGTCCAATCTCAGCACAAACATACTGGCTGGCTGAAGGGAAGGGCTATACATTTTTCCGGTAACGTACAGCGCGCCATCATGGACGATGGCCTGGTAGTGGTTTTCTATAAAATCGCCCTCAAAAGAGAAGTTAGTCCGGTATGCCCATTGCACTTGGCCTTCTTTGTCTAATTTCACAATAACGCCCGCTGTGTTGTAGCCGAAGAACACAAAGCCGTCGGGCACCGAAATCAGGTTCTTTGCCGTAATAGAGGCAAACGGCAGGTTCAGCTCTCGCAGCCAGAGCAGGTTTCCATTTGTCAGGTCGTGTTTTTGCAAATAGACCCGGTCGCCTCCGTTGATGACGCCGCCAAATACGGAGTAGACGGCGCCATCTTCGACGACGACATCTTTGGCCTCTATACCCGTGGGAAAGCCCGGCATCGGCGCCACAGGGCTGCCCTTGGCCCAGGCAACGAAGCCACTGCTCAGCGATGCGCGTGCCACAAAAGGCATGAAGCCCTGGTACTGCGTGGGAGAGGCCTTCTCCCGATGCGTGCCCACGACGTACACACTGCCCTGGTGCACGGCGATGCGCTTGGGCACGGTGATGCTGTCCACCTGATAGCCAAATGCGGACCCGGGCAAAATGACGCCATTGAGGCGGCTGATTTTGACCATTTCCACCGAGAAGGCTGAAAAAGCTACGGCATAGGCATTTTCGGCGGGCAGATCCGCGATGGCACCGGTGCTGAAGAGGTTTTGCTCCGATATTCTGGCCCACAGAGTAGTGCGCAGGACGGGGTCGTAGCGCAGGATGAAGCTGCGGGCATTGAGCGAAAGTTGATTTCGTCCCATGATGGCGATTTTGCCCTCTGAGTCGGTGATGGCACTCATCGGGTACACGGGGGTACCTTGTCCGACGCCGACGTAGTCGGCCGAGAGCACCTGGCCTTGGGGCGTTACCTTCAGGATGACCATATCGGCATCGGTAGCGCCAATGACGTACAGGTTGCCGTCGGGTGCCGGGCAGATGGCGCTTCCGGCATCTACGTTATTGATTTTGAGCAGAAAAGACTGCTCTGCGCTGGCCAGCGAGGTCTGCGGTGTCTGGGCTGAGGCATGCGCCACGAACGCGGCGATGAAGAGTAAAACAACCGGGCGTTTCATACCTGGGAAAAAGTTGTGTATGGGTGAAACAAAAAAGGATGGAGCAAATTTAACCTGTTGTATGGCGGCCCGAACGTCGTCAGGGCGTCAGAGTCGCCTTACCTTCGCGCGTCCTATTGCACAAATATCGTTTATATGACCCATCATCCAGCCATCGTAGGCGATTTGACCGAAAGCACATCGAAGCTCAAGCGCATTTTCATAGAACCCACCCTTCCAGCCGAATTGATGCCCCTGCGCGACCTGGCACACAACCTGTGGTGGTCGTGGCATTACGAGGCTATCGAATTGTTTCAGTCCATAGACCCGCTCCAGTTTGAGCGGCTGAACTACAACCCGTTAGCCCTTTTGGACAACCTGAGCATCGAGCAGGCGCAGACCTTGCTGAAGGATGCAAATTTCATGGCGCGCATGGAGCGGGTGCTTCAGCAGTTTCGGGCTTATATGGAGCAGAAGCCCGAGCGTACGCATCCGCAGGTGGCCTATTTCTGCATGGAGTACGGCCTACACCAGAGCCTGCGCCTGTACTCGGGCGGTCTGGGCGTATTGGCCGGCGACTACCTCAAAGAGGCCAGCGACCGATGCTTCTCGATGGTAGCGGTAGGGCTGCTATACCGATACGGCTATTTCCAGCAAACCCTCTCACTGCACGGCGAGCAAATACACCAGCTGGAGGCGGCTAAGTTTACCCAGATGCCTTTGGTGCCCGTGCGCGACGCACGCGGCGAGTGGATCAAAGTAAGTGTCAACTTTGGCCAGCGCACCGTGTGGGCCAAAGTCTGGCTGCTCAACGTCGGACGCATCCCGCTGTACCTGCTCGATGCCGACATTGATGACAACCTATGGGAAGACCGCAGCCTGACGCACCAGCTCTACGGCGGCGACAACGAACACCGCCTCAAACAGGAACTCCTGCTCGGCATCGGCGGCGCTCGCGTGCTCAAAGCCCTCCAGATGAAACCCGAGCTCTACCACCTCAACGAGGGCCACGCGGCCTTCCTGGGCTTAGAGCGCCTGCGCTATTACATCAAGGAACAGCAGTTCTCCTTCGATGAGGCCCTCGAAATTGTGCGCGCCACCCAACTGTTTACCACTCACACGCCTGTACCCGCCGGACACGACGCCTTCCCGGAGACGCTGCTGCGCAACTACCTGTTCAACTACGTGTACGAACTGGATATCCCCTGGGATACCTTCGTCGCCATGGGCCGCATCGCGCCCCAGGACGCCAGCGAACCTTTCTCCATGAGCCATTTTGCCCTGCGCACCTCCTCCGAAGCCAACGGCGTCAGCCGCCTGCATGGAGAGGTCAGCCGGCGCATGTTCAACGAACTCTACCCCGACTACAACTACGCCGAAATCCACATCGGCCACGTAACCAACAGCGTCCACTACAACACCTGGACCGCCCCCGAATGGGACGCCCTATATCGCCAGGCCTTCGGCCCCGACTTTGAGCAGCGCCAAAGCGACCCGGAACTATGGGCCAAAATCCACGACGTTGCCGACGAGACTATCGCCGGCCTGCGCAAAACGCTCAAAAAACGCCTCCTCGACTGGGTGCGCCGCTCCCTGCGCGAAGACCTGACGCGCCGCGGCGAAAACCCGCGAACCGTCTTTGAAATCACCAACGCCATACAGGAAAACGCCTTGGTCATCGGCTTCGCCCGCCGTTTCGCTACCTACAAACGCGCCACCTTGCTCTTCACCAATGAAGAGCGCCTGGCCGAAATCGTGAACAACCCCGACCGACCCGTTCTGTTCCTGTTCGCCGGCAAAGCCCACCCCGCCGATAAAGGCGGGCAGGAATTTATCCGGCTCATCTACAACACCACCAAAAATCCGGCCTTCCTCGGCAAGGTCATCTTCTTAGAAAATTACGGCATGGAAATGGCCAAATTACTGGTGCAGGGCGTGGACGTCTGGCTCAACACCCCCACCCGCCCCAAAGAAGCCAGCGGCACCAGCGGCATGAAAGCCGTCCTCAACGGCGTCCTCAACTTCTCCGTCCTCGACGGGTGGTGGCTGGAAGGATACCGCCCCGGCGCCGGATGGGCATTGCCCGAACACGAAACCTACACCGACCCTGCGCTCCAAAACGAACTCGACGCCGAAACCATCTACAACACCCTCGAAACGGAAATCGTACCTGCCTACTTCGAGCACAACGACCAGGGCTTCAGCCCAAAATGGGTGGCCTTCGTCAAGAAAAACATTGCAGAAATCGCGCCGCGCTTCGTCATGAAACGCATGCTCGACGACTACGACAACCTCTATTACACCAGGCTCTGGAAGCGCAGCCAGCGATTGGTCAAAAACCAGTACCACTCCCTGCGCGAATTGGTGGACTGGAAAAACCGCATCCGCCGCGCCTGGCCCTCCATAGACCTCGTGTCGCTGGAAGCCCCCGATACCTACAACTATTCGCTGCCCTTAGGCGCCTCCTTCGAAGCCCGCGTTACGCTGAATCTGCAAACCCTCAGCTCCTCCGACGTCGGCGTGGAGGTCGTCTTCCTGCGCCGCCGCACCGAAACCGAACTGGAATTGGTCGAAACCCAGGAACTCGAACTCGAACACCAAAAAGGCTCCATCGCCACCTATTCGTGTAACTTTACGCCCCAGAAAGCGGGTGTCTTTGAGTACGGCTTCCGGCTCTTCCCAAAGCACCCCCTGCTGGCCCACCGACAGGATTTCCCCTTAGTGCGCTGGCTGTAACTCCGACCGCCCCACCTCGGTGTGAAACCCGTATCAGCCATTGATGCCTCTTTTTTTAAGAATAAAAAATCAGCGCCATGCAAGAAGCGTATATCGTAGCCGGCTATCGAACCGCCGTGGGCAAAGCTGGAAAGGGCGGCTTTAAAAACACCCGCCCCGACGACCTGGCTGTGGAAGTCATCCGCCACCTGACGGCCAGCGTGCCCGGGCTGGAGGCCAAAGAAATAGACGACGTCATCGTCGGCTGTGCCAATCCCGAAGGCGAACAGGGGCTGCAAATTGGGCGCCTCATCGCCCTGCGCGCCCTGGGCAAAGACGTGCCCGGCATGACCGTCAACCGCTACTGCGCCTCCGGCTTAGAGACCATCAGCATCGCCACCGCCAAAATCCGCGCCGGCATGGGCCATTGCTACATCGCCGGCGGCGCCGAAAGCATGAGCCTCATCCCGATGACCGGCTACAAACTGGCGCCCAACTACCACATCGCCTCCCAAACGCCCGATTATCTGGTGGGCATGGGCCTGACGGCCGAAGCCGTCGCCCAGAAATACGGCATTACCCGCGAAGCCGCCGATGCCTTCTCGCTGCGCTCGCACACCCGCGCTGCCCAAGCCATCGAACAGGGCAAATTCAAGGGCGAAATCGTGCCCATCACCGTCGAAGAGGTCTGGGTCGAAAACGACAAACGCCAATCCCGCACCTTCACTGTGGACACCGACGAAGGCGTACGCCGCGACACCACGCTGGAAGCGCTGGCCAAACTGCGCCCGGCCTTCGCCAATGGCGGCATCGTTACGGCGGGCAACTCCTCGCAGACCTCCGACGGCGCTGCCTTCGTGCTCGTCATGTCGGAAGAAATGGTCAAGCGCTTAGGCATAACGCCCATTGCGCGTCTGGTCGCCTGCACAGTGGCGGGCGTAGAACCGCTTCACATGGGCATCGGCCCGGTGGTCGCCATCCCCAAAGCCCTGCGGCAGGCCGGTATGCGTCTGGACGACATTGAGCAAATCGAGCTCAACGAAGCCTTTGCCGTGCAGGCGTTGGCGGTCATTCAGGAAGCCGGCCTCGACCACGAGCGCGTCAACGTCAACGGCGGCGCCATTGCGCTGGGCCATCCACTGGGCTGCACGGGCGCCAAACTCACCGTCCAGCTTATCAATGAAATGCGCCGGCGCAACCAGAAGTACGGCATGGTTACCGCCTGCGTCGGCGGCGGCCAGGGCATCGCGGGCATCATCGAGCGGCTCAACTAAGCCACCGCCCTTCAAGGGAAGGGCTACTTCCCCCGCCCTTGCAGCAAGACCAGCACCGTGTAGAACAGGATTTTAAAATCTAACGCCAGCGACATGTTTTCGATGTACAACAGGTCGAATTTGAGGCGCTGGAGCATTTCCTCCACCGAAGAGGCATAGCCGTACTTGACCTGCCCCCACGAAGTGATGCCCGGGCGCACCTTCAGCAGGTGCCGGTAGTGCGGATTGTGCTGTAGAATCTGGTCAATGAAATGCTGGCGTTCGGGTCGAGGGCCTACCAGCGACATGTCGCCCCGCAGGACATTCCAGAAGTTGGGCAGTTCGTCTAAGCGCCATTTGCGCATGACCGCCCCCCACGGTGTACAGCGCGGGTCGTTCTCTTTGGACAGCTGCGGGCCGTGTTTTTCGGCATCCACGTACATGGAGCGGAACTTGTACAGGTAGAAGGGCCGCCCGTGCAGGCCGATGCGTTCCTGTCGGAACAGAATAGGACCGGGTGAAGAAAGGCGCACGCGCAGCGCAATGTATAGCAATAGCGGCGACAGCAGCAGGAGCATTGTCAGGCTGACGACCACGTCAATGACGCGCTTGAGCACGCGCTGCCAGCGAGGCATGAGCTCCTGGCGGATTTCGATGAGCACAGCGCCATAGACATGCGTCATTTTGACCGAGCCGAGCAGGATGTCGTACATGTCGGGAATGATTTTGACGAACACCCGATGGCTGAAGTCGAAGAGGATATCCAAGATGCGGCGCACTAAGTTGTGCTCACTGGTTTCGATGGCGATAATGACGTCTTCCACCTCATGGGTGCGGATGACGTCGGCTAAGTTGTCGAGGGTTCCCAATTGGGGCAGGTACTGGGCCAGGGGAGCGTTGGAGCCATTGGCGCCGGTATCCACGTAGCCGACGAAGCGGTACCCGATGCTTTTTTTGCGCCCGGCGATGTCCTGATAGAGTTCGACGGCGTTGTGGTTGCCGCCGACGAGGAGCGTGTTGAACGCCACCTGGCCCGCTTGAATGCGGCGATGAGCGCGCGTCAGCAGGATCATGCGCATGGTGGCCGTCAGGAAGAAATGCAGGCTGAACAGCACCGCAAACGACTGGGCGTACGTGCGCGAGTCTTGCACCACATCGTCGAGGATGAGGGCAAAAAACAGCGCCAGCACCCCAATAAACGACGCCAGAAAGGTGCGCGCCAGGGTGCTGATGCGCGACATGCGGTAGATGTCGGGCGTGTAATGGTCGAAGATGGCGTACAGCAGCAGCCAGCCAATCGGGATGACCACGGCGCCGAGCCAGAGGTTAGGGTCCTGCAACACGGCCTCGCCTAACGGCGCGCCTTCCTTCTTTTTGCGATAAAGGAAGAACAGCACCCAGGCCAGCATGGCCATCAGAAAGTCGGCAGCGGCGTACCACCGGGTATGGCGTTGGCGGAGTCGGCGCGACAAGGAGCGTAGGGTTTTGCTTGCGTGAACGATAGGGATGAGTCAGTAAGCGCGATGCGAAAAGGGCCGGTTCAGGGGTTTTCCTTAAAACTTTCCTTCAAAAGTGCATCAGTCGGATGTTGTCGAACAGCACGGTGCCCACCGGTTTGTCAAACTGTCCGGCATTGTTGGGCCGCAGGGCGAGGCGGAAAAGCAGGCGGTGTCGCTTGCGTTCGCCTAAGTTGACGAGCGGGTCGGTGAGGTTGAGGTAGATTTTGCGCCACGTGTTGGAGACGCCAAACACGAAGACGGAGGTGCTGGTCTCCGTGGTGCCCGGGCCATCGTCGGCCAGCAGCCACAATTCAAAAGGGACGTCGTTTTTGCGGTGGAGTTCCAGCCAGACCTGGCGGGCGCGGGTGGCGGGCAACCCTTCGACCGCTTCGGTGGCCACATCGTTGAGCCGGTTGGCTGTATCGGCGCGCATACGCACGGAGCGTCCGGCGAAGGCGTCCTCTGTAACGAGTTCAAAGCCTGTTTGCGGGTTGTCGTCGCGGTCTTGCAGCACGATGACGCCGGCATCGAACGTGCCACGCTCGATAGACCACGGGAAGCGGATATCGCTCACATAGCGCGTTGTCGGTTTGAGGGCTGTCGTCTGGCCCGACGTCAGCACGACCTTGCCTTCGTGGCGCTGCAGCATGGGGTACACCGAGGGCGTGAGCAGCTGGCCATTCTCTTTGACGCCTGGAAAGACGAGCACGGCGCAAGTATCTTCAGCCAATATCGGCACCAAGGCCGGAATGGAATAGCCACCCAGAAATACATTGTTGACGTACACCCAGGCTTCGGTGATGTTTTGCCATTCGGCGCCACCGAGGGCGTCCACGGCGAAAGGCTCTACGCGCAGATAGGCGGGCACAGGCTCCTGCTCGTCGGAGCAGGCGAGGCCCAATAGCAGCAGGAAGAGGAGCGCCTTCCCAAGTGTCGGTCGTACTGGCATGGTCGCTACAAGCCGATGGATTGGCGTCGGCTGGCGGCAAAGATACCGACTCGGGTGCGTTTGGGCTTTGGCATCAGGAGCGCGCCCACTTTTCGATGCGGACGATGGCCTTCGGATAGCCGTTGACGCCGAACTGCTGGCGCTCGCCGGCGTTGAGCAGGTCAGGGCGATGCACCTTGTCGCGGGGCACTTCGCGCAGCTCGGGGCACCACAGCCGCACATAGTCGCCGTTGGGGTCGTAGTTGCGCGCCTGGGTCAGGATGTTGAAATAGCGGTCTTCGCGCGGGTCGCTGCCCACGCCGGCCACGTAGTTCCAGTTGCCCCAGTTGGAGCAGGGGTCGTAGTCGAGCAGCAGAGACTCGAAGTACTCAGCCCCCATTTGCCAGTTCACTTTCAGGTCGCGCACTAAGAAGGAGGCGACGTTCTGGCGCCCGCGGTTGCTCATCCAACCGGTGGCGTTCAGCTCGCGCATGTTGGCATCAATGAACGGCACGCCGGTGCGGCCTTCGGCCCAGAGCTGGAATTTTTCCCAATCGTTTTTCAGATGTGGCATGGGTTTGTTTTGCGGGCCGCCTTTGAGGAAGATGCGGTTGCGGTACTTTTTGCCCATCAGGCGGAAGAAGTCGCGCCACAGCAGTTCGAAGAACAGCCAGTAGGTGCTTTCGTTGCGCACGCGCTCGTGCTCGTAGCGCTTCAGCTCGTGGTAGATAAACTTGGGCGACAGGCAGCCGGCGGCCAGCCAGGGCGAGAATTTGGAGGAGTAATCGGAGCCTATCAGGCCATTGCGGGTTTCCTTGTAGCGAGCCACGGCGTCCGTTTCCCACAGGTAGTGGCGCAGGCGGGCCAGCCCTTCCGTTTCTCCGCCTTTGAACAGCAGCACAGCGCGCGGGTCTGGCTCAAACGGCTCGTGCCCAAAATCGGTGAGTGTGGGTATTTCGCCTGCTTCCAGCCCTGCCGGCAACGGTGGAAGTGCCGTTGGCGTCGGGAATGGCGCGCGTATGGGGGTAATGTGCTCGTTCTCCTTGCGAAACTGGGTGAAAACGTCGGGCGTATGGTGTACCGGCACGGGCAAGTCCTGCGTGTGGTAGAGCATTTTGCCGCGCGTGTAAAGGAGTTCCACGCCAAACGACCACAGTTTGCGCTCTAAGGCGTCTTGCACCAGTTCTTCCTCGTAGGTGCGCTCGCGGTTGCACAGCACCCACGAGGCCTTGAGCTGTTGGGCCAGTTCGGAAACGATGTATTCGGGTTTGCCCACGCGCACCAGCAGGTCGGAACCTAAGCGCCGGATGTTTTGCCGAAGGTCAGCCACGCTTTCAATAAGAAACTTCGCCCTGAACTTGCCGGTTTTCGGAAAGCCAAAGCGCGTTTTTCCCATAAATACCCGCTCGTCGAAGACGTAAATGGGAATGACTTCATCGGCCATGCGCAGGGCGGTGGTGATGGCTTCGTTGTCGTGCAAACGCAAATCCTGTCGGAACCAGACAATGGCGCGGCGCTTCATAGCGAGACGTGTTTTGGAAAGAGGTCAGGAAATGACTTTCTCGTGTACCGGCACTGTAAACAGCCGGACGGCGTGCTGGTTCGGCCACAAACACAATACGGACAAAAGGGCGGCGTCTGTCGGCATTTAGCCGCTGCTGGTACATTCCCAAAGACGAGCGTGTGTGGCTCGCCCCCAATTTTGCGTCCGCCATGACCCGCATCTTATTGCTGTTGCTTTTGTTGGGAGGGTGCTCTTTTGAGTTTTACGGCCAGGCTGCCGCGCCGGCTGAGGTTTCTTTCCCTGCTCCGGCGCGCAGGGTTTCCGGGCAGGCGCCCGATGGTTTGCGCATCCGCAAGTCTCCGGTTTTCATAACCATAGATGGGCGCTTAGACGAGGCTGCCTGGGCGGAGGCCGATGCGGCAGTGGATTTCACCCAGCAGTTTCCGGTGGATACCGTGCTGGCCAATGCGCGCACGGAGGTGCGGCTGACTTTCGACGACCGTTTCCTGTACGTGGGCATCGTCTGCTGGCAGGCGCGCACCGATTATACTGTCCCGTCGCTCAAACGCGACTTTCCGAACGGCACCAGCGACGTCGTCAATGTACTCATCAGCCCTCCGCGCGACGGCCTGAACGGCTTCCTCTTTAGCGTTAGCCCGCTCAATGTGCAACGCGAAGCGCTCGTGGACAACGGCGCCACACTCTCCTTAGACTGGGACAACCGCTGGAACTCTGCCGTTACCAACCACGACGACCACTGGGTGGCCGAAATAGCCATCCCGTTCAAAACGCTGCGCTATTCGCGCACCGAAGGCCCCAACACCTGGGACGTCAACTTCGTGCGCGTTCGCCTCAAAAACTGGGAGGTCAGCTCCTGGTATCCTGTGCCGCGGCAGTATGGGCCCAACAACCTGGCTTTTTGCCGCCCCCTGCACTGGCAAACACCGCCTCCGCCGCCGGGCCTCAATGCCGCCATCATCCCTTACGTTACCGCGCGCCACGAAGCCGACTTCCGACGCCAGACACCCGACCTGAGCATCTCGGAGCGCATCCGCCGCAATGCTTACGGCGTGGGCGCCGATGCCAAAATCGGTATTACGCCTTCGCTCAACCTGGACCTGACGTTCAACCCCGACTTCTCGCAGGTCGAAGTGGACCGCCAGGTGGTCAACCTCAGCCGCTTTGAACTCTTCTTCCCCGAGCGCCGGCAGTTCTTCTTAGAAAACCGCGACCTGTTCGCCATGTTCGGCTTTCCCAGCACGCGCCCTTTCTTCTCCAGGCGCATCGGGCTGGCGCGCAACCCCGTCACGGGCTTTAACGAAAACATCCCCATCCTGGCCGGCGCACGCCTGAGCGGCAAACTTACCGACGACTGGCGCATCGGCCTGCTCAACATGCAAACGGCGCGGGTCAACTGGGACTCTGTGCGTACCCTGCCCGCCGCCAACTTCACCGTAGCCACCGTGCAGCGCAAAATGTTCAGCCGAAGCGCCCTCAGCGCCGTCTTGGTGAACAAGGAAAACTTCCTCGGCACCCTCTCCGAGACCCAACGCGCCGGCATCCAGCCCTGGAACCGCGTGGCCGGAGTGGAATACAACCTCTACAGCGCCGACAACCGATGGGAAGGCGAATGGTACTACCACCGCTCCTTCTCGCCCGACCCACGCCGACGCGGCCAAACCGCCGCCCAATTCCTCGGCTTCTTTGACCGCCACTTCAACGCCCGACTCGGCTACATTCTCGTGGACTCGTTCTATACCGCCGATGCCGGCTTCGTGCCCCGAAAGGGCTACCAGAGCTTCTTCCCCGGCGGAGGGCTGATTTTTTATCCTCAAAAAGGAAAAATCAACAACTGGGCCTTGCGCCTCAACGGCGAATTCACGTACTCGCTCTTCTGGCAGCCAACCGACCGCGAGGTCAACCTGAATGCTCAGATGACCTTTCGAGACCAGGCCGAGGCAGGCATTTACCTGACCAACGCCTACACCTTTTTATTTGAAGACTTTGACCCCACCAACCTGTACCGCCCCGGCACACAGCCGCTACCCGGAGGGCAGGGCTACACCTACAACAGCGGCGGCCTCTACTTCAGCAGCAGCCGCACCTACGACCTGCAGGGATGGCTTGAGGTGCTGGCCGGGCAGTTCTTCAACGGCCATTCCCAGTCGGTGTCGGGCGAAGTCAGCTATCGCTGGCAACCCTACGGCACCTTCGCCGTTCGCTACAACTACAACCGCATCCGCCTGCCCGCGCCTTACGCCAGCGCCGATGTATGGATTTTGGGGCCGCGCGCCGAACTGGCCTTCTCGCGCAGTGTGTTCGTCAGCGCCTTTTTCCAGTGGAACACGCAAGCCAACAATTTCAACATTAACGCTCGCCTGCAATGGCGCTTCGCACCTGTGTCCGATGTCTTTCTGGTCTATACCGACAACTCCTTTGCCCAACCCATTGCCGACACGCAGGTGCGCTTTTTGTCGCCCGTCAACCGCGCCTTAGTACTGAAGGTCGTCTATTGGCTGAATGCCTGAATAGCCCTGAGAAACGCCGTATCTTCGCCTGCGTATTAAAGGCCGATTACAAAACTGCAAGACGACGATGAACCGTTGGCTTACCCCTATATGGCTGGGCTGCCTCGCCCCTGTGATGACTTTTGCCCAAAAAAACGCGGATGCTGAAATGGACTCGCTGCGCCAGGCGTACATCCTGCGCTATTGCGATATCGCTATGGATGAAATGGAGCGCAGCGGTGTGCCCGCCAGCATCAAGCTGGCCCAGGCGCTGCTGGAAACGCGCGCCGGCACCAGTGAGCTGGCCCAAAAGGCCAACAACCACTTTGGCCTGAAATGCGGCAAAAACTGGGACGGCGAGACGTATGCCAAAAACGACGACGAGTTTGACACCAAAGGGCGGCCTGTGCTGTCGTGCTTTCGCAAGTATGCGCACGTCATTGCCTCCTATGCCGACCACAGTGCTTTTCTGCTGCTTCCCGAAAAAAAAGAGCGCTACGGCTTTTTATTTGAATTGGACCCGCTGGACTACAAAGGGTGGGCACAAGGCCTGCAAAAGGCCGGCTATTCACCCGTGAGCCACTACGCTGACCGGCTCATTTTCTACATCGAGCGCCACCGGCTTTACGAGTACGACCAGCAGGTGCGCGGCGGTCGGATAGCGCTCAAGCGCGTGGCGGTGGTCAATGGCGCGCGCTTGGTGCAGGCGTATAAAGGCGAGACGCTGCGCAGCATCGCCCAGCGTTACCAGTTGATGCCCGACTCGCTGGTGGCATTCAACGACAGCCTGTACACCGTAGATACTCCTTTGCAAATGGGCGATGCTGTTTTCATAGAGCCAAAGGGCATTGCCTCAGGGCCCGATATACCTGTTGCGCATCGGGCTTCCAAAGACCAGACGCTGCGGCACATTGCTCAGCGCTACGGTGTACGACTGCAAACGCTTCAGCAATACAATGCCTACCCGCCCGACACTCCGCTGAGTGCTAACGCCGTCGTTTACTTGCAGCCGCCGCCCAAGCCGGGGCTGGGCATCAAAGGTGTGCCGGCCAGGCGCGACAGCACCGCGCCCAAGCCGCAGGCTCAGGGCCTGGTGGTGGAAATGCTGCCCACCGAACCCCTGGCAGCACCCATACCGGTAGCGCCACCAGCAGCCAACCGCCCCGCAGAGCCGGCGCCTGTAACCATCAACATGCAAACGGGCGAGGTGGAGACGCACCACACCGTTAGCCCCGGAGATACCCTGAGCAGCATTGCCCGCCGTTACCAGACCAGCGTCGAACGCCTGCGCCAGCTTAACCCCGGGCTGAGCGACGCCATACGCCCGGGCCAGACACTGCGCGTTCGCTGAGGAACGTTGTAGGCAAACCTTGCATCTTTGCACCTGCCTGTAACCTGAAACACATACTGGCCGCGATGAAAGATATGCGTTTGTTCTGGTTTTCTCTTCCTCTGCTCGTCTGGCTGGGCTGCAAAAGCAGCCGGCCGGCCTCGCCCCCGCGCCCACTGCGCTCGCCCGAACCTGTGTCGGCGGTCAAATCTACCGGCAACGTTCAGCTGGACTACGTGCAGCGCTACAAGGACATTGCCATCGCTGAAATGCAGCGCACCGGCATCCCGGCCTCCATCAAGCTGGCTCAGGGTATTCTGGAAAGTGGTTCAGGGCGCAGCGAGCTGGCTGTGAATGCCAACAACCATTTCGGCATCAAATGCTCTGGCAACTGGACGGGCCGTACATACCACAAAAAGGACGACGACCGCGACGCCAGCGGCAACCTCATCGAGTCCTGCTTCCGCCGCTACGAGCGGCCCGAGGAGGGCTTCTTTGATCACAGCGAATTCATCCGCGACCCGCGCAAGGCCGCGCGCTACGGCTTCCTGTTCAACCTGGACCCGACCGACTACCGCGGCTGGGCGCGCGGCCTGCAAACGGCCGGCTACGCCAGCTCGCCCACCTACGCCGACCGCCTGATTGAACTCATTGAAAACCTGCGCCTGTACGAATACGACCAGCCGGGTGCTGCCGTGGCGCCCCCTCCGGGCGGCATAGTGCCCGAGCGCATACCGCCTCAAGAGCGCATCCAGTACGTCAACGACGTCAAAGTGGTGCAGTCGCGCCCAGGTGAAACGATTGCCGACATTGCGCGCATTTACCAGCTCAACCCCAGCGAGGTGGCCGACTACAACGACCGGATATTTGCCCCCGGCGACCGCCTGCCTGTGGGCACGCGTATCTTCATCCAGCCCAAACGGCGCAGCTGGCGCGGGCGCACCACTCACCACTTCGTGCGCACGGGCCAGACCATGCTCGACATCGCCCAACAGTACGGCATCCAGCTGGAGGCACTGCTGGAGCGCAACGGCATGACCTATGGGCAGGAACCCGCTGTCAACGAAAAAATCCGCCTCCGCGGCCGCCGCCAGCCCGGCGAAGTCGTGCGCCTGCGCGACGGCGGAACGCCTGCACCGCCTCGCCCCACTCCGCCGCCACCTTTAGTGCCCGACGACAAACCACCCTTTGAGCGGCCCGATACTACGAACGCCTCCCCCACACCCACACCCCAACCGCTGCCCGACCGCCCTGCCGTCGTAGGCGTCCCGTATCCGACGGACCCCATTCCGGAGCCTGCACCGCAGCCCCGACCGCCGGCACCTACCCCGCCATCACCACAACCGCAGTGGCCCAGCCCAACGCCACCGGCGCCACAACCCTCACCAACGCAGCCGCAACCGCAGGCCGTCTTTCACCGCGTCGAACGCGGCGACACGCTCTTCAGCATTTCGCGCCGATACGGCATCTCCGTGGCCGAAATCAAACGCATGAACCAACTCACCTCCGACCAGATTCAGATAGGGCAGGTCTTGCGCATTCAATAAAAAACGCCGGAAAACTGCGCCCGCGCTACTCATGAAAAACTGCTTCCTCGCTCTCGTCCTGCTGTTGGCCACAATAGTGCCCTCGCCGGCCCAAACGCAGCTGTCGGACCAGGCTCGCATCAGCCTGATGACAGCCGCACCCGGCACCATGCTGTACAACCTCTTCGGCCACAGCGCCTTGCGCGTCTATGACCCCGTACTCCGGCTCGACCGATGCTATAACTTCGGCACTTTCGACTTTGAAGACCCTAACTTCCTGCTCAACTTCTGCCGCGGGCGCCTGCGCTATTATTTAGATACCGAACCTTACCGCTACTTCGAGTACGGCAACTTGCTCGAAGAGCGCGTCATGCAAGAGCAGGTGCTCAACCTCAATGCCCAACAACGGCAGATGCTGTTCGACCTGCTGGAAGTCAACGCCTTAGAGGAAAACAAGTACTACCTCTACGATTTTTTCTACGACAACTGCGCCACCCGCATCCGCGACGTGGTGGAGAAGGTGTACCTCTACCAGATTTCGTTCGATACGACCTTCCTGCCGCTGGGCGCCACCATGCGCGACCTGCTACACCCTTACCTGACGAACTACCCCTGGACGCGCTTCGGCATTGACCTGGCGCTGGGGCAACCGGCAGACCGCGTGGCCCTGGGGCGCGACTACATGTTCCTACCCGACCATATGCGCGACATGTTCGCCCGTGCGCGCGTGGCCGACACGCTGCCTTTAGTCATCGAAGAGCGGCAGATACCTGAATGGTCGTTGCCGCCCAAACCAGCCCCTCAATACGGCTTTTTCGGCAACCCGCTCTGGGTGATGTGCTTAGTGGCCGCTGTGGGCTTCGCTTCTATGTTCAGCCGCCGTGCCGAACGGGTGTTCGATGTCGTGTTCTGGTTTGTCCTGGGTCTGGCCGGCCTCATTCTCTTCCTGCTGTGGTTTGCCACCGACCACACTACGACAAAGAACAACTGGAACCTGCTGTGGGCTTTGCCCACGCATCTGCTCTTCTTCTGGCGCACCAAACGCACAGAACTGACCGAAACCTACTTCACCGTAGTGGGCGCCATCGCGCTCGTAACGCTGGTGATCTGGGGGTTCATTCCGCAAGATTTGCCCGAAACGGCGCTGCCCATTGTGGTGCTGGTGGTGGTCAAAGGGCTGATGCGGCGCTATCGGCGTGAAGCGTGGGACTTTGCGTCCTGAAGGTCTCTACCCCACGGCATTCACCTTTGGCCCCGCCTAAAAAAGCACTGCAAATCTGTAAGCCGGATTCTGTCCCCGTTTCCGGGTCTCTGCCATTTATCTGGGCCGACGCCTCACGACGCGGCTCTGCGCTGCCTACCCCCCTTGCTGGCCTTAGAGAAGGCCGATGCGCGAGCCACACATCCTCCGCCGAGGCGGAGCGCAAGGTGTACATGGCATTTCAACCCGCGAGGTTTATCCGCCCTCCGACTTGCGCCGGAGCGCCGTGCGCTCTTACCGCACGTTTTCACCCTTACCGCAGGCCCTTGAGCCTGAGGCGGTTATTTTCTGTGACCCTCTCTGTGCCTCGACCGTTGTCGAGACCCCACCCGTTAGGTGGCGCGGTGCTCTGTGTTGTCCGGACTTTCCTCCCCGCCCCTAAGGGGCAAAGGCGGCAGAGCGATTTGCAGTGCAAGACTCTTCAGGCGGTGCGTATGTCCTTACGACGACGATGCTGTGGGATGGGTTGGCATGATTTTTTGGTTTTGCAGAGCGCTTTTTTAGCCGAAGGCTTCTTGTACTTTTGCGCAACGCTTGCGCCGGTAAGCCTGTAACTGACAAGGAGCGGTGAGCCTGACGAGCCGCCGACGGACGCTACAGAAGCCTCGCATTCACCGCTTTTGTGCGCATATTATGATGAAAAGCTCGCTCCTGTACCTTTTCGCCGGAGTTGTTTTGATGGCAGTGGCTTACACTGCGCAAAGCAGCCTCAAAGATACGGCGGTGCTTCGACAATGTGCTGCGCGCATGGAGGTGCATGTGTCGGAGCAAGAGGCGGCGGCCCTGCAATGGTTTGAGCGCGAGCGCCCGGCGATACAAGCGGTGCTGCGTGGGCATTCGCCAGCCGATATGGAGGGCTGGAGCAACGCCCTCAAGGAGCAAAGTCAGCAGAATTACACCCTGCTCATCCACCAGCGCGACTCGGTGCTGTTTGCTTCCAACAACTTCGTTTCGCCCCTGCCTGAAGTGCTGCGCGCTCTGGCCAGCAAGGGCGAACAGCGGCAAGGCGTGCGGATGCCAGCGGGCTATTTTTGCGTGTATTCGCGTCCGTTTGAGGCGGAGGCCACCTTGTCCGTGTGGGTGCCGGTGGAATGGCAGATTGCCGGGCGGCGGTACTTTCCAGTGGGTCTCTCCATTCCTTCGGGCGTTGAGGTAACGGCTGCCGACGCTGGCGAGCCGGTGTACGTGGGTGGTGCGCCCTTATTCGGGTTGTCGGCACAGGGGCATGTGCAGGCGATGTGGGCGCAGGGCATCTTGCTGGTAGCGCTGGTGCTGCTCATAGCGCTGGTGCTGGCCTGGGTGTCGCGGGTGGTGCTGCGCTGGCACGGGCAGGGCAAACGCTGGCAGGCCATTGGGCTGCTGGTACTGACGCTGTCGGCGCTCTGGGCGCTCAATGCGGCTACGGGGTTTAGCCGTGAGTCGCTGGGGGCGCTGTCGGTATTTGCTCGGCCCTTAGAACACTCCATTCTGGGCGCGCGCTCGGTGGGCGATCTGCTGCTGCACCTGACGCTGCTGCTGTGGTTTGCGGTGTTTTTCCATCGCGTTTCGCGGACGGAAGGTCTGGCACAACGGCTCTCGTTGCCTGCCCGTATGGCCATTAGCGCGCTGGCGTACGCGACCACCATAAGCAGCGCGCTGGGCGTGGTTTGGCTATGCCAATGGCTGATTTTCCAGTCGGGTATTTCTTTTGACTTCGATAACCTGCTCAATGCTGACCGCTTTTCAGCCCTGGCGTTGGCCAGCCTGCTGATGGTGTTGCTGGCGCTGTTTCTTTTCCATCATCGCTTCATCTTCACGGCACATGAGTGCGGCCTGCCAACGCCACAACGCCTGACTGCATTGGGGATAGGTGCCATCGTTGCCTTTGCACTTGCATGGGCTGTTGGCATGCCGACCCCGTGGCCGTTGCTTTTGATGGTTGCGCTGGCGACGGGTTATGCGGCTCTGTTTCAGCGCTCCATTGCCTTGCGCGTCCAGCGCTTAGTTGGCCTGGCAGTGTGGCTGATGCTGTTTTCGGCGCTTACGGCGTGGTCGTTGTATTCCTTCAATGCCGAAAAAGACCGCCAGACGCGCTTAGCTTATGCCGAAGCACTGGCCTTGGGGCGCGACTCGGAGCACGCCGAGCCGCTGCTGCGCCAGGTGGCGCCCTTGCTGACGCAGGACAGCACCCTGGCCAACCTGCTCAAACCCTGGCCATTCCGACCTCTGGCCGCCGACCTGCGCCAGCGCGCTTACGAACTCACCTACCCATACAGCTATCTCTTTCAGAACTATCGCCTGTCGGTCTTCGCCTTCGATAAGGACGGCTCGGTGTTGCCCCAAGACCAGCCCCAAGACCGCACGGAAATTGTCGAAAACAACTGGGCCAAAGGCGCTCCCTTAGACGGCCTGCCTCAGGTGCGCTACGTGGTGGCTGCCAACGGGGTCTTCCGATACATGGTGCGCGCACCCATGCAGCGCATCAACGACCCGGCCCAACCCGCCGAGGTGTATTTCTTCTTCGACCACGTCTATCCGCAGCCCACGCGCGTCTATTCGGAACTGTTCTATCGGCAGCCTTATCAGGGCATGAAACGCCTCTTCACCTACGACTACGCCGTACAACGCCGCGGCTACTTAGTGGTGGACCAGGGCGAAGCCAGCCGGGCCGTCTTTGCCAAAGACCTGCCGCGCGGGCGAGCCGAAGAGCGCGTGAGCTCAAATCCACGCCGCGCCGACGCTGTGTACAGCACTGCCGACGGCACGGCTGCCGCTGCCGTCGGGCGCCCGCTGGCCGATGCGCGCAAGCCGCTGTATCTGTTCTCGGTGCTCTTCGCATTGTGCCTGCTGGTCATTGTCGTCGTAGCGCTCCTCAACACCTGGCTGGAATTTCTGCCCGCGCACTACCAGCTGAGCTTCGCCGGTCGAGGCTCGCTGTCCAAGCGCATCCACTATCGCACCTTTGCCCTCATCGGGGCAGGCTTTGCCGGCGCTATCGCCCTCACCTATGTACATTTTGCTGACCAGGCGCGCCGACGGGAACAGGCCGACCTGGATCGTCGGGCCGAAGCACTGCTCACGTACATGCGCATCCAATTGGGCGACGTGCCGCCCCATAAGGATACTCTGGCGCAGGTCGTTCCACAACTCCTGGCGCCACAGGCTGCCAGCTTAGCCACAGACGTTAACTTCTTTTCAACGGAAGGCCCGATCCTTTTCTCGACTCAAAACCCGCTGGTGCGCATCGGGGTGCTGCCCAACCGAATGAGCGCCGACGCTCACGCCCGCCTGACGGCAGGCGAGGAACAGGAAGCTACCGCCACCGAACGCGCCGGCGCTGCCACCTACACCAACCGATACCTGGCGGTGCGCAACAACCAAAACCAGCTGCTCGGCTTCCTCGGCGTACCCTATTACCTGTCCGGACGCAAAGTAGGCCCCGAAGTGTCGGACTTCATCGGCCTGCTGGCCAGCGTTTACGTCTTCCTCATGCTCATCGCTTACGCAGTCTCTTACACGCTGTCGAACTCCATTACCAGCCCGCTCAAGCTGATTTCCGACAAAATCCAGCGCCTGAAATTGGAAGACAAAAACGAACCGCTCGAATACGCCGAACAGGCCGGCGACGAAATCAGCGCACTCATTGACGAGTACAACCGAATGGTGGACAAGCTGGAAGAGTCCAAAGCCCGCCTTATCCGCTTAGAACGCGAAAGCGCCTGGCGCGAAATGGCCCGGCAGGTAGCGCACGACATCAAAAACCCGCTGACGACCATCAAGCTCTCTATGCAGCAGCTCGAGCGCCTGTCGTCTGACCCGGCGCAGGCAGCCGCTTATCTGAAAAAGGCCATCGCGCGCCTCATCGAGCAGATAGACTCGCTGGCCCAAATCGCCACCGAATTCTCGCTGTTTGCCAACTTAGACATCCGGCAAAAGCACGACATGGTGCTCAATGACGTCGTCGAAAGCGTCTATGACCTCTTCACCGAAGACCGCAACGTGGACCTGAGCATCCATCTGCCGCCCGAACGCTACCACATCCAGGGCGACAAGAACCACCTCATCCGGGTGTTCAACAACTTAGTCATCAACGCCATTCAGGCCGTACCGACCGAACGCAAGGGACGCATCGAACTCTCCATAACCCGACAGGGCGACTTCTCGGTGGTGCGCATCCGCGACAACGGCGGCGGCATTCCGCCCGAAATCCAAAAGCGCGTTTTTGAGCCGAACTTTACCACCAAAAGCTCCGGCAGTGGCCTGGGCCTGGCCATTTGCAAGCGCATCATCGAGGCACACGAGGGCAACATCTACTTCGAGACACGCCCGGGCGAAGGCACGGACTTCTATGTGGAACTGCCCATATCAGCCTGTGAGACGCCCGCCGAACAGCCGGAGGAGGCCGCTTCTACCTGAGACCTAACTTCCCTCAAGCCAGCCGGCAAACCGGTATGGCAAAAGGCAAGCCTGAAAACGGGATATTACCGCCGCAACCCCCAGGCCAGCGCCAGCCAACCGCCAATGAAGCAAAGCCCACCCACCGGCGTGATAGGTCCTGCCCACCCCACGGGGAAAGGTAGCAGGTCGCGGCAGGCCAGCAGGTATAGCGAGCCGGAAAAGAAGAGTATGCCCAGCCCAAACAGCCAGCCGCTGCGCCGAAGCCACACGCGCTCACTGCGCCCCATCAGTATGCCCACAGCCAGCAACGCCAGGGTATGGACAAACTGATACTGGACGGCCTTTTCAAAGATAGTCGCCTGATAATCTGAAAGATATGGCTTCAGGCCGTGTGCGCCAAAAGCCCCCAGAGCAACCGTTGCCGCGCCCGAAAGAGCGGCAATGCGCAAAAGGCGAGAACTCGTCATAGCAATATGATAGCGGTTTGTTTTTCGGCCCTAAAGATACAGCGCCCTACCGTGCGCGTGCAGTTAGCCCTCGCCCAGGTGTCACGGCAATCGCAACCTGCAACGACAAGGCTTTTTTAAGATTGGTATCCGGGTGCTTTCGGCGCGTGCTCACCTCTCCACTGGCTTTGCGTGGGCAAAAGCGAACATTGTCTCCTTCGGGTTGCGGGTCGCCACGAATGCAGGAAGGATATCTGTTTTGGAGATATCGCCTTTTCGTGCCTTAAAGACGACACCTCCGCTGTGGTTCCAAAAATCTGCCTGGGCAAGGATTTATTGCCGAACACTGCAGCTGCCAGGCCTTTACGGAACCTTTGGCTTGCGTCTCTTTTTCAGCCACCCGAATACTCCGGCGCCTGCGGCCAACAGCCCCAGGCCGGGTAGTGCCTGCTCGGGGCGCTCTAAGAACGTATTCACGGCAAAAGCCGCCGAAAGAAGCACAAACATCGCTGGCACTACGGGATAGCCCCAAACGCGAATCGGACGCTCCGCCTGCGGGCGTTTGCGCCGTAGAACAAACACCGCTGCACCAGCCAGACCCATGAAAAGCGCATCGGCAAAGGTTACGAAAGTGATGATGCGCTCGAACAAGCCACCAAAAAATAGCAGCACGCCTATGGCCCAAATCGCCTGTACCAGCATGGCCAGCATCGGCGTGCGCCAGCGCGCGTGTACCCTTGCCAACGACGGAAAGAAGATGCCATCGCTGGCCATAGCGAAATAGATGCGCGGCGCCGACATCGTGTAGATGCTGACGGTACCAAAAATCGAGAGCGCAATGGCCGCGGCCACCGCCTTGCCGCCCCAAGGGGCCACCCGCTCCAGCGCTTCGCCAGCCACCCGCGGCGTACGGGCAATGTCGTCTAACGGAAGCAACAGCATGTAAGCCACGTTGACCAGCAAATACGCCGTCAGCACGATGAACACGCCCAGCATCATGGCGCGCGGTGCCGTGCGTGGCGCATCTATGGCCTCACCAGCCACGTAAGAGGCGTGGTGCCAGCCTCCAATCGAAAAAATCACGCCGATGAGCGCCGTTAGCAAAGCCGTCGGCCAGGCCTCGGGCACCCCTTCGCTCAGCGAAAATTGCAGCCCCGTGCGTTCAGCACTGCCAAAGACAAAACCAACCGCAATGATGACGCCAATAGCCAGCAATTTCAACCCCGTGAGCACATTGCTGAGCGCCTGACTCACATGCACGCCCAGCATGTTGAACGCTGTCAGGCCAAGCACCGTAGCCGCTGCTACGCCCACCTTGACGGTCTCGTCCATGTGGGGGAAAAAGATTTTCATGTACTCGGCAAAGGCCGCTCCCAACCCGGCCAGGGCGCCGCTGTTGACCACAAGCAAGATGATCCAGCCGTAAAGGAAGGCGGCAAAATCGCCGTACGCCTCGCGCAAATACGCATACACCCCGCCCGAATGCGGAAACATGCCGCCTAACTCGCTGAACGTCAGCGCCCCCGTCAGCGCCAGCACGCCGCCCAGCACCCACGCCAACAACACCAGCAACGCATTCGGAACGGCTTGCACAATCTGGCCGGGCGTTACGAAGATACCCGAACCAATACAAGAGCCGACAGCAATCATCGTCAGGCCATACAACGTTAAGGCTTGGCGCAACATGGCGCAAAGAAAAAACCATCGCGCCCAGTTATCGCCATGTTTTTTCAGGCAGGCGCCTTAGCCACAACACGCAGGCGAACGCTGCTGCTCGCATTTACTCTGCACGCTCTCCCATCTGCCCTCGCGACAGGCGTTACGTCCGGAAGCTGCTGCTGGATCAGTTTCCTGGCATTATTGTGGGAGTGCTTGAGTGTCCTTGCTCACCTGAGCTTTTCGCGAGTCACTGATTCAAAGGAAGACCGTTGCCATACCGCTCAGCGCCCCGCTATCAGTCCTTCTACCTGCGCTGCCACGCGCTCAGCCGTCAGGCCGAAGTGGCGGTAGAGCTCTTCGTAGGGCGCCGATGCGCCGAAGTGGTCTAAGCCCACGACGATACCTCTGGGGCCCACGTATTTGTGCCAGCCGAAGGAGGCACCGGCTTCGACGGCTACGCGCCAGGGGCAGCTGTCGGGCAGGAGCTGTTGGCGATAGCTTTCCTCTTGTTTTTCAAACACATCCATACTGGGCATGGAGACGACGCGCACGCCGATGCCTCTGGCATGGAGCAGTTTGCGGGCCTCTAAGGCGATCTCCACCTCCGAGCCGGAAGCGATGAGGATAGCCTGAAATTGGGCGTCTTCTACCAGCACGTAAGCACCGCGTTCGGCACTGGTGGCGTCGGCCATGCCGAGGGCGGCGCGGTCATAGACGGGCAGGTTTTGGCGCGTGAGGATGAGGGCTGTGGGGCCTTCGGTGCGTTGCAGGGCCATTTGCCAGGCCACTGTGGTTTCGTTGGCGTCCATAGGGCGGATGAGCGAGAGGTTGGGCATGGCGCGCAGCGAGGCTAAGTGCTCGATGGGCTGGTGGGTTGGGCCGTCTTCACCCAGGCCGATGGAGTCGTGGGTAAGCACGTAGATGACGCGCAGGCCCATGAGAGCGGCCAGCCGCATAGAGGGGCGCATGTAGTCGGTGAAGACGAAGAAGGTGCCGCCATAGGGCAAGATGCCGCCGTGGAGGGCCATGCCGTTCATCAGGGCGGCCATGGCATGCTCGCGAATGCCGAAATGGAGATTGCGTCCGCCGGGGTTATCGGCGGAAAGATCGCCCACATCGGCGAAGTTCAGCCGGGTATTGTTCGACGGTGCCAAGTCGGCCGAACCACCGAGCATCCACGGGATTCGGTTGGCCACCGCGTTGAGCACTTTTCCCGACGACGCCCGGCTGGCCACCCCCTTTGGATCGGCGGGCAACGTCGGAATCTCGGCATCCCAGCCATCGGGGCATCGGCCGGCCGGAATCGAATCGGGCTCGGTCGCCCGCTGGGGCTCGGCTCGTCGGGCGAGGCCCACAAGCGGTC
>CAZYEV010000036.1:0-2134 GCA_964646615.1 uncultured Saprospiraceae bacterium
AAAGCAACAAACCCACAAGCGATGCGGGCGTGGTTTTGTGTGTGAAGTTTTACGATTATTTAGGACGCGCTAACAGAAACAACAAAACCCCTGAGTCTTTATTTTGTTATTGATAACCTACAAGAAGGGGGTGGTCCTTTCTTTCAATTTTTTTACCCAATTCACACATAACACATCACCATGAATTATGGTGCCTAAAAACCTTTTCAGTCTCCTGAACCCCGGGGGGGGGGGGGGGACTACTGGCATTCGTCGCGCTGCTGATAGCGCTCTTATCGCTTAACGCCTGCTACAAAGACTCGCCCGTGCTCGGCGAAAGAACGACCAGGGGCACAGGCGCTGTGCTGCGTTCGGAAGGTAGTACCTTTACGCAGGAAGAATGGGCAATTGTCCAGGCGCACCTTCAAAGCGTGGAAAATTTCCGCCAGCAAGTGCACGCCTGGCGCTCAAGTCCTTCGGGAGAGGGCCTGCCCGCTTTGGAGGTAGTAGAGAAAACGGAAATCGCTTTCAACTATTACCAGGGCAATCCCACCGTGCCGTTCGAGGCTTACGAAGACATCGAACTGCCTATACCTGTCAGCGCCAACACCACCTGGACGCCCGCACAGATCGTTGCCTTCTACGACGGCGTGAAAGCACGGGTGCAACAGGCACTCAGCGGCGAGGGAAACCGCCAACTGAACATCATCGCCCTCACCAACCCGGTAACCACCGACACCGGAACCGCCGTATGGGCCATCATGCAGATCGGTATCCAACCGCTGACCAACTATGTGCCGGGGATATCCTTAGCGCAAGATATCAGATGGGCAACAGAAACAGAAGGATTTACAAAACCAACTCCATGTGGAGGAGCTGCGAATAACATAATAGCCGCTGAGGCGAACCGACGAATTGCCGTTTTTCAGCCGATAAACGCAGGGCCGGGCTCCGGCGGAAACACACCGCTTCCAGGGCGCATCGTATCTCGCATCTCTTTTGGTGAGCACAATCTGCTCGGGTTTGCGTTTCCGCAAGGTACTCCATATCCGAGGGAGTATACCGTGAGCACTTGGGGCACCATTCTCCAAACACTGCATTACAACAGCATCGGCTTTAACGGAGATAATCCACCTATAAACTGTCTTAATCAAGAGGAGGTAGAGCAATTCATAGACGGAAACTTACTACTGGCTGCCGATGGAATGCAGCGTCTTCAGCCTGGCCCTGCGGGCCCCTTTTACAATCGCCGTAGAGCCATCTGCACTGTCATCGGAGCCTTCTGGCCAGGTGTTGAGGTGCCGGGAAATCCTCCCATATCGTTACGAGTACAGGACCATGCTACACGTCATTACTTCGGAGTAGTAGTGGAGTTTAACGACAGCCCTGTTCTCTTATCGAGCATGTAAAACTTATTAATACCTGGAGGAGTAAGATAGACATCTGCCTCCCCCAGGTTAAACCTAAAAGACATTATGTACCTTTGTTTTTTTTAAATACGCGCGAAGAAACATGGGAAAGTACGAGAAATGGGCCTCCATTGAAGGTCGCTTTTTAGCCATGACGGGTTTATCGCAGGCAGATTTTAACCGATTGCTGCCTTTTTTTGCCTGTGCCCATGACGAATACCTGAGCCGTCATGAGATGAGCGGCAAGGTAAAGAAGGGCGGTCGCCGTTTTGTGATATATAGGAACAGTCCTTTGCCTAATCACGCGGAGCGCTTGTGTTTTATTTTGTACTGCATCAAGAACAACCCTATTCAAGAGGCCTTGGCGGATGCTTTTGATATGGAGCAAGCCCAATGTAATGAGTACAGCCATGGTTTGTCGAAAATTTTAGCCCTTGCCCTTCGGAAGCACAATGCTCTGCCTGCTACGACCCAGGAGGCGTGTGTGGCTTTGGCTAATAAGTTGGAGAACAAGGAGTTGCTTCATGATGCTACGGAGCGGGAGGTACCGCGCCCTAAGTACACTGAGCGGCAGAAGGAGCTTTATAGCGGCAAGAAGAAGCTGTATACGATTAAGAATGCGCTCATTGCTACGATGATGGGTATGGTTTTGTACGTCAGTCCTAACTACGCCGGCAGGGTGCACGATAAGCGTATAGCGGATAGTTACACGATACCAGCTGAGTTTGTGCTTTGGCAAGATAGTG
>CAZYEV010000037.1:0-14362 GCA_964646615.1 uncultured Saprospiraceae bacterium
CCTGCCGGAATGAGGTGGGCGGCGCTTGTTTTTGGGTGGTGGCCAAACAAGTTTGGCCGGTACGGGGGCTAAACAAGTTTAGCCGTTACAGGGCCAAACAAGTTTGGCGGTTACAGGGCCAAACAAGTTTGGCGGTTACGGGTTACTCGGTGGGCATGGGTTCGCCGCTTCGGATGGCGCAGCCGCGCAGTTTGCGGCCGGCAATGGTCAGTTCGGCGCTGTAGCTGTACTTCAGTTCCGACATGCCATCGCTGCACTCGGCCTTTTTGATGACGACTTTCAGGTCGCCGCTTTCGTAAGTCCACATGCTTTTGCCGTCGGTTTTGGGGGCTTTCCAGGCAAAAGCCCGCCCTTCCTCCTGGCCAATATCTTTAAAGAACAGGCCGCCTTCGGCCTCTGAAATCTGGAGACTCCAGAATGGTTCCGTACCTGAGGCCCAGAACTCCCAACCTAAGCAGGCATTTCTGGGGCCTTTGGAAGTCAGGGTGTCGGCGTGCTGCACCGTGAGCGTCTGGCCATCATCAGAGAGCACGCCCGTCAGGACGGCATAAACGGCCTCGCCCGGTACGGGAGCCGGCATGCACGCCTGCTGATACAGTGAGTCTAATTGGCCGGAGGCATCGCTGATGCGGTAGTTTTTGCCATCGGGGCAAGCGCGAAGCATGGCCCCCTGGTCGGTCGTGCTAAAATGACCGCGCAGTGTGGTGGTGGCGGGCGGTGCCGACTCGGCCGCCGCTGGCGTCTTGGGCGTCTGTTTGCATTGCCACCCTACAAAAGCCATCAGGAAAAGAATAAGTACACGCATGTTGAAAAAGAGGTTTGGTGAGACAAAAACGTTTTCACGTTCAAAAATCAGGAAAAGCGGCATTTCTGTAATGCTTCCGAAGCGGCAAACAAAAACTTAACATACTGCAACGAAAAGAGGCGCCCCTGCATACGGCCGAAAGGTCTGAGACGACACCACACGCTGAAGCATTCTGGCGGGCGCTATTTTGACAGACATTCCCTCACTACATCAATGAAAAACAGCCTTTTAGCACCTCAAGAAAGCTATAATTCTCGCTTGAATGCCAGTCACAGAAACAGGCCGCACCTCAACCCTACCCCCTCTCTCTAAAAAAATCCTGGTGCCTTAGTGAACTTCTTCGCGCCTTGGTGGTAAAACCGGCCTGTGCATTTGTGGTCGCCTCGTTTTAGAGGTGTCGCCTCTCATTCGTGGCTAAAGGAGCAAACATGAAAAAGCCCGACAAAGCAAACCTGCCGCAAAAAGTCTGTCTGGCCTGCGGACGCCCCTTTGCCTGGCGCAAGAAGTGGGAGCGCTGCTGGGATGAGGTGCGCTATTGCAGCGACCGTTGTCGGCGCCACAAAAGCGCAGGCAAGAGCCAGGCGCCGCTGCATAAGCCCTTGCCCTGAAGCCGCTAATGGCGCTACTTTTGCAGGCATTTTCTAAAAAAATACACGACACCCACCGCTATGCTATTGGTGCCAGGCACGAGGGTCAGGCTTCGCTACACGGGTGAGAGCGCTGTGGTCGTGAGCCGCATAGACGACGACACGCTGATGGTGCGCTTAGAAGACGCACCGGATGTGGAAATTCCGGCGTTCGAGGAAGACCTGCTGCCGCCCGCCGCACCTTTGAAGGTGCCGCCCTCCGGTGCCAGGGCCTCGTCTCAGCCGCTGGAGGTACCGACGGGGCGCCAAATCACCAGTGCGCAGGCTATATCGAACCCCCAGGGCATCTCGCTGGTCTTTGAGCCGATGCCCGGGCGCGACGGCTCGGTATCGCGCTATACGGTGTGGCTGCTCAACGACACCGACCAGGAAGGGGTGTTCGAGATGGTCCTCGACACCGATGCGCGCGTCGTACTCAAGGCCGAAGGAAAAATAAGCGCCGCCACTGCCCTGGAACTGGGCACCATGCTCGCCGACGACCTGAGCGACCACCCTGAGGCACGCCTGACCTGCCGCCGCATCAGCACCGAAGGCCTCGAGGCCCCCATAGAGCGACAGGTGCGCATACGGCCCAAAACATTCTTCAACGCCCGCCAGGCCGTGCCCATTCTGGGCGTAGAAGCACACCGCCTCGTCTTGTTGGAAAAACTGACCGCTCCCCAACCCAAACGCAGCGAAACCGACCTGCGCGAACACGCCCGCCAACACACCCGAAAGCCCATCCAAACCACACACCCGAACGTACGCCCTATTGACCCGTACAATGTAGTCGAACTCGCCCAATTCAGCAACGAAATAGACCTGCACGCCGAAAAACTCCTGCCCAACTACGAAAAACTCGACCCCAGACAAATCCTGCATCTTCAATTGGCGCACTTCCGGAACTTCTTAGACAAAGCCATACGTTTAGGTATTCCGCGCGTGTTCATCATTCACGGTGTCGGCGAAGGCAAGCTGCGCGAAGCCATAGCCGAAGAACTCCGCCGCCATCCGGCAGTATGGAAATTCAAGAACGAATACCACCGCAAATACGGCTACGGGGCCACCGAGGTGATTTTCTATTGATACGCCCGGTGTATCAGGCAAATTTTCGCGCACACATGCGTATTTCGCCTACCTTTACACGCGCAAAAGCGAACCCTTAACCTTTTCTTCTACCGCGTATGGAAAGTCTCAACACCGCTCAGCCCACCCCAGAACCGCAGAAACGCTCGCGCCGAAACGTTGTTCTGCTCTTATTACTCTTCCTGCTGGCCCTGTTGCCCGCCGCTATCTGGTATTACAACAGCACGCAGGACGACCTGGAAATCAAGTTTGCCTTCACGGCCGACCACGAATTTGGTACGCCCATGCTCTTTTTCGCCGGTAAAATGACCTATGAGGTGCTGGCCACCGACCGGCGCATGATTAAACTCAAAGTGCACGCGCGCGACATAGAACTGCCCAAAACGCTCATCGTCGAAGATGGCGAACTGGACTTCATCGGCACCGTTCGCCAGGGCGAAATGTTTGTGCCGCTGGAACTGTACCAGATTCACAACGACCGCACCGGCGAGCCACGCACTGCACCGGTAACCAACTGCCGTACCTACTTAGACGTACCGCTGGAAGTGGACACTATCCTGGTCGTCGTAGACGAAAAGTACGTGCTCAAGGGCGCCCGCGCAGGGTATCACCGCTACGTCATCCCGTTCTGCGAGACGACGCGCGAACACACTTTCCGCATCGTTGACCCTAACGCCGACGGCTTTGCTCCTACCGTGTACGCCTACAATGGCCGCGTGGGCAGAGGCGCTACTCTAACCACACAGCCCTACGGCGGCGCTGCGGCACAACACAGAGGCCTGGCACCCGCCGGCTATTTCGGCGGAGCATCACCTGCGCCAACACCCCAGCCGCGCGCGAGTAGTACGCCCAGCGCAGGGGCACAACAGAGAATGTCGGCCTCGGCAGCGGGCGGCTCTGCGAAGTCCACCAAGGTGATCGTTACGCTGCCACGGCGTTTAGACAACCCGTGGGTGTACGTCAACGACAAGCGCCAAAAAGACTACAACTTAGAGGGCAATGGCACCCAGATTGTCTTCTGGGCAAAGCAAAACAACCAGCCCATCAATGTGCGCGTTGGCGATGCTAACTGCGAATGCCAGGCCAGCGGCCGCACCGACAGGCCAGTGCTCGAGCTGACCGCCGCCTGCGAGTGCCGCGACGTGCTGGTATATGTTAATCTGGATAAAGGCCTCGACCGCTATCGCAGCCGCATCCAGGTGTACATTGATGGCCAGCTGACCAATATGCCCATTCCGCCGGCAGGCCAGCCCCTGGTATTCGCCGTGCGCAAGATTGGCCGGCCACAAAACGTAGAGCTCAAGCTTGCCCTGCCCGACGACACGGGCCGTCTGGGGCTGTTCGACCTGTGCGAGTTCACCGTGCCGTCCGAAATGACGACCGTAGTGCTCACGCCTCCCTGCTATTGCCCGACCTGCCCGCCGAACGTCAAGATTTCGGGATAACCCTTTGCGCCCTACCGCAGAAAGCCTCGCCGGATGGATACCGGTGAGGCTTTTTTGTGTTTTGCGGGCGGCCTTCCAAATGTCCAGCCGTTGCTGGCCCACACCTTTTTCGTTCTTTTGGCCCTGCAAATCCGAACACCCACTATTCGTATGCGAGCGCTTGTGTGTTGTTGCCTGTTTCTTCTGGCCCGAAATATGACCGGCCAGACGGATACGGTTTTTATCCTCGTGCCCGAAGCGCTTTCGGACACCAACATTCTGACCCGACGGACCGATTTGGTAGAGCGGGTAGCCCAGTCGGCCACGCGCTCGCTGGAGCGGGTAGAGGAGGTGCCGCAGACGGTGTGGGTGTTCACGGCGCAAGAAATTGCGCGCTATGGTTTTGTTACGCTGGGCGATGTACTGCGAGCCGTGCCGGGCGTGCGCGTATCGCAGCCGGGCAACGCACTGGAAGGCGAACTGTTTCAGGTGCGCGGACTGCGAGGCAATGCATACACCCGCGTGCTTATCAACGACGTGCCCATACGCCCATCGGCAGCGCCGGGTATGCCTATTGGTGCACAACTGCCACTGAGCCAGTGCGAACGCATCGAGGTGCTCATCGGGCCAGCATCGGCCATCTACGGCGATGGCGCCTGTGTGGCGGTGATCAACCTGATTTTGAAAGAAAGCGAACGCCCGGTCTATACACAGGCCGACCTGTCGCTGGGCAATTACGGTTTCAACCGGCTCGACCTTACGCTGGGCGGCAAGCTGTTTCAGGGCAAAAACAGCTTCCGCTTCAGCCTCTACGGCAGCAGCACCATGCGCGAGGCCACAGATTACTACTACGACGAAGGACTGTTCGCCCCAGCCCGCTACCTGCCGTTTGGCTTAGATACGTCCATCCTGCGGCTGCTGCCCAACTACCGTCCGCGCATGCCGGGCGACTCAGTAGCGCGCACGGCCGTCATCCCGCACGAAAGCCGCCTGCTGGGACTACACTTTACCTGGCGCGGCATCCGCTTTCAGTACCACCGCATGAGCCGCTTTGAGCACAGCAGCTTAGGCTTAAGCCCGCTGGCTGCTTCGTATGCCAACCCCTCGAACCGCGTAGCCGAACAGATAGAGTCGTTCGCCGCCAGCCTTCAACGTACGCGCCGGCGGGCAACCACCACGCATCTGCTGTCGCTGACGCGCTACTCGGTGCAAGGCTCGTCGGCTTTCGCGCCCGTGTTCGATGGCCTGAGCACAGCCCTGTACGCCACCCAAATGCCCGGCACCGACGACGAACGCCGCCAGTTGGTTCAAGCCCTGACCCAACGCTACGCCGACGAGGAACGCTACATGGTCGCCAACGGCGTGGACCTGCGCTTAGAGTCGCGCCTGCACACCGCCCTGACCGCACGCTTCCACATAGACGCTGGCCTGCAGGCCAATGTGGCCAGCGGGGTGCCTCCCATGGGCTATTTCCGAACACCCGTAACCGCCGGCGTCGGCGGTGAAACTGACCCACCGCTCAGCGTCCCGCTTCCCGCAGGAAATCAGACCACATTAGACGCTAACCTCTTTGCCCAGGCAGTATGGCGCACACGCCGGACGTTCTTGCTCGGTGGCCTGGCGTTCCAAATGGACCTCGATGGGCCGCCTCTGCTGGCACCGCGCCTGGCCCTGCGCCACGCTTTCGACAGCAGCCTATCGGTGCGCCTGACCTATGCCGAAGGCTTCCAGCGACCTCTAGCCTTCCAGGCCGCACGCACTTACCGGCTTGGCACGAACAGCCCCGTTGACGCGCGCCCTATCATCGCCGACGGCAACCTCGCAGGTCTGCCCGAACGCACACGCGCCGCAGAGGCGGGCCTGGGCTTTCAGCCCGCCGGCTTTTCGGCCGAAGTCATAGCCTTCTACCAGGAAGCCCACCGGCTGATGCGCAACGGGTATCTGCAACCCACCGACGCCGGCTGGCGCTACGGCTTCCAGCAAACACCTGACCTCGCCCTACGCCTGTGGGGCATCCAGGCCGTCCTGGGCCGACAGTTGTTCCACGCCCGCCGACAACGCGAAGAACTGGGCAAAAACGAGGTGAACCTGCACGCCGAGTATGCCTTCCAATACAGCCGCGGCCAGGAATGGCTCGCCGACGACCGCCCTGCCCTCACCGACGTACGCAACTACCCGCGCCGCCTGACGCAACTGCGCCTGACGGCCTACGGCCGAAAATGGGAAGTGAACCTCTTCTACCTCCGCGGCGCTACCCTGAGCAGCAGCTCCGTTGCTTACCCGGCGCTTTACCAGCGCACCCACGCGCCGGCGACATTGCCCAACTTTGCTACCTTTGACCTCATCTTTCGCCTCTTCCTGAGCGACTACTTCTCCGCCTATGTCGAGGCACGCAACCTCTTCAACCGGCGCTACGCCGGCATAGACGCCACCCAGACACCCGACGACCTGCTGTACAACCCCCAACCGCGACGCCTGATGCGCGTAGGCGTCAGCTACACGCTCGACTAAATCCGCACCGCGCGCAAGCCTTCCAGAAACGCCCGCACACCGCTGTAGCTGACCGTCTGGCCCTGAAAATGGCTGCGCGCAGCCTCACTCTCCGCTTCTGTAGCGCCCAAGTGCAACAGGATGTTGTTCAGGTGCATGCGCATGTGGCCGTCTTGAATGCCGGTCGTTACTAAAGAACGTACGGCGGCAAAATTTTGGGCCAATCCGACGGCGGCAATAACGGTCATCAGCTCCGTCGCCGAAGGCTTGCCCAGCATCTCCAGCGCCTGTTTGGCCAGGGGGTGAAGGGCCGTCAGCCCGCCCACCGTGCCAATGGCCAGCGGTACTTCCAGTTCAAAACGGAACAGCCCATCCTTGACCTCCGCACGGCTCAGGCTTCGGTATTGCCCACTGCGGCAGGCGTAGGCGTGCCCACAAGCCTCCACCGCCCGAAAGTCGTTGCCCGTGGCGATGACAACGGCATCTATACCGTTGAAAATGCCTTTGTTGTGCGTAACGGCCCGATAAGGGTCTATCTCGGCAATGCGTACGGCCGTGCAAAAGCGATCTACGGCGGCATGGCCAGGCAAGCCGGCGCTCTGGGCCAGGTCTTCCAATTCGCTCACCGGGCACTCCACCCAGGCACGCACCAAGCAATTGGGCGTAAAATTGGAAAGGATACACATGACCACCTCCACGTCGCGCTCAGCGTCGGTCAGGCCGGGTTCGCTTTCTAAAAAATACTCCAGCTGGTCGCCCATGCGCTCCAGCACGGAGTTGATGAAATTGGCACCCATGCTGTTGCACGTCTCAAACGAGACGCGCAACTGGTAGTAATTCGGCTCCAGATGGGTAAAGTCGAGCAGTTCAATGCCCAGAATACCGCCGCCGCGCTGGCGCATGTTGGCCGTCAGGTCGTCGCAACTGCCCTTCAAATGCGCCTCCAGACGCGGAAACAAGGCCCGCAAGCGCTCGGTGCAGCCGCCCCAGCGAAAATGGACCTGACCCAACTTGACTGTACCCAGCACTTCGGCGTGAAAGCCGCCGCGCTCCAGCCAGAAACGCGCCGCGCTGGAAGCCGCCGCCACCACACTGCTCTCCTCAATAACCATCGGCACGGCATACACCTTGCCGTTGATGAGAAAATTGGGCGCTACGCTAAACGGCAGAGTGTAGTTGCTAACGGCATTCTCCGTAAAGCCGTCAATGATTTTTTGCTCCTCTTCGGGCCGGTGCCACGCCATCAGCGCGGCCTGGGCTGCCGCAGGGTCGGGGAAGAAGTTTTGGGCAAGCCATTCAATCTTCTGCGCCTTGCTCCATTTTGAAAAGCCCGTAACTGTCTTTGCCATATTGAAATAGCCTGCTGGATGGTTTTGCCGTTGCTGGCGCGCTCGCCAGTTGCAGAAAGGGCGAGGGTTTTGTTTGGATGGAAATGGATGTCGCTTTTGGCGGGTACAAAACTATTGGCGAGTGAGGATGTTCACGGGGAGGGCCAAACAAGTTTGGCGGTTACTTAGCCAAACAAGTTTGGCGATTACAGGGGGAATTTTGCCGGGTCGGTTTCGTGCATGAGGGCGTAGAGGGCGTCAAAGACATCTTCGACCTGCGGTTTGCTGAAGTAGTCGCCATCCTGGCCGTAGGCGGGCCGATGGTCAGGGGCGGTGATGGTGATGGGTGCGGAATCTAAGTATCGGTAGGCGCCCTGCTTTTCGAGCACTTGCTGGAGCATGTAGGCGCTGGCGCCGCCCTGGAAATCTTCGTCTAAGAAGGCGACGCGGTTGGTCTTTTGCACCGATTTAGCGCACAGGTGGGGTAGGTCGAAGGGCAGCAGGGTCTGGACGTCCACAATTTCTACGGAGATGCCGTGCTGGGCCAGCAGGTCGCAGGCTTCTTCGGCCACGCGCACGCTGGAGCCGTAGGTGATGAGCGTAATGTCGGTGCCTGTACGCACGATTTCGGGCACGCCCAGCGGGACGGTGAACGTGCCGATGTTGTCGGGCAGGCGCTCCTTGATGCGGTAGCCGTTGAGGCACTCGATGACGATGGCCGGGTCGTCGCTTTGCAGCAGGGTGTTGTACATGCCGGCGGCCTGGGTCATGTTGCGGGGCACGCACAGGTGCATGCCGCGCAGCGAGCCGAGCATCATGCCAATGGGCGAGCCGGAGTGCCAGATGCCGACCAGCCGGTGCCCGCGCGTGCGGATGATGGCCGGGGCAGCCTGTCGGCCCACAGAGCGCCAGCGGACGGTCGCCAGGTCGTCGGACAGGGCCGGCAGACCGTACAGCAAGTAATCCAGATACTGAATTTCGGCAATGGGCCTCAGACCGCGCATGGCCATGCCGATGGCCTGGCCCATGATGGTCCATTCGCGGATGCCGGTATCAAACACGCGCTCCACCCCGTATTTCTGCTGCATGCCCCGCATGCCCTGGTTGACGTCGCCAATGTGGCCCACATCTTCGCCGAAGGCGAACAGTTCAGGGTAGCGGGCGAAGTTGGCATCGAAGCAGGCGTTGAGGATTTCATAGCCGTCCTTAAGTGGCGAATTTTCGGAGAAGCGCGCCGGCTCTACGGGCACCTGAAGGGCCGAGCGGGGCGTCTGGCTGTACAGGTGCGTGCTGTACCAGCGGCGGCCGTTTTGGGTTTCGGCCTGGGCAAAGGCGGCCAACTGCTCGCGCGCCGGGCTGTGCTGGCCCGCCAGCGCGAAGAGGGCGCGGCGGGCAAGGCGCAGCAGTTCAAAGCGCAAGGGTTCGCGCAGGCGGTCGAGTTCGGCAACCAGCTGCGGCAGCGCACGCGCACCGGGGTGCGTTTCGGCAGCGGCTTGCAAGGCCGCGCGCAGGGTTTTGCGCTGGGTCTCTACGGCGTCGTGGTAATGGCGGAAGGCGCGGTGGGCGGCAGCCATGACCTCTGTTTTGGCTTCCGATTGGATGGTGGCGATTTCTTCTTCTGTGGCAATGCCGGTCTCTATCATCCAGCGGGCCATGCGGCGATTGCAGTCGTATTCTTCTTCGTAGGCCAGCCGCTCGGGCGATTTGTAGCGCCGGTGGTCGCCGGAGGTGGAGTGGCCCAGCTGCTGAGTAACCTGCTCGATGTGAAACAAGGCAGGCCGGTGCGTCTGGCGCATGGTCTCGATGGCTTCGGTGTACAGGCGGCACAGCCCCGGATAGTCCCAACCTTTGGCGGTGTAGATGTCCATAGCACCGGCAAAGCCCGACATCGCCTCAGAGATGCTCTCCTTAGTGGTCTGGTACTTTTTAGGCACTGAGATGCCGTAGCCGTCGTCCCACACAGACACGGCCAGGGGCACTTGCAAGACACCAGCGGCGTTGAGGGTCTCCCAGAAAACGCCTTCGGAGGTGGAGGCGTCGCCGATGGTGCAGAAGACGACTTCGCTGCCATTATCAGAGAGCTGCCCACACAGGGCCGGGTTTTCGCGAAATTTTTTAGAAGCAAATGCCAGCCCCAGCGCTCGCGCCATCTGGCCGCCCGTGGGCGATACGTCGGCGGAGATGTTGAAGCGGTTTTTCAAATCGAGCCATTCGCCGTTTTCATCCAAAAAAGGTGTGGCAAAATGGCAGTTCATCTGGCGCCCGCCGGAGAAGGGGTCGTTTTCGGGGTCGCCATACAACTGGCCGAAGAACTCCTCCAGCGTCATCAGGTCGAGGGCAAGCATGAGCGTCTGGTCGCGGTAGTAGCCGGCGCGCAGGTCGCCTTTTCGCCAGGCTTTGGCCATGGCCGCCTGGGCCACCTCTTTGCCATCGCCAATGATGCCAAAGTTGGCTTTTCCGGTGAGCACCTCTTTGCGGGCCAGGATACTGGCTTCGCGGCTGATGCAGCAAATGCGGTAATCGCGCAGAACTTCCTGCCGGTAGGCCTCTGTGATGGGAGCAGTAGCAGGAGCGGAAGCGTTTGATTTTGACTTGACCATGTTGTAAGAAAGACAAGGACGGCAGAAAGAAGACAGCGTACAGGCACGTGCCGCCAGCGTGGCGCAAAACTACGACATTCGGACGGGTTGCAGACGGTAAGGTCGGCCATGGGTGGAGCCATCACCTGTAGAAACTATCCTTGCGCAAGAGTGCTACCAGGCAAAGGGAGAAAGCAAGGCCGTCGTATTGAGCAGCCGTTCCTCGTTCTAAATTACCCCGCTTTTCAAATCTGCACAGGCGAAATTTTAAATTTGCATAGCCCAAATTTGAAATCTGCATGAGCCGAATTCCCAATTTGCATGCCTGGCATTTTCGTGTTTGCGCGTCGGGCAAGGGTTTGCCTCACCCGACGCGCCAGCGGTGCAGTAGTCGCCTTATTCTACCACAATTTCATCTAAGAACAGCCACGTTTTTTCACCGGTTTTGGGTGCGGGGCCGTAGCGTCGGGCCAAGAGTTTGACGTAGCGCGCGCCGACGCCGCCGAGGCTAAACGAGACGGTTTCGATGCGGTTGCCCACCAGTTCGTCTGCGCGGATGTCGCGTTTGCCGGCGGGGGCAAAGTTTTCGCCGTCGTTGGAGGTGAACACCTCGATGCTGCGCGGTGGGTAGATACGGTGGCCTGTACCCACGAGGAAGTTGACGCTGATTTTCTGGATAGGCGTGGTGGCCTCCAGGTCAATGACCGGGTCGAAGTCGGCGTCTTGCAGCCCGACCCAGTTGGCCCAGGAGCGCAGGGCGCCGACGGAGCCGTTGGTCAGAGCGTACTTTTCGCCGCCGGAGTACTGCATGGGTTGCGTGGAGAGCGTGTAGGGCTTGCCCAAGGCTTTGTGCACGGCGTAGTACACCGTGAGCACGCGGCCCGGGAATTTGCCGTCCACCAGCGCGGCGGCCTTGACGGTGGTGCTCTTCGATAGCGGTATGGGCGAGTACATGCCCGGGCTGGTGGGCTTGGGGTCGGTGCCATCGAGCGTGTACTTGACCTGGGCCATGGCGTCGCTGGTGGAAAGCGATACATAGCCGCCGTTGAAGCTGGCCTTCACGTCGTAGTAGCTGCGCGCGTAGTTGACGCCCATGTTGTCCATGAAACGGAAATGGATGCGCAGGCGGCGCAGGAAATCGCCGCGGGCGCGTTTGTTGGCGGGCGTCCAGAGCACTTCGGACAGGGCGCAGGCGCGCGGGAAGGCCATGTACTCTACCTGTTGGGGCGTGGGCATGTACTCCGTCCACACATTGCCCTGGGCGCCGAGGATGAAGCGGGCTTCTTCTTCAATAAGCGTAGGGGGCACGGGGTCGTAGTCGTACACCCGCTGCAGGGTCAGGAAGCCGCCGATGGCCAGTGGCTCTTGGGCCGGGTCGCTTTGGTAGTAATCGAAATAGCAGTACGATGTGGGCGTCATGATGGCATTTTGCCCGGCGCGCACGGCTGCAATGCCGCCCTCTACACCGCGCCAGCTCATGACGGTGGCGCCGGCGGGCAGGCCGCCCTCGAGGATTTCATCCCAGCCGATGAGTTTCTTGCCGTGGCGCGCCAGAATTTCGCCCGCGCGTCGGATGAAATAGCTCTGCAACTCGTGTTCGTCTTTGAGTTTTTCGGTGGCCATGCGCTTCTGACACTTGGAGCAGGTCTTCCAGCGGGTTTTCGGGCACTCGTCGCCGCCGATGTGCACGTATTCGCCCGGAAACAGGGCACACACTTCTTTGAGCACGTCGGCCAGGAACTCGAAAGTTTTGTCATTGCCGGCGCAAAAGACGTCCTCGAAGACGCCCCAGGTTTTAGCCACCTCGTACGGGCCGCCCGTGCAGCCCAGCTCCGGGTAGGCGGCCAGGGCAGCAGAGGCGTGGCCGGGCATTTCGATTTCAGGGATGATAGTAACGAAGCGCCTGCGCGCGTACTCGACGATTTCGCGCACCTCGTCCTGGGTGTAGTAGCCGCAGTGCTTTTTGCCGTCGAAGCGCGGCGGTGCGTCAGTGGCATGGCCCACGAGCGTTTCGTCGCGGCAGCCGCCCACCTGGTGCAGGCGCGGGTATTTTTTGATTTCAATGCGCCAGCCCTGGTCGTCGGTAAGGTGCCAGTGGAAGTAATTGAACTTGTGAATGGCCAGCAGGTCAATGTAGCGCTTGATGAAGTCCACTGGGAAGAAATGGCGGCTCACATCTAAGTGCATGCCGCGATACGGAAAACGCGGGTAGTCCGTAATGACGCATGCTGCCGCTGTCCAGGTGGAGTCTTTCACCGGCGTGGGACTGCCCATGTTGGGGCCGAACATCTGGCGCAGCGTCTGAGCGCCGTAGAACGCCCCCGCTGCCGTACGCGCGCGGATGGCCACAAAGGTGGGCATAATCTCCAGCTGATATCCCTCTGCTTGCGCAACGCTCTCATCGGGCAGGAAGTAAATGCCGTTTTCGCGCAGGCTGGGCGGAACGTTCTGAAACGGCAGACCCGTCAGCTGAAAACCGGTGGCCGCCTGCGCCACACCCATGAAATATTGCGCTGCCGTGGCCCAATCGGCCCGCCCTTGGGGGAAGTGCACGCGCGTGTCGGGCTTCAGCTCAAACTTGCCCTCGCGCACATACGCCTGCACGGGCTGCGGAATAACGGTAACAACGGAGCTCACCTGCGCCAACGCGCCAGTTACCCCGGACAGCAGAAAGAGAAAGGCAAACAATCTTCGCATAGTTCAGTGTGTTTGTGTGTGTGTGGGAACCAGATATAATGAGTGCCCTATTCAAAGCCTTTGTGTGGTCGCAATAGCAATTGCTGTGCCTTTGTGCCGGCTTAGCCTCCTTGCGGCGATGCCCGCTCAGCGCAAATAGGCTGCAAAGAGACGGCGCTTTTTGGCTTCGAGCGCCAGGTAGATTTCCCAAACGGTAATCTGCCCGTCGCGTGCCGAGCGCTTGTTGAAGATTTGCTGGCGCCCATCGGCGGTACGCACGACGTACCAGCCATCCAAACCGGCATTTTTGTAATAGCTGGGGTTGTCGAAGCCCGCATAGACAATCTGCTGATGAGGAGCGCCGATGAATGCCGGCGCAAAAAGCGCCAGATACAGGTCAATGGTGTTGTGCAATGGGCGGCGCCCGGCCTGTTCGTACTTGCGCAACAAGTATTGCTCGGTAAGGTCCATCATGAAGGTGATGTCGCGCTGCTGGCAGGCGCGCACTACGTCGTCGAAGGTAACCGGTCGGCCCCGATGCGTCAGGCCACTCAGGCCTTTTCGGGTGAACTGAATCCAGCCCGCTGCTACACCATCGGAACGCACTTCAAAGGGCTTGAGGCCACACTCTAAATAAGCAGCCTCATAAATGGCCAGCGGGATGGAGGTAACCTTCTCGGCCATTTCGCGCGTGCGCTGCACTACGACGGCGTGCTCGTAGGGGTCTGTGTGGCGGCGCAATTCTTCTTCAAAAAGTGCCGTCTGGTGCGCCTCACTTAGCCGAACATAGTCCTCTAAATATACTGGTGTCAGGTAGCGCTGTTCTATCTCCTGAATGAGGTCAATGAGCGGATTGCTAAAAGCCCACAGCAGCGTACCCAAGACAAACACCACCACCAGCCGGCGCCAACTCCAGACAAACGCAAAACGCCACGCGCTGCGCAAACCACGCCATACGTACCGGAAAATCAGCCGCAACAAACGCCACAACAACCACAGCATCGCCGCCAACAGCACGCAAACCACCCAACGCGCCCACGTGTCTTGCGACAGCAGGTACTGCAAAAAATCCAGTAGCGCTTTGGCGTCGTTCATTCAGTGGGCAAAGGTACAACAGCGGGCGGGGGTTACTGCGAATGGGCTGACCTCGAAGGCACGAAGAGGTGTCATCTTCGAGGCACGAGAAGGTGGCATCTCCGAAGCACAGAGAGGTGTCATCTGCGAGGCACGAGAAGGTGCAATCTCCAAAGCAGCCGGTCGGTACCTCGGCACGAGAAGGCGCCATCTCCAAAGCAGCCAAACGAGGTTGGCAAGCACAACAAAAGCCGGACGGTACTTTGCCTCCCGG
>CAZYEV010000038.1:0-5629 GCA_964646615.1 uncultured Saprospiraceae bacterium
CACGAACTACCGAGTCATCGACTAGCCTATGTGTTGCGTGCGGTTGTCAGAACAGATACAGAATTTATCGTCCACGACAGTAAGTGTCAGATAACAATCCTTACACAGACTGCCCGAAAACATTACGTTTTCCACATCAAACGTTACAACCCCACTGCCAATGACAAGCTGCAAGCGCACGTCATACACCCCCTGTACCTCACGCAGCTAGATCAAAAACGCCGGCGTGCCGGTGGCAACCGAGTATTTGCCAAACTCAAGAATAGCGACGAAGAGGTTTACCAATACAGGATTGTATACCGTTTCTGCGCGAGCATGGAAGCGGTAGCCGTTGTACCAGAGGCGCAGCTGTTCCAGCAACTGCTCGCGCGTCAGATTGAGGTAATCTGCCGTTTGGGCAATTTCCTCCTCAAAATTGGCCTCCAACTCCGCCTGGGTGTAGCCCAGCATGGTGGCGTATTGCGGGTGCATGGTGATGTCGCGCAGGTTGTTCAGACCCGAAAAAATGCCCACCTTCGCAAACTTGCTCACGCCAGTGAGGAAGACTAACTCCAGATAGGCATCCAGATCTTTGAGCACACTGTAAAAAGAACGCAACAAATCCCGATTGGCATAGGCTGTCTGAAAGTCTTTGCTCAGATAATGCACTATCGGCGCATCGTACTCGTCTATCAACACCACCACTTTCTGCTCCGACCCTAACGTCTGGATAATCTCCCGAAACTGATCTCGAGCTGTCTCCTGGGTAACCAGCACGCCCATCTTGCGGCTCAGTTCTTCCATCCGTTTGAACAGGGCTTTTTCTAAGCCTAATTGCTCAAAGTTGACATCTTTGAGCGATAGGCGCACCACCGGGTGCTTCTTGTTCCAGTCCCACTTGTCTTCTATCCACAAGCCCTGGAAGAGCTCTCGGCTGCCTGAGTATAATTCCTGCAAGGTCGAAATGGTCAGCGACTTACCAAAGCGGCGAGGGCGCGACAGAAAATACGCCTTGCCCATCGTGGCCAACTGATGAATATATCGAGTCTTGTCCACGTACTTGTAGCCTTCCGTGATGAGTGTACGGAAGTCCTGTATCTCAATGGGCAGTTTGTGCGCCATCACCTCGCGTTTTCGGGCAAAGATAGCATCGGCTGTGGCGACAAAACAAAAGCGCCTGGCAGCCTTTCGACCACCAGGCGCTGAGTTAAGCGGAGAGGGTGGGATTCGAACCCACGGTACCCGTAAGAGTACACTTGATTTCGAGTCAAGCCCGATCGACCACTCCGGCACCTCTCCTATGGGTAGCTAAGCGGCGGAGAGACAGGGATTCGAACCCTGGATACGCTTTTGGCGTATACGCACTTTCCAGGCGCGCTCCTTCGACCACTCGGACATCTCTCCTGTAAGGGCGGTTTTTTTAGCCCAAAACCGGCTTTCCGTTGAAAGCGGGCACAAAGGTAAATGTCTTTTGGTAAGCGGCCAACGGTTTCGGCCAGAGAAATTTTGTTCGCCTAACTGGCAGTTGTTTACTTTTCGGCGAAAAAAGTTTTTGACGCATGACGGTACGCGCTTTTCGGGATGCGTTTCGCGGTGTGGCCGAAATGCTGCGCACGCAGCGGAATGCCCGCTTCCATGTCGTTGCCATGGTAGTAGTGCTGGCTGCGGGGCTGTGGCTGGGGCTTTCGCAGTTGGAATGGGCACTTGTTGCGCTGTGCATAGCCTTAGTGCTGGCCCTGGAGGCTGTGAATACGGCGTTAGAATACTTAACCGATTTGGTGTCGCCGCATTACCATCCATTAGCCGGCAAGGCAAAGGATATTGCCGCTGGAGCGGTATTGTGTGGTGCTGTGGGAGCTGTGGTGGTAGGTTTGCTCATTTTTGGGCCGAAAATTGTGGCTATTGTGGGGAGTTTTGTTTTTTAATCGGCCCCTGGCATCTGTTCATCGCTTTCTTCCTTCTGTTTTTCCTGCCATGCTGTCTATTTCTCGCCTTTGTCTATTGGGCGCCTGGTTGGGGCTGTCGCTCGTGCTGACGGCTCAGACACGCCCGCCGATGCTTTCTCTGACGCCTGCCGATTCGTTTCATGCACCGCGCTTTTGGGGCGCTGTAGGCGTGAGTGCTGCGGCCTATGGGGCTGCCATGGTCGTTTGGCATAACGACTGGCAAAGCGAAAACCCCTCAGGCAAGTTTCAGTTTGCCAACGACTTGCCACATTGGAACCAGATGGACAAGATGAGCCACGCGCTCATGTCGTACCATCAGAGCCGCTGGATTTACGGCGGCGCACGCTGGGCGGGAGTAAAACCCTCTACGTCGGCGTGGTTGGGCTTTGCTGGCAGCCAGCTGATAATGACCACGCTGGAGGTGTTCGACGGCTTTTCGCCCCAGGGCGGCTTCTCATGGAGCGACGTGGGGGCCAATCTGCTGGGTTCGGGTATGTTTTTGGGCCAGCAGCTCGGTTGGGGTGAGCAGCGCATCCTGCTCAAATGGAGCACGCAGCCGCAGCGCTATCCAACGGAGCGCCTGTATCCCTTTTCGCCGCCGGGCAGCGAAAACTGGGGAACGCTCGAAGGGCGCGCCCAGGCCATTTACGGCACGGGGCTGCTGACTACCCTGCTGAAAGACTACAACGCCATCACGGTGTGGGTGTCGGCCAATCCGCGCTCGTTCCTGCCCGAAGATCGCGCTACCTGGCTGCCCCGTTGGCTCAACATAGCCGTCGGCATGGGCGCACAAAACCTGTACACCGCCCAGGGCTACGAGTGGAAGGGCAACCTCAACTGCTCCGGCCCCTACTGCGACCACTATCGTGTAGACCCTCAGCAATACCCGCGCACGCGGCAGTTTTATCTGTCGCTCGATGTGGACCTGACGCGCCTGCCTATACGCAGCCGTTTCCTGCGCACGCTGGCCTATGCCGTCAATATCGTGAAAATTCCAGCGCCGGCCTTAGAGTGGACCGACCGCGGCGGCGTGCGGTTCCATCCGATTTATTTCTGAAACCTCTCGCTAACTGGCGTAATGTCTTTTTTACGAAAAAAACACGGCGTGCGTGAAGCGCTCTACGGGCGGCCCGTATCCTTGTAGCCGTCTAATCCATCCGTATCTTATCACCTAAAAACGCTCCTTTCCTATGCGCATCCCGAAGGTTTTACCGCTCCTGATGTGGCTACTGGCCAGCACCCTGCCGCTGGTATCGCAAACAGCACCCTGTGTCATCTCCAACGTAGAAGTCGAAGTAGGTGATTGCACCTCCGACTCGACGTTCGAGATAACCCTGAACTTCAAGCCCGTCAACCCGATCAGCAACGAATTTGAGGTATTTGGAAACGGTGTCAACTTAGGTACTTACAACTTAAGCCAGTTGCCGCTGACGATTCCGAACTTCCCCACTGGCGCCGGCATCGGCAGCTTCGTGCGGGTATGTCTGAAAAGCAACGCCCCTAACGTGCCGCCCTGCTGTGGGGTCAAGCAATTCTTCGGCCCGGATTGCAGTAAAGTCAAGCCCTGCGAAATTCACGACGTAAAAGTCAGCGCCGGCGACTGTCAGCCTAACGGGCAGTATCAGATCAAATTAGATTTCAAGGTCAAAAACCCGACCAGCCAGTTTTTTGAAGTGTGGACGGGCAATAATGTCTCGCTGGGTGTCTTCCCGCTGTCGGGTCTGCCTATGGTGCTGACCTTACCCGCCACGAGCCAGCCCACTGAAACACTCCACATCTGCCTGAAAGACAATTCAGATTGCTGTACAAAAGTTACCTTCAACGCTCCAATTTGCCCGCCGCCTGGGCCTTGCATTATCCGAAACTTGCGCGTAGAAACGGGCCAGTGCACTTCCGACTCTACCTATAAAATTACCCTGAACTTTGCAGCCCCTGCCCCTACTCCGGGAACGGCCTTAGACTCCTTCGATGTGTACGCCGCCAATGGGCAGTATCTGGGCCGCTATGCCGTAGCCAACCTGCCCATTACGCTGGACTTTCCCTGGAATGGCAAAAACGTGGACGCCGTCAGGGTGTGTCTTAAAAACAGCAACTGCTGCCGTCGGCTGGAATTTAATGCGCCCGATTGCATCGCCAAGCCCTGCGGCATTGGCGACGTCAAGGTCGAGGTAGGCGAATGCCTGTCGCCCAATCGCTACCGCATCAAAGTATCGGCGGTTTTTTCCAGCCCCATTTCCCTGCCCTTCAAAGTCAGTATCCATGCGGGCAATGGCGACTTCCTGGGCACCTTCGCTCCCAATGAATTCCCTGTCGGCCTCATCTTCCCGGCCAGCGGCGACGACGTGGATCGCCTGAAAATCTGCATCCTTAACCCGAATGGCGTAGAGGTTTGCTGCAAAATTGTCGAGTTTAAGGCGCCTAAATGCGACACGCCCCCTTGCCCTATTTCCGACCTGAAAGTGGAAGTGGCTGGCCCGTGCAATCCCGACGGCACGTATCCCATTGTCATCAATCTCAATTATACCGGCCCAACGCCGGCGGCTTTTGCAGTATGGTCGGGCGATGGCAAATTGCTGGGCATCTTCCCCGTTGGTGCCCTGCCTATCAAGATTGCCAAGTTCCCGGGCAGCGGCAAAGACACCGACAAAGTGCGCGTCTGTCTCATCAATGCCAACGCGCCCACTATCGCCAGCTGCTGCTTAGAGGCCGAATTCAAGGCGCCCGATTGCCAGAATGCCCCCTGTGGCATCGCCAACATCAAAGTGGAAGTAGGCCCCTGCAACCCGGATGGTACGTATCGCCTTGTGCTCAATTTCCTGACGGCCTCTTCGCAAGGGCAATTCGGCGTATGGGCCAGCAACGGACAGTTCCTGGGCATTCACCCGTTCAGCGCCCTGCCACTGACCATACCGAACTTCCCCGGCAGCGGCAAAGACGTGGATGCTATCCGCATCTGCGTGCTCGGCCCGGCAGGCACGATTACAACGACATGCTGCGTCGTGCACGAATTTAAGACCCCCAACTGTCAGGACTGCAAAATCACCGACCTGACGGTTAAGGTGGGCGACTGCAACAACGACGGCACGTTCAAGGCACAGATTAACTTCAAGGCGCACAATGCGGGCGCAGGCTCCAAATTCATCCTGTGGATCAACGGCGTTGTGTTTGGCACCTACGATCTGAGCCAGCTGCCGCTGACCATTCCGAACTTCCCGGGCGGCAACGGCAAAAAGGCCGAAATCCGCGTGTGCATCGTAAGCCCATCGGCGCCCAACCCGTCCACGACATGCTGCGCTGCCACAGAGTTCGTTACGCCCAACTGCCAGAACCAGGACTGCAAAATCACGGATTTGGTCGTCAAGGTGGGCGACTGCAACAACGACGGCACGTTCAAGGCCCAGATCAACTTCAAGGCGCACAACGCGGGCGCAGGCTCCAAATTCATCCTGTGGATCACCGGCGTTGTGTTTGGCACCGACGAACTGAGCCAGCTCCCGCTGACCATTCCGCACTTCCCGGGCGGTCACGGCAACAAGGCCGACATCCGCGTGTGGCTAGTCAGCCCGACGGAGCCAAACCCGTACGACACAGCCTGCGCTGCTATAGAGTTCGTTACCGCACACTGCCAGGACCCGGCCCGCAACATCTCACGCCACACGCTTAATGGCAGCACTCCCAACACCGACGTCACATACCGGGGCCAG
>CAZYEV010000039.1:0-7994 GCA_964646615.1 uncultured Saprospiraceae bacterium
ACTGCGCACGATGCCCGAGCAGACGGCATAAGCGGTCCAGGTTTCGTCGGCCGGGCAGGTGATGTCCGCCGGGGTGATGTCCTTCAGGGTAACCGTAAAGGTGCAGGTTGTCGTATTACCGGCGCCGTCTGTGGCGGTGCGGGTTACCGTCCGGCTGTCGTTGTCGCCGCTGAGCCCGGTACTGACCACGGGCGACTGGCTCACGGACGGCGTGCCGCAATTGTCAGACACCGATGTGGGGCTCCAACTGCCGACGATGCCCGAACAGGTGGCATCCGCAGCCACGGTCTGATCAGCCGGGCAGGTGATGGCGGGCGGGAAGACGTCCTTTAGGGTAACCGTAAAGGTGCAGGCTTTCGTGTTGCCGCGTCCGTCGTTGGCGGTGAGGGTTACGGTTCGGCTGTCGTTGTGCCCGCTGAGGACGGTGGCAGCTGCGGGCGACTGACTCACGGAAGGCGTACCGCCACAGTTGTCAGACATTGATATAGGCGACCAGGCGCCTACGGTACCCGCACAAGTGCCATCGGCTCCCAAAGTCTGGTCGGCCGGGCAGGTGATCGTGGGTGGGGTTATGTCGTCGTAGGTAACGACGATGGACACCACTACGCTGCAGCCAAAAGCGTTGTCGGTAGCCCGGAAGTACAGTGAGTGCGTGCCCTCGGTCAGGTTGGTAACGCTGAAGGTGTTGGAAGCCTGGTTGTACGTGCCGGCGGGCATGGTGAGCGCCAGGTCTTTGTACCAGGTACTGGCGATGGTAACGTTAGCGCCCGTGCCCTTTTTCAAAGCGTTGGCCATGACGCATTCGCCGGAGGCGGTATTGACGATGAAATCGTGGTTGGTCAGCGGCTGGCCATTGAGGCTGCCATTGGGATCGTGGATCAGGCCGGCATTGATGAAAGGGCCGGAGATGCTGCTGGACACATTGCTTTTGATGAAAATAAAGGCCTCGTTGAGGAAACTGTCGGCACTGACCAGGGGCTGGTGGGTAGTCAGCCTGCCGCAAGCCAGGTTTTTAAACTTAGCGTCGCTGAGGTTTTCGATGCCCGGGACGCTGGAGTTGACATCGCCCACACCGCCGATGGTGAGCAGGCCGCCATTGGTAAAGTCCGGCACAATACCTGCGATGGACACTTCATTTTTGATGCCGCTGCCGGCTGCGCGGTTGATGTTCAGGGTGCCGGTAGCCTGATTGATGAACGTGGCATGGTTCAGGATGCCGCTTCCGCTGATGTTCCCGACGTTCCCGATGTTCAGGGTGCCGTGGTTGTCCACGCCTCCAAGCCCAACCGTCAGGACGCCTTCTTCCGCAGTCGTGTCAATCGCAATCGTCCCGAGGTTGGTGGCTATGCCGCCAAATCCGCCGGAGAGCAGTCCCGATTTATTGACATTGCTGATCTTCAGCATGGCCCCGCCCTGATTGACGAACGCCCCGAGGTTGCCAAATCCGTTTGCCGTCTTCCGAATGGATATCTCTCCGCTGTTGGTAACGGTGCCCTGGTTTAAGATGCCGCTGTTGCCGACGGTATCAATGATGATCCGACCGCTGGCCGTATTGGTGAAGGAGTTGGCCGAGCTGGCGACGTTGATGCCTTCCCGAAACTGGTTTTCGGGGGTCAGGCCGACATTGCGGATGGTGATCTGCCCTTTATTTATGGCGCTTCCGGACACGCGGCATTGCATCCCGCAGGCAGTAATCTTCGTCAGCAAAATGGTGCCTGACGACTCATTGGTAAACGTCCCGGCACGTACGTCAATGCCGTCAGCGGTGGCGGCAGTGGCGGGGTTGAGACCGGCCTCTCGCACCGTAATACTTCCGTAGTTCACAAACCCGACGTCGCCAAGAAACATTAGAATGCCGTTGTTGCCTGGGCGGAGGATGGTGATGGTAGCACCGGCATGGTTGATGCAACTGGCCGGCTGGTTCATGCGAATGCCTTCTTCCTGAAAGGAATACGGGGTGGCCGTTATCTCGCCCAGTTCGATGGTGCCGCTATTGGTCAGGCTGCCCGTCATGTCTATGGCGTGAAAGCTGGCCCGTTTCACCCGGATAGTGCCTGCATTGATTATCGAACCGACGATGCTAAGCCCATAGAGTCCGCTGCCATCCAGTTCCAGCACGGCATTGCTTTGGATGGTGAGGGTTCTGCCGAACTGCACAAGCACGTTGGCCGCCCGGGCGGTGGTGCCGTCAAAAATGACCGGCATGTTGGCGGGGATGGGGAATACACTGATGACCACGGAGTCGCCGGCCACCGGCACTGCGGCGGGCGACCAGTTGGAGGGTGTAGCCCAGTTCGTACTGGTGGCGCCTGTCCAGGTTCGCAAGGCCGCATCCGCCGTGAGGGCGAGGCCCGTCATCAGGAGCAGCAGGAGCAGCCCGCGCCGGAGGAGAACCTGGCTATTCTGGATGAAAACATAAAAAGAGTGGCGCCACCGCATCATTGGATGGGACAGCAGACGTGCTACGAGCATCTTTCTCATGGCTAACCTGATTTTGAATAGATGAAAATGGCCGAAAACCGACGGGGCAAAGGTGCCGGGCCACGTCGTCGGAGCATTCCCACGATTCTCTCAAAACAGGTGGACGATTCTCTCTTTTTGTCCTTTTTCAGGGCTATTGGCTACTCGCGAGCCGCACTTGGCGGCATTCCGAACTCTTCGGTAAACACCCGGCTGAAATACTTGGGGTCGGCAAAGCCTACCTCGAAGGCAATATCGGCGACCGAACGCCGGGTGGTTTTCAGCAGCCCTCTGGCTTTTTGCAAACGGATGAGGCGGATGAACTGCACAGGCGACAGGCCGGTCAGGGCCGTCAGTTTGCGGTGCAGGTTCTGGTAGCTCATGGTCATGGCGCGGCTGAGCGCGTCCATGGAAAGTTCCGGATCGCCGATATGCGCTTCCACATGGCGGCGCAGGCTTTGGACGAATGCGTTCTCCAGCTCCAACACAGCGAATACTTCGGACGCTGGGTCGGCTGCTGCCTCTGCCGGGCGAGGAGTGGCCGACGGGTCGGCCGATAGCATGGCCCGCAAATGCGCCTGCAATGCCTGCCGCGCCTGCAACATATTGCCCACCGTCAGCAACAGTTCCTGCTGGTGGAACGGCTTGGACAGATAGGCGTCGGCCCCCCGACTCAGCCCGGCGATACGGTGCTCCACAGATGCCTTGGCCGTCAGCAACACGACGGGGATGTGGCTCGTGCGCGTGTCGTTTTTCAGGGTCTGGCACAATTCCAGGCCGTCTTTTTCGGGCATCATCACATCGCTTACGACCAGGTCAGGCGTGTGCTTCAACGCCATTTCGATGCCCTGCTGCCCGTTGCGGGTCTCCAACACGCGATAGTGCTCCGACAAGCAGGTAATGATGTACCGCCGCACGTCTTCGTTGTCTTCCACTACCAGAAGCACCGGAGCATGCGGGTCGGCCTCCCCGGCCAAGGTGGGCGCCGTTGGCGCCGGCACAGCACCCCGACGACTCAATGCCGGCCCCTCCAACCAGGAGGTATCCGTCTCGTCGCGCGGCGCCTCATGGCGAATGGGCAGCAGCACCTCAAAGCGCGTTCCCACGCCCAGCTGGCTTTCCACCCGAACCTGCCCGCCCATCAGCCGCACCAACTCTTGCACCAGCGCCAGCCCGATACCAGTGCCCTCGCCCGCCCGCGTGTCGGAGTGGTCCACCTGATAAAACCGGTCGAAAATATGGGCTATCTGATCCTCCGGTATGCCAATACCCTGGTCTTGCACTTGCAACTCCAGGTATGGCGCTCCCGCCACGTGGGTCTGCGCCAACCGCACGAAAACCGCTCCGTCGGGGTGCGAAAACTTGACGGCATTGGACAACAAATTGGACACAACGGCCTGCAACTTCTCGCGATCAAAATCCATGAGCAGAAACTCTAGCCCCGACTCGAAGCGCGTCTGAACGTTTTTGTCGGCGGCATACGACTGGTTCGACTCAACCACATACCGCACAAAAGCCACCACATCGTCTTGCACTAAGCGAAGCTGCATGCTGCCCGACTCCAGTTTGGCCAGATCCAACATCTGGTTAATCAGCTTGAGCAATTGCTGACCGTTGCGTTTGATCATGTCCACGTTGTACTCCAAAGCATCGGCGGCTGCGGCATAAAAATTCTGTTTCACCTGGTCTGCCACGCCCAGGATAACTGTCAGCGGCGTGCGAAATTCGTGGGTGATGTTGGTAAACAGTCGGGATTTCAGCGCATCGAGTTCCTTGAGACGAAGGGTTTCGGCGTGCTCCAGCTTCTGACGCAACCGAAAACGGTAGAAGAAACGGATTGCGGCTCCCAACAGCAGGGCATACGCGGTATATGCCCACCACGAAGCATACCAGGGTGGTCGGATGCGGATGCTCAGCACAGTTGGGGTATCGCTCCAGACGCCTTCCCCGTTGGCCGCCTTCACGATGAAGCGGTAATGGCCCGGCGGCAGGTTGAGGTATTGGGCATAGTTCTCGAAGCCCGTGTGCGCCCACGCCGGCTCACCGCCCTCCAGGTAGTAGCTGAACATGTTCCGCTTGGGGTGACTCAGGTCGGTGGCCATGAACTGGAGATACAGATTGTTCTCGTTGTGTGCCAGATCAATGGCCGTGGTGAATTCAATCCCTTCCCGGATCGGGCTTTCGGGTTTTCCGGGTTCCAGCAGCCGGTTGTTGACGCGCATTTTGGTCAGAAACGTATGCGCTGGCGTCCCCGAGGTCTGCCACAGTGCAGCTGGGTCAAAGACCGTCAGGCCATTCACCCCCCCAAACATCAACTCGCCGAAGGGCGTTACATTGTAGGCAAACGTGTTGAATTCGTTGTCCTGCAAGCCGTCTGCCTTCACAAAATACCGGAAGGTTTCCCGTTCGGGGTCAAAGCGGATCAACCCCTTGTTGGTGCTCAGCCACAGGCATCTCTTCTCGGCCCTATTGCCTCCCTGCGCCGCAACCTGGGCGGGGCCTTCGGCCAGAATGCCGTACACCACATCGTCAGACAGGCCGTTGCGGGTGTCGTAATGGGAAAACCGCCCGCTGCGGGCATCATAGCGACAAAGTCCATAGCCAGAGGTGCCTATCCAGAGCACCCCGCCGTCGGTGGGGTCCACCAACAGCGACTTGATAGCATTGCCGGGCAGGCTGTTTCGATTGGAAGGGGTGTTTTGAAACCATTGAAACGAAAAACCCGTCCCCTCCGGCGTTGCCCGCAGCAGCCCCACATCGTAGCCCAACCACAGCGAACCATCAGCCGTTTGAGCAAAAGCCTGTATCCACGGAAGCCCTTCCGGCAAAATGTCCAATTCAAACACTTCAAACGCCCGACTCGACACCTCAAAACGGAGCAATTTCCGCGAATAAGCCGTCCAGACTACCTGCCGCATGCTGTCGAAAAACAAAATCGGAACCGCATCGTAAAACGGCATTGGATAACGAAAAACTTCCTTCTGCCCGCTCAGCGGGTCATAACGGATCAGCCCCGGCGGCAGCCGACTGGACGAAACCGCCGTCAGCCACAGCGCCCCGTCGGGGGCCACTACACCGCGCGACTCAAATTTGCTGGTAGCCAGATCGGATATCGGATAGGGGCGCACCAAGCCACTCGCACGGTGGAGCAACTGATTGTACTCCTTGTTGCCCAAATTACCCAGCCAGATGTTGCCCTGTCGGTCGGCCAGAGGCGGACAGTAAATTGACCGGCCTGCACAGTAGTTTTTAAACAAGCCCGTATTCGGATTGAACCGGGCTATGCCTCGGGCATCCGTACCGAGCCACAAAATGCCGCTGCGATCCGTGTAGCCGCACAGGGCATCCTCCGACAATGGCAGGACGTGCAATGCCTTTGAGCGGCTGATCGAGCCCAGCGGCGCGCTCATATCAAACCCCCACACCTCTCGGCGGACGCCGACCCAGAGTATTCGCCGCTGGGCATCGTAATTGAGAAGGCGCATTCGAGGTACCGGCTCCACTCCAACCACCCGACAGGAAGATGCTCGACCTACCCCGCCAGAGTCCAACTGCACCAGTACCCGGCCCTTGCCATTCAAGGCACAAACCGATGCGTTGCCAATGGCCAATAACGACAGACCTTCCAGCCCGGCAACAGGCATCTGAACAGACTCCAGCGGCCCATCGGGCAGCCGCAGGCGAAAAAACCGATCCTTCTGCGCCGTCAGCCACAGCGTCTTCCCGTCGTCGGAGATGGCAAAATCCGTTACCACCCGATCGCTAAACATCCGCTCAAAACGGATCTGCCTGAGCCATTCCGACTCTTTTGACAGGCGTGCAGCCGCATCCGCCGGCCACGAACACCGGTACAATCGCCAGCCCCCCTCCTGGAACATGGACACCCAAACGGTATGCGCATTCTCTGCCCGACATTTCGCAATCGGGTACGCCGGCAACCTGGAGGCCAGCGCTATCGGATAAAACTGACGTGTCCGCCGATGAAACAAACAAACCCCCGCATGACCCACTACAAACAAAAACTCCCCCGCTTCACATACCGCCAACACCTGATTGTCCGGCAGAGAGCGCGGGTCGTATGGGTCATTCTTAAACACCAAAAACTCATAGCCATCATACCGATTCAAACCGCTATTGGTGCCAAACCACAAAAAGCCCTCACTGTCCTGACAAACGCTGGAAATGAAACCCTGCGACAAACCTTCCTCAATGGAAATAGTCTCCACGAGCAGAGACTGCGCCTGAGCAAATGCGCCATAAAATCCAAAAAGAAAGGTGAATACTCGCAGCATCAGCGTCCTTTTGGGGCCAAAAATAGTAACACCAGCGGCTTGGGCTAAAGACCAAAACACGAGGCTGCGTTACAGGCATACAGCCCGCCGCAACGCAGCGACCAGGTTGGCGACGGGTAACGGGCTGCCCGTAAGCAAATTGCCACGACTCTGGAGCACAGTCCAGGAGAGGCGTCTCCGGCGATGCTAGCGCCCTATCAGAAGACTAAAGAACTGACCCCACGCCAGGCTGCTGTGGAGGCAAAAGGCTAAAAACCACGGAAGTCGCAGAGGCGTTCTTCTCGGCGTCTATGCGGTTAAAAAAGAAAATCCCGAAGCCTACAAACCAGCAGAGGCCTCTTAACCGTGCGTAACATCAGTGAGTAAATGGCTACTTTGAATTTGTACGCCAGAACCACCGCCACCACCGCCGGCAGCTATAGTGCCAGCAGAATTGCCTCCTGGGCTACCTGCCATGGCTTGAAGGGTTTGGCCGGCGTTCAAAATAAATTCTCCAATCATAGTGGCGCCATTACCCCCTGTCGAACTCGTGCCACTTCCCCCCTTTGCCCCCTTAGCCGTGATTTTCACCTTGTACGGCCCGCCCGTCGGCACAGTCCAGGAGCCGGAGGCGCCGCTTTGGCTGTGGGTAGCTTGCGAGATGTTGAGCACCTCGCCGGAGCAGGACTGCCCTGCGCCGGCCCCGGGCAGCAGCCCGAGCAGCAACAGGGCTAAGAAGAGTACCGGCCCATACCCCGGCAGGCGCCGCCTCCTGTCGGCGATGAGGGTCTGCGAAAATTGATTCAGGGTGTGAGCCGCCTGTTGGAAGGCCGCCGCGATCGGGTAGAAGACTGGTTTGTTCATGTCTGATCGTTTAAAAAGTGAGACAGCAGCAGGGCATTTGACTTCGGCGAATGCCCCGCCCGGCAAAAGTGTCGGCCTCACCTCCTGGCACATTCCCACTTTTTGTGCAAAAAGGTGGGCTTTTCATGCACCAGCCATTTTTTGGAAAAAAATGCTGCCAATCGAGCATCTACCCGCCGGGCGCCTCCTGCTGTACCTTGTGCAGGCATAGAGGCACCAGGCGGTCTTTTGCCTACCTTTGCCTGCAAATCAGGGCGCCATGGCACTTCAAAAACTTCCCATCGGGCTGCAGGACTTCCGCACCATCATCACGGAAGGCTATAAGTACGTGGATAAAACCCGCTACATCCATCGGTTAGTAACAAGCGGTAAGTTCTTCTTCCTCTCGCGCCCGCGACG
>CAZYEV010000040.1:0-11017 GCA_964646615.1 uncultured Saprospiraceae bacterium
ACCTTCAAAGGAGCACAGCAATATGCGCGCATCCAATCCTTCACCTCAACCCTTCGCAAACATTCAATGAACGTTTTCCAGAACCTGATTCATGCTTTTGATGGAAATCCTATCGTCTTTCAGGCTGGCTAAGTTTTTACGTTTTTCTAAAATGTCTATCAACGGTTTGCCGCTTGCCGCAGGTGGCGATTTAGTAGCACTAGACTATCAACCTGCACCTAAGCTAAATAGAAACACAAGCTTTTAATTTTGCACGTAACCGCCACTTGCGGCAAACGGCTGTTAGCTGCCGTTTTTAAATCTATTACCAGCATTTTTGCAATACTCTATACATTTATCTACCCAGTTTTGATACCAGTACCATGTATTTTCGATTAGTACACCATAACCTTTTGAGGGGTCTTTCGCATTTTCCGATTTCCAATAGTCTGTATGGTCTTTTATTCTGAATTTATTGAATCCCGCTTTTTTACATTCTTCAACTACATTTTTAGGCAAATACTTTTTCTTTTCAATCTCTTTTTTAACCCAATATTCTTTATCAATAGTTTTTGCTAGGTCAGAATTTGGGTCAATAAATTCAATTACTTTATCAGCTTGTCCAGGTCTATTAACCAACTTTCTGCTAAATATAACTCTAAATGAATAAGCTGGACTATTATATTCTTCTTCACTTAGTTGACCATCAAATTCAGCAATGTACGCTTTTAAGTTATCAGGAATTTCAGCTTCAGGTTTAATTCCACTAATCTGTTCTTCGGAAAGTTCGATGAATTGCAATGAGTAAGATAAATTTTTATCCAATCCTTGTTCATTATCAAATAATTTTTTCAAGTAACTATTGAAATTTAAGATACATGCATGGTATCTACCACTAACATAATCATCAAGTCGTAAAGTCATTTGATGCTCAATTTCATGTCTCAATCCTATTAAAAATTTTAAATTGTTAATTGTGTCTTTATCGATAGGGCACCCCTTTTCATTTAAACATCTTTCAAGTTCCCAATATTTAAAAGATCCTTGCTTAGTTTTATCAAATTTCTTTTTTTTTCCGGTTATTTTATAGTAACGATAATCTATTCTTTTTTTTCGGTAATATGCATGAAGTAAATATGTCCATGCTATTATCATTAAAACAACAAAACTTTCAGATTTAAATTTTATAAGGGGATCATTGTAAATTTTAACTGCGGCTAAAGCACTCTCTTTTGCCTTTTCAATTAACTCTTGTTGTATTGACCATACTTTTCTGTTTCCCATACTGGTCAAGATTCAATTAAATGGCAGCTAACTTCTAAATATACGAAAATTTTGTCGTACTTTTTGTATTTCCAAAACTAGAAATACAAAAAGTACGACAAAGCCTTAATTATTTTTTAAACTTACTTTTGTGCACTGCGAAGAAGTCGTTGATCATATTTTTATCGTCTTTCGTTTATGGTGCAAAAGTACTGCTCATTTTTCAGATTTAAAAAGCAATGGCTATTTTTATCAGATTAAAATATTGGTATAATCTTTTAAGACGCTTCACTTATTTCACCAAAAACCATGCCAGCAGCCGATGAAAGAGGTGTACTCCTTGCTCTTGTTTGGGAGAAAATCGGCCGGCGTGGTAGAGGCGTGATTGGATGCCTCGTTGCACTTGTTCGACGACGGCTTCATCTTCGCGTTCGACGAGGTCCACGTCGGCTCCGGCGCCGGAGCCGAGTTTTTCGGGTTTCCACACGTAGGCACGGAAGCTGACGCGGGTGAGGTTGGGTTGTTGGGGGCGTACGATGTTGAGCGATAGGCCCCAGGGGTAGAAGTTGAACATGATGTTGGGGAACAGCCAGAAGTAGTAGGCGGCTATGGCCTGCCCGGCATCTTCGTGGTGGGTGGGCAGGTCGAACACTTCTTCGCCGCCGCGGCCGATGCCGACCTGGCAGGTGGCCCAGGGGAGGAGTTCGGTTCGGTAGGCGTTCCAGTCTAAGGCGGCGGTCAGGCTTTTGTGCACGAAGGGGATGTGGAAGCCTTCCAGGTAGTTGTCGCAGTAGAGTGCCCAGTGGGCGCGCACTAAGTAGTCGCGCGAGCGGGCGGGGTCGAAGCGGAACTGTTCGACGGGTAGGAAGCCGATTTTGCGCTCCATGCCTTCGATCCACTCGTCGAAGGGGATGGCGGGGTCTAAGGAGGTGAAGGCGAACTGGCGCCAGGTGCGCACGGGCAGGGAGGGGAGGTTGTCTTGTGGGCAGGGGAAGTTTTCCATGCCGTCGGTTTCGGGCATGTGGACGAATTGGCCATTCAGGTGGAAGCGTCGGCCGTGGTATCCGCAGATGATGCCGCGGGTCAGGCGTTGTGGGTGTTGCACGAGGATGTTGCCACGGTGGGTGCAGACGTTGGACAGGCAGCGCAGTTGATCGTTCTCGTCGCGCAGCAGCAGGAGGGGCTCTTCGAGGAAGTGCTCCATGAAGGCGAAGGGCAGGGCGTCGCCGGGCAGGCGCACGGTTTCTTCGGCGCCGACGATCATTTGCCAGGAGCGGGCGAAGATGCGTTCGCGGCAGGCGTCGAAGGCTTCGGCAGAGCGGTAGAAGGCGGCGGGCAGAGTGGCGGCACGGCGGATGTCGGCGTCAATGCGGTATTCCATAAGCGGTGTGGTGGGTCAGCGTTTTTTTGGCGCAAAGAGTTGTTCGATTTCTCTGGCAAAGCGCGCCTCGATTTCGCGGCGGCGGAGTTTGAGGGTGGGCGTAAGGAGGCCGTTTTCGGTGGTCCAGGGTTCGGCCAGCAAGCGGAAGGCCAGCACCTGCTCGACGGGGCTTAAGGCGGTCTCGTTGATGCGTTGGATTTCCTGCTCGAAGCGCTTGAGCACTTTCGGGTTCAGGATCATGTAGGGCGGTGCTGTCCAGTGGACGTTGTTTTCGCGGCACCAGGTTTCCAGTTGGTCGAAGTTGGGTACGATGAGGGCGCCTACGTGGGGGCGGTTGAGGCCGACGGCCATGCACTGGGCGATGAGGGGTGAGGCGAGGAGCTGCTGTTCGACGAAGGTGGGTGCGACGAACTTGCCGGTGGTGGTTTTGAACAGCTCGCTGGCGCGGCCGGTGATGCGTAGGAAGCGTTTTTGTTCGATGCGGCCCAGGTCGCCCGTTTTGAGCCATCCGTCGGGAGTGAAGCGGGCTGCGGTTTCGTCGGGCTGGTTCCAGTAGCCGAGCATGACGTTGGGGCCGCATACTTCGATTTCGCCGATGCCGTCGGCGTCGGGGTCGCTGATGCGCACTTCGACACCGGGCACGGGGATGCCCACGGTGCCGAAGTGGACGCCGCCGGGTTCGAAGCGGTTGAAGGCGACGACTGGGCTGGTTTCAGTAAGGCCGTAGCCTTCGCGCACGTCCACGCCAGCGGCGGAGAACAGGCGGCCCAGTCGGGGTTGCAGGGCGGCGGCGCCCACAGCGATGCCGCGCAGGCGTCCGCCCATGGCGCGGCGCCAGTGGCGGAAGACGAGCAGGTCGGCTACCCAGCGCTGGAGGCGATAAGTGAGTGGCATGCCGTACTGACCGGCGTATGGGTAGCGTTCGCCTAAGGCGATGGCCCAGTCGAGGGCTTTGCGGCGCCACAGGCTGGCCTGGCTGCGGCGCTCAAGCAGGCGCTCGTAGCTGCGCTCCAGCACGCGCGGTACGGCGGTGAAAAAGTGGGGGCGGGCTTCGCGCAGCGCCTGGGGCAGGTGCTCCAAAGCATCCACGTACCAGATGCTCATGCCGGCGGCCTGATACATGTAGATTACCATGCGCTCGAAGACGTGGCTCAGGGGCAAGAAGCTCACGGCCGTCAGCCCGGGGCCTACGGGCGTTATGGCCAGCACGGACTTGATGTTGCTGACTAAGTTGGCATGTGAGAGCATGACGCCTTTGGGTTGGCCCGTAGTGCCTGAGGTGTAGAGCAGGGTGGCGAGGTCGTCTGCGCCGATGCTGTCGCGGCGGCGTTGGATTTCTTGCCGGGCTGCTTCGTCGGGTGTTTGGCGCAGTGCATCCCAGCCCAGGGTGTTGGGCAGGTTTTCAAAAGAAACCACCTGCTCGACGGCTGCGCCGCTGCGTTGCAGGAGAGCCAGCATGTCGGCATTGCTGACGAAGAAGGCGCGGATGCCGGCATCCTGGGCGATGAAGGTGATCTCTTCGGAGCGGGCAGTGTTGTGTACGGGCGTGGGAATGAGGCCCAGTTGCAACATGGCCGCGTCGGCGATGGCCCATTGGGGACTGCCGCAGTGGGCCAGCACGCCGATGCGGTCGCCGCGTTGCAGGCCGAGGGCAAGCAGGCCGGTGCTCAGCGCGTCGCGTTCGCGCAGGGCTTCGGCAGTGCTCCATTTGACCCACCCGCCGTCCTCTTTTCCGGCGAAGGCGACTTCCTGCGGAAAACGCTGGAGCTGGTAATCTAAAATTTCAAATAGCCGGTGAAAGTCCATGAACGAGCGTTGGGTGGGCGCTTCATTTTTCGGCGCAAGTTACGCGCCCCCTTCGGCACAGCCAACGGCTGCTGTACCTTTGCCACCGTATTGTAAACCGCCCTTTTGGGGCAGCCCACCTGTTGTAGAGGCGGGCCAAAAACACACCTTAATTTTGTTATGATTAACCTGACTTTTCCCGACGGCAGCGTTCGTCAGTATGCCGCCGGCACGACGGGTCTGGAGGTGGCCCGTTCCATCAGCGAGGGCCTGGCGCGCAACGTGCTGGCCGTCGGCGTCAACGGCGAAGTGCGCGACCTGACCCGCCCCATTACCGAAGATGCCAGCATCATCTTTTACAAGTGGGAAGACAAAGAGGGCAAGAGCACGTTCTGGCATTCGTCGGCCCACCTGCTCGCTGAGGCGTTGGAGGCCCTCTTTCCGGGCATCAAATTCGGTATTGGCCCGCCCATTGAAAATGGCTTCTATTACGATGTGGATACGGGAGACCGACCCATTACGGCCGCCGACATTCCGGCTATTGAGCAGAAAATGCTCGAACTGGCCAGAAACAAATCCGAATACCGCCGCCGCGAAGTGAGCAAAGCTGATGCCATCCGCTACTTCACCGAAAAAGGCGACGAGTACAAGCTGGAACTGCTCGAAGGTCTGGAAGACGGCCAGATTACGTTTTATGAGCAGGGCAATTTTGTGGACCTCTGCAAAGGCCCGCACATTCCGACTACAGAGCCGATTAAGGCGGTGAAAATCCTGAACCTGGCCGGCGCCTATTGGCGGGGCGATGAGAAGCGCAAGCAACTGACGCGCGTGTACGCCATTTCGTTCCCCAAGCAGAAGGAACTGGACGAATACCTGCACATGTTGGAGGAGGCCAAGAAGCGCGACCACCGCAAGATTGGCCAGGAGCTGGAGCTGTTCATGTTTTCCGACAAAGTGGGTCAGGGCTTGCCCATCTGGCTGCCTCGAGGCACGGCCTTGCGGACGCGCTTAGAGGATTTTTTGAAGAAAGAGCAACTCAAGCGCGGCTACACGCCTGTCATTACCCCGCATATTGGCTCTAAGCAGTTGTACGTTACGTCAGGCCACTGGGACAAGTACGGCGCGGACTCTTTTCAGCCCATCCTGACGCCGCACCGCGACGAGGTGTTTCTGCTGAAGCCGATGAACTGCCCGCACCATTGCGAAATCTATGGCCATCGCCCGCGCTCGTACCGCGAGCTGCCGCTGCGCATCGCCGAGTTTGGCACGGTATATCGCTACGAACAGTCGGGAGAATTGCACGGCCTGACGCGCGTGCGCGGCTTTACGCAGGACGACGCACATATTTTCTGCACTGAAGACCAGCTCAAAGAGGAGTTCCTCGGCGTGCTCGACCTGACGCGCTTTGTGTTGGCCAAGATGGGCTTCGACAAGTTCACGGCCCAAATCAGCCTGCGCGACCCAGAGAATAAGTCCAAGTATGTGGGATCGGAAGAAAACTGGCAGAAGGCCGAGCGGGCCATTATCGAGGCTGCCGAAGAGGTCGGCCTGCCCACGGTGAAGGAACTGGGCGAGGCGGCGTTCTACGGCCCGAAGCTGGACTTCATGGTCAAAGACGCCCTCGGCCGCTCCTGGCAGTTGGGCACCATTCAGGTGGACTACAACCTGCCCGAGCGGTTCAACCTGACGTACATTGGGCCAGATAATCAGGAGCATCGGCCAGTGATGATCCACCGAGCGCCCTTCGGTAGCCTGGAGCGCTTTACGGCGGTACTCATCGAGCACTGCGCTGGGCGCTTCCCACTGTGGCTGACGCCGGAGCAGTTTGTGGTGTTGCCCATTTCAGATAAGTTTGTGGACTACGCTTACACCGTGCGGCAGCAGCTGGCTGCCGAAGAATTGCGCGGCGAAGTGGACGACCGCAACGAAACCATCGGGCGCAAGATTCGCGACAACGAACTAAAGCGCATCCCATTCCTGCTCATCGTGGGCGAAAAGGAGGCGCAAACCGGCACTGTAAGCGTGCGCAAGCAGGGCGAGGGCGACCAGGGCGCTATGCCGGTTTCGGCGTTTGCCGAAATGCTGAAAAGCCTGCTTTAATACGAAAAAGCGCCAGGATGACCATAAGGCTATCCTGGCGCTCTCTTTTTGAAACCTCACTAGCGAGGCTGCGCTCTTAAAGCGCAGAGCGGGCGTGCTCAGCGCTTACAAATAGCGCGTCGAATTCTTCTCCACCAACACCTCTTTTAATTCTTTCAGGAAGGCATATTGCTCGGGCAGCACGCGCTTAAAGGCTTCTTTAATGGCGAAGTACGCGCCCTTCTCAAAGTCAGGGATGAGGTTGCGCAAGTGCTCGCGCGCCTTTTCTTTAGCCACGCGGTAATCTTCATAGATGAGCGCGCGCAGCGAGGGCAATTCGTGCCAGTCGGCCTCTATGGCGATGGCCCGGCGAGTGGCGCCGTCTTCCTGTTGAATAGGGTCGAGCTCGATGCAATTGGCATTCGGCAAACCTTCAGGCGTGCTATTGGCCATCAGGGCTTCCCAGGTTTCTTCGCCCGGGTTGGCCGACTCTTTGTTGACTAAGAAAACCTCCAGACCGGACTCTCGCACGCGATAAACGATCAGGTCAACAGACTCTTGATTGGGCATCGGTAAAAGTGTTTAACCATGATAACGAAACCTTAAACAGCGGCGCTGTCTGTTGGTTTTAGGCGGCAAAGAAAAAGTTTTGACGGCACATGCGAGCCGGCTAAATTCGGATGGTCTTGACCTCTGGTGCTTTCTTGGGTGGGTCTTTGGGTTCGGCGTCGGGCACTTTTTTCCGCTCAGGTGCGGGAGCCTTTCGCTCCTGGAGGCGCAGGCGCTCTTCGGGTAGCAAGCCATCGTTTTCAGCAGGGTCTTCCTGCATACGCAGGCGTTCTTCGGGCAACAGGCCGTCTTCAGCCTGGGAGTCGCCGTCGTCGGTGGGGAAATCGGGCCAGGGTTGCTGGTCGAGTTGTCGCGGCATTCCTCGGAAGAAGCGCTCGAACATCTGGTCAAACTGGCGGAACTCCGGTGGGAACAGGAAGTCCTCCTCCATAGGCCCAAAACGGAAAAACTGCCGCATTTCGCTGCGCAGGCCGCCCAGGCTGGTATCTATCCGGAAGTAAAAGAAACCGTTGGAGTCGGGTAGCACCCGAAAAAAGCCATTTTTCCACTCGGAGGAGTCTTTAAAGAGCTCCTTCAAAGAGCGCTGTTCGTTTCGCCATTCGTCCCACGGGTCCTGGTTTTGCGTGCAGGCCCAGGCGGGCAGGAGCAGAATGATTAAGGCATAGAGCCGTTGTTGGTAAGCGGTGAGCATAGTGCGTTGGGATGTAAGGTGAGCTTAGTTTGATCTTTTAGCGATAAAGAAACGCCGGAAAGGCTGACAAAAATACGAGAACAAGCGCGCCTGCTGTCGAGTTTTTGCCTTTCAAATGAAAAGGGCGCCTGCAAAAGGCGGCTCCCGCAATTCCGGTAAATCGGAGCACTGTTGTACCAGAATGCCGACGCAGGTGCGCATTCTGAGCCGGAACAGCGCATTTAGGCAAGGTTTTTGCTGAACGTAATCTACTGTTCTTCATTTTCAAATCGCGTACCATGAACCGGTTTACACTTGCTGCTCTTTGTAGCCTTGTTGGGCTATCTTCGCTTTTCTCGCAAAGTCCTTCCCTTTTCAACCAGGTTGTTGGCGCTGCTGGCCGTACGGGGGTCAATCAGGGGCGCCATTTTGCTTACACGGTGGGCGAGCCTGTCATCTGGACGGGCATCGGTAATGCTCGTATTCTGACGCAGGGGTTTCATCAGCCCGAGCAGACGCGCATCGTTTACGTAGGCGAGCCTGACCTGTCGGCGTGGAACATTGCCGTTTTTCCTAACCCTACAGCGGATGTCCTGAACGTGCGCTTTTCTTCGGAGAAGGGCACGTACCTGTTGGCCACGGTTTTTGATGCTGCCGGGCGCATAGTGCTTTCGGACGAACGTCTTTCGGACGGCGAGGTGTTGAACTGCCGGCATTGGCAGCCGGGGCTTTATTTTTTGGTGCTCACCGACCCGGCTTCGCGGGCCTCGGCCATTACGCGCTTTATCCGGCTGTAAAGCCATCCTTCCGTATTTCCTCTTTTCAAGCCTGAGTTTTCATTCAAAAATCGATTTGCTATCATGGTTAACCGTCTCTTACCACTCCTGCTCCTGGGCCTGCTGTGGGTACCGAATGCTGTTGCGCAAAATGTGCCGCAAGGGTTCAATTACCAGTGCATCGTCCGGGACAACACCGGCGCCTCCATTAACAACCAAACGGTTACCCTTCTTTTTACCATTCGAAACAATGCACCCAACGGTCCGATAGCCTATTCGGAGATGCAGACGGCCTCGACGAATGCCTTTGGCCTGATTAACCTGACCATTGGCGGGGGCACCCCGCTGCAGGGCAATTTTGCCAACATCAACTGGGGCGCCAGCCCTAAGTTCCTGACGGTGTCCGTTGAGACAGCGCCGGGGGTTTTTGATGAGGTCGGTACCTCTCAGCTGCTCAGCGTGCCGTATGCGCTTTATTCGCTCAATGCAGCCAACGGCGCCGATAACTGGGGCACGCAAACGGTGCAGACCACGCCCGTGCTGAGCGGAAACGGCACGGCAGCCAATCCGCTGACCCTCGCCCAGCAAGGTGCCCAAACCGGCCAGGTGCTCAAGTGGAACGGCTCCAGCTGGGTACCGCAAAACGACAACACTGGCCAGAGCGGCACTGTTACCGAAATCAATACCGGTGCTGGCTTGACGGGCGGCCCCATTACCACTACCGGCACCATTAGCCTGGCGAACGCCCCCGTAACGCCAGGCGCCTATGGCGGGCCTAACGACATCCCTGTCATCACGGTAGACCAATACGGCCGCGTCGTCAATGCCACCACGGTACCCGTCATTCTGACGACCATCAACGCTGGTGCGGGCATCAACGTCGCTAAAAATGGCCAGGTCTTCACCATCACGAACATCGGCGACGTGGATCCGTCCGACGACATCACCACGTCTTCGATTGCTGACGGTGAAATCACCGGCCCGTTCAACAACCTGCAAATCAAACCCGGTGTCGTGAGCACGCCCAAACTGGCCGATGGCGCGGTAACGACGCCCAAACTGGCCGATGGCGCGGTCAGTACTGCAAAACTGGCTGACGGTGCCGTGAGCACCCCGAAAATTGCCGACGGTGCGGTGAATACGGCCAAATTGGCGGACAATGCCGTCAACACCAGCAAAATCGCCAACGGCGCTGTTACAGGCGCTAAACTCAACGACATGGGCGCCAGTAACGGCCAGGTACTCAAGTGGAACGGTACCACCTGGGCGCCCGCACAAGACGCCACCGGCCCTACGGTGGGCCTCAATGCCGGCACGGGCATCAGCATCAGCGGCGCCTTCCCGAACTTTACCATTGCGAACACGGGCGATACCAACCCGAACGACGACATCACGACCAGCAGCATAGCCGACGGCGAAATCACGGGAACCTTTACCAACCTGCAGATAAAGGCTGGGGCGGTCAATGCTTTCAAACTGGCCGATAACGCCGTTACTTCGCTGAAGATCAATACCCATGCTGTTACAGGGAATAAAATAGATCCCATGGGCGCCTCCACGGGCCAGGTGCTCAAATGGAACGGTACCACCTGGGCGCCTGCACCCGACAATGTGGGGGTAGTTACCATCAACGGTGGCTTAGGCATTGATGTGGTAGCCGTGGGGCAAAACTTCACCATCTCGAACACGGGGGACGTCAATCCCTTCGATGACATCACGACCAACAGCATTGCCGACGGCGACGTAACCGGCCCCTTCAACAACCTGCAGCTGAAAGCCGGTGTCGTGGGTAGTGTAGAATTGGCCAACAACGCCGTGCAGACCTCCAAAATCCAGGACGGTGCCGTAACAGGTGCCAAAATCGCACAGGGCGGTGCCAGCAATGGCCAGGTGCTCAAGTGGAACGGCACTACCTGGGCGCCTGCCAACGACCTCGGCCCCGACAACTGGGGCACGCAGACCGTCGTGGTTACCACGCGCCTCATAGGCAACGGCACCAGCACCAGCCCCCTGGATATTGCCCAAAACGGTGCCAGCAATGGCCAGGTGCTTAAGTGGAACGGCTCCGTCTGGGCACCTGCTGACGACGTCGGGGGGAACTATACTGCCGGTCCGGGCATCAGCATCACCGGCTCGGCGCCTAACTTCACCATCAACAATACGGGCGACAACGACAACGACCCGACCAACGAAATCCAGACCCACAGCCTCAGCGGCAATGATCTGACGCGCTCCAACGGCGGCGGTACAGTTACCCTGCCCCCCGGCAATAACTACACCGCTGGCCCGGGCATCAGCATCACCGGCTCGGCGCCCACCTTTACCATCAACAACACGGGCGACACCGACCCCAGCGACGATATCACCACTTCCAGCATTGCCTGTGGCGACGTCCCGGGCCCCTTCAGCCACCGGCAAATCGTCGCCGGCACCGTAGGTACGCCCCAGCTGGCCCTGTCTCTGAGACACCCCTGCCGCTGCCGACGCTCTCCTCTGTGTAGACCTCTGTGGTCG
>CAZYEV010000041.1:0-23206 GCA_964646615.1 uncultured Saprospiraceae bacterium
GGGCGGTGTTACCTCTTGAGCAAAAGTAGCGCACTGTCCTCGCACTCCACCGAATACGTCCCTGCCGGCAAGCCCTCCAGCGGCAGCCAAAACTGCTGAACACCCGCCGAAAGTACCCACGAACGCAACAAACGACCCTCCGAAGACCACAACCGAACCGCCACCCCGCGCTCCAACGCTCGCGCAAGCGCCAACCACGTGCCCTCCAACGCAGGATTGGGCTGCAACTGCGCACCCAACAGCACACCCGCAACTTCCAAAACCCCCGTCTTCACCCCCACCGCAATCGGCGGCGTTACCAACTGACAACCGTTCGCATCCGTAATCGTGGCCACATAAACACCCGGACGCAAACCCAGCAGGTGCAATCCCGTGCCGCCGTTCGACCACTGCACCACGTAGCCGCCCGCACCGCCGCTGAGCGCCAACTGAATGGAACCGTTGGAAGCCAACGTGTCGGTGGCATCCACCACCGAAATCTGCGCACTCAAAGGAACCGGCTCCGTCAGCGGCAGCGACCACCCTATCTGGCAGCCAAAAGCGTCCGTCAGCGTGCCCACGTACAACCCAGGACCAAGCGGCCCCACCGTCGGCCCCGTAGCACCCGCAGGCTGGCTCCACGCCCACGTGAAGGGCGCCTTGCCGTTGGCCGGAAGAACCGTCAGATAACCATCCGCCGAACCCGGACACCGAATAGGAGACACGTCTATGCGAATGCTCAGCGCACCCTGACGATCCACCTTCACCGAACCCGCAGACGTGCAGCCGTACGCATCCGTTACCGTTACGCGATACACACCAGGCGACAAATCGGTCTGCAGACTGTCCGCACTCAAACCCGCCCACTCAAAAGCAAAAGGCCCAGGCGAACCACTGACAGACACCGCCGCTGTGCCGCCCAGCGTGTCGCCACACTCAACCGGCAGCGAATGCGGCGTAAGCACCGGCGACGACGCCGAAGGCACGACAACGACAAACACGCCGTCCCGACCCTTGGCGTCCACCACCGAAAGCGTGTAGGTGCCAGCAGACAGGTGCTCCACCACCGCACCACTGCCGCCCGTGCTCCACAAAAAGGTAGCCGGCGGACACACCGGCAGGGCCGAAGCATCAATGCGACCCGTGCTCAAACCCGGACAAGCCGGACGAACCGACGGCCCGCCACCGGCAAAAGCCAGCGGGCCCATCTCTATAGCGCCGATGTCCACCGTGCCGTACTGAATGCGCGGGTTGCCCAACAGGTCAGTGCTCCCATCCACAGCGCTGTTCGTGCCAGCATTGATGGCCGGCGAGCAGGGCTGCAGACGAAAATCGCCCGAATCGGGCTGGACAAACATCGGGTCGGTCTCAAAAAGATTGTGCTCCTTCAACCACGTCCCCGGAGCGTTGGGAAAAGGATCAGGGGTAAGAAAGATGTTGTGGGTGATGATATAATCGTGTGTAGGCTGCGGATTTGTCACCTCAAAACCTGAAAGAATGCTGTTCTCAAGCTTAAACATGCAAAATTTGTCCATTCTAACACTAACTGGACGATAAATAACAGAATTTCTTATCGTTACAGTATCCTTGAGTCTTTGAGATATTGATATACTCTTTTGGGCATGAATCAACACATTATTGAGAGTCAAGGTGTTCACCGAGGCTGCATTACCCTCGTAGGTTGAATGAAAAGCATGTACGTCAAATGCACACGTACTCAGTTCTGTCTTTGGTAGGCAATACATTGTAACAAAAGGCTGCAGTGCATTAGAATTGCTTTTTTGCTCAGGACTTCTCCTTATAAACACCCTTCTGTAGGTGCTTGTAGGTTCCTCTCCTGAGGGAATAAAATTATTGTACTTAACAATACTGATCCTTTCATCACCCATTGAATAAAAGTCTGAAATACTGGTGTGTGGACTACCCAATATAAGCAACCAATATTCAGATCCAATATTATATCTTGACTCTATTCCTTGAAGGTACATTCCCACACTGTCACCTCCACTCAGATGAACAGACTCTACATGGCACATCGCAGCTCTTAAATTGGAATTCGATATAAACTTTGATTTGGAAACTCTCAGGGAATTTTTAGACGGCACCAAGAAAACCACATAAGCCACCTTGCCACCTATGTTCCCGCCAGGAGAAAGTCCCGGAACATATTGGCCATCCTCATGTATAGAACATCCTTCAAAATATGAGTCTGATATATTCAGGTCATCTGTCTTGCCAAAAGCCCACCAATACACTGCTCCGCCGTGGATTCTCGCTACATTTTTTACAAAGGTACATCGGGTTACATCCGCTCTATCCACCACACTGCTCCCAAATCGGTGAATGGCGCCACCGGGGCCTCGGGCTACCCTATTATCCTCAAACCGGCAATTCTCAAACGTCGGCGCTACCGACCCCGTCGCAGTGCCGTGAATGTACACTGCCCCGCCGCAATATACCGCCGTGTTGCGTTGAAAAACACAGTTGCGAATGTTCACATACGCCTCGCCGTTGATGCCCTGAATGAAAATAGCGCCCCCGCAGTTGCCCAGCGAGCGCACCGGCGCAAGCGTATCGTTGGCCACGCCGTGGCGAAACACCAAGCCATCCAACACCGTACTGCTGTCGGGCCACGGCAGGTACAGCAGCGTGCGCGTGTTGTCGGTACTGTCGCCCGGCACACCAATGTCGCCGTCAATCACCGTAGCATGCGCCTCCCAGTCGCGCTCGCTGAGGTCTAACTCCGTGCCCCGAAAACCACCGTATAGCCGAACGCCAGACAGCAGCACAAAACGCGCCGAACGGTCGCCCGTCAGCGAAGGGTAGTACGTGCCCTGGGCCACCCACACCTCGTCGCCCTTCTGGGCCACGGCCAAAGCGTCGTGCAGATCGGTGAAGGCGTCTGTCCACGAAAGCCCAGTGCCCGCACCCATGGCCAAGGGATGTACGTAGTAGCGCGTCTGGGCGCTAAGCAGAACAGAACAGAGCAGAAATAAAAATAAAACAACAGGTTTCATGATACGGGATGGTTGAAAAATGGAAGAAATAGAGGTAACACCTCCTTAGTGGGCGGTGTTACCTCAGGTTGACTACTGTCGCACGATGCGCAGGCTGGCTGTGCTGTGCGGGGTGCGCAGGGTGGCTATGTACTGTCCTGCGGGCAAGACGCCGCCGGAGGAGGGCAAGGGCACCACCGTCAGTCCAGTGGGCAATACGATGGACTGTTCGTGCCATACGCGGCCCAGGGCATCATAGAGGACCAGGATGCCCTCTGTGGATGCTGAGGCTTCGATGTGCAATCGAAGACTGCCCTTTGACGGGTTGGGCAGAGCCGACAGGCGGCATTCAGGCACAGGCTCAGGCTCCGGTGCGGGTGGACGCAACGCCAGGTCGGAGGTGCTCAATTGCCAGTGGTATTCGCGCAGTGCAGCGTCGTAGGCCTCTGAAGGAATGCTGTTGGTATGGTTGAACAGCAATTGCGTCGGCCGGCGTACCGCCCGCTTCAGTTCGGCCTGAACAAAGAACAGCGGCTGGCCCGCCTCAAAAGTGCGCGCCTGAAAACCGCTGAACCACAAAAGGCGCAGATCGCCGGGGGCTGGCAGGTGCCAGGCGTAATCTTCCACATCGTCGGGCTTCAGTTCGTAAGCCCAGCGAATACCGGTAACCCGCAACAGCGCAGTATCGTAGGTCAGACCCCACTGCCAGCCGGCAAGTGTTTGGCGTTCCGTAGCGAAAACAGGAATTTCAATGCGTTCGCCCGACCGCCCTGTCCAAAGGCGCGTACCCAGATGGCGAGAGGTAACATAGCGCTCTTCTGCATCGGAAGCCACAGGAAAAGGAGATGCGGTGTTATTCACATCGCCTACCTTGACGCACACAAACTCCGCACGATGAGGCGCATTCGGAGCAAACGGAACCTGAAAAGGTACAAATTCTTTCAAACAAAACACATTAGGCGTATCTATAGAGCTGCACTCTACACTTGAGTTACAAATGATTGGAAAAGGCGGCAAAGTGTTTTCTATGGACTGCTTATAGGTTTTGTCAAAAAAAAGCCAGGAATTCGCCTTTGGAAAAGTAGTGTATATTCCCAAGATCAATTTTCGGATTTCTACTATATCAAGGGTTGTTACGTTGTTATTTCTGTCGACATCCGCGGCGATATGTTTAAATCCATTGTCAAATAGTTCTACTCCCAATATGTGTCTATTGATTAGGACTAAATCAAAGGTACTAACACCATTAAGGGGGTCATCATTTTTCTTGATTAGAACCCGTTGTTCTCGGTCGGGCAAGGCACACACGCAGTGCGACACCGTCTGACCCACAGGGCTATTGCCGATATACCTGCAGTTCGAAGGGACATTCTCGCCACAGTTATTGATGTGATAGTACCAGTTGTCTATGACGCCGCCATAGTATCTTTCTGCCGATATTTCCAGCACCCGCTCTGCCACACATACATCGTCATCTGGGTTGTTGGCTAACGGCGTAGCGCTTACATTGGGTATGCACGGCTGGCCACCTTCGCGGTGCACCATAGCATCCAGGAAGGTGATGGCAGAGACACAACCCACTGTCTCAGTGTTCAGGACGATTTTCGCCACCGTGAAGGTTTGATTGGCCGGTATGTTCAACTGGGTGATGTTCGGAGCATTGAACGTGATGCGAAAGTAATCGCCCACATCTTGTGCGCTCAAGCACGAGGACAGCGGCGTGCAGCCCGATACATTGGTCTCAGAGCCGGCTAAGTCCAGTTCAAAATCGCCTGTCTTCTGTACCTTCAGCACCGCTCGAAGGGCAAGAAGGTCTATGGTGTAAGAAGCCGTCAGTTTCAACTCGATGGTCAGGCGGCCGCTACATGCCTGTTGCTGCGTGGACTTAGCAATCGAGGCTTCCATTAGCGTAGAGGTCGGACACGAAAGATCAATGCAGCCTGAACTGCCCCACGTAACGGGCATGGCATTGTTGGGAAAAATAGGCTTACAACACGAATACAAGCCGCCATCTACACGCCCTTTCCCCGCAAAACTCACCGACGCTGTCATACATTGCGACTCCATCAGTGGCCCGTTCAAAACGATGTAATACAGCGTATTGCTCGCCGTGGGCGAAGAAGCATTCGGCGGTATTTCTATGGTGCCCTCATGACTGGCATAAATGCGGTACTGCTGCCCAAAAAGCGACCTCACCTGAATAGATGAAGCCGGTATCAGGCCGCCCTCCACAGCAGGCATCCCCATCGGACTACCAATAGAACCATTCACATTGACCAAAAAATCCATCTTGTTCCAGCTAAGCGTCTGATCCTGACTGATATTGCTCACAAACACCGGCAAACGCCGGCGGTTCGGATAAGCTGGCGAAGGATATGGCTGCGGACTGCCTATGCGGAGCAAAACCGGCGGTATCTTGCAACTATCTGACGGCTGAGCCACATGCTTGTTAAAAGCATCCTCATCCACACAGTGGTGTACGGTAGTCAAAGGGCACGCCGGCGATGGGCCTTCAAAGACGATCGCGTAACTCATCCCCGTGGGCTTCACGATGTCTTCCGGAAAAACATCCACAGCCAGCACGAAGAGAAGCAAACGCCCGTGCACCGGCCAGGTAATGCGAGGCTGCTCAGGGTTGTTGGAAGAAGCTTCCCAAACAAATTCGCGGCTACTCCGATCGTAATTCAGAATAGGTGAATTGTAAAGCGGAGCGCTCTTGTTGAGGCCCGGAAACTCCGGCGAGCAATTTTCCGAAGCAGGAACATTGACGTGTGAAAACTGCCCGTTGCTCTCCCCCGGAGAACTGACCACAGACAGGTTGCCCCGGATGTACATGTGGGTAAAAGAAAAGTCTTCCGGCACATTCATGTCGCCGCCGTTGCGAGTCAGGTAGAAGTAATAGTACACCCGATAGCACCCATCCGGGCAGTCCGGGACGGAGTAAAACGGAGCAATGGGCAACTGCGTGGGACACACTTCGACATACCAGTCGTTGCAATTTTGAGCGTACACCAACCCTGTGGGCCATAGGAGCCACACGCATAGAATGCCGATGAGGACACTACCGCGCATGGCAAAACGAACAGGATACGTTAACCCGGAGAGTGCATCCCCCCCCCCCGCCGAGGAGGTGTTTTTGTTGGGAAAAGGAACTTTTTTGCATAGTAAAAATCGGTTTGGTGAATGAATGAACTGAAGCGCTGAAGCGCAAGGCAAAAGTAAGGAACTCGCCTTGAATGCTGCAATACGCCGGCGTGCCTTTTTGCAGAAATGTCGCGAAATAGCAAAAAAAACGAGATGACACCTCCCTGGTGGGAGATGTTACCTCTTGAGCGTTCGGAAAGGTGAAATATGCTGCCGGTTTTTAAAAAAATTTTCTTCTGGAACCTGTGCATTCCTCCGCGTGGTTTCATCGTTGTTTCGGAACGAATTTCCCATTTTTTACACATAAAACAGGTTGTGCCATGTTACGGAAACTTTTCTTTCTGTTGCCTGTGGTTGCGCTGAGCCTTGCCGGTTGCGATGCGCTGCCTTCCTCGAAAGCCCAAAGCAAAGGCGCTGATGCTGGCGCTGCTGTTTCATCTTCGCATCACGACCTGCGCCTGCTGATGAGCGACGGTGCGGGGTGGCAATGCGGTGTGTTGCGCCTGTATCCGATTATTCTCACCGATGAGGCGCTTGCTGCCAGTAAAGACCTGTCGCTGGGTCTGCTTACCCTGGCCGAGGCTATGCAGACCCCCGGTTTCCGCATTACCGAGATGCAGGAGTTTGGGCGCAGCGCTGAGGTCTGGTATCGCGGTCTGACGGTGCAGAACAAGACCGAGCACCCGGTACTGCTTATGGCCGGCGACGTGGTGCAGGGCGGCAATCAGGACCGCGTCATTGCTCAGGATTACATCATAGCGGCTAACAGTCTCCAAAACATCGAAGTCTTTTGCGTTGAAGCCGGTCGCTCGCACTACTACAACCCTGATGCCTCCGAACGGGAGAAGCAGGTGGCGGCCTTCTATGGTTACCACAGTGTATGCAGTCCGTCGGTGCGCAAGAAGGTGTTCCAGAAAGAGCAGAGTGCCGTTTGGAAGCAGGTGGCGCGGGTTACGCAAGCTAATCGGGCCGAGACGGCTACCAGCGCTTATACGGCCATCGGCAATCAGGACGCCACGAAAGCCCAGCGCGAGGGCTGTGTCCGGGTGCTCAAAGGTCAGTTTCAGACGTTGCCCGGCGCAGTGGGCTATGTAGCCGTCAACAACGGCCAGGTGGTCAGCGTCGAGATTTTCCGCCTGCCCGAACTGTTCAACCGCCGCCTGACAGCCCTGCTCGAAGGGCTGGCGGCAGAGGCCATCGGCGGCGAGGCCGATCCATCCGTACGCGAGGTCAACGTCCGGGAGGCGTTTGAGGTCGTGGCCCGTTTAGCCGACGCCGACACCCACCCCACCGAGCGCGCCGGCAAAACAGCCTACGCCGACACCTGGGTGCACCTGTACAGCAAATGGTAACCCCCGTGGCAACCAAACTCATTTGGTTGCCACCTGATGACAAAAGCATGGCGACAGAAAGGACTAAAGCCTCCTGTCGCCACGCCTTGCCACTCAGCGCCTTCCCTCACTCCAGCAGACCGCGCCCTTCTTTGACCAAGCGCCCCTCTTTCTGCAGGCGTTTCATCAGGCGGTCTAAGATGCCGTTGATGAACTCGCGGCTATTTTCAGTGGAATAGACCTTTGAGATTTCCACAAACTCGTTGAGGGTAACTTTGACCGGGATGGTCGGGAAGTGGAGCAATTCGCACACGGCCATTTTGAGCATGATCATATCCAGAACGGCCACGCGCTCGGGGTCCCAGTTTTTGAGCGTGGGTGCGATGAGGTCGAAGAGGGCCTGGTCTTCCTGGCAGGTTTTGCGCAGCAATTGCTCGCCAAATTCGCGCACGGTTTCGTCCGAGGGTTCGTGTTCGCGGTAGAACTCGCCCTCTAACGGCATGGCTTTGATGGTCTTCTTCATGGCGCCCACGACCAGCGACTCGTCGTCGGCCCAGTTGCTGTATCGGTCTTCGACCATTTCGATGAACAGGTCGTGGTTGGTCAGGAAGCGGTACAGCTCCAGCAGGATCTTGATGTGGTCTGCGTTGGTTGGCTCGCTCAGCTCCAGGTACTGCTTACACGGCTCAGTGGCATTGAAGGCCTGATAGAGCCGGCGTATCTGGTCGGGGTCAATGTTTTCGTGCAGGTTGTATTTAGCCACCAACTGCAGAAAGGGCACGTTGTTGGCCAAACTCTGCACACAGGGGTTCTTGTACAGGCGCGGAGTGAATTTTTTGTCCTCTTCCGACGGCAGCATCTTAGCTGCGCGAATTTTGGCATCCTCCTCGGCATATTGCGTCACGCGCAGCAGCAGGTAGAGGTGCAAAAGGTAGAGTTCAAAAGTTTTTTCGATGCCTTCGTTGTACAGCTGAATGACGTCAGCGTAGGTGAGTTGCTCGTCGCGGTTGAGCATGTACAACAGCTGCATAACTTTTACGCGGACGCTGCGGCGACTGATCATAGCCTTTTCAAATAACTAACGGTTGTGAGGAGGCGTGGAAGACGGAGGCTTCCCGAAACCCGCCGCAAAGAAAGGCACTTCCGTGCATTTGCACGAAAGAAAGTTTTTTGCGCTCCAGGTGCTGAAGCACATTACCGAAGGCGAAAGGCCTTCGTTTTGCTCCGGCGAATGCCTCTGTTCGGGTTTAATACTTGACGAGTCGGACGCTCTGCACCGGGCGGTCGGCCTCCAGCACGGCCAGGTAAACGCCCGGCGGCAGAGCGCTCAGGTCGGCGAGCACATTGTCGGCAGGCAGGCCAGAGAACGTCTGCACAGCCATCAGGCGCCCCATAGCATCCGTGATTTGCAGACGTTGAGGGCGCAGAGCTTCGGAGAAAGAAAGCCGCGCCAGGTCGCGCACCGGGTTGGGCTGTACCCTCAGCACGACGGCGGGCAGCAACGGCTCCGGGGCGCTGACGCTGACGCCCTGAACGACGACGATATCGTCTATTTGCAGGGTGTTATCGTACTGCGAGTCGTGCAGGAAAGCGATGTAAATTTTTTTACCTACATAGGCCGACAGGCTGACGGAGTGCGGCTCCATGCGGCCCCGATTGGAGGGAAAGCTGTCGGTGGGCAGGAAGAAATAGGCGCTGTCGCGATACCAGTTGGCGTGCACATAGCCTGGCGAGAAGTTGAAGTCTTTAGGGTCGAGCGAGAAGAAGAGCGGCTCGCCGAGCATTTCTGCGGCCACAAAGAGCGTGTCGGTAAAAGCGCCTTCGTAGGGGGCGTTGCTCGTGATAGAGACCAGCACCTTGTAGCCGTCGTGGTATCCTGGCCCTTCCAACGACAGGGAGCGCCAGGTCAGAACGGCCTGCGTGTCGGTGATGAAGATGGGCGGCGTGATGAGCCAGTTTTCATTGGGCAAATTTTTATTGGCTAAGAAAGAACAGCTGGTGAAGGCGTTGTTCATGCCGGTGGTGTCGCCTAAGTCGCTGTCCCAGTACCAGTTGCCCAATACGCGCCCGTTGTCGCAAAGAGGCGGTATTCTATCGGCGTCCCAGTTGACCCACTGCAGGTCGTCGCCAAGAGGGAAGGGGAGCATGGTATCGGTGGGGTCCACCTCGAAACGCTGCACCAGCAGCGTGTCCGGCGCCAGCCGCATCTGCGCCTGAGCAACGTATGCAGCTGTCAGGAGTGCGAAAACAAGGAGCAGTCTTTTCATCGTTCATCAGCCGTTTTGCGTGAGCCAATGCGCCAGCTCTTGCTCCAACAGGCTCGCCTGCACGGGTACGACACCGGGAAACTCGCACACCTGACCGCCCGCCAGGTTCGACAGGGCAGCCACTATGCGGCTTTCTAACCCTGCTGTCAGGGCCAGCGTTGCGATGCTGATGACCGTATCGCCGGCGCCGCTGACGTCCGCCACCTTTCGCGGCAATGTCGGATAAAGCTGAGCGCTTTTTTCGTCGTCCAAAAATAGGCCTTTTTCCGATAGCGTAACCATAATTTTTGAACAACCCATCTTTTGCCGCAAAAACGCCGCTGCCGACCGCAAAGACTCTAAGGTAGGCTCGATGGCAAATGGCGTACTGTCGCGCACCTCTTTCAGGTTGGGCTTGAACAAGTCAGCTCCCCGATAGGCGAAAAAGTTGGCCTTCTTAGGGTCAACAGCCGTGAATATGCCCTGCTGGCGGGCATATTCCAGCAGCGTCTGAATGACAAAGGGAGTCAGTACACCTTTGTTGTAGTCCTGGAAGATAAGGGCCTTTGCCCGATGCCGGCTCAGGATGTCCTGCACGTGCTCGACTAAGCGCTGCTCTTCGGCGAGGCTGAGGCTGTGGGTAACCTCGCGGTCAATGCGCAGCATTTGCTGGTTGTTGCCCAGCACGCGCGTCTTGACGGTGGTGGGCCGGCCCGGCAGTTGAAGCAATCCGGCTTCCGACAAATGCGCCTGCGGGAGCAGGCGCTGAAAAGCCTCACCGTCGGCATCGGCACCAACCACACTGCACAGGATGGCCTCTGCGCCCAGGGCTTTGAGGTTCAGCGCCACATTGGCGGCGCCACCCAGGCGGTCCTCTGTGCGCTCGTGCAGCACTACCGGCACCGGCGCCTCCGGCGAAATGCGGCTCACCGAGCCAATGAGGTAGCGGTCGAGCATGCTATCGCCCACCACCACGACACATTGGCCGCGAAGGCGCGCTAAAATCTGAGTAGCGTTCATGCGGCGAGTTTTTTCTTCCAATAGCGCAACAACCCGGCCACCGACATAAAGGCCGGATTGGCCGCCTCGTAGCAGGCTGCTGTAGCGGCGTCAATGCCGGCAGCGGCCATATCTTCGCGGACGAAGGCCAGAAAGTCCGGCATTACGTCTGCCACTTCTGCGCCCTGTTCTGCGTAGGGTTTCATCCACAAGGCCCAGGCCAGCAGGCGTTTTTCCAAATCCCGCAGATGGGCATCCTTGTGGCGAACCGGACCGAAATGGGTCAGGTACAGCGTCGCAGCGGGCAGGGCGCGCAGCAGCTGGATGGATGCCTGCCAGTCTTCCACGTGGATGTCGGGCGGTGGGCAGGGCGGAGCCACATAGCGCTCATCCATGCACACGCCGGCAACGTCGCCCGTGAAGATGACTGCCTCGGTATCCGGCCCGTTCACCTCCCAGGCGATGTGGTGGGTTGCATGGCCCGGCGTGTGCCAGGCCCGAAAGCGCAGCCCTACGGCCTCGATAACCTCTCCATGCGCAGGAGCGTATAGCTGACCCTCCGGAATAGGCTCCATGAGGCCCCACAGCCGTTCCATATCGTCGCCGTAAATGCGACGGGCCGACTGGTAGAGTTTCTCTGGCGCGGCCAGATGCGGCAGCCCTACGGGATGTACATACACCGTGGCGCCTTCACGCGCCCACGCCCAGGCGGCACCGGCGTGGTCGAAGTGAATGTGCGACAGGAAGACGTGCCGGAAATCCGACAGGCGCCAGCCGCGCGCCTTCAGCAGCGCCAGCACGTGCTCATGCGTCGAATGCGGGCCCGTCTCTACCAGCGCCAGACCCTCTGGCCCTTCCACGACAAACACGGCAATGGCGCGCTCCAGCCCCAGAAACTTCAGGTCTAAGGTGTGAACGGTCATGCGGCCTTATTTTTCGCGCAACAGCTCGCGCGCAATCACCAACTTCTGAATTTCAGACGTTCCCTCGCCAATGGTGCACAGCTTGGAGTCGCGGTAGTATTTCTCTACCGGAAAATCCTTGGTGTAGCCATAGCCGCCGTGAATCTGGACAGCATCGGTACTGATCTGTACCGAAATTTCGGAGGCGTAGTATTTGGCCATAGCCGCCTCGCGCGTGCATTTGACGCCAGCGTTTTTCAGGTCACCGGCCTGGCGCGTGAGCAGTTCGGCAGCGCTGATTTTGGTAGCCATATCGGCCAGTTTGAAGCTGATAGCCTGAAAGTTGGCGATGGGCTGGCCGAACTGGTGGCGTTCTTTGGCGTACTTCACCGAGGCTTCGTAGGCGCCTTTGGCAATACCCAGAGAGAGGGCCGCGATAGAAATGCGCCCGCCGTCTAAAATTTTCATGGCCTGGATGAAGCCCTCGCCTTCCTGGCCCAGCACCTGGCTTTTGTGGATGCGGCAGTTGTCGAAGATGAGCTCGGCGGTTTCGCTGGCGCGCATGCCGAGTTTGTTCTCCTTTTTGCCGCTGCGGAAGCCGGGCGTGCCGCGCTCGACGATGAAGGCCGTCATGCCTCGGCTGTCTAAGAGTTCGCCCGTGCGCGCAATGACGACGGCCACCTGCCCGCTGATGCCGTGGGTGATCCAGCACTTGGTGCCGTTGAGCACGTAGTAGTCGCCGTCGCGCTGGGCCACACACTGCATTCGGCCGGCGTCGCTGCCCGTGTTGGGTTCAGTCAGTGCCCAGGCACCAATCCACTGGCCTGTAGCCAGCATAGGCAGGTACTTGCGGCGCTGTTCTTCAGTCCCAAAAGAATAAATGTGATTGGTGCACAGCGAGTTGTGTGCTGCCACGCTCAAGCCGATAGAGCCGCAGACTTTGGCAATTTCTTCAATGATGGTGATGTATTCCTGGTAGCCTAAGCCCGCGCCGCCGTATTCTTCCGGGATAAGCACGCCCAGAAAGCCCTGTTCACCCATGCGATGAAAGAGGTCTATGGGAAAGTGCTGGGCTTCGTCCCATTCCATCACGTATGGGCGGATGTGCGTTTCGGCAAAGGCGCGCGCGCTGTCGCGGATGAGTTGCAGGTTGTCGGTGAAATGTTGATGCGCTGCGGTCATAAGTCGAGAGAGTTAATCTTGTCCTTTAGGATGCGCCTGCTCATAGACTTCTATCAGGCGCCCGATGCTGTTGTGGGTGTATATCTGCGTAGCGGCGAGGCTGCTGTGTCCGAGCAATTCCTTAATGGCATTCAAATCGGCGCCTCGGTTCGACAGGTGTGTGGCAAAAGTGTGTCGCAACACGTGTGGGCTGCGCTGCTCTGCCGAACTGACGGCAGACAGGTACTTGTGAACAACGCGATAAACAAAACTCGGTTTAAGTTGCTCGCCTTTTTTGCTCAAAAAAAGCCACGGCGCGCTGTTGCCCGGAAAGGTTTCGGCGCGCAGCCGGAGGAACTCGCTCAGCGCGTCGGCCAGATAGCGCGCGAACGGCACCAAGCGCTCCCGCCCGCCTTTGCCCAGCACGCTCAGGGCCATTCGGCCAGTATCCACGTCCGATACTTTCAGCTGAATGAGCTCGCTGCTGCGCAGGCCTGTTCCATAGAAAACCTCCAGCAGCATCCGCTCCAGTTGGCCGGCATAGCTCGGCGCAAAAGAGACATGCGTAAGCAGTGCCTCCATCTCCCGCTCGGCAACGAACACCGGCAGGCGGCGTCCGGCCCTGGGGCCGAGCACCTTGCGCATGGGGTCTTGCGCTATCCATCCGCGGGTCTTCAGGTATTTGAAATACGTCTTCAGGCACGACAGCCGGCGGTTCACACTGCGCGCACTCACGCCGCGCTGCAGCTGCCCTGCCGCCCAGGCGCGTATATGCAAATGCCTCACCTCGGTAACCGAAGTGAGGCATTGCTCCCGTATAAATTGCAGAAAATCCTCTAAATCACTGCGATACGCCGCTACCGTATGGGCAGAAAGGCGACGTTCTAAGGCGATGTGTTGTAAAAAAGACTCTTCGTAGAACATGGTACAAGAAAAGCCTCTTCTCACTTGCTCCACAACACATGCGCCGCGCGCGCGACGAGAGGCGATTTCTAATTTTTATTGCCGTACATCTTCTCGCGATACACCGCGCGCAGCACTTCCGAACGGCGCTCTACCGACGGCTTGCTGTAGGCCTTGCGGCGACGCAACTCGCGCAAAATACCGGCGCGATCGAACTTCTTTTTGTACTTTTTGAGCACTTTGTCAATGGGTTCACCATCTTTGACTTCAACGATGAGCATGCAGACTCTCCTTTTTTTGTTTTTAATGAAGGACTGTGTACGAAATGGGCGGCAAATATACACACATTTTCAAAAACGCCTGAGCACGCGCAAAAGTTTTTTACCGACCTGGGCCGGGTAGTTCACTCGCCTGCCCTACCCTATGGTCTCGGGGCGGTTGCATCTACTTTCGAGTATCCATCGCCTCGCTGGCGTTGAAGCACTGCCGGGCCGAAAGCCCGCCTTTCCGGGCGGCCATCACGCCGTAGCGAAGGTCGTGGATGCCGTCCTTGCTGTGGGCATCGGGGTTGATGCTGATGCGGATGCCGTAGTCCAGCGCCTTGGGGATGAGCGACCAGTCCAGGTCGAGGCGGTGTGGGTTGGCGTTGAGTTCGATGGCCACACCGTGCCTGGCACAGGCCTCAAAGACGGCGTCCCAGTCGAGTGGGTAGCCCGTTCGGCTCAGGAGCAGGCGTCCGGTGGGGTGGCCCAGGATGGTTGTGCAGGGGTTTTCGATGGCCTTCACGATGCGCTGCGTGGCTTTTTCCTGGCTCATGTTCAGGTTGGTGTGCACGGAGGCGATGACGAAGTCGAATTTTTCTAAGAGCGCCTGTTCGTAGTCGAGCGAGCCATCGGCCAGGATGTCGCTTTCGATGCCTTTAAGGATGCGGAAGGGCGCCAGTTCGGCGTTCAGGCGGTCTATTTCCTCCATTTGAGCCAGCACGCGGTCGGGTTTGAGGCCATTGGCATAGAAAGCCGACTGGCTGTGGTCGGTGATGCCGATGTAAGCGTAGCCCAATTCGCGAGCGTACAGGCACATGTCGCGCAGCGAATGCAGCCCGTCGCTCCAGGTCGTGTGGGCATGCACGACGCCCCGGATATCGGCGTCGGCTATCAGGTCGGGCAAACGCCCACGCCTGGCCTGCTCCACCACGGAGGCGCTTTCGCGCAGTTCGGGCGGGATAAACGGCAGACCCGCGCGCTCGAACACCTCCTGTTCTAAGCGCAACTGGCTGTTCCTAAGGTTGGGGAAGGCGGCGTAGAAGGCCTGAATAAATTCGGCAGAGCCGGTAGTCTCCAACAGCTGCGAGCCAAAGGCTTCGGCGCGGCAATGAAAGAGGCGCAGCGGCGTCTGGCCCTCTAACTTGAGGTAATAAATGCTGCCCTCTGAGCGCTCCAGCGTCAGCGCTTCGCCATCGAAGGCGGATGCCAGGTCGCCGTTGTAGCCAACCAGAATGTCCAGGTGGGCAACCACGGGACAACGCCGACGCACCTCGCCCGTGGGCGCTACGAAGGCGCCGGGCAAGCGACCGGTGAGCCAGGCGCCAACGAAATCGGCCGCCGCCTCAGCAGTGGGATAGTGCAGCTGGTTTCGACTGCGCAGATAGTACTCCAACTGATTCTTAAGCGTCTCCTGTGTCTTCAGGCCGAAGCCTTTGGCTGCCGCCAGCCGGTTTTCGTTGCAGGCGTACCAGAGCTCGCCTACGTCGGTGATGCCCATTTCCTGCCAGACCGTCCGCACTTTTTTGGGGCCGAAACCTCCGATGTGGAGCATTTCCACCACACCCGGCGGCGTTTGAGCGCGCATTTCCTCCAGATTTTTCAGCCGACCGGTGCTAAGCAATTCGCGAATTTTTTTGGTGATAGCCGGCCCAATGCCGCGCAGCGACTGTATTTCGGCGTCGGTCAGTTCGCTCAGCGGGCGCTCTACCTTGCGGAGGGTGAGGTAGGCATTTCGGTACGAGCGCACGCGAAAGTCGTCGGCGTCGTGCAGTTCCATCAGGTCGGCTAATTCATTGAATGCCTGGGCGATGTCGCGGTTGGTCATAGCGGTGTGGTGTGTGGTTTTGTCGGCAAAAATGCGCCCTTAGCCCTACATCCACCGCTTCCACGGTTTCCAGCACGTAGGCGCCAGCAGCAGGTGTTGTTTTTCCTTAAGAGTCGGGTTAAAAAAGGCAAAGCCCAGTTCAAAGCTGTCTATGGTCAGTGTTACGCGCGGATGTGCCTGAATGCGCTGCCAGGCTTTGGCCATATCAGCAGACCAATACACGTCGTCGAAAATGAAAACAGTTTGCTCGTGCGCATAAGGCAGGCACTGCTCGAAGTAGGCCAATGTTGCTGCGCCCTGGTGATGGCCATCGAAGAAGGCCAGGTCGAGGCTGCCCAGTTTTTCGAGTGCTTGCGGCAGCGTTCGGGCAAACGGCCCGCTTTGAATGCGGACGCGGTCGCTCAGGTGCAGCATGTCCAAATGCGCCTCGGCCACCTGGGCACAAGTAGGGCAGCCTTCCAGCGAAACTATGCACGCCTGCCGGCTCATGCCCGCGGCCAGGTACGCTGTGCTCACGCCTATGCCAGCACCCAACTCCAGTACGCGCTGCGGACGCAACCACTGCGCCATCCGGAAAAGCCAGCGCCCTTGCAACGGCGAACTGGAGGCGCGTTCAGCCAACTGCCGAAGCGGAACCCGTCGGCGCAACGGCGCTCCCCGCTCATCGGCAGCGCCATAGTCCTCCACGTCGAGCACCAGGGGGCTGGCGCGCATCTGCCGGCGCAGAGCCTCGATGTCGTCGAAAGCGTAATACCGGCGTTCGTCCTCCAGCACCGCTTGCGCCCAATCAAACGCCAGCGGGCTGTTCACCTGATAAACGGTGTCGGCCTTCAGCCAGAAGCCTGCAAAGGCTTTTAATCGGTACACCAACGAAGACATGACAGCCTTCCGAGGCAGCCAATAGAGATGCTGCGCCCGAAAGCCGAAAGGTACAGCAAGGCAACTAAAAGCACGGCCACTACCGGACAATCACTTTGAGCGCTGCCTGCTCGCCCGTGTCGGTGCGGAGCGTCAGGAAGTACAGACCCACCGGCAGCGCTCCAACTTCCAGCATCGTAACATCCTGACCCACAGGCTTCACGGCGCTAACCACCACGCGGCCGGTGGCGTCGCTCAGCCACAACTGGCCGCTCACCTCGGCAGAGGTACGCACCCACAAGCGCCCACCCTGCAACGGGTTGGGATAAACGACCAGCTCAGGCGCAGCGCCCGGCTCAGCAGTGGAGGTCGGATTTAGCCCGGCCGGCAGTGGCACGAAGTAGTCCAGGTAAAGGCGGTATTCGCCCGGCCCTAACGATAGTTGAACGTTCGGGGCCGTTACGTTCAGGGTAGCGCCTGTGTAGTACTCATGCCATGTGCCCGTGTGCTGAAAAGTCAGGGTGGCTGTTGTGGCGTTAATGCCCACATTGGCCACGACCACGGCATTGGCCGTTGGGCTGTTCAGGTAAATGCTGCGCACCTGACCGCTGCCGAGATTCAGCTGCGCATCGGACGTTTCAAACACGTCCTGAGTGGTGCGCAAGTGCAGCAGCGCCGCCGTAACATCGAAAAGGCGCCGGCGATGCGGGTCCTGATAGTAGTCCCACCGGATGGGTTTGGGGTCAACGCGGCAGTTGTTGTTAATGGTGCCGTTAGGACAGTAGTTGATGGAAAAATCGTAGCCGATCTCGCCGAATTGCCACAGCATTTTCGGCCCTGGCACGGTATAGAGCAGGTTGGCCAGCATCTCGATGCGGCGCAGGGCTACGGGCAGCGTTCGGACGTTGTGCGCCGCATTGGATGTATTGCCAAAGGTCAGGCATTCGTAGGCGATGCGCTCCTCGTCGTGGCTTTCCATGTAACCGATGAGGTGCGGCACATTCCAGCCGCGACGCTGATGTGATACCCAGCGCAGGTCGGCGTTAATGCCGCTGGTGAAGCCTAAGGCGACGTCCTTGTATGCGCCAAACATGTTGCCCCACAGCATCATGCCGTATTCGGCCAGCACCTTTTCCTCGTCGTTGTCGGCAAAGTGTTCTAAGATGACGTAAGCCCCGGGCTTCACGCTCCAGATGTGGTCGGCGTATTCGCGCAGGATGGCCACACGCGAGGCGTCGTATTGCCCCCAGGCAGCCGTATTGCCCAGGGTGTTTTTTTGGGTAAATCCTTTGGACAGGTCGAAGCGGAAGCCATCGAGGTTAAACTCTTCCAGCCAGTATTTCAGGCAGTTTTTCACATAAATTTTGGTCAGTGCGCTTTCGTGGTTGAAATCGTAGAACACGTTGAAGTCGTGGCGGGGCACCGGGTTGAGCCACGGATTGTTGGGCGCCGGCCGATTGTTGGCGGCGTCCCAGTAGAGGCGGGCTAAGGGGCTGGCGCCGGTTACGTGGTTGAACACCACGTCCACGATGACGGCCATGCCGCGGCGGTGGCATTCGTCCACCAGTCGTTTAAGGGCTTCGGGCGTGCCGTAGTACTTGTCCAGCGCCTTGTGGAAAGCGGGGTTGTAGCCCCAGCTGATGTTGCCGTCGAATTCGTTGATAGGCATCAGTTCGATGGCGTTGACGCCGAGGCGCTGCAGGTAGTCGAGCGTATCGAACAGCGTCTGGTAATCGTGTCGAGCCAGAAAGTCGCGCAGCAGCAGTTCGTAGATGACCAGGTCAGTCTTTTTGGGCCGGTTGAAGTTCGGAATTTGCCATGGGTAAGATTGCTGGTCGGTTTGGAATACCGACACGATGCCGTTGGTTTTGCCCGTCGGATACGGCAACAAGTTGGGGTACGTGAGTGGCGGGATGTGGGGGTCGTTCCACGGGTCGAGCACGAGGGTGCTGAGCGGGTCGGCGATGCGCAGCGTGCCGTCCACCAGATACTGGAATCGGTAGGGCTGGCCCGGGGTGAGGCCGGAGAGTTCGAACCACCAGATATTGCCCAGCGCGTTGCGTTTCATCTGATAGGCGTCGGAGGGCGTCCAGTCGTTGAAGTCGCCGATGAGGTGGACCACTTGCTTGCCCGGAGCGTACAGTTGGAAGCGCACCGTTTGCGCATTGATGTAGTTGATGCCGTATTCCGTACCAGCCGGCGGGTTTTCGGGCGCCTGATTGAGCGGCGCAATGTATACAAAGCGGGCTGTGTCGCGCTGGGCGCCCGCCTCCGCCACGAACGCTACGGTGTGCACGCCCGAGCCAGCCGTGATGCTGGTTTCCAGCAGGGTGCCGGTTGCGCTGGCGACCAGGGCACCGTTGTCGTACAGGCGCAGGCTGGCCGGCAGCGAAGCGGCGGCGCGCACAGTGAGGCTACTGCCCGCCGAGGTGAGTACCGGACTGCTCGCCGGCGCCAGCAAAGCCGTTTGCAGCCCCATGTTGTCGGGATAGACGGGGTAAAAAATATCGCTGCCGTCCGTAGCCCGCCCGACGATGGAGCCGTTCGCATTGCGAAAGACAAAGGCCAGCTTCAGCACCTGCTCGCCCGGCGGAATGCCAAAGAACGTGCGGATGTTGAACGTCTTCGTCCAGCGGTTCGGGCCAGCCTGCTGCATCAGACCCACAGGGTCGGCCACGCCCCAAGTCGTCTTCACGTAGCGCCAGTCGCTGGGCGTAGTGCTTTGCGAAGTGATGACCCCCATGTGGGCATACACCGGCGATACGCCCACTAAGGCGCCGTTGCCCAGCGTAGCATCGTACGTGATGGTAACGTCGTCGTCCACGCGCGGAAAAACAGGCAGGCACGTTACCTGTGCCCAAAGGGCAGCACCCGAAGCCAGCAGCCACAGCATAAAACCGCTCACGACAAGGCCGCGAAGACGAAAAACCGAAGCATTCCAAGTAGTCTGAACCATGAAACAGAGCATTTTTGGTTACAAAAAAAATCCCATCTCCCCCAAGACGCAGGGAAACAGGATTTTAGCGATTTCGCACCGGCGAAGGAACAGCTTTTCCCCGTCCCCACCAAATGTACCCGCCAAACGTAGCGGCCAAATGTAGCGGCCAAACTTGTTTGGCCCCAGTACCCGCCAAGTGTAGCGGCCAAACTTGTTTGGCCCCAGTACCCGCCAAACAAGTTTGGCGGGCACCGATCTACAGCCCCAGCAGATGCCCCATGAGCTCCTGCTTAGTCATCAAGTAGCGCCGGTTGTCGTCGTGGGGCGGGATGACGAGCGGGATGCGCCCGACGACCTCGATGGGCGAACGCCGCAGGGCTGCTTCTTTATCGGGGTTGTTGGTAATGAGTTCGACCTGTCGGATGCCGAGGTCCTGAAGGATGAACACAGCGCATTCGTACTGACGAGCATCTACGTCGAAGCCCAAATGGGTATTGGCTTCGGCGGTGTTGAGGCCCTGGTCTTGCAGGTTGTAAGCTTTCAGTTTATTGATGAGGCCGATGCCGCGGCCTTCCTGGCGCAGGTAGATGAGCACCCCACCCTGCTCGGCGATGAGGTGCAGGGCGGCGTCGAGTTGTTCGCCGCAGTCGCAGCGGCGCGAGCCAAATACATCGCCCGTGAGACATTCGGAATGGATGCGCACGGGCGTGGGGCGGCTGGGGTCGAAGCCCTCGGCCACCACAGCCAGGTGTGGCATGCGCTCATCGGCCCGTTCAGCGTAGGCGATGAGGGTAAAATTTCCGGCTCGGGTGGGTATGCGGGCTTCAGCTTGCTTCTTCATGCTATCGAATGTAGTGGATTTCAGGCGCAGGTGTAACACCGAAAGGGCTGCCCTGGTTCGAGGCGCGCGAGGCCGTCAATGCTCCGCGGGTAAGCGCAGCGTACCCACGGTGTTGGTCACGGGCGTCCAGCGGTATTGGCGCAGAAAGTGCTCCAGCCGGCGCGTTTCTTCAGGGCTTAGCGCTGGCTCAACACCGAGCAGCAAGAGGGTGCTGTCGGGGCGGACGAGCACTTGAAGCAGCAACGTATCGGCCTCGATAGTGCGTCCCAGCGGCTTTGTTTGCCTGTACTGTTGCAAGAGTGCTGCCCAGCCGCCCTGTGGCTGAAAGGGCTCAGCGTCAGATTTGGGACGCCCGGCTGGCGGGCCGCCTACCGCTGAGGGCCGCTTTGAGGGCGCCGCCTGGGTGGGCGCACTTAGCGGCTGAACGTTTTTGGCAGCATCCGATGGCGGCGCTGCAGCGGGTTCCATGCGGCGGCTTATTTGCGGCGAGCGCAGCGTCTCCGATGGGGTGGGCGACCTTTTGGCGGCCTGTTCTGCTGCCCTGTTGGTTTCCGATGGTGGTGCCTCGAGGCTCAGGTCATCCCGGTAAGCCAGTACCGCGGACGTATCGCTTTCACCGGTCTCCTTATGGCGGGTTGCTGCATTTATCTGCGGAAGTGGCGCGGGCACTTGCGGCATGGTTTGGGTGTGCGGTGCTGCCTCCGCAGCTGTGTAGGCGCGCCTTTGCGCGTTTTCATCCGGCACTCCTTCGGGGGCGGCATGGGCGGCTATGGCGTTCGAGTCGTCTGTGCTCCATTCTAAGGCAGGTGCTGTGGCCTGCTCAGGGCTGTCGGGCGCATCGGCCCACCACCAGTACAGCGCTCCGGCCAGCAGGAAAACGGCCGCGGCGGCGAGCCAATACCGTATCAGCCCGGGCCGCCGCCGGTTGGGCGCAGGAGCCAGCCGCCGCTTCAGGCGTCCTAAGGCTTCTGCGTGTGCTTCAGCAGGCAGGGCCGTAAAGCCTTCCCAGGCCTCGCGCCGAAAGGCATCGTCGCCGATGAGGTGCTGCAGGGTGGCTTCATCGGCACGGGTGAAGGCCCCGGAGGCCCAGCGCTCCAGCAGCGTTGCAAAGAGCGCGTCGTCGTCGCGCGGTGGCGTGTTCATGCGTGCTTTTTCTCCATACACAGGCGCAGGTTGCGCCGGCCGTTTTGAATGTAAGAGCGGATTTTGCCCACATCTTCGCCCATTTCCTGGGCGATATCGCGGTACGATTGGTCTTCCAGATAGAAGCGCCGAATGCTGAAACGCTGCTTCTCGGGCAGGGTTTGCAAGCATTGGTGCAAGCGCTGCAGGTCGTCGGGGTGGGTTAGTTCGATGTCGTCGGCAGGTGAGATAGCGTCGTAGTGCACCATGTTTTCGGGAGCATGGTAATCGGTGGGGGCGCGTTTGTGGCGGCGCAATTCCATAAGGCAATAGTTGCGGGCCAGCACGTACAGCCAGCCGCGAAAGGCGCCCACTTCATGCGTTCGGGCCTTGTGGGTCAACTCTTCGTAGATGCCCATAACCGCATCTTCGGCGGCGTGCGCGTCGCGCAAAATGTGGAGGCAAACCCCGTAAACCATTGTCATATAGCGTTCGTACAGCTGACCTAAATAGCGCGCTTCACCGGTGCGCTGGTATTGCGCCAGCAGTTCCTCATCCGAAAGGGCGCTGTGGGTCTGGGTGCGAGTAAGTCGAAGCATGCGCGCCGCGCGTTTGTCGCGCCCAAAGGTAGGCAGGAGATGCGGAAAGAAGCGGTTTTGCACAAAAGGAAGCCGACTGCGCCGTGCTTCACCTCCAGAGCGAAGTGGTCTTGTCCAAAAATGCTCGGAAAGAACTTGACCGCCCGAGCACTCACATCTAAAAACTGCTTTTGTGCGAGAAGGCTGCTAAGTAAAAGATTGAAAAAAACGCCGAGGCCGCAGAGGCCTTTCCATGGACGCTCCTCTGCGGCGTTGGCAATCAAAAAAGAAGAAGGTCATGACGGCCTTTAACTAAAGTAGAGCAGGCAAAACAGAAATCCGTTTGCCTCACCCGCGGGTGTGCGGCCCTTACGGCACAGATGAGGCAGGTCTTTCCCTATCTGCTCCATCTGACATCCTGACAAGCATCCCATCCACAAGGCAACAAAGCAAATGAGATGCCTGTCAGGAAGATAAAGATTTCCAGCGCTACCGCTTCAACACCACCTTCTGCACCAACAGCAAGGCGTGTGTCTGCGCGTCGAAAACCTGGGCCACGTAAAAACCCGCCGGCAAATGACCCACCGACAGCCTGCCGCCTTCCAACACCTCATCCACCACCAACTGCCCCGCTGCGCTGAACAGCCGCACCCGTACCGCCTGCTCACCACTCCAGTACAACGGATCACTCGCCGGAATCGGATACAAACGACCCAACTGACCCGAGGAACCCTCTCCCGTGCTCGACGAGGGCAACACCCACACCGTCTTGCACTTCGTATCGGTACCGTACTTGTTGCCCACCGTCAAACAAACCTCATACGGCCCAGGACCAGGATACTCGTGCGACGGGTACTTCTCCGAACTGTAATTCAACATACCTGAACCCGGATCGCCAAAATCCCAGTGATACCACTCCGGATTGTACCACGACACCGACACAAAATCCACCCAATACCCCTGCGCTCGCTCGTAACGAAAATTGGCCAATGGCCCACGACCCAAACCCAGCGTATCGCACGCCGAACCCTCCAACGCACCCAACCGAAAATTCGGAAAATGCGGCAAACCCTGATAACTCCACTGCAAACGAAGGTAATTGTGCTCCACCTCACAGGCC
>CAZYEV010000042.1:0-1728 GCA_964646615.1 uncultured Saprospiraceae bacterium
TATTTTGTGGAGTGAGGGCGATGAATATGATTTCACGCTATGCAAACAGTCGCCCCAGATCATTTTGGAGTTTGCGGTGTCGCCGCCCATTCATCCGGCGCAGTGGGTGCCGGTTTCGGTAACGGTGCAGTTGATGTGTAACAATGGTGTTCAGTCCATTGAGTGTATTCGTTCTCACACGTTTACCGCTGAGGCGGGTGAGACGGTGGTGGATGAGCGGGCTTTTTTTGTGCTGGATAGAAACTGTTGTTTTTCAGATACAGAATGAGTTTTTCTATGAAATACACCTGGATGTTCGGACTGTTGTGTTTGCTCGGTCATACTTCGGTCTTTTCTCAGGCGCGCTATTTGCTGACGGCAGAGCAGCCGGGCGTACAGCATCGTGCGCAGCGGGTATGGGTGCAGCCGCTGGAGTATGGGCGTGTGCTGACGGCTGTGCTGCTACAAGACCGCTCGGCAGTGGAATTGCTTGCGGTGGATGCCTGCGATGCGGTGCTGAGTCGTCGGCGTGTTCGCGTCGGTGGCGTGAGCGGGTTATTTGGCTTTGAGCGTTTGTCGGATGGGCATTTCCTGGTAGGTGCCCAGTTGGCCGATGGTTTGGGGGCATTGTTGTTGCGCATAACGCCGGAGGCTGGGGTGGTGTGGGCTTATCGGTATCGGTTGACTCAGCCAGTGCAGTTTGGTTCGCTGGATGTGTATGCCCAGGGCGATGCTCTGCTGGCGGGCAGTGCCCTGGGGGGCGGAGCGGTGTTTGCCATGAAGGTAAGCGCTGCGGGCGATGTGGTTTGGGCGCGCAGGGTAGAGGCGCCGGTCTCAGGCCTTTCCCGCGCCTGCGCCTTGCGCGATGGAGGTGCTTTTCAGGTGGGCGATAACCTGGCGTGGAAGTGGGCGAGTTCAGGGGCACTGGACTGGCACGCGCGCGTCCAGGCGCGCGGCTATCTGATGCCCGACAACATTCGCCCGGTGGAGGTTTCCGATGGCTATGTGTTTGCTGTGCGTATGGAAGCGCCCAACATGCACTTGGCCAAAATCAGCCCTACTGGCCAGATAATGTGGCACATGCCGTATGGCTTTCCTCTTCTGCACAGCGGGACGCTGGCCAACATCAACAAAACGGATGCTCAAAAACTGCTCCGCTATCGGGGCGACACTGTAGTGGTTGGCGGCTTTGCGGGCGGCTTTGCAGCGCTGCATTTTATCGGGCCATCGGGCGACGTGTTGCTCCAGCGCTACTACACCAGTGGCATGCCGCTACATGTGCAGGATTTTTGTACCGCCAGTGGGCGCGTGCATTTAGCCGGCTGGCGCCAGGCCGAAACGCTGCTCATGGGCCTGCAAGGTGACATGCGCCTGGGCTGTGGCGATACTACCTACGCAACGCCTAACACCTTCCCGCTGCGGCGATTGTCGTTTCGAATAGAACCATTGCCCGACCTCGCAGTCATGACCATAGTGCGGGAGACTTTTAACACGGCTACCGAAGAACTGACGCCCACGCTGGCTGATTACCTGTGCATAGACAACGACACCAGCGGTGTGCAGGAGGTCGTACGCCTCCGTCGCCCTACCTGCCTGGGCGAGGTGGTTTATCTGCGCCCCGAAGCCCCCGAAGGCGCCGTTATCACCTGGCACGACGGACGTCTGGACACGCTTTTTCGGGCCGAAGGGCCGGGCACATACATCGCTCAGGTCGCTTACTGCGGCCTGGAGTGGTCTGTTGAGTATGTG
>CAZYEV010000043.1:0-27251 GCA_964646615.1 uncultured Saprospiraceae bacterium
GCCCTGCGCGAAGCCCTCCTCACGGGCAACACCGACGAATTCATCACCCGCCTGGAAGCCTTCCTGGCCGACATCCCCGCACGACTGCACATCAAACGCGAAGCCTACTACCATTCCTTAGTGTACATGCTCCTGCGCCTCATCGGTACCAAACCCATCTTAGAAAAAGAAACCGACCAGGGCCGAATTGACGCCGTGCTGGAACTGAGCAGCCGCACCTACGTCATCGAATTCAAATTCGCCCAATCCAAACGCCTCAAAAACGCCAGCACCTTAGCCGCCCAAGCCCTCAAGCAAATCGAAGACAACGGATACCACCGACCCTATCTGGCCCAAGGAAAACCCGTCGTGCTCATGGGCATCGGCTTCTTGGACAAAAAAATAGCCGGTAAGGTAAAGGTCATGGCATAAGGGCCGCATTACTGGCCATTCAATTTTCTCCCTCTTGTTCTTTCCCAAATCGCAGCCGCGGGTGGTAGAGGTAGATGGTTTCTTTGAGGTATTCGGCGTCTAAGTGCGTGTAGATTTCGGTGGTGGTGATGCTTTCGTGGCCGAGCATGTCCTGCACGGCTTTGAGGTCGGCGCCGCCTTCGACGAGGTGGGTGGCGAAGGAGTGTCGGAAGGTATGCGGGCTGATGTTTTTGGTGATGCCGGCCTGTGCGGCCAGTTTTTTTATCAATAAAAAAATCATGACCCGGCTCATGCGGGCGCCGCGTCGGTTGAGGAAGACGAACGCTTCGTGGCCCGGCTGGATGGGCAGCATGGGGCGCACCTCATCCAAATAGCGTTGCAGGAGGCGGGCAGGTTCTGGGCCGATGGGCACGAAGCGTTCTTTGCGCCCTTTTCCGCGCACTTTGAGGAAGCCGGCGGGTAGCGACAGGTCGGCGCAGCGCAGGTTTACCAGCTCGCTTACCCGCAGCCCGCAGGCGTAGAGCGTCTCTACGATGGCACGGTTGCGCATGTCCAATGGCGTTTCGGTGCCGATGCCGGCCAGCAGCCGTTGCACTTCGCCTACGGAGAGCACTTGCGGCAGATGGGCGCGTAGGCGAGGCATTTCTATGGCATCGGTAGGGTCGTTTTCGAGATAGTCTTCCAGCATCAAGAAGCGGTAGAAGGCCCTTAAGCCGGAGAGTATGCGGGCCTGCGAGCTGGCTTCCAGCCCCAGGTCGTTGAGCCAATAGACGAAGTGCGTGATATCATCGGCCTGTATCTCCAACGGCGAACGCTCCTGAGCGCGCAGCTGCAGGTATTGGCGGAATTTCTGCACGTCTGCCAGGTAAGCGGCCAACGTATGTTCGCTCATCGAGCGCTCTAAGCGCAGGTGGCTGTCGAATTGCTGAAGCGCCGTCGTCCAGTCCATCATGGTTAGCAAAGGTAAGGCCGCCATTGCGCCGTACTTTCGCCCCAAAATTAGGAACCATATGGCTCTCACGACGATAAGCGCAGAATTGGCCGCCTTGCGGCGCGATTACGCGATGGCTTCTCTTTCTGAAACGGACGTTGCCCCCGACCCTTTTGCCCAGTTGGAGCGCTGGATGCAGCAGGCGCTCAACAGCGAATTGCCCGAGCCGACGGCTATGACGTTAGCCACGGCTACGACTGACGGCCGCCCCAGCGCACGGGTGGTTTTGCTCAAGGGCTTTGATGCGCGCGGGCTGGTTTTTTATACCAATTACGAAAGCCGTAAAGGATCGGAATTGGAGCAAAACCCCCAGGCAGCTCTGCTCTTTTTCTGGCCCGAGCTGGAGCGGCAGGTGCGCATCGAAGGCCGGGTGGAGCGTGTTTCAGCCGATGAGTCCATCGCTTACTTTCAGAGCCGGCCCAAGGAAAGTCAGTTGGGCGCGTGGGCCAGCCCTCAGAGCCGGGTTATTGCCGGGCGCGATGTGGTGGAGCAGCGCTACCAGGAGTTGGCTGCGCAGTTCAAGCACGACGAGGTGCTGCCGTTGCCGCCGTTTTGGGGCGGCTATCGGGTGGTGCCGGCTTATTTTGAGTTCTGGCAGGGGCGCCCCAGCCGTATGCACGACCGCATTTGCTACACGTTAGGCGAGCAGGGGTGGGCTATTGCGCGTCTGGCGCCTTAATCGCGCCATTGCCACATCTCCAACTGGGCACCGTTTTGTACCAGGAGAAGCCCTGGGGCCAACCAGGCAAGTGCCTTGTGTTCTGCTACGGCGGGTGGCAGCGGTAGGTGGCGTTCGGTCAGGCGCAGGCGGTCGAGCAGCAGCAGGTGGCTATCGGTCAGGCAGGCCGCGCGCTCGGAGGCGGCGATGCAGGTTTTAGCGCCTTCTATGGGTTGCCGGTAACGAAACTGAGCATAGGCATCGAAACTGAGCAATCCTATGGCAGGGGCAAAGGCGTACACCGAGCTGCCGTCGTCGCGCAGGTTTTCGAGGGGCAACCGTTGAGGCAGCAGGGCATTGAGGCGCTGACTTTCGGCCAAAGCAGCCCCCTCTGGGCTGATTTTTTTGAGTTGAAACGCCACCTCATCGTATATCCAGAGGTTGCCGTCGGCAGCGGAGGCTACCGTGCGTACCTCCGGATAACCGGCCTGGATGAGGTTCAGCTCGCCTAAAGGCGTCAGGTTGCGGTCTAAGAAGACCACCACGCGAAAATCGGCGTACCAGACGATGATTTTCATCGGGTTGGAGGCATCCACGGCGGTGGCAAAGCCCGCGCGGTTGTTGGTGTAGCGGGTGAGCCGTCGGCCGTCGGGGCTGTATTTTTCTACGGCGTTTTGCGGCGTGATGAGATACAGGTTGCCCAGATTATCCGCCGCGGCAAACCGCGCCTGAAGCGGGAAGGCATCGCGCAGATCAAGCGTATCCACTGGCTCTTGCCCTACCGTCATCCAGGGCAAGAGAGTCAACAGCAGGATCACTCCCCGCGAAAAGACGTGTCGAAGCCTCATTCGCCGTATTGCCAGACATCGCCCCACAGGTGAGCGCCGCCATCCACATAGATGGTCTCGCCAGTAATATAGGTTGCTGCTGGGCTGGCCAAAAACAGGACGAGCGCAGCGACTTCCTCCGTGCCGCCTAAGCGCTTCATCGGGATGTGTTGAGCAATACCGGCCACCAGCTCGGGTGGGTACTGCTCTAATCCGCTGCTGCGGATGATGCCCGGGGCAACGCAATTGAGGCGAATGCCGCGCTGTGCCCACTCGACGGCCAGCGATTGCGTCAGGTTACTCACGCCCGCACGCGCCGCACCCGTGTGGGCCATACCCGGAAAGCCGCGGTAATGGTTGACCACGATGTTGACCACAACTCCCGCCCTTTGCTCGAAAAAGAAGCGCTTTGCCATGGCCTGCGTGACGTACCACGTGCCGTTCAGGTTGGTATTGATGACGGCCTGCCAGCCCTTCGGTGTGATGTCTTCGGCCCGGCTGGGAAACTGGCCGCCGGCGTTGTTCACCAGAATATCCAGCCGCCCGCTCCGCTCGGCGATAAACTCAGCCAGACCGGCCACCTGGTCAGGCTCGCGGATGTCCATTTGATAGCTGTGCACGATACCCAATGGCTGCAGCACGTTCATGGCTTCTTCCAAGCGTTGCGCTTTACGCGAGGCAATGTACACTTCGGCACCTGAAGCCAGGAACTGGCGCGCGATTTCCAGGCCAATGCCGCTGCCGCCGCCAGTAACCAGGGCGACTTTACCCGAAAAAAGACCTTCTTTGAAAATCATAGACGCTGTTGGGTTTTACCACAGAGGCACAAAGAGTTTTTTAAGCCACAAAGGCACAAATGGCGTCATGCGAATACCCGAGGATATCTCTACAGCGAAAACACCAGGATGGATTTGGCGAAGGCTTTTTAAGGTCAGCCTTTGCGTCTGGCGAAGTCGCGCATGAGGTCTACCAACACCTGGACGCTGCTTTTGGGCAGGGCGTTGTACATGGAGGCGCGGAAGCCGCCCACCGAGCGGTGGCCTTTGAGGCCGACAATGCCGTTGGCTTCGGCTTCTTTCAGGAACTCTTTTTCTAACGCCTCGTAACCCGGCGCCATGACGAAGCAGGCGTTCATCAGCGAGCGGTCTTCTTTGGCCACGGTGCCGACAAAGAGCGGGTTAGCGTCCACCTCGTCGTACAGCAGTTTGGCTTTGGCCTTGTTGCGGCGGTGGATGACTTTGGTGCCGCCCAACTTCTTGAGCCAGCGCAGCGTGAGCATGGAGACGTAGATGGGAAACACCGGCGGGGTGTTGTACAGCGATTTCTCTTTGATGAACGTGCGATAGTCGAGCATGGTAGGCAGGTGGCGATTGACCTGGCCGAGCATGTCCTCGCGCACGATGACGACCGTTACACCTGCCGGTCCGAGGTTCTTTTGGGCACCGGCGTAAATCAGACCAAAGGCCGACACATCTATTGGGCGGCTCAGGAAGTCTGACGACATATCGCACACGATGGGCACGGGTGACTTGGGGAAGCGCTGGTATTGGGTGCCGAAAATGGTGTTATTGCTCGTCAGGTGCAGGTAACGAGCGTTTTTGGGCACCTTCCAGCCCTTGGGGATGAAGGTATAGTTTTGCTCTTTGGAAGAAGCGAGCACTTCGATTTGCCCGAAGGCTTTGGCTTCTTTGATGGCTTTGTTGGCCCAGGTGCCGGTGTCCACGTAGGCGGCCATTTGGGTGCTGTCTAAGAGGTTCATGGGCACCATAAAGAACTGGGTGCTGGCGCCGCCGGTAAGCCACAGTACGTGATAGCCGCTGTTGGGTGGGATTTCCAGCAGATCTTCCACTAAGGCGGAGGCTTCTTCAATGATGGCCGTGAATTCTGGGCCGCGGTGGCTCATTTCCAGCAGGCTGAGGCCGCTGCCCTGGTAGTTGAGCACTCCCTTAGCGGCTTCTTTGAGGACGGTTGCCGGCAGGATGGCTGGGCCGGCGGAGAAGTTGTGTTTTTTCATGTGTCAATAGATGCCTCGTCTTTTTGCGGCTGCCGAGGTTGGCGCAAAAGTAAGACGGCGTTTCAGGCTGCGCACCGATGGGGCCTAAAAGGGCGGATCCTCAGGGATGAGGTTAATCTTTGACTCGAGGATGGTGCCAGCAGACAGGGCGTTCGGGTCTCCGGGGTCTTTCAGACTCGAAAAGATGGGGTCTTCGATGTTCTCGAAGCGGGAGAACTCACGCGCGAAGCGCAGGCGCACGGTGTCAGTAGCGCCATGGCGGTGCTTGGCAATAATGAACTCGACGATACCTTGCACCGGACGACCGCTCTCGTCCTCGACGAGGCCGTAGTAGTCGGGGCGGTACAGAAAGGCCACGATGTCGGCATCCTGTTCGATGGCTCCCGACTCACGCAGGTCGCTGAGTTGGGGGCGTTTGACGCCGCCGCGCACTTCGACGGCTCGGCTGAGCTGCGACAGAGCAATAACCGGGACGTTGAGTTCTTTGGCCATGTTTTTGAGCGCGCGCGAGATGCCGGCGATTTCCTGCTCGCGGTTGGTGTTGCGCATGTTCTCACTGGCGCCGCTCATCAGCTGCAGGTAGTCAATGATGACCAGCTGGATGTCGTGCTGGATTTTCAGGCGGCGGCACTTAGCGCGCAATTCGAAGATGTTGATGCCCGGCGTGTCGTCAATAAAGATGGGTACGCTGGACAGGCGCTCGACAGCCCGCTGCAGTTGGTGCCATTCGTAGTCTTCCAGCCGGCCATTGCGCATCTTGGTGCCGGGTATTTCGGAGGCCATCGAGATGAGGCGCTGCACCAGCTGGGTGTTGGCCATTTCCAGAGAGAAGATGGCGACTGGTTTGCCAAAGTCGCGGGCGGCATTGAGCGCCATGGTGAGCACGCACGCCGTTTTACCCATGCCGGGGCGGGCTGCCAGAATGATGAGGTCGGACGGCTGCCAGCCGGAGGTGATGCGGTCCACGTCCGTGAAGCCGGAAGGGATGCCCGTGAGGCCATCGGATTTTTGGGACAGCACTTCCAGCTCGCGCAGGACGCGCCCGCTGAGCACGCTCATGCTCTCGAAGGTGCGACTGAGGTTATTTTGGGTGATGGCAAACAGGCCTTTTTCCGTTTCGTCGAGCAGCGAAAAGACGTCCGTCGTCTCCTTGTAGGCTTCTTCCAGGGTGCGATGGCTCAGGCGAATCATTTCGCGCAGGATGTGCTTTTGCGCAATGATGCGCGCGTGATACTCGGCGTTGGCCGCCGAAGCCACGCGGTTGGTCAGCTCGACCAGATAATAACTGCCGCCCACGAGTTCGATGTCGCCGCTTTTGCGCAACTCTTCGGTTACCGTGAGCAAGTCCACCGGATGCGAGCGCTCAAAGAGGCGGATGATGGCGCGATAAATGGCCTGATGGGCCGGTGTGTAGAAGCTCTCCGGGCGCAAAATATCCATCACCACGGGCAACACGTCGCGTTCCAGCATGAGCGCTCCCAACACAGCTTCCTCTAATTCAAGTGCTTGCGGCTGCACTTTTCCAAACACATAGTTGGAAAGTCCCTCGCTACCGCGCGGGCTCCTGCGCGAACGACCATTGCCCACTGCCTGGTCGCGGCCTTCCGAAAACTCCTCTTTTCTTTCCATAGTATGACTCGTTTTTTGGTCGGGACAAACATACCGGCAAAGACACGTCCAGACAGCTCCCCAAACATTCCGTTTCGCCGAAGACTCGTGGAAAACCCGACCCAAACCTGTGGGAAACTGAAAAATTTTCCCATTTTTTCCACATCAGGATGGGATTATCCACACCCATACCCCTCGCCACGTAGGGTCTACTTAGTCCATTCCATCCGAAATAAGTCGGTGAAAAGGAACGCCTTCTACCCTCTTCAACCCTCATATCCGAAAGCACTATAGATTAACCCACCGAGGCCACCAGATGAAGTCTGGATTAAATTTTTAAAATCGCCTGCTGTGGGAATTTTTTTGGCACGCGCTTTTAGGGTCCAAAGTTAACACAAACTGTTTTTGTTCGGAGGCTGGATAGTTTTTTTATTCTTCCCAAAAGACAAAGGCACAGCGAGCAGCAAGCATGAGATAGGTGCGGACGTAGCGCCACCTGAGTGGTCAAATTGCTAATGAAAAAACCGGCTAACGCCTGAGTAGCATTAGCCGGTTCAAGGGGGTTAGTCAACAGCCTACCCTTCGTATTCCAAAACAGGTTTACTTCTGATCTACAGCTGCCTTTTTGGAAGCGCAGCAGGATTTACCATCGGCTTTACCAGCGCAAGCTTTGGCACCATCGTGACCGGCGCAAGCCTTAGCGCTGCTTTGACCAGCACAAGCCTTGGCTTCTTCAGCGGAGCAGGATTTCTTCGTCATGCCTGTGGTAGTAGAGACCGATGCCGGAGCTACGTTGACGAACGTGTTGGTTTCCTCATCGAAGCGAACGCTTACGAAGCGAGCGTTCCCTTCGGCGTCGGTTTCTTTGCGCACATAGGAAACGGTGCCGTTGTCGGCGATACGCTTTTCGATGCTGGGGTCAGCAGCAGCAGCCTTAGCAGCAGCCGACTTGGAAGCGCAGCAGGACTTGGGAGCAGCAGTAGAGGCAGCACCCTGGCAGCTTTGAGCATAAGCAGCACCCAAGCCGAAGACGAACGAGAACGCGAAAAAGAGAAGTGCTTTTTTCATGACACAAGGAATGTTTTTGAATAAAAAGATGAAGCGTACAAAAGCGGCCCAAAAGTAAACAGGCGAGTGACATATGCGCGCACTTTTTGAGAAATCTTAACAAAACCACCGGACACGGATGAAATTCCTCTACTTTCGCCGGCGCGAAACGGAATGCACTTTGGAGACCTATGAGCAAGCGAAAGAAGGCGAAAACGGAAGGCATAAAAAGCCCTGCTCAACGCGCGGCGGCCACGCCGCGTACCTCAAAGCCCTCGATACCGCCTCGCCACGGCGGCCTCGCATGGGTGGGCATGGCTGCCGCTGTGCTGGGTATCCTGCTGTATGCCAATACCTTTGGCCATCAGTATTGCTTAGATGACTACTCCGTCATCAAGGAAAACTGGGTAACTCAGGGCGGCCTGAAAAACATTGGCCTCATCTTTTCTACCGAATACCGCTATGGCGCCTGGAACAGCCCGGGGTCGCTGTACCGGCCGTTGGCGCTGCTCATCTTCGCTCTGCAATGGCAGCTATCGCCCGACAATCCCATGGTAGGCCACGTGATGAACGCCCTGATGTACGGCTGGACGGGCTGGCTGCTGTGGGTTACCTGGCGGCGCATTCTGGCGGCGTATCCGCCTATTCTGCCGGCGCTGGCCACGCTGTTTTTCATCGCGCACCCGGTGCACACCGAAGTGGTGGCCAACATCAAAAGCCTCGATGAAATCCTGGCGCTGTTTTTCTGCACGGCAGCTCTATGGAGCCTTTGGCGCTACTTCGACACCGCACGCCGGGGGTTTGTTGGGTTGGCCATTCTCTTTTACGCGCTGGCGCTGTTTTCCAAGGAAAGTGCCATCACGTTCCTGGCCATTTTCCCGCTGACTATCTGGTTTTTTGCCGACCGCCCGCTAAGCGAAAACCTGCGGCTTTCGGCCCTCTTTCTGGCGCCGGCGGTGTTGTTCCTGTTCATTCGCCACCAGGTCCTGAGCGCGCAGCCGTATCCGGAAGTATTTTCCATTCTGGACAACTTCATCGTGGGCGCCAAAGACACGGCCACGCGCTTAGCCTCGGCGTTCATGATGTGCGGCATGTACCTGAAGACGCTTGTGTGGCCGCATCCGCTCGTCAGCGACCGCGGCTACCCGCAGATGACGCTGGTTACCTTCGCCGACTGGCGCGCGCTGGCCGGGTTTTTCGCTTATGCTTGCATGTTTGTCTGGGCGGTGCTCCATTTGCGGCGCAAGCATATCCTGTCGTACGCCATTTTATTTTATCTCATCGCCTTTTCGCTGTTCAGCAACGTGCTCATCCTCATCGGCACTTCTTACGGCGAGCGTTTGCTTTACGCGCCCTCGTGGGGCTTTGCGCTGGCGCTGGCGGCGGCGCTGATGCTGGCGTTTCGCCTACGGCCGCAACCCGATGCCTCGCCCACGCAGCAGATACTCAACCCTAACGGCAAGGGTGCGCTCGTGTGGGGCGTTGCCGGCGCCATCTTGCTCGTCTACAGCTTCCTGACGGTGCAGCGCAACCCGGTGTGGTACACCAGCTATACCCTGTACCAGGCCGATATCCCGCATTCGCCCAATTGCGCAAAGCTGAACTTTCACATGGGCATTGAAACCATTAAAGAGGGCATCATCGAAGAGACCGGCCAGGTAACCGACTCCGCCTGGGTGCGCAAAGCCATAGGCTACCACACCCGCGCCATTGAACTGTATCCGCAGTACCACGACGCCTTTGGCAGCCGAGGCCTGGCCTATTTCCGACTGGGCCAATACGACAGCGCCTACCACGACTATATGAACGCCCTGCGCTACCGGCCCAACGACGAAAAGGTGCTCTCCAACCTTGGCTTCATCTACTTCCTGCGCCAGCAATTGGACTCAGCCGAAACGGTCTATCGAAAATCCTTGGAGTACAACCCGCGCTTCATTGACGCCCGCCGCAACCTGGGCGCGGTCATGGCTATGCAAAGGCGCTTCCCGGAGGCCATCGAACAATGGAAAGAAGGCCTGAAATACGAACCCGAAAACCCTACCCTGCTGCATTATATCGGCTCGGCCTACAACGATATGGGCCAACCCGAACAGGCCAAACCCTGGCTCGAGCGCGCCGAAGCAGCGCGGGCCGCCGAAGCGCGAAAAAAGAAGAAATGAGAGGCGCTGAGCATCGCCACTTTGCTGTTGGCATATGGGCATGAGCGCCGCTACTGCCGCATCAGGGCTTCTATGGTCAATGCCAGTTGCTTAAGGTCTTGCTGCATCAAATTCACCTGCGCCTCTAATTGGTCGTACATATTGGCGCGGTTTTCCAGCTCGCCAGCCGAGTATGTGCCGCCTTCGCCGAAGAACAGAGGTAACGTTGTGTGCGCCCGCTGGTTTGGGGCCTGGCCTAAGGCAGTCCAGCGCTCGACCAATTGCTGGCGAATAGATTTTTCGGCCTGCCCCGGCAGCGGATGATTGAGGTAGTACCACACCGACGGCGGAAAGATGCGCGAGGTTTCCGGCCCTTCCCAGATGTCGCGCAGGGCGTTGCGCGGATGGTGAAAAAGGGCTGTTTGCTCGTTTTTCCAGATGAGCACGCCCAATACGGCTTCGGCCAGGCCTGTGCCGATGCCGATGACTTCCGCAGCATTGCCTTCCACATCGTTGGCCAATAGTATGCCGGCAGCAATGGCGCCCAGGCCGCCCACGACGATGGCGCCGACGGTCAGGCGCGTTTCCCGCGCGTCTTCCTTGCCCTTCAGATAGACGGCCAGCTGGTCGGCGCGTTCTTCTTCGCAGTCCAGCTCGCTGGCCACTGCCGACACTTCCAGAGAGGCGATGCTGATGCGATGGAGTACCCTTTGGTAGGCTTCTAACAGTGCCAATCGGTTCTCGATGCCGGGTGCTTGCTCTGTTGCCTGGTGGTGGCGGGTCAGCGTTATCAGGTCGGGCAGCAGGCCAATGGCGTTTGCCGCATGCAGCGCCAGGGGCGAAAAGCGGTTTGTCAGCGCTGGCGGCAGTTGCTGTTCGTGTAAGGGTTGTGGCAGGTCAGCCTTCGTGTAAGTGTAGGCAGGCTGATGGTTGCACGGGCTTTGCCCGATGGCGCGCGCTGTCGAAGCGTTGCGGGCACTGTTGCACGCAATGAGCAGGGCGACCAGCGCCAGCGTTGCCATGATAGTGCTGCGGTTTGGCATGTGCTTCATCTATCCTTCTTGTGTTTGTCTGGCTTAAGAAGGGAGTAGGATTTCTTGCTTCGGCTGCTTTTGGCCTTTAGAAAGTCAGGCGGCGCAAAACACTTATAGCGTGCTGGATCATTTCACCGCTGACATCCAGGTGTGTAACCATGCGCACGGTATGCGGGCCGAAAGGCGCTGCTCGAACGCCCTGCTGGAGGAGTTTTTCCAGAAAAGCCATGGCCAACAGGGGCGGCTTCAGGTCGAAGATGACGATGTTGGTCTCGGGCGGATACAGGCGCTCGACCCAGGGCATTTCCGCCAGGGTTTGGGCCAGTTGCTGGGCGTGTAGGTGGTCTTCGGGCAGTCGTTCGATGTGATGATCCAGGGCGTAGATGCCGGCAGCAGCCAGGTAGCCGGCCTGGCGCATGCCGCCGCCCATGACCTTGCGCACGCGGCGCGCCTCGGCAATGAACGCCCGGCTGCCAATGAGCACGGAGCCAACTGGTGCGCCCAGGCCTTTGGACAGGCAAACGCTCAGGCTATCGGCCAGCGCCCCCACCTCCAGCGGGGTGCCGCCACGCGCTGCTAAGGCGTTGAAAATGCGCGCACCATCTATGTGTAAGGCCAGCCCGTGCCGCTGGCAGACGGCGCGGATTTGCCGGAGCGTCTCTAAGGGATACACCGAGCCACCGCCGCGGTTGCAGGTGTTTTCTACCACCACCAGAGCGCTGCGCGGCAACCAGTCGTAGCGCGGGCGGATGGCTGCCTCCACCTGCTCGGCGCTCAAGATGCCGTTGGGCGTGCGAATGAGGTGAATGGCCAGGCCGCTATTGACGGCATAACCACCGACTTCGTACTGGTAAATGTGGCTCATTTCATCGCAAATCACCTCGTCTAACGGTCGCGTATGCACGCGCAAGGCAATCTGGTTGGTCATTGTGCCGCTGGGGCAAAACAGGGCTGCCTCATGGCCGAACATCTCGGCGCATTTCGCCTCCAGCGCATTCACCGTCGGGTCTTCGCCAAACACGTCGTCGCCTACCTCAGCGGCCATCATGGCCCTGAGCATGCCCTCTGTAGGGCGTGTAACGGTATCCGAAAGCAGGTCTATCAGCATCTTTCTCTCGCCCTTATGGAAGCCCCAGCACGCCACCCGGCACCAGAGCCAGCAGGGCAATTAGCCCTAAACCCACCGCCATAGCCGCCTTGAAGCCCCAGGGCATTTGCACCTCGTAGGCACTTTCTTCCGAAGCAAAGTACATGGCGACAATGACTTTGAAGTAGTAGTAAATGGAAATGGCCGAGCCAATCACGGCGACGACGACCAGCCACGGAAAACGCTCAAAGGCCGCAGCAAACAGGAAGTATTTGCCAAAAAAGCCCGCCGTAGGCGGTATGCCGGCCAGCGAAAGCATCGAAACAGCCATCGCAGCGGCCACTAAGGGCTGTTTTTTGGCCAGGCCATTGAAAGCCGCAAACGTCTCATCCTGGTTTTGTTCCGACACAATGAGAAAACAGGCGAAAGCGCAAATCGTGGCTACCGAGTAGCCCAAGAGGTACAGCAGCATTGCTCCGGACGTCTCGGGGCGGCCAATAGCCAGCAAAGCCAGCATCAAATAACCCGCGTGCGCCACCGACGAGTAAGCCATCATGCGCTTGAAATTCGCCTGAAACAGCGCCGTTGTGTTGGCCACCACCATCGTCAGCACGGCCACCAGCGCTACCGCAGCCTCCCAAAACTCGCCCGCACCGGCAAATGCCATGCTGAACAGCCGATAAAACGCCGCAAATGCCGCCGTCTTGACCACGGTGGCCATGAAAGCCGTGATGACCGTCGGGCTACCCGTATAGACATCGGGCGCCCAGAAGTGAAACGGCGCAGCCGACACTTTAAAGCTCAGACCCACCAGAATGAGCAAGATGCCGATGCTCAGCATTTGCGGCGAATGACCCTCGGCCACAATGACCGAGTGTATCTGCGCCAGGTCGAAGCTGCGCACCGCACCATATACCAGGGCAATGCCGAAGAGCAGCACCCCCGTGGCAAAGGCACCCATCAGGAAGTATTTGAGCGCTGCCTCATTGGAGCGTAAATCGTCGCGCCGGCTGCCGGCCAGCACATACAGCGGGATGCTCAGGATTTCAATGCCCAAAAAGAGCATCACCAGATTGGTAAACGAAAACATGCACAGCGCTCCGCACAGGCTGAACAGCAGCAGCGCATAGCGGTCGCCGATGGTGTCGGACCACTCGCGAAAGCCCCAGCGCGTGAAGCCGAACAGCAGCAGCGTGCTCAGCAGGGCCGCGCCGCTGAAAGCCAGTGCATAGTCGTCGAAGCGAAACATGCTGGCGTAGCGGTCCGTCCACGGTGCGCCCGCGTAGAGAAACCAGCCCGTCAGGCCCAGCGCTATGGCCGGCCCCACAAAACGCACCGCCCGCAACAGTACACGCGCCTGCGCCAGGCCGGCAAATAGAATGACTAAGGCTGTCAGGAAAATCGTAATCAGAATAAGCATATCGGAACCCGGTAGTGCAAAAGAAAAAGGAAGCGCGATGCTTCAAGCCATCGGCGCCTGCTCAGAAAAGCGCGGGCAAAGGTAGGGCACTCCGGGCAGTGCTTGCCTGATGGAAAACACTGGCCGGGCAATGGGACGCGGCTCTTTAGCGCAGACCTTTTCGGCAGCCGTCAATCACCAGCGCTTTTTTTCTCTTCCCGATGGGCGTGCGCCAGCAGGTCTTCCATGCGCACGTAGCGCAGGGCGGCCTCGTTGGTGCTTTCCAAAATGACGGGCGGGGCTACGCCAGCTTCCAGCGCTTCCTTCCAGCGCAGGGCACACAGGCACCAGCGGTCGCCCGGCTTCAGGCCGGGAAAGCGATACTGGGGGCGCGGTGTGATGAGGTCGTTGCCGCGCTCAAAGGAGAAAATCAGAAACTCCATGGTCATGATGGCGCATACCACGTGGCGCCCCGTGTCGTCGGGGCCGGTAGTGCAACAGCCGTCGCGATAGAACCCCGTCAGCGGCTGAAGGCTACACGGGGTAATCGGCTCGCCAAAGACATTCAGCGGATTGGCTTCCACAATCTGTACGGAAAGGATTTCAACGATGAATGAAGACCCGTTCGGCCCATTGGCGCTGGTCTTGCTGCCAGCGGGCGATGTGCCAGCCATGGCCCAACCCTGGCGCTTCAATGCGGATAGGCGGCAAATTTCCTGCTGGCCCTTGCTCGATGCGGCGCTCCAGCAGGAGGCGTCCGTCGGCGCTGTACAGGCTGAAGTAGCAGGGCCGCCAGCTGAACGGAATATCCAGCCAAAATTCCTGACCGTGTACAGGGTTCGGATACACCAGGGGTTTATCCTGCACGCTGCCCGGCTGAGCGACACTGGAAGATTGCACTAAGCTATTGCGCGGCCCTTGCAGCACTGCGCGCATGTGGTTGACCTGGCCCTGAGTGAACATATTCATGCAGCTTTCGCTGGAGTAGTCCATGTAATTTTCAATCAGGTCGGGCATGTCGGTGCCGTAGAATGGCTCGACTTTGACGCAGGTGTTGCGGTTTTTGTTGCAATCGAAGTTGGACTGCGCATTGGCGAAGGGCGTGTCGTCAATGCCGTCGCTCTGGTTGCAGTCGTTGTTGCCCAACAGGCCACCATCGCCCCAGATGTGACGCAGGCCTAAGTAGTGGCCCACTTCGTGCGTACCCGTTCGCCCGCGAATGACGAGGTTGCCGCCGCCGGCAGGGCTGGGCAGCGGGTTGGGGTTGTTGCGCCCGACGGTACGGAAGTCGAGCACGACGCCATCCTGCCCTATCGCCGGTGCACCGCTGTTGGCCGGCCAGTTGGGCAGGTTGTTGGGCGGGAAAGCAAAGCCCAGCACCTGACCCAGCGGGATGCCCAAAATGGTAACAGGCTGTATGCGGCAAATCCAGATGTTCAGGTAGCGCAGCGGGTCTTTGGCATCACTGCCGCCTTGCGCCGAATTTTTCAGATTGGCCATCAGGTCGCCCGTCAGGACGTTGAGCTGGAAATTGGCGTTGGTCTTGACGCGGCGTATTTCATCCAATTCAAACCGTATCTGGGCATTTCCAGCCACATGGCTGAAAATGGAGCGCAAGTTGCCGGTGTCGGCATTGAGGCGGTTGTAGTCTTCGTTGAGCACCGCTATCTGATTGAGCAGGATGCTGTCGTGCAGGTCTTCTTGCGGGTTTTTCCAGACGACGTGGATCACCACCGGTATTACGTACTGCGAGCGCTCCGCCGCCGCAGTGGCGGCACGAGCGCGACATTCGTCAAAGGTCGCCTCGAACGCCCGATGCAGATCCGGGTAGTGCTCGCGAACAATATGGTTGAACACCTCCTGACCGCACAAAATGGGCAGCCCCTGAGCGTGTTGTGCCCGAACAGGCATAGAGAGGATCAGGCATATTGCGGCACCCAACCCAAAGCGAATAACGGCAGGTAAAGACAGCATAAGACGAGGGCGATTTTACATGGTGAAGGCCGAAGTGCATTTTTTCAACCGCTAATATCGCAGTAGTTTACTCAAACAGGTGTTTTCCCGACCAAAGATGCGGCGAAAAAGTGGGAAGCGCTATTTTGAGCAAATCTGTTTTTTAGTTCACTTCCAACTGCTCTGGCCGAATTCCATGTGTCCTCTTCCAAAATGCTTGACATGCTAAGACTGCTGTCTGCCCCTACCCGGTCTTTACAAGCGCAATCGTCGTTCATCGGAGTGCATAAATAATTGATATCGCACGGAATGTGTCTCTGGCTGACGGAGTTGAATGTTTAAAAAACCGAGAGAGGGCCAGAGACACAGCAGCATGGTCTTTTGGTTTGCCTACTTTTGCCCGCCATAAACACAGAGCACACTATGTTTTCCAAAATAAGCGCTCTTTTGCTGCGCTGGTGGGGGTGGAAGGTTGTCGGACAATTCCCTCACGACGTACCGAAGTTTGTCATGATCGTAGCGCCGCACACGTCGAACTGGGATTTTCCGGTGGGCGTGCTGGTCAAGTCAGCGTATCGCCTGAAGGTCAACTACGTAGGTAAGCATACGCTGTTTCGTTGGCCGTTTGGCGCCTTTTTCCGGTGGTTGGGCGGCATTCCGGTAGATCGCTCGCGGCGCACCAATTTTGTGGCTGCCATGGCGGAGGCGTTTGCGCGCGAAAAGCAGCTGCACCTGGTGCTCTCGCCAGAGGGCACGCGCAAGAAAGTGGAGCGGTTCAAAACGGGTTTCTACCACATTGCGCGCTTAGCCGGCGTGCCCATAGCGCTGTGCAAGTTCGACTGGGCGCGCAAAGAGGTGTATTTCGACCCGCAGCTGTTCTGGCCGACGGGCGACGAACGCAAGGACTTAGACTACCTGTGGAATTACTATAAAGGTGTTGCGGGCAAAATTCCCTCGCAGGGCATCCTTTAGAGTAGGGCTTCAATGATGTTTTCTTCCGAGACGCCTTCGGCTTCTGCTTTGAAGTTGCGCACAATGCGGTGGCGCAGCACTAAGGAAGCGATGGCCTGCACGTCTTCGATGTCGGGCGAGTATTTGCCTCGAATGGCGGCGTGGCATTTAGCCCCCAATGCCAGGTACTGGCTGGCGCGCGGCCCTGCGCCCCAGGAGAGGTAATCGTTAGCCACTTTGGCCGCCCGCGGCGTGTTGGGACGGGTCTTGGAGGCCAGTGCTACGCAGTATTCCAGGACGTTGTCGGCCACGGGTATTTTGCGGATAACCTGCTGGAATTCCTGGATTTGGGCAGCATTGAGCACATGCCGCAACGACACCTCGCGCGCCGAGGTGGTGTTTTTCACCACCAACACCTCTTCCTCGTAGGCGGGGTAGTCCAGCGGGATGTTGAACATGAAGCGGTCGAGCTGCGCTTCGGGCAGCGGGTAGGTACCCTCCTGCTCGATGGGGTTTTGCGTGGCCAGCACGAAGAAGGGCGCCGGCAGGGCGTGGCGGGTGCCACCGACCGTTACGGCGCGCTCCTGCATGGCTTCCAGCAGGGCAGCCTGCGTCTTGGGTGGGGTACGGTTGATTTCGTCGGCCAACACGATGTTGGCAAACACCGGCCCGCGCACAAAGCGGAAATGGCGCTCCTCATCCAGAATCTCCGAGCCGGTAATGTCCGACGGCATCAGGTCGGGCGTAAATTGTATACGCTTGAACTCCAGGTCGAGCACTTCGGCTATCGTGCTGACGAGCAGCGTTTTGGCCAGGCCTGGCACGCCCACCAGCAGCGAGTGGCCATTGGAAAAAAGCGAAATGATGACGGCTTGCACGACCTTCTCCTGGCCAACGATGACTTTGGCAATCTCCTGCGAGAGGTCGCGATACGACTGGGCGAGGGCATCTACGGCCTCAACATCCGATTTAAAATGAGACATAAACGGGTCTGTTTTGCCGCCTCACGAAGTCCTGGAGGCTTCGTCAGGCTCTTTTTGAAAAATGCGATGCAATTGTGTGGGTAACAAACGGAGTTTCAGGCCGAACCAGCGCTGCAGCGAGAGGGCCAATAAGGCGTAGCCCTCCGTGATGCCCGGCGCCGGCACGACAATAACGACAAAGAGCGGCAAAAAACGCGGCAGGTCGCCCAACTGTTCGCGCGCCTGAGCCAATTGCTCGACGGTGGGGCGTCGGCTGGCAATGGGCAGCACATAGGATGCCCCCAGACGGGCGTAGGTATCCACCATTTGCTTGGTCTCGACGCCTTCCATGACCAGCGCCCAAAACATCAGGCGTGGCAGGCGAATGACTTGCCGAAAGCGGGTGCGAAGTGCCATGAGGTGCGTAAGGCGCCGGCGTTCAGACGGTCATGATTTCTTTTTCCTTGGCCGCCACCAAATCGTCAATGCGCTTGACGTAGCGGTTGACCATTTCTTGCAGGTCGTGTTCGGCGCGCTTGGCCATGTCTTCGGGGAAGCCCTCTTTCGTCGCTTTTTTGATGTGGTCTAAGGCTTTATGGCGAGCGCCGCGCACACCCACTTTGCTTTCTTCACCGGCGTGCTTGAGTTTTTTCACCAAATCCTTGCGGCGCTCTTCCGTGAGCGGCGGAATAGACAGGCGCACCACTTCGCCATCGTTGGAGGGCGTCAGACCTATGTTGGCATTGATGATGGCTCGCTCGATGGCGCCCAGCAGGTTGCGCTCCCAGGGCTGAATGACCAGCGTGCGCGCATCCGCCACCTGTATGTTGGCCACCTGACTGAGCGGAGTAGGGCTTCCGTAATACTCCACCAGAATGTCTTGCAGGATCACTGGCGACGCTTTGCCTGTGCGAAGCTTGGTCATTTCGTGGTTCAGGTGCTCAATGGCTTTTTCCATGTGCGCCTGAGCCTCCGACATGGTGCGATGGATATCTTCCATAAAAATGCAGTTTTTTTGATAAAATCAGGCCGATGCTTGCTTTATTCGGGCCGCAAAGTTGGCAAGTTTTTGCTGCCCCTGCGTATGTTGGCGCTAAAATGCGCCGTTGCTTCCTCGCATTCAAGCGCTAAAACGGCCAACCGCAACCCTGAACGGCAAAATGTCCGTATTTTTCGCACGATTAGGCGGGCCAAACGCATTTCTTTGCACCCTTATTTGAAAACAACCGATTAACATCCAGCGTCCTTGTCGAACATCGAGCAATTGGAACGAGAGCTATCGCTCCGGAAGCTGCAGCTGAACAACCTGCTGACGCTCACCCAGGCCATCAACGAGAATGTGCCTGCGGCGGAGCTGTACAAAATGTACTGCGACTTCTTGCGCTGGCACATCGGTATCTCCAAAATGGCGCTCTTCTTCCGCGAAAACGGACGCTGGCAGTGCGTGCAATGGGAGGGCATCTCTGACGATGAGGTGCGACGCTACGATATGAACGACGTGCTGCCGCGCTTCGTGACGAATACGCGCGTAAACGGAGATGAGCATCCCTTCGTTCGGCAGTTTGATCTGGTGCTGCCCGTTATGCACAAACGCGAACCCATCGCCTACGCTTTTTGGAGCGAAGCACCGGGCGAAGACGCTTACAGCAAACTACAAATCGCTATCACTATCACCAACGTATTGGCCGTAGCCATCGAGAATAAGCGCCTGTTCAAAAACCAGATTCAGCAAGAGATTTTCAATCGCGAGGTACAATACGCCGCCGAAATCCAGCGGGCTTTGGTACCCGTGCGGCTGCCTTCGAGCCAGCACTACCAACTATCCAGCATTTACAAACCCCATTTCGCTGTCGGGGGCGACTACTACGATGTCTTTGAACTCAAAGACGGCTCGCTCATCTTCTGCATTGCCGACGTAACGGGTAAGGGCATCCCGGCAGCGCTGCTCATGTCAAATATTCAGGCGACACTCAACGCTCTGGTGATGCGCTGCCAGTCGCTGGAAGAAATGATAACCGAAATGAACGCGGCCATCTTCCGCGTTACGGGCGGCGACCGCTTCATCACCTTGTTTATATGTCGCTACGAGCCGCATCACCGCTCGCTGCATTACATCAATGCCGGCCACACGCCGCCGCTGCTGCTGTGCGAAGATGAGGTCATCCCGCTGACCAACGGCTGCACCATCCTCGGCGGGCTGCCCAAGTTGCCCTTCCTCGAAATCGGCGGGCTGTGCCTGCTGCGCAACGCCACCCTATTTGCCTACACCGACGGCCTGACTGACGTGCGCAACAACCACGGCGAGTTCTTCAGCGAAGAGCGCCTCGTCCCGTTCCTGAAAGAAAACTGCCACTTAGACGCTCGCACCCTCAACACCAGACTCCTCGAACACGTCGAAAACTTCCGACAGCAACAACCCCTACCCGACGATATCACCGTACTGACCTGTAAAATCTCCGTCTGACTCAAGGCCATGACCACCCACGCAAAAAACGAGCCCTTCCACATCGCCGTCAATGACCAATACCAGCTGGACATACTGCCCGAAGAGGCCGCACGCTTAGACGTCGTCGCTGACGGCCCCAACCACTTTCACATTCTGCATGAGGGCCGGGCTTTCCGCGCAGAGGTGGTACAGGCCGACTACGCTGCGCGGCGCTTTACCCTCCGCATAGACGGGCAGCTGTACCATGTACACATTGCTGACTTCTACACGCGCCTCGTACGCCAACTGGGCATGGGCGCCGGTAGCGGGCACAAGATGAACACCGTAAAAGCGCCCATGCCGGGTTTGGTGCTTCAGGTACTCGTGCAGCCCGGACAGACCGTTCAGAAAGGCGACCCGCTGCTCATCCTGGAGGCTATGAAAATGGAAAATGTCCTCAAAGCCGCCAACGAAGGCGTGGTTAAAGAGGTGGCCGTACATAGTGGCCAGGCCGTGGAAAAAGGCGCTACGCTGGTTGTGTTGGACTAACTCCGCCACAATCAGGGCCGCGCGGCCTCGACGTGAGGCCGAGCACTTGTTTAAACTCTTCAGCCTCTCGCTGAAAAGCTATCCTCTATTGGCCGAAAAACCAACAGCTATGGCCGCAGTGAGCGACCTTTAGGGCTGCAATCACGACGATATCTACCGGTATGAATCTATCCGACCTTTCCCTGCGCCGGCCCGTATTGGCTACGGTCATGAGCATTTTCATCGTGGTCTTTGGCGTGCTGGGCTACACCTTCTTAGGCGTACGCGAATACCCGGCCATTGACCCGCCCACCATCACGGTGCGCACCACCTACACAGGCGCCAGCGCTGAAGTGATTGAAAGCCAGATAACCGAGCCGCTGGAAAAAGCCGTCAACAGTATCGCCGGCATCCGCACCATCAGCTCCCAATCGTCGCAGGGCACCAGCTCCATCACCATCGAATTTGAATTAGGCTCCGACCTGGAGCGCGCCGCCAACGACGTGCGCGATAAAGTCTCGCAGGCCGTGCGCTCGCTGCCGCAGGACATTGACGCGCCGCCTGTCGTTACGAAAGCCGACGCCAACAGCGACCCCATCATGTTTATCCCGGTGCAAAGCAGCACCCGCAGCGTGATGGAACTGTCGGACTACGCCGCCAATGTGCTGGCCGAGCAGCTGCAAACCATACCGGGTGTCAGCGAAGTGCGCATCTTTGGCGACAAACGCCCCGCCATGCGCCTGTGGATTGACCCGGCCAAACTGGCCGCCTATGGCCTGACGGTGCAGGACGTGCAGGCAGCCCTCAACCGCGAAAACGTGGACCTGCCCGCCGGCAAAATCCGCGGCGATGCTGTTGAACTCACCGTCAAAACCTTCGGCCGGCTGGAAACGGAGGAAGATTTCAACAACATGATTATTCGCCAGCTGCCCCCCGAACAGGGCGGCGGCACCGTGCGCTTCCGCGACGTGGGTGAGGCCGTGCTTGGGCCTGAAAACGAAGAGTTCAGCGCCCGGCGCAATGACATCCCCAACGTTTCAATGGCCCTGGTACCCCAGCCCGGTGCCAACATCATTGAAATCGCCGACGAGTTCGAGCGGCGCTACGCGCAAATCAAAAAGAACTTGCCGCCCGACATCATCATGGAGGTAGGTCTCAATCGCTCCATCTTCGTGCGGCGCGCCGTCCTAGAGGTGCAGGAGACGCTCGTCATTGCCGTGGCGCTTGTGATTCTGATTATTTACCTCTTCTTCCGAAACTGGCTCATCGCCTTGCGCCCGTTGGTGGATATACCCGTGTGCCTCATCGGCACCTTCTTTATTATGTACCTCTTTGGTTACTCCATCAACGTGCTCACCCTGCTGGCCGTAGTGCTGGCCACGGGCCTGGTCGTGGATGACGGCATCGTCGTTACGGAGAACATTTACAAAAAAATCGAGCAGGGCATGGACAAATGGCGGGCGGCTCGCGAGGGCACGCGCGAAATCTTCTTCGCCGTCATTTCCACCTCGCTCACGCTGGCCGTGGTGTTTGTGCCCATCATCTTCTTGCAGGGCTTCACGGGCCGCTTGTTCCGCGAGTTCGGCATCGTCATTGCCGGCGCAGTGCTCATCTCGGCCTTTGTGTCGCTGACGCTGACGCCGGTGCTGAGCGTAAAGCTGAGCGGCAAAAACCCACAGGCCCACGGGCGCTTTTACCGCGCGACGGAGCCGTTTTTCCAGGCGATGGACCGCTTCTACGGCCGCCTGCTGCGCGCCTTTATGCGCCAGCGCTGGGTGGGCATTGCCATTGTGCTGGCCTGCTTCGCCGCCATTTATTTCATTGGAAATTCCTTAAAAACTGAACTGGCGCCCTTAGAAGACCGCAGCATCATCCGCGCTATCGTAACCGCTCCGGAAGGCACCGATGTGGACGCCACCGAAAACATCATTAGCAAAATGGTGGTGCAAATCATGGACTCCGTGCCGGAATACCAGATGGTCTTTGGCATCACCGGCGGCGGGCGCGTAGGCGGGGGCAACTCGGGCTTCATCAGCCTCGGCCTCGTGCAACCGCAATACCGCGAACGCTCGCAGCAGGAAATCTACGACCAGCTGCTCCGCATGAGTCGCCGCTTCACGGAGGCGCGTATTTTCCCTAACCAGGAGCAAACCATCTCGACCAGCTTCGGCGCAGGGCTGGCCCTGCCTGTGCAGTTCGTCATTCAAAACCAGGACTTTAGCAAATTAGAAGAAGCCCTTCCGCGCTTTCTGGAAGAGGCCGGACAAGACCCCACCTTCGCCAACGTGAACGTGGACTTGAAATTCAACAAACCCGAACTCCAGGTCGAAATAGACCGCCTCAAGGCTGCCGAGCTGGGCGTCAGTGTCTTAGACATCAACCAGACGCTGCAGCTGGCCCTGTCGGGGCGCCGCTTCGGTTATTTCATCATGAACGGCCGCCAGTACTCCGTCGTAGGGCAGGTGGAGCGCAGCAACCGCGACGAACCCGCTGACTTGACTACGCTCTACGTGCGCAACAACCGCGGCCAACTCATCCGCTTAGACAACCTTGTCCGCTTCAGCGAAACCAGCAGCCCACCCATCCTGTACCACTACAACCGCTTCAAGTCGGCCACCGTCAGCGCGGCTTTGGCGCCGGGCAAAACCTTAGGCGAAGGCATCGCCGCCATGGAAGCCATCGCCAAACGCACCCTCGACGACTCCTTCAACACCGACCTCAGCGGCCCCTCACGCGACTTCCGCGAAAGCCGCGGCAACACGGCCTTTGCCTTCCTGCTCGCCCTGGGCTTAGTTTACCTTATCCTGGCCGCCCAGTTTGAGAGCTTCCGCGACCCGTTCATCATCATGCTCACGGTGCCCTTAGCCATTGCGGGCGCTTTCCTGTCGCTGGCCCTGACCAACCACACGCTCAACATTTTCAGCCAGATAGGCATGATTATGCTCATCGGCTTAGTGACCAAAAACGGCATCCTTATCGTCGAATTTGCCAACCAGAAAATGCGCGCCGGCGTAGCACACTCAAAAACGGAAGCTGTCATTCAGGCGGCCCAACAGCGCCTGCGGCCCATTCTGATGACCACGCTGGCCACCGTGCTGGGCGCTCTGCCTATTGCGCTGGCCTTAGGCGCCGCAGCCACCTCGCGCATCCCGCTGGGTGTCGTGGTCGTGGGCGGCATGCTGTTCTCCCTCATCCTGACGCTGTTCGTCATTCCGGCCATGTACACATACCTGAGTGGCGTGAAACGCGGCCTGCCACCGGAGGCTGAAAGCCCTGAGCCAGCTGCGCTGGAGGAATTTTGGTCTAGAACATAGAGTCGGTAGTGGCAGATTTTAACTGAGGATATTTGACTAAATTTCTGACTATCATTGAGTTAGAAACGAACTTCAGCCGACTATCAGTTAATCTATTTCACTACCCGCAAAGTCAACTAAACCTGGGCAGTCTATTGCAGCGCAACAATAAAAAGAATTACTCAAAAATAGGTAACTCGGCCTCCGTAACCGGTAAAACCCTGTATCATGGAGGAAGCAATCGCACGTAAGGCATTAAAAGACTGGATAAAAAAGTTTGCATTCTTAACAGAGGAAGATTGTCTGCTTTTTGAGCCTTATCTGAGAGTGAGAATTTATCCTCAAAAAGCGCTCTTTTTAGAAGAGGGGAAAGTCTGCTCTGAGATTGGTTTCATTGTAAAGGGCTGCTTCAGGGTCTATTATCTTTCTGAGGGAAAAGAAATCAACATCCATTTTGCCTTCGAGGAGGAATTTATAACGGAATATGGTAGCTTTTTGCAAGGTGAGCCAAGTCGCTACTTTATTCAAGCAATGGAAGAGGCCCAAATAGTTGCCTTTAGCGCCTCTGCGTTACAACGGATTTATGGCCAATCCCACAATTGGGAGCGCTTCGGCAGAATCATGGCCGAACAATCATATCAATTGGCGAAACAACGCACTGAGAGTTTCCTTTTCTTAAATGGTGAACAGCGCTATCTCGACCTATTAGAACGAAAGCCGAACGTCTTTGAGCGAGTACCACTGTATCATATTGCCTCCTATTTAGGCCTTGAGCGCGAAAGCCTGAGCCGCCTGAGGAGAAAAATAACCCGAAGATCTAAATTGTAACAAAGGTCAATTTTCATAAGTGAGTGGCACTGAAACCTTTGCAGTGTTAAGGTTGATATCACACTAAAAAGGTTTCACTATGAAAAAGATGATTTTTGCTTTGTTCGCCACGTCAGTAGTTGCTCTCTCACCTGCCTGCCAGACCTCAAAAAATGGAGTGCTCCCCCTGAGCCGTTCCTTAGAGGTGAATGACGCTTACACTATCGTCTGGGATGGCATCAGTAGGGCTTATCGCTACGAAAACGGCCGATGGGTGCGTGCTGAAAGCTATGATTACAGGTTCACCGTGGTACAGCAGCGGTACGAAAATCTCTGGAAATCCGTCAAAACCATCCATCGAGTCCACCCTGATTACGATGGGAAAGCCGGCGACAGAGACCAGACGATGTACTTCGAGGTGGCTTACCAAAACTTAGTGAATGGAAAAGTGCAGGCCACGATCAACGCCTCGCTTGGGAATGGCACTGGAACTACAGACACGGAATTCCGCAATTCTGTCCTGACGATGTATGTACCCAAGCCAAGTAAATTCATGCCTTATAACAAATTCAGGATCACCCAGAACTACCACTACGAAGAGGGCCGCTTAACTGAAACGGTTGAACTTATCAAGGAAAAAGATGGTCAGGAGACGCTCTTCATGAAAAACGAGGAGGTCGCGCTCATTTACCTCAAATGTAAATTGGACAAGGCACCTACCATCTTTAAGAAGTAAGGTAGATAGTTTTTCCTCCGATGCTTCCGTGCTAAAATATTAAGAACAGTTGCAAAGACTTCAGAAAAGTACAGGGCTACCTTAGGTGGTAGCCCTGTACTTTTTCCTGAGTTTGACAGTCATTCAGATTAAAGCCCTGATAATCAGGAAACTGATTTTAAAAAACGATTTTTCTGCATCTACTTTTTTCGTCTGAGACTATATGAATAGTCCTTCATTGCAGCCAGATTTGAGATAAAAATAGCCGTTTTGGCTGCGATGAGATGCTTTTGCAGCCAAAACAGAGCCTTGAAAGAAGGTTTTGGCCGCAAACAAGCGATCTCGGACGGAAAGGCAGTCAGGGTAGCGGTGCATCCACGTGCTTAGAGTGCGTCTTGAACTGACCTTAAGCAAGGCCACTGCGAGGCCAGAGTTGAAAAGACGCAGAGGCGCTTCTCTGCGTCCTTTGCGGTGAAAAAAGAGAATTCCGCAGACCGCGAGGGCTTCCGCCAGAACAGTCGCCTCAACCGTACGTAACGTCAATTAATCCGTATTGCGGCACTGCTATTCCAACACCGTAACGTCTCCTTTCACCACCTCTTCGCTGCCGTCGGCCAACAGCACTTTGAGGGCATAGACGTACACGCCGGGGTTGACCTTTTGCCCGCGCGCCGTGCCGTCCCAGCCCGGCCATTCGTTGGGCGGTATGGGCGTTGTCCAGCGGTAGAGCAGGTCGCCCCAGCGGTCGAACAGAAGCACCTCGCGCAATTCGACCACCGAGCGGCCCGCCGACAGGCGCCAGACGCTGTTTGCCGGGTCGCCGCTTTGGGGGCGCACGGCGTTGGGCACGTAAAGCTCTACGGTGCGCAGCACCCGCACCCACATGCGGGCCGTGGCTGTGCAGCCGTTTTCGTCTGTGATACGCACCGTCAGCCGTTGTGTGCGCTCGGGCGTCCACGTCTGCCGCAGGCAATTGGCACACGCGCTGTCGGGCAGGGGCTCCCACACTAAGCGCTGCCACGACGTCAGGTTGGTCGTTGCCTCAATCGTCAGCGCATTGCCCATGACCACCGACGTGTCCGCCGGCAGGGAAATTGTCGGTGCAGGCGGCAGCGCTATCGTTATCGTCGAGTCTGCCGTGCAGCCGTTAGCGTCCCGGATGCCTACAACATACGTCCCTGTAGGCAAACCGGGCACAGGTCCCGCTACGGCGTTGCCGTTCAGCGTGATAAGATACGGCGAAAGGCCGCCATTGGCCAGCACCGAAATGTCCATCAGCGTATCGCCACAATCCACTGTACCCGTTCGGACTGTAAAGGCCAGCGGTGGCGGCGCCGTCAGCGTCACCGAAGTTGCCACCGTACAGCCGTTCGCATCGCGCACCTGCACCGTGTAAGTGCCCGCCGATAGCCCTGTAACCTGCGGCGAAATGCTGCCCGTGCTCCACGAATAGGCATAAGGCGAAGTGCCACCCGCTGCCGTAGCCGCTGCCGTGCCGTCCGCACTATTCGCGCAGCGCACGCCAAAGCCGCTAAAATTGGAAGTAACCACCGTCGAAACCGTCAGCGGCGGCGGCGCTGTCAGCGTTACGCTCGCTGTTGCTGTCAGGCCATTCGAGGCTGTAACGGTGATGAAATACGTCCCTGCCGGCAAATTGCTCACCAAAGCAGGCGTACCCAACACTGTAATCTGCCCTGAACCACTGCTGCCCCCCCCTGCCCAGGCAAACGTCATAGGCAACTGCCCACTCTGCGCCTGAACGGCAAACGAACCACTCGCCTGTCCCGCACAAAGCGGACTCTGACCCAACACCGACGCTACCGGCGCACATCCGGCAGGGTCTAACGACACGGTCGTGATGATGATAGAGTCGCACCCAAAACGATTCGTCAGGCTTTGCGTGAATACACCCACCGCCGACGGGTCGCACGTCGTCCGGCTCAAATTCACCGTGTCCGAGGGCAGCAGCAGCGTGGTCGTAATCACCACCGAGTCGCACCCAAACTGATTGGTCAGCGTCTGCACCGTCGTGCCCGCCAGACTGGGGTTGCACGTCGTCCGACTCAACAGCGTCGTATCCACGCCCGCCGGGTCGAACGTTACGGTCATGATAACCAACGAGTCGCACCCAAAGCGGTTCGTCAGGCTTTGCGTGAATACACCCACCGCCGACGGGTCGCACGTCGTCCGGCTCAACATCACCGTATCCGAGGGCAGCCGCAGCGTGGTCGTACGCACTACCGAGTCGGACCCAAACAGGTTCGTCAGCGTCTGCACTGTATGGCCCGCCAGACTGGGGTTGCACGTCGTCTGACTCAACAGAGGCTTATCACACCCCGCCGGGTCGAACGTGACGGTCGTGATGACCACAGCTGGGCACCCGAGACGCGGCGACAGGTGTTG